>NZ_JBICLB010000048.1:0-61717 GCF_043104845.1 Delftia sp. WSY_7 | reverse complement strand
GCCGGGCCGAGACCCGGCCTCTAAAAGAAACCGCCCGGCAGGGGCAAGAAGAGCGCGCGGCGCTCAAATTTACAGACGTTCAACAACGCAAGGCCGCAGCCGCCAAGTCACACAAACTGACCCGCCCGCCTCACGACTTCTGACTCCTCCCATAAAGATTCTCCAACCCCGCCCACACCCTGCGCGTGAGCGGCTTGCTCTGCGCCGCAGGCCGGCGGTAGAGCCGCACGTTGATGGGCACGTCCTTGTCGGGCCCGGCCGCGCGGGCCAGGCGGCCCTCGGTCAGGTCGGCCTTGACCAGGGTGAGCGGCAGCCAGGCCAGGCCCAGGCCCTGGTGGACCATGGCGTGCAGGGAGTCGGCGAGGTCGGCCTCGTAGACAGTGCGCAGGCGCGTGGTGTCGCACAGCTCGTGCAGGTGGCTGCGCAGGATCTTGCCCAGGGACATGCTTTGCGCGTAGTCCAGGTAGGGCACCAGCGGGCCGCCGCCGTGGGCGGGCAGAGCGTACTTGGGCAATTGGGGGACCAGGGGGATGCTGACGGGGATCAGCGTGTCCTGGCCCACGGGCAGCCAGGCCAGGTGGTGGCCCTGCAGGCTGCCTTCGATGGCGGGCTGGGCGTGGCACATGAGCAGGTCAACCTTGCCCTGCAGCAGCATTTCCACGCCGTAGTCCAGGCTGGTAGTGACCACTTTCCAGCACAGCTGGGGCATGGCCTGGTTGAGGGCGGTGATGATGCCCGGCAGGACGGTGTGCGACAGCGTGCGGCCGGCCGCGATGGTGATGGTTTCATCACGCGTGCGGTGGGGGCGCTGCAGCAGGCCGTGGGTTTGCTCCAGGATGCCTAGCACTTCATGGGCCGAGGCCAGCAGCGTCTTGCCGGCGGCCGTGAGCGTGGTCGACTGGTGGCCACGCTCGACCAGGGGCGTGCCAGCCCATTCCTCCAGCGCGCGGATGCGGCGGCCAAAGGCGGGGTGGGTGATGTGGCGGCGCTCGGCGGCCTTGTAGAGGCTGCCGGTGTCGGCCAGGGCCTGCAGGTCCTGCAGAAGTTTGAGGTTGAGTTCGTGCATGGGTAGGGTGGGTGCAGGGCTGTGCTGATCCGGCACAGCGCCGCCGCAATCGGCACAGCACCAAGGCGGGGCATGCCTAGCATGGCGGCATGCGAGAGAAGCCCTGTTATGCCTGAAGTTTGCCTCAGGAAGATGCAAAGCCATTTCATTGGCGGTGCGCAGCGCACGGTGCGGGATCTGCCGATCCAGCACAGGGAAGTGGTGCGCAATGGCGGCGAGCGGCCGCTGGACATGAATGGCAGCTATGCCGTGGGCCAGATGTACGCCATGGAGTACCGGCTGGCGCGTCCGCGCAGCCCCCTGCCGGTGCTGCTGTGGCACGGCGGCGGCATGACGGGTGCGCAGTGGGAGTCCACGCCCGATGGGCGCCAGGGCTGGCTGTGGCGCCTGCTGGAGGCCGGCCATGACGTGGTGGTCTGCGATGCCGTGGAGCGCGGCCGCGCGGGCTGGGCGATGTTCCCCGAGATCTATGCCGAGGCGCCCGTGTTCCGCAGTGCCGAGGAGGCGTGGACGCTGTTTCGCATAGGCCATGGCGGGCCTTCGGGAGACGGTGTGGGCGAGCCCTTCGTTGGCCAGCGGTTTCCGCATGAGAATTTTGACGCCCTGGTGCGGCAGATGGTGCCGCGCTGGCTGGGGCATGAGGCCATGGCCATGGCTGCCTATGACGCCTTGCTGGAGCAGTTCGGCCCCTGCGTGGTGTTGGGCCACAGCCAGGGCGGTGGCTTTGCCGCGCATGCGGCCAGCCGCAAGCCGCACCTGGTGCGCGCTGTGGTGGGCGTGGAGCCTACGGGCATGCCGGTGGTGCAGCAGGGGCAACAGGAGCAACAGGGGCAGGAGGGGGCGGATGCCTTCGCGCCTGCCTCGGCCATCCCCCATCTGGCGGTGTGGGGCGACCATTTCGCGCACAGCCCGCAGTGGCAGAAGTACCGCGCGCAGACCGATGTGTATTGGCAGCTGCTGCGCCGCCTTGGCGGCCGTGCCGAGGTGTTGGACCTGCCGGCCGCAGGCATCACCGGCAATTCGCATTTCTGCATGCTGGACACCAATGGCGACGAGGTGCTGGGCCGGGTGCTGGCCTGGCTGGAGCGCCTGGGCCGATGACTGGCCAGTGACTGGCCGGTGCTGGTCCCGAAGAATTTCAACGAGGAGAAAAATCTCATGCAACGCCGCAATTTCATGATCCGCAGCCTGTCTGCAACCACGGCGGCCCTGGCCCTGGGCGCCCTGGCGCCCGCGCAGTCGGCCCTGGCAGCCGATGCAGGCTGGCCCACGGCCGAGCCCATCCGCCTGATCGTGCCGTTTCCGCCCGGCGGCACGGCCGATGTGGTGAACCGCCTGTTCGCGCAGCAGCTGGGCAAGGTGCTGGGCGCGTCGGTGATCGTGGAGAACAAGGCCGGTGCCGGTGGCTCGCTGGGCACGCGCTTCGTGGCCGACGCCAAGCCGGACGGCTATACGCTGCTGGGCGCCACCTCCAGCACGCATGGCACGAATCCGGCCGTCTACACCAAGCTGCCGTATGACGCGGTGAAGGACTTCACGCCCATCACCCAGGTGATCACGGTGCCGGGCGTGCTCAGCGTGCATCCCTCGGTCAAGGCGGCCAATCTGAAGGAGCTGATCGCGCTGGCCAAGGCGCAGCCGGGCCATCTGTCGTATGCGTCCTCGGGCGCGGGCGGTCTGGGCCATCTGGCCATGGAGCTGTTCAAGGCCAAGGCGGGCGTGCAGATCATGCATGTGCCCTACCGTGGCGCGGGCCCGGCGTTCACCGATCTGATCGGCGGCCAGGTGTCCATGCTGTGGGAGCCGCTGCCGGCTTCGCTGCCGCACATCAAGTCCGGAAAGATCCGCCCGCTGGCCGTGGCCACGGCCCAGCGCAGCAGCGAGCTGCCCGATGTGCCGACCTTTGCCGAGTCCGGCGTGCCCGGCTACGCCGTGCAGGCCTGGAACGGCCTGCTGGCGCCCAAGGGCCTGCCCAAGGACATCCGCGACAAGCTGCACAAGGCCAGCGTGCAGGCCCTGGCCGATCCGCAACTGCGCCAGCGCCTGGCGGAGCTGGGCGGCACGGTGGTGGCCAATACGCCGGAGCAGTTCGGCGCGGTGATCCTCAAGGATGTGACGACCTGGAAGCAGGTGGCCTCTTCGTCGCAGATCAGCCTGGACTGATGGCACCGGGGAAAGCCCTGTGTCCCGGCGCCCACGGGTGGCGGGGCCAGGCGTCGTGACGGTGCCATAGTCCGGGGGTGGCGGTCCGGGCGCGTTGCCTGCGGCCGCGCACAAGGCCGCGAACAAGGCCGCCCGCCTGACCTGCCGCTCTCAAGCCATGGACATCAACCTCATCCGCAATTTCGTAGAGATCGTGGACGCGCGCAGCCTCAGCGCTGCGGCGCGCAAGCGCGACATCACGCGCTCCAAGGTGAGCAAGGAGCTCAAGGCGCTGGAGACGGCGCTGGGCGTGACCCTGCTGCACCGCACGACGCGCAGCTTTTTGCTGACGGCGGCGGGCGAGGTGCTGTACGAGCACGGGCGCAGCATCATCCAGGAGGTGGAGGCGGCGCAGGGCGCCATCGACGCGCTGCAGCATGTGGTGACGGGCTCGGTGCGGCTGAGCATTCCCACGGGCCTGGGCGAGCTGTACCTGGCCGACATGCTGCTGGCCTTCCAGAAGCGGCACCCGCAGGTGCGCATCCGCGTGCTGTTCTCCAACCGGGTGAGCGATCCCATGAGCGCACAGGTGGATGTGGCCGTGCGCGTGGCGCGCGACGTGCAGGAGCACCTGGTGGCGCGCGACCTGGGGCCGGTGGGCTTTGGCCTGTATGCCAGCAGCGCCTATGCCAAGGCGCGGCCGTTCCACGACCCCGCCGAGATTCCCCACGGCGTGCTGCTGACGCCACCCGGCGACGGCAAGACCTATGCCGTCTCGGTGAAAAAGGGGCAGCAGGAGATTGCGCTCAAGTGCGAGCCCTGCATCACCAGCGAGCATTTCCCCTTCCTCAAGCAGTCCATGCTTCGGGGCAGCGGCGTGGCCACCTTGCCCAACTACATGGTGATGGACGAGCTGCGATCGGGCGCGGTGCAGCGCGTGTGCCCGGACTGGACGGTGTCCGGCCTGGGCGACAGGCTGTACATCATCACGGCCGAGGACCGCCGGCCCTCGCATGCCGTCAAGGTGATGACCGAGTTCCTCAGGGCCAGCCTGCTGCGCTTCGTGGAGCAGGCCGAGGTGTCCGGCCCTTAGGTCCTTAGGCCCTTAGTTCATCACCTTTTCGGTCTTCAGTTCTCCAGCGCAATCGCGTTGTCCGCGATCACCTTGCGCCACATCTGGCCGTCTGCGGCCAGGAAGTCGTCTAGCTGTGCCTGGGTCTGGGGCTTCCTGGCGGCCAGGGTCTGGTTGCCCAGGGCACTGGCGAATTCGGGGTTGAGCATGACCTTGTTGACGGCGGCCTGCAACGTGTTGCGCGCGTCCGCGGGCGTGCCTGCGGGCACGGCAATGCCGAACCAGGTGGAGGCCCTGAAGCCCGGCACGCCCGATTCGGCAATGGTGGGCGTCTGCGGCAGGAACTGCGAGCGCTCGGGCCCGGTGGTGGCAATGGCCACCAGCTTGCCGGCCTTGATGTGGGGCAGGGAGGTGCCGGCCACGTCCACCATGAGCTGGGTGTCGTTGGCCATGAGGGCGGTGAGGGCCGGCGCGCTGCCGTTGAAGGGAATGTGGGTGGCGGCCACGTCCAGGCGGGACTTGATCAGCTCGGTGGTCAGCTGCAGCGGGTTGCCCAGGCCGACCGAGCTGTAGTTGAGCTTGCCCGCGTGGGCCTTGGAGTAGGCCTTGAGGTCGGCCACGTTTTTGATGCCGGTCTGGCTGTTGGTGACCAGCACCAGCGGGGCCTCGGCCAGGATGTTGGTGAGCTTCAGCTCCCGGTCGGGGTTGTAGCTGAGCTTCTTGTAGAGCAGGGGGTTGAGCACCATGCTGGCATTGCTGGCCAGCAGCAGGGTGTAGCCGTCGGCCGGTGAGCGCGCCACGGCCGAGGCGGCAATCATGGTGTTGGCGCCCGGCCGGTTCTCCACGACCACGGACTGCTTTAGCTCCGTGGACAGGTGCGTGGCCAGGGTGCGGGCCAGCACATCGACCGAGCCGCCCGGTGCATACGGGGCGATGAGCTTGATGGGCTTGCTGGGGTAGTCGGACTGGGCGAACCCGGGGGCTGCGGCTGCGGTGGCCGCAGCGGCAAGCAGCAATGCGATGGCCTTGTTCATGCGTTGTCTCCTTCTCTTTCGGTGTTGGCGGGTTCAGATCTTGCGCTGCGTCGCGCCCCAGTGGGCGTCGCGCAGCTTTCTTTTGGCGATCTTTCCGTTGTCGTCGCGGGGCAGGCGCTGGAAGACGAAGCTGCGCGGCAGCTTGTAGGCCGCCAGCCGGCCGCGCAGCCATTCTTTCAGTTCGGCCTCGGGCAGTGTGCCTGACTGGCCGGGCTCGACCAGGGCCAGCAGCCGCTCGCCGTACTCGGCATCGGGCACGCCGATGACGGCGCAGTCTGCTATGCCGGGGTGCCTGAGCAGCTCGTTCTCTATCTCGGCCGGGTAGATGTTCACGCCGCCGGAGATCACCATGTCCGAGTCGCGGTCGCAGACGTAGAGAAAGCCTTCCTCGTCCAGGTAGCCCATGTCGCCCAGGGTGATCAGGCCGCCCTGGTCCATCTTGCGGCGGGCCTCTTCATTGCCCTTGTAGGTGAAGTCGGCATAGGCGGGCTGGCGCACGTAGATCAGGCCCACCTCGCCCGTGGGCAGGCCCTGGCCCTGCCTGTCGAGGATGCGGACTTCGGCGTCCTGCAGCGGCAGGCCGGCGCTGCCGGGGTGGGTGAGCGCGTCGGCCGAGCCGATGAAGGTGACCAGGCCCGACTCGCTGGAGGCATAGGTCTCGTTGATGATGGGTCCCATCCACTCGATCATGGCCTTCTTGACCTCGGGCGCGCAGGGCGATCCGGTGGAGGCGATGAAGCGCAGCGAGGAGATGTCGTAGCGCTCGCGCACCTCGCGCGGCAGCCTGAGCAGGCGCACGTACATGATGGGCACCATGTAGGCGGTGTCGATGCGGTGCTCCTGCACCAGCTGCAGAAAGCGCTCGGGGTCGAAGCGCTGCTCCAGCACCACCAGCTCGCTGAGCATGAGCGCGTTCTGGAAGTACAGGCTGGGCGCGCTGTGGTAGATGGGCGCGGTCAGCAGGGTGCGCGCGCCGGGCTGCAGGCCGTAGGCGGTGGCGATCAGCGCCTGGTTCACGGCCAGGCGCCGGGGCAGTTCTTCCACGGGAAACGCCTTGCGCAGCACGCCCTTGGGGCGGCCCGTGGTGCCCGATGTATAGGCCATGTGGCCGCGCGGCGCGACCAGCGGGCCCTCGTAGGGTGCCTGGGCGGCCAGCCAGGTTTCGTAGTCCTGCTCCGGCTCTCGTGCGTGGGCGACGCGCCGGGGCAGGTCCGCATAGAGTTCGCCCTTGAGGCCGTCGAGCAGGTCCTGGCTGGTGATGAGGGCGCGGGCGCCGCTGTCGGCCAGGATGTAGTCGATCTCCGTGGCCGTGAAATGCCAGTTGACGGGGCAGTAGTAGATGCCCGCAATGCGGCAGGCATGGACCACGTCGGCGTATTCGATGCCGTTGCGCAGGAAGACGGCCAGCACGTCGCCTTCGGCCAGGCCCAGGCTGCGCAGGCCCTGGGCCAGCTGGCGGCCGCGCTGCTGCTGGGCGGCGCCGGTCAGCGTGCGCTGTTCGAAGACCAGGGTGGAATGGGGCGTGGCGGCGGTGCTCATGTGGGCGTGGCCTCCTGCTCCCCATCGTTGACGTTGGGCTGGTTGGCGGCCTTGGCCATCTGCCGGGCGCGCGCCCAGTCGGCATCGTCCCAGGCCTGGTATTCGGTGAAGTAGGCGCCGTTGGCCAGGGCGTCGCCGCCGTCCAGCGTGATGGTCTGGCCGTTGAGCCAGGTGTTGCCCGGGGCCAGGATGAAGGCGGCCATGTTGCCGATGTCCTCGCCCGTGCCCAGGCGGCGCGTGGGGTTGTCCAGGCGGCGGCGGTCGGCCGAGTCCTCGTTGCCGTCGATCCTGGGGCGCAGGCGCTGGCTGGCGCCCTGGGTGGGAATCACGCCCGGTGCAATCGCGTTGAACCGTATGCGCTTGGGACCCCATTCCACGGCCAGCGATTTGGTCATGGCGTCCAGCCCGGCCTTGGACATGGCCGAGGGCACGACAAAGGGCGAACCCGTGTCCACCCAGGTGACGACGATGGACAGCACCGAGCCCGGCAGCCCTTCGGCGATCCAGCGGCGGCCCACGGCCTGGGTGACGTAGAAGGTGCCCCGAAAGACGATGTCCGATATGGCATGGAAGCCGTTGATGCTCAGGTCCTCGGTGCGGCTGACGAAGTTGCCGGCCGCGTTGTTGACCAGGCTCGTCAGCGGGCCGTGTTCGGCCCAGATGCGGTCGATGACGGTGTGAACGGCCTCGGGCTGGCGAATGTCGAGTTCATGCGCAAAGGCCTGCGCGCCCGTGTCGTTGTTCAGCATCTCGCAGGCCTGCTGCACCACGGAATGCCGCCGGCCGCACAGGTGCAGCTCGGCACCCAGCTCCGCCAGCTTGGCCGCCATGGCCAGGCCCAGCCCCGTGCCGCCCCCGGTGATCAGGACGCGCTGGCCCTGGAATAGATTGGCTTCGAACATGCTTGTCTCCTTTTGCTTTCACTCTAGGGAGACAGGGGCGGCTGGCAAAGGAGGGTGGTGGAACGCGGTTGGTTCCGTGGTGGAAACAATGGGCTTGTGTTTTGGGGCTGTGACCGCGGCTTGTCAGCGAGTGCAGGGGGGCTCATTTCCCCCTGCCGGGTGGTTGTTTTTCGAGGCCGGGTCTCGGCCCGGCGGCCGACTGCCCTTTCTTGATTCGCCAAGAAAGGTCAGGTCAAAGAAGGCGACCCGGATGTCCGCGACCCTCCGCTTCGCTGCGGGCAACCTGCGTCGTGGCGGTTGCGGGGTTCGCCGTGAAACTCACTTCGCGCTGCACGCTACGTTCAGACATCACGGCGAGTCAGATGACGAAGCAAGCCTGTCCTTCGGCAGGCTTGCAACCCCGCAACCGCCACGCCGCAGGCGCGGGCATACGGGTTGGGCTCCGTAGAACAGCCGGTGTTTCACGGCGCAGCCTTGTGCCCTGACTTTCCGGCTGCGCTGCGCAGGTCGGCCACCTGGGCGGCGGTCACATCGGCAGGCTGGCCGCCCAGGGCCGTGCGGGTGTAGTTGGCCAGGGCGGCGACTTCGCCATCGGTCAGCTCCTGCATGAAGCCGGGCATGCCGGGCAGGGGCGTGGGGCCCTGCTGGGTGGCCGGGTGCTTGGGCAGGCCGACGAGGATGGCCAGCACCAGATTGCGGGCGTCGGCCTGGCGCACGGTGCTGTTGCCCTTGAGCGGGGGCATGGTGAGGCTGCGGCCCAGGCCCTCGCTGCCGTGGCAGCTGGCGCACAGCGCCATGTAGTGGCCCCGGCCCGCGTCCAGCGTGCCCGCGCCGGAGCTGTTGCCGGTGCCGGAATCCGGGGGAGCGGCGGCCGGCAGGGGCTGGGGCGCGGGCGGGTTGTCGCCCAGCAGGAAGGTGGACAGCGCCGTCATGTCCTCGGCCGTGAGGTACCGGGTGCTGTTGGCGATGACCTCGTGCATTTCATCGAAGGCGCTGCCGTGGGCCGAGAAGCCCGTCTGCAGGAACTGGGCCATGCCCTCGCGCGTCCAGCCGCGTGCGGCCAGGGCTTCGGCGGTGATGCCGGGGGCCGTGAACAGCGAGAGCGTGCCGCCCTGCAGCCAGCGGTCCTTCTGCATCTGGCCGAACATGCCGCGCGGCGTGTGGCATTCGGCGCAGTGGCCCATGACATTGCCCAGGTACTGCCCGCGCAGCCAGGCCGGGCTCTGGCCCTGCGAGCCCACGGGCAGCGGCGCGCTGGACAGGAACAGCGTCTTCCAGCCGAACATGAGCACGCGCAGGTTGAAGGGGAAGGGCAGGGCGGGCTTGGTGTTGGGCTGGGCCACGGGCCGGATGTTCA
Source organism: Delftia sp. WSY_7 (assembly GCF_043104845.1). NCBI lineage: Bacteria > Pseudomonadati > Pseudomonadota > Betaproteobacteria > Burkholderiales > Comamonadaceae > Delftia > Delftia sp. WSY_7. Next base: position 52,605 of record NZ_JBICLB010000048.1, on the reverse strand, counting down.
TCAGGTAGCCGTAGATCAGGTCCGAGTCTTCGCGGCTCATCAGGTGGTAGGAGGCATAGGGCATGGCCGGGTAGAGCTGGCGCCCGCCCGGCGCCGTGCCGCGGGTGACGGCGGCGTGGAATTCCTCGGCCGTCCAGCGGCCTATGCCGTGGTCCGGGTCGGGGGTGATGTTGGTGCCGTAGAGGGTGCCGAAGGGCGTGGGCAGGGGCTTGCCGCCCGCAAAGGGCTGGCCTTCTCGGGCGCCACCTATGCCACCCACCCCGTCATGGCAGGCCATGCAGTCGGCGGCGCGCGCCAGGTACAGACCCTGGGCCAGCTGCTGGGGGCTGCGGTGCACGGCCTGCGGCTCGCGCTGCGGCACATGGGGCCGGTTGCCCCAGACGGCGGCAATGGCAAACAGCACGGCCAGCAGCAGGAGGATGAGCAGCAGCCCGCGCCAGCGGCGCCTGGGCCTGCGTGGTGGCGGGGGGCGGGCGCCGCTGTAGTCGGCAGGTGGCGCGGCGGTGGCGCCGGTGGGGGTGGCTGCGCTGGGGTCGGCGGCGGACATGGCGCTCATCCTTTCAAGGTCAGCCCGGGCGTGTTCAGGAGCAGGTCCTTCACGGCCGCGTAGTAGCGCACATAGCCGGTGCAGCGGCACAGGTGGGGCTGCAGCGCCTCGCCCACGACCTGTTCCACATCGGCCGCGCGGATGGGCGCCTTGGCCAGGCGCTCGACCAGCACCGTGGCCGCGATGACGAAGCCCGGCGTGCAGTAGCCGCACTGGAAGCTGAAATGCTCCAGGTACTTCTGCTGCACGGGGCTGATGGCGATGACCTTGCGCGGCTGGCCCGAGGCGCCGGGCGGGGGCGGGGGCGCGGTGTCCGCGCCGGCCGGGTCGGCAATGCCTTCGATGGTGCGGACCTTGCGGCCCTGGAAGTAGTGGGCGCCGGTGATGCAGGTGCGCATCTCGCGGCTGCCCTCGGGCCCGTCCACGATGACGGTGCAGGCCCGGCATTCGCCGATGCCGCAGCCCAGGCGCGAGCCGGTGAGGTTCAGGTATTCGTGCAGGAAGTCGATCATGGGCATGCCTTCGGGCACGTCCATGGGGCCGACGGTCTGGCCGTTGACGGTCAGCGACAAGGGGCGCGGGACAAGGCTCATGGTGCGAGTGCCTCCCTGATCTTTTGCGGGGTCACGGGCAGGTCGTGGAAGCGCTTGCCAATGGCGTGGTGTAGTCCGTTGACGATGGCGGCGACGATGGGAATCATCACCACCTCGGCAATGCCCTTGGGCGGATCGGTGTCCGACAGCGGTGCCAGCAGCTCGGCCGTCTGCTTCCAGACCGCCACCTCGCTGCCGCGCGGCAGGTGGTAGCGGTGGAAGTTCCAGTTGCCGTCGCCGGGGCCGCCCTCGTACAGCGGCATGGTTTCGTACAGCGCATGGCCTATGCCCATGGCAATGCCGCCTTCGAGCTGGCCGTGCACCAGCTCGGGCACGATGGGCCGCCCGCACTCCATGATGGAGTGGTGGGCCAGCAGCTCGACCGCGCCCGTGCCCGTGTCCACCGCCAGCTCGACCAGGGCCGCATTGGCGCTGTAATAGGTGACGCCCGCGTTGTTGCGCTGCATGGGCGGATAGAACAGGTTGCGCCGCGCAATCATGCGGTAGCCGGCGGCGCTGCGCCGCGCGGTGACAGAGGCCTCGACGGGCGTGGCCGCCTGCGGCGTGTCAGTGGTGTCAAGGGCCGGCGTGACGGCGCCGGCATCGGGCGCGCTGCCCAGGCGCACGGCCAGCGCGTCCAGCGGCCGGCGCGCGCTGGTGCCCAGGATGTCGAAGTCGGCCTCGGCCCATTGCCAGCGGTTGAAGGTATGGCCCACGGCGCCCGTGACCAGCTGCATGGCATGGGCCTTCTGGGCCAGGGCCTGCAGGGACAGCGGCTGCATGCCGTTGGCCGTGAGCATGCCGTTGACCCAGCGCGCGTCCTCGCGGCGCACCACGTAGGGCGCCTTCTGGCCGCCGCCCGTGCCCTGGCTCCAGATGGCGACGGCGGCCGGCCACAGGCCGTGCTCGAAGACCACGCGCGCCGTCTCGCTGGTGGCGTGGCTGTAGTAGTAGGCCGAGTTGCTGGCGCTGGCCGGCGAGGCGTAGACCGGCGTCCACAGCGGCCGGGTGGCGAAGCGGTCCTGGTCGGCCTGGGGCATGGTGTAGTTGTCGCCCTCGGCCTTGAGCGGCAGCTCCGGCCAGTCCAGGCAGGCGGTCTGCAGCTCGTCGGCGGGCTTGCCGAACCATTGCACACACAGCTGGGCCTGCGAGGTGCCCATGCCCGTGCCGATCTCGGTGCCCGAGTGGTGCAGCAGCACGCGGCCCTGGGGCGATATCTCGATGCGGGCGAAGGCCGCCTCGCCGCCCGTGCCGAAGTCCTTTTGCACGCAGGCAAAGCCCACGCCGTAGCGCTGGCCCGGGTGGCTGGCCTCGTAGGCGGTCTTGCGCTTGGCGCGCTCGGTCCACAGCGGATGGCGGCGGGCGCGCTCCAGCACCTCGTCGGCGCGCAGGGCGCCAGCGGCAATGGCGCCCTGGGTGTTCTTGGCGCCCGAGGTCAGCACGTTGCGCAGGCGCAGCTCGATGGGGTCGATCTGCAGCAGCCCGGCGATTTCGTCCACCATCATCTCGGTGGCCGCCATGCTCTGCAGCGTGCCGTAGCCGCGTGCCGAGCCCGCATCCAGCGCGCGGCTGGCCAGGGCCACGGCGGTGATGTCGTTCTTGGGAAAGTAGTAGATGGACTGCGCCGCCGTGCCGCCGACCATGGCGACCGAGGGCGAGAAGTTGGCCCGGCCGCCGCCATTGGCGGTCATGCTGGCCACCAGGCTCTGGAAGAGGCCGGTCTTCCTGTCGATGGCCATGGTGTAGTCGATCTCGAAGGCATGGCGCTTGAGCGAGGACTGGAACTGCTCGAACCGGTCATTGGCCAGGCGCACGGGCTTGCCGTCCGCATACAGCGCGCAGACCAGGCCGTAGTAGGGCATGGGCGCGTGGTCCTTGGAGCCGTAGCCCACCGTGTAGCACGGGTGCACGAAAAGGCGCTTGAGCGGGAACCTGCTGGCCTGCACCATCTGCGCAGCCCATTCGGCCACTTCGTGCGGCGATTGCGTGGCCAGCACCATGTGCAGGCTTTGCGTGGCCGCGTCATACCAGCAGTTGGCGTTGTCGGGCTCCAGCGCGGCCGTGTCCACCGATTGCGTGGCGTAGTGGCGCTGCAGCACCAGCCAGTCGGCGGGCGGCGTGGCCAGTTCCTGGGCGATCTGCTCGGCCGCGCGCAGGCCGCGTGCCGTGACCGCGTCGGCCTTGGAGATCTGCGGCCAGACCAGCGGTTTGCGTTCGGCGGGGAACAGCGGGGCATCGCGCAGGCTGGAGAACACGTCGTCGTCAAAGGCCGTGGCGCCGCCCTGGCGCACATAGCGGAACACGCCCCAGGGCGGACGGTCCAGCGCGCCCGTGATGCGGCCGTAGCGGATGACGCCGGCCGTGGCCTGCAGCCTTTCCTTGGCAAAGCGAAAGCGCGCGAAGTCGTGGTAGATCAGGATGGCCACGGCCTGGCCCAGGTAGGCGGGGGTCTTGCCTGCGGGCAGCAGCATGTCCTCGCCATAGAACTCGGGAAAGGCCAGGCCATCGCGCGCCAGGTCTTCGGCCGTGACCACGCGGTCGGGCGCCAGCTCGCCGTCCAGGGAAGACAGGTCCATGCCGTCGAACAGCCGGTCGGCCAGCGTGGTGCGCACGATGAAGGCATGGGATTGCTGCGGGGGCCAGTGCGGCATGTCGCGTGCGCGGATGTCGCGGGCGAAGACCTTGGCGCCCATGACCTTGGAGCGGCCATCGAGCCGCATGCGCGGCAGCTGCGTGACCGGCTCGCGGGCCACGCTGCCGAGCACGCGGTCTTCAAAGAGGGCTGCATAGGCCTGGCTGGCCAGCGGCACCACCCAGACGCTGACGCCTGCGATGCTGGCGGCCTGCAGAAAGCCGCGCCGCGACAAGGGAGCCGCGCCGGCCTGGCTGCCGGCGCCGGAGTGTTGTTCTGGGCGCATGGCGCTCTTCTCCTGTGGGGTTGAGCCCACTGTAGGAGGGCGCATGCCGCGCGGCCTGTCAGCAAAGGCTGCTTCTGGCGTCAGCGCGGCGGCAGCGGCGGGTGCCTGCCATCGTCAAAAGCAGGAGCGGGCCGGGGCCGCCAGGCCGCGACGGCAGCGTGCCGGCCGCACTGTCAATCAGACGCCGCCGCAAGAACGGCCTTTCCGCAGTGCTCCGTGGCGCCGCGCATAGCCCGGCAGGGCAAGGGCGTGTCCACATTCAGGCATAGTTGAGGGTTGTGCAGAAAGTAGTGAAGTCCCGGGCATAACCGGAGCTTCTTATTACTTTATTTTTTTATAGTTTGCGTTTTTATACGCGCAACCTATATTTGCTCCCACTTCCCAACAATGCGCAGCGGCGTCCCCAGGCCGTCCTGCGCCGCGGCGTTTTTTCATGATCGAGATTCGGGATCTTTCCCTGACCTACAAGGGCCCCACCGGGCCCGTCCATGCCTTGCGGGGCATCAACCTGCAGATCGAGTCGGGCGAGGTGTTCGGCATCATCGGCCGCAGCGGCGCGGGCAAAAGCTCGCTGGTGCGCTGCCTGAACCTGCTCAACCGCCCCACCTCCGGCCAGGTGCTGGTGGGCGGCCGTGACCTGATGCAGCTCAGCGATGCCGAGCTGCGCACGGCGCGCCGCGACATCGGCATGGTGTTCCAGCATTTCAACCTGCTGTCCTCGCGCACGGTGTTCGACAACGCCGCGCTGCCGCTGGAGATGGCGGGCATGTCGGCCGACGACATCAAGAAGCGCGTGGACCCGCTGCTGGACCTGGTGGGCCTGAGCGCGCTGCGCGACCGCTATCCGGCGCAGATCTCGGGCGGGCAAAAGCAGCGCGTGGGCATTGCGCGCGCGCTGGCCAGCCACCCCAAGGTGCTGCTGTCGGACGAAGCCACATCGGCCCTGGACCCCGAGACCACGCGCTCCATCCTGGACCTGCTGCGCAAGGTCAACCGCGAGCTGGGCCTGACCGTGGTGCTGATCACGCACCAGATGCAGGTGATCAAGCAGATCGCCGACCGCGTGGCCGTGATCGACGGCGGCGAGATCGCCGAGCTGGGCCCCGTGATCGACGTGTTCACGCGCCCGCAGCAGGCCATCACGCGCAGCCTGATCGACGAGATCGTTCCCCAGCAACTGCCCGAGTCGGTGGCCGTGCGCGTGAATGCGCTGGCCGCCCAGCTGGCGCCCGGCCAGCAAGGCCGGCTGCTGCGCCTGTCGTATGCGGGCGAGAGCGCCTACCAGCCCATCCTGTCGCACCTGATCCGCGAGCTGGGGCTGGACCTGTCCATCCTGCATGGCCAGATCGACGAGATCCAGGAGCAGACCTTCGGCTCGCTGGCCGTCTTCGCCAGCGGCGACGCGGCAAAGATCGATGCCGCCGTGGACCATCTGCGCGCCACCGGCGTGCAGGTGCAGATCGTTTCCACCAGGGATTGAGCGATGTTTGAGAATTTTTCGGAAATGATGCTGGAGCTGTTCGTCAGCTCGCTGTGGGAGACCATCATCATGGTCGGCGTCTCGGGCCTGGTGGGCGGCCTGATCGGCATTCCCCTGGGTGTGTTCCTGCGCCTGACCGACCACGGCGGCGTGCTGCAGAACGGCCCGGCCAACAAGATCGTGGGCTGGATCGTCAATGCGCTGCGCTCCACGCCCTTCATCATCCTGCTGGTGGCCATCATCCCGCTGACGCGGCTGATCACGGGCTCGTCCATCGGCACCTGGGCGGCCGTGGTGCCGCTGACCATTGCGGCAGCGCCCTTCGTGGCGCGCCTGGTGGAGACCGCGCTGCGCGAGGTGGACAACGGCCTGGTGGAAGCGGCCCAGTCCATGGGCGCCACCACGGGCCAGATCGTCTGGAAGATCCTGCTGCCCGAGGCGCTGCCCGGCATCGTGGCAGGCCTGACCATCAGCTTCGTGAGCCTGACCGGCTACTCGGCCATGGCCGGCGCCATCGGCGGCGGCGGCCTGGGCGACCTGGGCATCCGCTACGGCTACCAGCGCTTTTTGCCCGACGTGATGCTGGCCGTGGTCATCATCCTGATCTTCTTCGTGCAGGCCATCCAGAGCCTGGGCGACTGGGCGGTGCGCAGGTTGAGCCACCGCTGATCCACACACCCCGGCGGCCGGTGCGGCTGGCGCGGCCGGGGCGGCAAGCTGCCGCGAGATTGTCTGAAAGAGGGATTCCATGAAAAAGCGCGTATTGCTTCAATCGCTGGCCGTGGCCGCCGTCCTGCCGCTGGCGGGAATGGCCGCGCTGCCGGCCCATGCGGCCGACGGCTCGGTCACCATCGGCGTGACCTCGGGCCCGCATGCCCAGATCGCCGAGGTGGCCAGGAAAGTGGCCGAGAAGAACGGCCTGAAGGTGAAGCTGGTCGAGTTCGGCGACTTCATCCAGCCCAACGCTGCCCTGTCGCAGGGCGAGCTGGATGCCAACATCTACCAGCACCAGCCCTTCATGGACGCCCAGAACAAGGACCGCGGCTACAAGCTCGTGCCCGTGGCCCGTGCGGTCAACCAGCAGATGGGCGTGTACTCCAAGAAGATCAAAAGCCTGGCCGACCTCAAGAGCGGTGCGCGCGTGGGCATTCCCAACGACCCCACCAACGGCTCGCGCGCACTGATGGTGCTGGCCGCGCAAAAGCTGATCGAACTGAAGACCGGCGCGGGCGCTCGTGCCTCGGTGCTGGACATCACGGCCAATCCGAAGAAGCTGAGGTTCGTCGAGTTGGAGGCCGCCCAGCTGGCGCGCTCGCTGGATGACCTGGACGCCGCCGCCGTCAACAGCAGCTACGCCGTGGCCGCAGGCCTGTCGCCGCAAAAGGATTCGCTGGCGCTGGAAGCCACGGACACGCCGTACGTGACCGTGCTGATCGCCACGCGCGCCGGCCATGAAAAGGACGCCCGCCTGCAGGCCTTCGTCAAGGCCTACCAGTCGCCCGAGGTGCGCCAGTTCATCGACACGCAGTTCAAGGGCGCCTACACGGCGGCCTGGTAAGAGCATGGGCAGCCTCGCATCGCACCAAGTTTCCGACGCGGACTTCGTGGCCGCCATCGGCGTGCAATGGCAGCGCCGCCCGCTGGCGCCCGAGCCCGGCCTGGCCGCGCTGCTGGCGCAGGCCCAGCTGGACGACGGCGGCAAGGCCACCGTGGTCCAGGCCGTGGGCATGCTGGTGGTCGACGAATGCGTGGCCCATGGCTACCACAGCATGGACCTGGTCGTGCTGCACCCGGGCACGCAGGGCCTGGACGAGGCGCTGGAGCGCTTCGACAAGCCCCACACCCATGCCGATGACGAGGTGCGCTACATCCTCGAAGGCGAAGGCCTGTTCGGCTTCTTCGATGCCGGCGGCCAAGAGCGCGTGCTGCGCGTGCAGCCCGGCGACTACCTGCGCATACCGGCGGGCGTGGAGCACCGCTTCACGCTGACCGCCACGCGGCGCATCAAGGCGCTGCGCCTGTTCGCCGATACAGCGGGCTGGGTGGCGCAATATACCCAGCGGCCCGCCGCTGCCATGGAGGTGCCCGCATGAGCCTGCCTGTCCCGACACTGTTCCAGACACTTGACGAGGCGCTGTTCACGCGCGCCCAGGGCCTGCTGGACGAGGAATGGCTGGCCAAGGATGCCGACCTCGCTCCTGTGCTGCCCGTGGTGCTGGCGCGCGGCGTGGGCCAGGACTGGCACAAGGCCGGCACCTTCCGCCACCACCTGGCGGGCGTGGCGCGTTCGCTGGCGCTGTGGCGCCAGCCGCGCGACGTGCGCCTGCTGGGCCTGCTGCACAGCGTCTACGGCAACGCCTTCGTGGACCTGGTCAAGTTCGACGCGGGCAGCGAGCGCGGCCGCCTGCGCGAACTGGTGGGCGAGGGCGCCGAGCACCTGGTCTACCTGTTCTGCACCATGAGCCGCACGCAGTTCATGCAGAAGATCCTGGCCGGCGACCTGGCCGAAGACGGCTCCATGGCGCTGGAATCCGCCGGCCGCAGCCAGCGCCTGAGCGCCTATGAAGTGGCGGCCTTCACCATCGTGAGCATGGCCGATGCCATGGAGCAGTGGTTCAGCTGGCAGGAAGACATCTACTCGCAGTTTCCGCAGGTGCAGAACCAGCGGCAGCAGGGCGTGCACTGGGCTGCCTCGCTGTGGCCCGGTCCCATGCGGCCTGCCAGCCGCATGCTCAGCCAGATCAGCGACCTGGGTCGTGCGCTGCAGCACCCGGCGCTGCGCGCCCAGCTGCCGCTGCCGCCGGTGTTCGACCATTGCAGCCGGCAGCTGTCGCCCGGCGACGAGGCCGCTGCCGTGTCGCTGTACTGGTCGGTGATCCAGCTGGACCAGCCGCTGGTGGACCTGGATGCCGCCACGGCCGTGCTGGAAAGCGCCGTGCGCCTGAACCCCTGGGTGGGCGAGCCGCAGATGGTGCTGGCCCAGCTCTACCTGTCTGCCGGCCGTGCCGACGACGCCGCGCGCGCAGCCACCAGCGCGCTGCAGTGCTTCAGCGGCTGGGGCAATGCCTGGGACAAGCGCGTGCAGTGGGATGCCTGGATCGCCTGGACGCGCATCCTGCTGCAGTCGGCGCAGCAGGGAAGCTGGCCTGAACGGCTGGACAAGCTCAACAACCTGGCCCTGAAGGGATGAGATGCAAAAAAGCCTGGCGCGAGAGCCAGGCTTTTTTGTGATGGGAGCGCGCCTGCGCCTTATTTGGCCGGCGCAGTTTCGGCCTTGGCGGCCGGCGCAGCGCTGGCGGGCGCGGCGCCATCCTCGATCGCCTCGGGATGCATGGGCCGGCGTGCATAGCGCTGGGCCAGCACGGCGCAGACCATGAGCTGCAGCTGGTGGAAGACCATCAGCGGCAGCACGATGGCGCCCACGGCGCTGGACTCGAACAGCACCTTGGCCATGGGCACGCCGCTGACCAGGCTCTTCTTGGAGCCGCAGAACACCAGGGTGATCTCGTCCTCCTTGGAAAAGCCCAGGCGGCGCGCCGTCCACGACGTGATGACCAGCACCAGGGCCAGAAGGATGGACGACAGCAGCAGCAGGCCCAGCAGCGCGGGCAGGGGCGTCTGCTGCCACAGGCCGCTGATGACGGCGGCGCTGAAGGCCGTGTACACCACCAGCAGGATGGAGCCCTGGTCCACGAACTTCACGCGCTTGGCATGGCGCGAGATGAAGCCGCCGATCACGGGCCGCAGCAGATGGCCCAGCACAAAGGGCAGCAGCAGCTGCAGCGCGATCTTGCCGATGGCCTGCAGCGCATCGCCCCCTTCGGCGCTCTTGTGCAGCAGCATGCTGACCAGGATGGGCGTGATCACGATGCCCATCAGCGTGGAGGCCGAGGCGCTGCACACGGCGGCGGGCATGTTGCCGCGCGCCATGGCCGTGAAGGCGATGGCCGACTGCACCGTGGCCGGCAGCGTGCACAGGAAGAGCACGCCCATGTACATCTCGGGCGTGACCAGGGGCTCGAGCACGGGGCGCAGCGCCCAGCCCAGCAGGGGAAAGAGCACGAAGGTGGACGCGAAGATGGTCAGGTGCAGGCGCCAGTGGCCTATGCCGGCAAAGATGGCCTCGCGCGAGAGCTTGGCGCCGTGCAGGAAGAACAGCAGGCTGACCATGAGCGTGGTCGCCACCTCCAGCCATTGCGAGACGGTGCCCGAGGCGGGCAGGAAGCTGGCCAGTGCCACGGTGGACAGCAGCATCAGCGTGAAATTGTCAGGGGCGAAGCGGGGGCGTGCCATGGGAAAACTCTCTCCAACTAACTATCGGTTCGTGCAGCCAGGCTGCAAGGCCCCGATTGGACGCCACGGCCATTGAAAAGAGAAATGGATTTATCTGATGGTTTTATAATTTTTCCGTATGAATATCAGCCTGCGCCAGCTGCGCGCCTTCCTGGCCGTGGCGGAAAGCCGCAACTTCAGCCGTGCCGGCGAGCTGATGGCGCTCACCCAGCCTGCCGTCAGCCGCAATGTCACCGAACTGGAGCAGGCCCTGGGCGTGCAGCTTTTGCACCGCACCACGCGCGAGGTGGAGCTGACCGATGCCGGCCGCCTGCTGCAAGGCCATGCCACGCGCGTGCTGGACGCGCTGGATGAATGCCTGCTCGAAGTCAGCGGCCTGGCCACCCAGCGTCTGGGCAAGGTGCGCGTGGCCAGCAGCCCCACGCTGTCGGCCCACCTGATGCCGCGCTGCATTGCGCGCTGCCGCGAGCAGGCGCCGGGCATCGAGCTGCTGCTGCTGGACCGCATCCAGAGCGACGTGCTGCAAAGCGTGCGCAGCGGCGAGGTGGACTTCGGCGTGGTCATCGACCCGCAGGGCCGCGATGACCTGTACTGCGAAACCATACTCAGTGAACCGTTCTGCCTGGTCTGCCCGTCCACGCACCGGCTGGCCCGCAAGCGCCAGGTAGCCTGGAGCGACCTGGCCGGCCAGCCGCTGGTACTGCTGGACCACGCCTCGGGCAGCCGCCGCCTGATCGACGCCGCGCTGCAGGCCCACGACGCCGAGGCCGCCGTGGTGCAGGAAGTCGGCCACACCACCACCATCTTCTGCATGCTCCAGGCGGGCCTGGGCCTGAGCGTGGTGCCGGAACTGGCCGTGCCGCAGGCATGGCGAATTCCCGCGAGTGGCGCCACCACCCCCGACGCCCTTGCCAGCCGCCCCCTGCTGCCGCGCGTGCAGCGCGACATCATGCTGGTGCGCCGCCGCCAGCGCGAGCTGTCGCCCGTGGCGCAAAGCGTGTGGGATTTGATCAGGGGGGAGGCGGGGCAGCTGTGAGGCTGTGGCCACAGGCCGCCGCATACGGCCTGATCGCCTCGCGCACGCGGTCCAGCACCAGTGCGTGGGGCGAGGGTGCCAGCCGCCCGGCGCGCACGGCCTGGTATTGGGCTGGGAGGAACTGGCTGAGCATGTTCTCGGGCAGGGCGCAGGCGGACAGGTTGTCCAGCAGCCGCGCCACGGCGGCGTTCACCGTGGGGTCGGCCCAGTAGTAGCGGATGCGGTCGCTGTAGCTGTAGATGCGCAGCAGCCTTTGGGCGCCGGGATCGGGCTGCTCGCCGCGGTAGTAGCGCTCCCAGTTGGCGGGGCGGCCCAGCATGGCCGACTCCAGCACGGCGGGCAGGTGGGAGCGCTGGGGTGCATCCACGAGCTGCTCCTCGATGGCGGCCAGCGCGAACAGCGCCTCGCGCAGCGCAAAAGTGGCGCCGGGCCCGACCTTGAGGATGGCAAAGCCGTCCTGCACCAGCTGGCGCAGGGCCTCGGGCCGCTGGTAGTCGGTGGAGTGGGCCTCGAAGACCAGTTGCGGATGCTGGCGCAGCAACTGCCGGAGGTCGGCTGCCCCGGCTGGCGCGTAGTCCACCACGCGCGTGTGATCGAACTCCACGCCGGGCTGGACCACCATGGCAATGATGCGCGGCCAGACGGGGTCCAGCCCCTGTTGCGCGAAGACTTCACGGTGCACCTGCAGCGTGCGCTGGGCGTCGGCGCGCGCGGTGACTTCCACATGCTCCAGCGCATGCGCGGCGCCACCGGGCACGGGGACTTCGGTGCCGATCACGTAGACGGGGCCGGGCGCCGGGCAGGTGCTGCCGCGCTCGGCCGCCTGGCAGAGCAGGGCGGCGCGGCGGGCCACGGTTTCGTCGTCCAGCGCCTGGGGGTCGTCTGCGCAGGCCATGCTGGCGTCCAGGTGCAGCTTCACGAAGCCGGCCGCCGCATAGGCGTGTACCAGGTCCTGCGCCAGGTCCATGGCCTCGGCGGCAGGCAGGTGTGTCCACGCCGTGGGGCCCAGGTGGTCGCCGCCCAGCAGCACGCGGTCCTGCGGCAGGCCGCAGCGGTCGGCAATGGCCAGCACGAAACGGCGAAAGTCGGCGGGCTGCATGCCGGTGTAGCCGCCGAACTGGTTGACCTGGTTGGCGGTGGCTTCCACGAGCAGCGGCGTGCCGTCGTCCAGCGCCTGGTGCATGGCCGCCTCGATGACCAGGGGATGGGCCGAGCAGATGGAGTAGATGCCGAGTGCGCCGTTCGCGCCGCCAGCGGCTGCTGGCGCCTGCCCGCAGCGTGACTGTGCCAGACGGGTGAGGTGGGTGAGCATGGTTTCAGCCCTCCATCACCGCATGCCGCAGGTGCTGCGGCTGTTGTGCCAGCAGCGCGTCGAGCCCCGCAAAGCCGGATGTGCCCTCCATCGGTCCCTTGCTGGCGACGGCCAGCGCGCCGGCCGCATTGGCGTAGCGCAGCGATTGCAGCGCGGTCTTGCCCAGGCGCCGGCAGGCGATGAAGGTGGCGCCAAAGCAGTCGCCCGCGCCCGTGGGGTCGGCCACGTCCACGGCAAGGGCGTCGAGGTCGATGCGCTCGTCGGCACTGAAGTAGCTGCAGCCGTCGGCGCCGCGCTTGACCACGATTTCGCGCACGCCGCGCGCAAAGATCTCGGCGATGGCGCCGGCCTCGTCGGCCGAGCGGGCCAGCTGCGTGACCTCGTGGCCACTGGGCAGGAAGATGTCGGTGAACTCCAGGATGTAGGCCAGGGCTTCGCGCATTTCGGGGATGCGCAGCATCTCCTTGCGCACGTTCGGGTCGAAGGACACGGTGCCGCCCTGGGCCTTGACGATTTCGATGGCCTTCTTCATGGCATCGATGATGCGAAACGAGAACAGCGACGAGCCCATGACGTGGAAATGCGCGCAGTCCTTGAGCACGGCCTGGTTGACCTGCTCGGGCTGCAGCTGGGCCGAGGCGCTGTTGGTGATGTTGAAGATGAAGTCGCGCTCGCCGCTGTCGCGGTAGGTGACGAAGGCGCTGCCCGTGACGGCGTTCTGGCACACGGCGATGGCGCTGGTGTCCACGCCGTCGCGGCGCAGGCGGTCGATGTTGAGCCAGCCAAAATCATCATCGCCCACGCAGCCGATGATGGCGGCCGGGTGGCCCAGCCGGGCGACCTGATCGATGAAGATGGCGGGCGCCCCGCTGGCGTAGGGCCCGGCCAGCGGCCCCGGCGCGCGAAAGCTCTGGCCTTTTCGCTCGGCCATGATTTCGACGAGGATCTCGCCCATGGTCATGATGGATTGCATGCTCTCCCTCCCTTTGGAATCAAACCCCGTGCGCCGTTTGCTGCACCGCCGGCCCATGCGTCAGCGCCTGCGCCTGCTGTGCACATCAATGCACACGGCCACCAGAATCACGCTGCCCTTGACGATGAGCTGATAGAAGTAGGGCACGCTCATCAGGTTCATGCCGTTGTTGATGACGCCGATCATCAGTGCGCCGATGAGCGTGCCGACGATGGAGCCGTGGCCTCCGGCCAGGCGCGTGCCGCCCAGCACGGCGGCGGCAATGGCGTCCAGCTCCCAGCCCATGGCCGCGTTGGGCTGGGCCGAGTACAGGCGCGAGGTGAGCAGCAGGCCGCCTACGGCCGCCATCAGCCCCGACAGCATGAAGATGGCGATCTTCAGCCGCCCCACGCGTATGCCTGCATAGATGGCCGCCTCGGCATTGCCGCCTGCCAGATAGGTCTTGCGGCCGAACACGGTGCGCGACAGCACGAAGTGGTTGGCAGCCAGCAGCGCGGCCAGTATCCAGATGGGCACGGGCATGCCCAGCAGCTCGCCATTGCCGATCCACAAAAAGGCTTCGCTGTCCACCGGCTGCGGCATGCCGCCCGAGACGATATAGGCCAGCCCCCGGAAGATACCCATGGTCGCCACCGTCACGATGAAGGACGGCAGATGCAGCAGCGCCGACAGCGAGCCGTTGAGCGCGCCCAGCAGCAGGCCGCACAGCAGCACGGCGGGCAGCACCAGGGCAGGTGCCAGGCCCTGGCCCAGCATCAGGCCGGCCACGCTGCCTGCCAGGGCGACCACCGATCCCACCGAGAGATCGATCTCGCCCAGCAGCAGCACATAGGTCATGCCGAAGGCCACGATGGCGATGATGGACACCTGCAGCAGCACGTTGCGCAGGTTGCCGGCCGTCAGAAAGGCCGGCGACAGCAGAGAGAACAGCAGCACCAGGGCGGCCAGGCCCATGAGGGTGCCGGCGTGGCGCCGCAGCGATCGCCAGCCACCTCGCCATGTTTCCTGGCTGTCCGGGATGCCTTCGGCGGCGTCGGCAGCGTCGGAGGCCTTGGAGGAGCCAGACGCGGTGATGCTCAGTTCGGAAGGGGTCATGGCAGTCCTGCTCCGGTGGCGTGCGCCATCACGGTCTCCTGGCGCAGATGGAGGGTGTCCAGGCTCTGGACCAGGCGCTTGTTGCGCATGACCAGCAGCCGGTCGCTCAGGGCCAGTGCCTCGGGCAGTTCCGACGACACCAGGATGACGGCGGTGCCGGCCGCTGCCAGCTCGCGGATCAGGGCATAGATCTCGAACTTCGCGCCCACGTCGATGCCGCGCGTGGGCTCGTCCAGCACCAGCAGCCGGGGCCGCATGGCCAGCCATTTGGCGAACACGATCTTTTGCTGGTTGCCGCCCGACAGCTGGCGCACGGGCTGGTGCAGGCCGGCAACGCGTATCTTCAGCCGCTGCACGCAGGTGCGGGCCAGCGATTGCTCGGCGGCCTCGTCGGTGAGCAGTGCGCCGCCGCGCCCGCTGTGCACCTGCACCATGCAGATGTTGTGCTGCACGGACTGGTCCAGCACCAGGCCTTGTTCCTTGCGGTTCTCGGTCACGAAGGCCATGCCCTGGCCGATGGCGTCGGCCGGCGAGCGCAGGCGCAGCGGCCGGCCGTGCATGAGGATGCTGCCCGTGCAGCGGTGCATGCCGAACAGCGCATCCATGACATCGGACCGGCCCGAGCCCACCAGCCCGAAGAACCCCACGATCTCTCCCGCATGGACCTCGAAGTCAATGCCTTCGAAGCGCCCGGCCAGGCCCAGGCCGCGCACCTGGAGCAGGGCGCGCGTGCTGCGGTCAGGGGCGGGGCCGCGCGGCGGATAGATGTCCTGCATCTGGCGCCCTACCATGAGCGCGATGAGCGCCCCGATGTCGGTCTCGTCCCGCGCCAGGGTGCAGATGGAGCTGCCATCGCGCATGACGGTGATCTCGTCCGAGATGCGCATGATCTCGTCCATGCGGTGCGAGACGTAGATGATGGCGCGCCCCTCGGCCTTGAGGCGGGCGATGAGGGTGAAGAGAATCTGCGCCTCGCTGTCGCTGAGCGACGACGTGGGCTCGTCCATGATGACGATGCGCGAGGGCTGGCACAGCGCCTTGGCGATCTCCACCAGCTGGCGCTGGGCCAGGGACAGTTCGGCCACCTGCGCGTTGGGGTCCAGGTCCATGCCCAGGCGGGCCAGCAGCGCGGTGGCGTCGCGGCGCAGTGCGCGGCGGTCCACGCAGCCGGCCCGCTGCGGGAGCCGCGCGGCAAACAGGTTGTCCGCCACGCTGAGGTTGGGCGCCAGGCTCAGCTCCTGGTGAACGATGGCGATGCCGTGGCGCTGCGCATCGCCGGGGCTGGCCAGCTCGGTGCTGGCACCCTCGATCAGCAGCTGGCCGCCATCGGGCCGGTGCACGCCGGCCAGGATTTTGAGCAGGGTGGATTTGCCGGCCCCGTTCTCGCCCAGCAGCGTGTGCACCGTGCCTGCGCGCAGGCGGAAGGAAACGCCTTTGAGCGCCTGCACGGCGCCGAAGGATTTGGCTAGCGCCCGGGCTTCGAGCATGGGGGGCGGCGCAACGGCGTCGAGCATGGCACGGCCTGGGCGGCCGTGTGCAGTGGGGCCTGGCATGGCGGGCTCCGCAGGTCCGTTTACCTGGCGGCAGCCGTGTACACGCCGGGCAGCACGGGGTGGAATTTTTCCACCGGCTTGCCCTGCAGCAGCTGCGCGGCAATGGCCACGGCTTGCAGTCCCAACTGGTCGGGGTACTGGCGGATCACGCCCACGAAGGCCGGTTCGCGGTCCACGGCTGCGCGGGCCTCGGCCATGCCGTCAAAGCCCACGATCTTCACCTGCTCCAGCTTTCTGGCGGCCTTGACGCTGGCCAGCGCGGCCAGGGCCGCATCGTCGCCAAAACCGAAGATGCCTGCCAGGTCGGGGTGGGCCTGCAGCATGTTCTGCGATGCGGACAGGGCCTCGGCGCGTGTGATGCCGGGTTGTACCGAGACGATCTTCATGCCGGGGAAGGCCGCGATGGCCGACTTGAAGCCCTCCACGCGATCGACCACGGACTGTATGGACGGGTAGTGCAGCACCCCGATCTGGCCCTTGCCACCCGTGGCGCGGGCCATGAGCTGGCCGGCGAGCACGCCGCCGGCGCGGTTGTCGGTGGCCACGTGCGATGCGACCTCGACCCCGCTGGCAGCAATGTCCACGGTGATCACGGGTATGCGGGCGGCGGCGGCCTTGAGCACGGCGGCCTTGACGCCGCGTGAATCCACGGGCGACAGGATGATGGCATCGACCTTCTTGCTGACGAAGTCCTCCACATCGGAGATCTGCTTGCCCAGGTCCTGGTTGGCAATGCTCAGGTCCAGCTTCAGCCCCTGCCGCGCGGCTTCCTGCTGCATGGCCTGGGCCAGCTCCAGGTAGAACGGGTGCTGCTGCGTGAGCAGGGACACACCGATGGTGCGCGCGGGGCCGGGGCCCGGCTGTGCAAGCGCCGGGCTGGCCGGGAGGCCGAATGTGAATGCGCCGGCCAGCATGCGCCGGAGAAACGTGTTGCGGTCCATGGCGGTCTCCCTCCCTCTGTCGTTGTGGAAAAACTCAGCTTCTGGCGAACTCGATGCGGCCCTCGGCCTTGTGGGTGGCCTGCAGCCGGTGGCGTTCCAGCAGATCGAAGGCGCCGGGCTCCATGTCCTGGTGCGCGCACAGGCCGTCGAGTTGAGCGATGTCGCAGACCGGGTGTCCGCCCGAGGTGCTGTCCAGATCCAGTGCCAGCGCCACGGCCTTGGCGCTGTGCTCCACGGCTGCCGCGTACAGCCGCGCGGCGCCCGGGTCGCGGCACAGCAGGCGGTTGCGCTCGTCGATGCCGCAGATCTCGAAAAGGCAGATGTCCAGCGGCCGGCCGCGCAGGCCCGTTTCAGCGCCGGGGCCGATGAGGCAGGGCTCGTCGCCGGCCAGCGAGCCGCCCGTGATGTGGATGGTGCAATCGAGAAACTGCCGGGCCGTCGCCACCATGGACAGGTCGTGCAGCGTCAGCGCAATGCCCTGGCGGCTGGCCAGCAGCGGCAGCACGCGGTGGGTGATGCGGCCACCGCCAAGAAAGACGGACGCATCGTCTTCAATCCAGCCCAGGGCGCCCTGGGCCACCTGGGCCTGTGCCGGGCCTTGTGCGGCGGCGTGGGCGCCGGGCAGCTCGGCCGCCGTCTTGAGCAGGGCCGGGTTGTAGCGCGCCTTGCCGAAGGCGCGCACCACATAGCCCTGCTGCTCCAGGTAGTGCAGGTCGTTGCGGATGGTGACGGTGGAGACGCCGAAGAGCACGCTCAGCGCCTCGACCCGCACCTCGTCGGTCTTGCGCGCCAGCTCCACGATCTGCAGCCTGCGCTTGAGTGAACTGTTGCCTTGTTCCTGCATGGATTCTTTCGATTCGAAAGTTTTCTATTTCGTATCGAAAGTTTCCCTGCACGCAAAAGCTGCGTCAAGCGCACCCAGGGTATTCACCAGGGATTGCCTGGCCTGGAAGGTTTACCGGCTGGCCGCGCTCAGGGGCACGACCACGGGCCGCTGCAGCTGTGACGTCCAGGCCCGGTAGGTGCGGTGGGCCAGGGCGTGCAGCACGGGAATGCGCAGGTCCAGGTGGCGCAGGATCTCGCTCTCGGTCTGCGCCGCGGGGCCGCGTGCGCGCAGCAACTCGTCATGGCCTTCGGCGCACCAGGCAGCCACGCTGGCGGCGGTCACTTCCATGTGGCCCTGGAATGCCCAGTGCCGGCCGTGGCGAAAGCCCTTGTTCAGGCAGTGGCTGCCGTACATGGTGCGCACGGTGCCGCGCGGGATCTCGAAGGTGTCGTAGTGCCAATGGAAGATCGTGGCCTCGCGCGGCAGGTCCATGAGCTGCTGGGCGGCGGCCGTCACCCAGATGCGGCTCCAGCCAATGTTGGGGCAGGGGTTGCGCCAGACCCTGGCGCCCATGGCGCGCGCCAGCATCTGCGCGCCGAAGCAGTGGCCGAGCACGGGAACGTCATGCCGCAGAGCGTCGGCCAGCAGGGACTGTTCATCCTCCATCCAGGGCAGGCCCTCGTTGACGCAATGGTTGCTGCCCAGCACCACGATGCCGCTGTAGTCGGCGGCATGCACAGGGGCTCTTCCATCGAGGGCGGGCTGCAACATTCGGTAGGGAATGCACTGCTGCTCCAGGTGTTCACGCAGAACGCCGGGGCCCTGGGTGGATTCGTGCTGGAGGATGGCGACAGGTCTCATGGCGGCGCGGCTTCATCGGGAAGCCATTTGTTGTGAGGCCTTGACTCTAGGGACGGCTGCCTCAAGGGCGGATTGTGTTTGCGCACAACGCCATCAAGGCCGCATCAAGGCAGCACCGGGACAGCACCACGGATGTCGCCCCCGTCCCTCTCAAGCCGTGGATGCTCCAGCCTTGCGCCGGCTCCATTTCAGCTCGCTGACCAGCACCCCGCCCACGATCAGCACTGCCCCCAGGATGGCCAGCCCCGGCAGCCGGTCGCCGGCCATGCGCCCCACGATGCCGGCCCAGACCGGCTCGCTGGCATAGATCACGGTGGCGCGCGTGGGCGACAGGGACTTCTGGGCCCAGTTCATGGTCAGCTGGATCAGGATGCTGGCGCAGGCCATGGCCACGGCGGCCGTCAGCCAGATCCACGAGAAATCCGGCACCGACTCGCCAGCCACGGGCATGGCCAGCAGCGCCATGGTGCCGGCCGCCAGCAACTGCACCGTGGTCACGCGCCGCGCATCGACCTTGCCCGCGAAATGCCCGATCAGGAGCACCTCGGCCGCAATCGCCAGCGTGCTCAGCATGGTCGCCATCTCGCCCACGTTCAACTCCATTCCCCCGGACTCGGGCCCCGCCACCAGTATCAGGCCCGTGAAGGCCAGGCCGATGCCTATCCAGCTCATCAATCGCGGCGGCTTGCCCATCACCAGCCATTGCACAAGAGGCACCAGCGGCACATACAGCGCCGTCAGAAACGCCGACTTGCTGCTGCTGATGGTCTGCAGCCCGAAGGTCTGCAGGCCATAGCCCAGGAAGATGCTGGCGCCGATGGCGATGCCTGCCACCAGCTCGGTGCGCGTGAGCCCGGCCATGGCCTTGCGGAACACCAGCAGCCCGATCAGACCCGCCGTAACGAAGCGCAGGCCCACAAAGAACAGCGGCCCGCTGTGCTGCATGGCCAGATGGACCACGAGAAAAGTGCCGCCCCAGACCATGGTGACGGCGATCAGGGCCAGCTCCTGCCGGCTGAGCAGCGGCGTGCGCGAACTGTGAGAAGATGACGTGTGCAACATATTGCGCAGATCATATGAGAAATATATTGCACAGCGCTGGCGAGCGCTCCGATGTCCTGGCTTTCGTCAGCGAAAACCTGCGCCGCCTTCGCCAGCGTGCAGGACTGAGCCAGGCGGCCCTGGCCGAGGCCGCAGGCCTGAGCCGGCGCATGGTCGTGCAGCTGGAAGGCGGCGACACCAATATCAGCCTGTCCAGCCTGGATCGGCTGGCCGATGCGCTGGGCGCCAGCTTCATAGAAATCGTCAGCGACCCGGCCGCGCAGCGCCTGCGCATGGACGCCATGGCCTGGCGCGGCACCCGGCCCGAAAGCCAGGCCATGCTGCTGGGCAGCGTGCCCGCCACGCGCGAGGCCCAGCTGTGGTCCTGGTCCCTGGGCCCCGGCGAACGCTACCAGGCCGAACCCGACCCGGAAGGCTGGCACGAGATGATCGTCGTGGTCGAAGGCCGCCTGCTGGTGGACCTGAGCGAAGGCCCCATGACCATCGAGGCCGGCGACTACGCCATCTACGGCAGCGCCCAGGACTACGCCTATGTGAACCTGCACGAAGGCGTGACGCGGTTCATCCGGAATGTGATTTCGTGAGGGCGCTGCAGCGGCCTGTGCCGTGCTCTGGGCAAGGCACTGTCGTCAGTGAAATGCGGTGGCCTGCGGTGCCGCTTCAGACTGGCCGTTGAAGAAATACACAAGATCGGATGCAGTCATGACGCGGCCGTAGTAGGGGTTGGACTGCGTGCCTTCCAGTGACCTGCCCGAGCGACGTGCAATGGCTGTCGCAACGCTCATGTCCAGATCATCACCGTCCAGGCCGAGCTCTTCCTCAAGCCGGTCGGATCCGCGGACAGGAAAGCTCTTTTGGTAGCTGAGCAGTTCTTCCTGAAGCTGTTCATACACAGCGCGGATTACCAAAGGATCTGTGCTGCGCAAATCGAAGGAACGGGCGAAGCCGCAGATCGACTCGCCGTTGCGGGTGGCGGCAAGCGCCTGCAATCTGGTTTTCTCGCGGTTGTTCGACCATGCTCCGCAACTGACCAATGCAGTGACTGTGAGAGCTGTGGCAGCCGGATGAGCCACGGAAAGAGTGCCTAGGGCGCGCGCCAAGATTGCAATGAGGCTCCAGAAAGCCAAGCGCTGCAAAACGCCGGGCACGGTGCCCGGTACCGTGCGGGCGAGGGAAGCTGTCGGCGAGAAGATCTGCGCATGGAGAGAGTGCAGCCCGTGAACGGATGCAGGAAGAAAACGATTCTTCGTGGCGATCATAGATGCGCAGCGGCTGGGCGCAAGGAGGCATGGATTGCCACAGGCGATGGTTTGGTGACCCGCCTCGCCCCAGCCCATGCACCCTTGCGGCCGTCCCTCTGAACAACGCCTTGTCTCCCATACACCGGCTATGGAATGCTGCCGGCCTTGCAGGTGCGCCGTCCTTGCAATTTCGCTCTTTGCTCTGTATTCCTGGGGTTGATACCTAATGTCTAAGCATGTATAGACAACTAAAGTCATCCCATACCAAGGAGATGCAAATGAGGCGAGGCAGACTTTTCCGGGGCTGGTACATCGTGGGCGCCGTCCATGTGCTGCTGGCGCTGATCTTTGGCGCGGCCTATTCGTTCGGGGCGTTTTTTGCCAGCATCCAGACCCAGTTTGGCGCCAGCAGTTTTTCCACGGCCTCCATCTTTTCCCTGACTGCCCTGATCTACTACGGCGTGGGCGTGTTCTCGGGGGCCTGGAGCGACAGGACGTCGGTACGCACCGTCACCTCGGCCGGCATCGTGTTGCTGGCGCTGGGCTTTGTGGCCAGCAGCCTGCTGTCCTCATCGCTGGTGCTGTTCCTGGGCGCCTTCTGCATTCTGGTCGGCCTGGGCGTGGGCCTGGTGTATGTGCCCGCCGTCTCCACCATTGCGCGCTGGTTCGTGCTGTGGCGCAGTTCTGCCTCCGGCATCGCGCTGGCGGGCACCGGGCTGGGCACGCTGCTCGGCCCCGTGGTGGCGGGCGCACTCATGGAGCACCTGTCCTGGCAACTGACCATGCAGGTATATGCCGCAGCCATCGCACTGACTGGCCTGGCGGCGGCGGCAGTCCTGCGCGGCCGGCCTGAGGAGCTGGGGCTGCATCCCGACGGCGTGCCGCCTTCGGGTGACCCTGCCGCCGGGCAGTCCGCCCAGGGCATGGACCTGGCCCAGGCGGCGCGGCAGGCCCGTTTCTGGTGGTGTTTCGCGGCCATCTTTCTGGGCTCCATCGGCCTGTTCCTGGCGCTGATACACATCAACCCGCTGGCACGCCAGCAGGGGTTGTCTGTCGCTCAGGCCAATGGGCTGATCGGTCTGATCGGCGTGGGCAATGTGCTGGGGCGCCTTGCGCTGGGCCGGCTGGGCGACAGGATGGGGGCGCTGCGCTTTCTGCTGGTGCTCACCGTGTCCCTGGCCGTGCTGTGCGGGCTGTGGTCCATGGCGCGGGGCTTCATGGCCCTGGCCGGTTTCGCGCTGGTGTTCGGCGCGGCCAACGGCGGGTGCATCGCGCTGTATCCCGCCGTGGCCGCCACTTGGTTCGGCACGCGGAACCTGGGCGCCATTTTGGGTGCGCTGTATGTGGCGGTCGGTATCTCGGCCATGGCCGGGGGCAGCCTGGCGGGCTGGCTGTTCGATATCTGGGGTGGCTACACGCCGTCCATCCTGCTGGCGGGAGCCAGCGCTGCGCTGTCGGCCCTGGCGGTGTGGCGGGCCGAATGCGCTGGGCGCGGTTAAGAAAAGCCTTGTGCAGCAGGCATGGCTCACAGGGATGGCGTCTTGCCGCATTCCCAGGCGATACGGGCTCTGCGAACGGCCGTCGCCGCACCTGCGCCGAAGGCGGCCTGCGCTCTTCATGCAAAAGGCCCTGGCTCTTGCGAACCAGGGCCTGCCAAGCTGCCAAACAGCCAGGGCAGCTTGCGCGTCAACGCCGTGCCGTGAACACCTTCCTGCTGCGCAGAGCCAGGCCTCCCAGCAGCCCGGACAGCATTGCGAGCGCCCATCCACCCAGCGAGGGAATGGCCTGCGCGCCTCCGGGTGCCACGGCAGCCACCACGGGAACGAACGGATCGCTGACGGAGCCCGTGGCCGGGTTGGTATCGCCCAGACCGTTGTCGGTGATGGTGTAGCTGACCGTGGTGCGGGCAGCGTTCAGGACCACGTTCAGCGAGGTGGCTGCATTTGTGGGGTCGAACCAGCCTCCTGCTCCGTCGGGCTTGCGGAACTGCACGCCCACGGGCAGCGGGCTGGGGTAGACCAGGGTCATCGTCACGGCGCCCGTGCATTGCTCGGCCGTGAAGGCGAATTGGCCGTTGGGCGCCTGCAGGCCTGGCGGTGTGGACGCCGCAGGTCCGAAGCCGCCGGTGGCCTGCAGCGTGCAGGTGGCACCGCCGCCGGACAGCGTCGCTGTCGGCGTGCCGGCCATGCCGGGCACGCTGCCTGGCGCGCCCACCAGCTCCAGCTTGCGCGGCGTGGCTTGTACCGCTGCGGAGTCCGCGCTGGTCTGTGCGCCGTTGGTGGCCTTGACGGTGAAGTTGTAGACAAATCCATTTGTCAGACCCGTCACGACGATGGGCGATGTGGTGCCCGTCTGCGTTGTCACGGAGGGGGCACCGGGTACCGCCACTGGTGTGGCGGTCACGGTGTAGCCGGAAATGGGCGCACCGCCGCTGCCCACGGAGGCCGTGAAGTTCACCGTGGCCTGGGCGTCTGCGGCAGTGACGGTGCCGATGACGGGGATATCAGGCGCGATGGCGTTCACGGCAAAGCTCTGCGTGACCTGAGGTGCGGCGCTGATGGCGGCATCGCCGGCCTGGTCGGCTGCAATGGTGCAGGTGCCTGCGGTCACGAAGGTCAGCGAGCCCGTTGGCGTGATGGTGCACACGCCCGGGGTGGACGATGTGAAGCTCACCGGATAGCTGGCGCCTGCGCTGGAGGTGGCTGTCAGCGTGGGTGTGGTGCCGAAGTTGTAGCTGGCAGCGGGCGTGAAGCTGATGGTCTGCGAGGCCCTGGGCGTCACGGCGTTGGATGCAGCCGAGGGAGAGCCTGGCCCCGCAGAGTTGGCGGCCGTCACCGAGAAGGTGTAGGCCGTGCCATTGATCAGGCCGGGCACGGTGATCGGGCTGCTGCCCGTCGCCGTGAAGCTGCCCGGGCTGGATGTGGCGGTGTAGGTGACGGCGGCTCCCCCGGTGGAGGCGGGTGCGGTGAAGCTCACCGAGGCCTGGGCATTGCCGGCTGTTGCCGTGCCGATGGTGGGCGCTCCCGGTGCGACGGCGTTGACGTTGAAGGTCTGCGAGACCTGGGGTGCGGCGCTGGTGGCCGCGTCGCCGGCCTGGTCGGCGTTGATGGAGCAGCTGCCAGCCGTCACGAAGGTCAGCGAGCCCGTTGGCGTGATGGTGCACACGCCCGTGGTGGTCGACGTGAAGCTCACCGGATAGCTGGCGCCTGCGCTGGAGGTGGCCGTCAGCGTGGGTGTGGTGCCGAAGTTGTAGCTGGCAGCGGGCGTGAAGCTGATGGTCTGCGAGGCCCTGGGCGTCACGGCGTTGGATGCAGCCGAGGGAGAGCCTGGCCCCGCAGAGTTGGCGGCCGTCACCGAGAAGGTGTAGGCCGTGCCATTGGTCAGGCCAGCCACGGTGATCGGGCTGCTACCCGTCGCCGTGAAGTTGCCCGGGGTGGATGTGGCGGTGTAGGTGACGGCGGCTCCCCCGGTGGAGGCGGGTGCGGTGAAGCTCACCGTGGCCTGGGCATTGCCGGCTGTTGCCGTGCCGATGGTGGGCGCTCCCGGTGCGACGGCGTTGACGTTGAAGGTCTGCGAGACCTGGGGTGCGGCGCTGGTGGCCGCATCGCCGGCCTGGTCGGCGTTGATGGAGCAGCTGCCAGCCGTCACGAAGGTCAGCGAGCCCGTTGGCGTGATGGTGCACACGCCCGTGGTGGACGATGTGAAGCTCACCGGATAGCTGGCGCCTGCGCTGGAGGTGGCTGTCAGCGTGGGTGTGGTGCCGAAGTTGTAGCTGGCCGCAGGGGCAAAGCTGATGGTCTGCGTGCCCTGGGGAGTAACGTTGTTGGACGTGGCCGCAGGGCCGGTCAGTCCTGCCGAGTTGGTGGCCGTGACGTTGAAGCTGTAGCTGATGCCATTGGTCAGACCGGGCACGGTGATGGTGCAGGCTGTCGGCCCCGTGCAGTATCCGGTCTGGCCTCCGCCCCCGCTGGCCACTGCGTTATAGGTGGAGATGGCCGAACCGCCGTTGCTGGCCGGGGCAGCGAATGTGATGGAGGCCTGGGCATTGCCGGCCGTGGCCGTGGCACCCGTGGGAGCACCGGGGGCCACCGGAACGGCGACCGTGTGAGTCCCGCCGCTGTTGAAGGACGCAGGCGGCCCGTTGCCCACGCTGTCGGCGATGTTGGTGCTGCCGTTCAGGTTGATCTTGATGGTGCCGGTGCCCGTGATGCCCGAAACGTTGACGTTGACGGAGCTGCCCGTGCTGGCCGAGACACTGGATATGGTGCCTGAAGCCGTGCCCGTACCGATCAGGGTGAAGTCGTCGGTGGAGATGTTGGTGACTGGCTTATTGAAGGTTGCCGTGAACGCCACGCTGGCATCGCCCGGGGCTGGCGAGCCGCTGACGGCGATGCTGCTGACGGTGGGGATCAGGGTGTCCACGGTGGCGTTGGCGGTGCTTGCCGTGGTGGTGATGTTGCCGGCGTTATCCGCGGCGCTGATGCTCGCATTGAGGTTGTTTCCTGCAACCCCAGCCGGCAGCGGGTGGGTGGCTGTCCAGATCCCGGCGGCGTTGGTGGCCGGTACGGCCACCGGGCCGTTGAAGGCGGACAGGTTGATGGTCACAGCACTGATGGTGTCAGTGTTGTTGTCGCCCGCAGCAGTGTTGTTCCATTGGGCGGTCACGGTGTCACCGGCCTTGAAGGCGCCGCCCACGCCGGACGCTCCCGACAGGGCGATGTTGCCAGGGGTGACGACAGGCGCAATGGTGTCTACCGTGGCATTGTTCGTGCCTGCCGTTGTTGCGGGACCATTGCTGTTGCTTGCCGTGACGGATACGTTGCGATTCGTGGCATCGATGGCGCCAGCCGACAGCAAATGGGTCGCTGTCCAGATGCCTGCAGAATTGAGAGCCGCCACCGAAGCGCCGCCACCGAACTGGGACAAATCGAAGTTGACGCCTGTGATCGGTGTGGCGTTGTAGTCTCCGCTGGCAGTGTTGTTCCAGCGTGCCGTGACGGTGTCACCTATCTTGAACGCTCCGCCTGTTCCCGTGGCTCCTGTCAGGCTTATGTGGTCAATGGAGATGCGTGGCGAGTTCTGCGCCCCTGCGATCGTAAAGCCGCGGAATTCGAAGTCGGCGAACTTGTTTGCCGGGCAGGCGCCACCGTCCCCGCCGCAATCCACATAGAGCTTGAAGCCTTTGAGTTTCTTGCCACTGAAATCGGCAAGCTGGGTTGCCGTGAAGGTGAACGCTTCTCCTGGCGTGGCGCTGCCGTTGATGGTGCTGGACGTGACCGTGCCACCGGATGCCAGCATCCCCACGATACGCACGTTGGTGAACTGGCTGACGGCACCATATTCACCGGCTGACAGGCCCGTCAGCTCGAACTTTGTGGTGTTGATATCGTCCGCTCTGAGATAGAAGTAGGTGCCGGTCGCAGTCCCTCCGTTCTGGATGTAGGCGGCGAAGGGCGCAGCTGAATATATTTGCAGTCCCAGTTGTGTATGTGTGCTGTCCCAGGCGGAGACGCGAAAATCCGTCTGGACTAGATCGAGGCTGTTGACGCTGAAGCTGGAGAAAGACTTTGGTCCGTCACTGGCCAGCAGCACGCCCGAGAAATCAGCCAGAGCCTTGTCCGAAAACGCCAGCTGCGTATCGACGTGGCCGCGCCGCACCTCCAGCTGCCAATCTCCACCCTGGGCCAGGTTGCCTGTGGCATTGCTGGACGCCGCCACGTCCAGCTGCGTTGCATGCTGCACGATGTCCAGCAGTTGCTCGCCTTCGGGCGTGGCTGCGAGATCGCAGCCGTAGAACAGCAGGTCACCGCCGGGACGCACGGCATTGCGCAGTGCGGCCAGCGATTCGATCTCGCCCTTGACGCTTTCGGCCGTGATGCGGCTGCTGCCCAGCAGCAGCACGCCGGCCTCGGCATGCGAGACCACGTGGATGGCTGACAGATTTTTGAACGAAGCCAGGGCCTGGACCAACTGGGGCAGGCCGGGGCGCGAGGCATCGATCTCCACCATCTGCACGCCGGGCTTGAGCGCACGCTGCAGCACGGCCCGGTCCTGCACGGCAGAGTCCACGATCACCAGTTCGCTGACGGGCGACGCCACGACGATCTCCAGCTCTCCCGGGGGGCGAGGCCGCAGGTCGCGCGCCGGCGCGGCACTGCGGGACAGGGGCAGGGCGGTCTGCTCGCCAGAGTCCTGGGGCGATCTCAGGTACGAGCGCAGGTACGAGCCCGCTGCCGGGCCTGCGGAACCCAGCAGGCCCAGCGGAAGCAGTGCGGCGGAGAAGCCGCCAAGGAATGTGGTGCCTATCATGGTGTTCCTCTCTGTGTTTCGGTGTCCGTCGCGGACGCTCTCTTGCTGGCGATGATGTGGGCCGAGGTGCCGGTGGTGTCCTGCCAGAAGTCCATGGCCTGGTACCTGGCAAACAGGTCGGGCGGCAGGATGCTGCGGCGCGGCTTGAAGGCCACCTTCCGGCGCACGTCGTGCAGGCCCTTGACGCCCAGTTGCAGGTCGAACTCGCTTTCGGAGTACTCGACGGCATTGAAGTCGTGGGCGAAGGCCTCTTCGCCGAGAAATTGGTAGATGAGTTCCACCGTGCGCCGAGGGTGCTGGGTGAGCAGGTCGTAGTCCACGATCAGCAGGCGCTCGGAAAACTCGCCGTAGTAGGCTTCCTTGAGCGCGGTCCATGCGCTGCCCACGGCACCGGCCACATGGATGAGCGACTCGCAGCGGCTGTACACCGTCTGGCGCGAGGCCGCGTTGAACATGCGGCTGTAGTCGAAGGGGTTCCTGCGGTAGATGGTCTCGAAGCTGTCCATGACCCATGCCGGATTGCGCACGCAGCACACCATCCTGAAGTCGGGCACCAGTTCCACGAGCTGGTGCATGCGTGCCGTCCACTGGCGGTTGGTGTCGAAGAGGACGGGCTGCTGCTGGCCGGCATAGTAGGCATCGACGATGGCCCGGCAGATGGCCTTGCGCCGGGCCTCGTCGAAGAAGGCGTGGGATTCGCTGCCGGCGCCCATCTGCTCGAGGGCGCCGTTGACCAGCCCCGCCACGGGACTGCTCATCGCGGCGTGAAAGCGCGGGTTCTGCCGCAGGATGCCCGCGAGCAGCGTGGAGCCCGAGCGCGGCAGGCCAGAGATGAAATGCAGTGTGCGTGGCATGGGCTGCGGCACGTCAGTTACGTGAGGGGAAGACGCCTTGCAACGCAATGCAGAAGTTCAGCACGAGAAAGGGCTGGCGATTCTCATGCGCGGTGTTGCCTCCGGCCGGAGTCAGCATGTTGGGAGCCATGGCGGCGCTGGGCGTGCCGTTGGTTCGCATGTACCGCACGACCCCAGTACCCCCCCGACCGTCGAACGTCAGGTAGGACGTGCTGTCAGGCGCTGCCTGGGTGCCTGGATTGTTCAGCCCGGTCAGCAAATGGTTGTGCTGGGGCATTTCAGTGGTCAGCAGCGTGACGGAATCAGTGCCTTCCGTGGAGCCGATGTTCCAGGACTGCTGCGGGTCGGCTCCGGTGACGACATGGCCTATCAGATTGGGCAGGCCGAAGGTTGTGGTTCCGTTGCCGCCATAGAAGGTTCCGATGATGGAAAACAATGCGGGGTTGGACTGGATGGCCAGCAACTGGCCATTGCACAGCGCCCAGTTCTTGGGGGCGAAGTTGAACGGAAATTGGCGAATTTCGCCGATGAAAGCGTCCATGGTGCTGTCCTAGTTCCTGGAGGGGTAGATGCCGTAGAGCGCAATGATGTAATTCATCGCCATGCTGGGCATGATGTTGTCGTGCGGTTGGCTGTTGCCTGCGACCGTGACCGATGCGGGTGCCATGGTCTGTGGGTTGGCCCCTGCCACCGGCTGTGGCGCATAGAAGAGATCGGACCCGTTTTGTGCAGGCACCAGCCCTGTGGCCTGTGCTGCGGTAGCCAGGGAGGTGCTGGCGACAAGACCGTGGGAATGGGTGGGGATCTGGTTTGTCGTGAGCGAGACCTGTGCCACTCCGAACTGCTGACCCACGGCGCGACTGGTCAGCCCCGGGCCTGCTCCCTGCCCCACGGGCACGCGGGATCGAAGGTCCGGCAGCTTGAAGGTGGTTTGCCCGTCTCCTCCGTAGATCGTTCCCAGCAGCGAGTACAGGGCGTCGTATTCAGAGATGTTGAGCGTCGCGCCATCGCACAGGTGCCAGCCTGCGGGTGCAAAACTGCCTGCGAACAGGCGGATCTCTCCAAGGTAATAGTCCATTGCGTATTCCTGTGGGCGCGTGTCAGTTGCGCGAAGGGTAGATGCCGGTCAGCGCGATGCACGGTGTCAGCACCAGCGAGGGTTGGCAGTTCTCGTGCGGCTGATTGCCGCCGGTGTTGGAGACGCTGGCCGGCGCGATCGGCTGCTGGCCAGCGGTGCCTGGTGCATAGAAATTGGTGGGGGCGCTGGTGGCCACGAGCGTGGCCGTGGCCATGCTGTTGTTGCTGAACGCGGGCGCATCCCCGCTGTCCGTGCTTGCCATGACGAAGTGGGTGTGCTGGGGAAGATTGTTGGCGACCAAGGTGACGCTTTCCACGCCACCCGGCAAGCCTTGCTGCAAGCCGCCGCCCGTGTGCCGTGCGACCCGGCCACGAAGATCGGGAAGCGCGAAGGTAGTGCTGCCGTTTCCGCCGAATTGCGTACCCAGCAGCGAGAACAGTGCCTGGTTCTGGTTGATGGCCAGAATCTGTCCGGCGCACATCGCCCATCCCTTGGGAGGCCAGCCATAGGGATACAAGCGGATTTCTCCAATGAAGTTTTCCATGGAAGCGTTGCCTTTCTGTTATCGCTTTGTGGGGGTGCAGGAGGGGTATGAAGGTGTTCAGGCGGCAGGCGGATGCCAGGCCATGCCCAGTTGAACGGCATCGATGCCCGATGACGCGAAGCCCAGCCGGGCGTACAGCCTTTGCGCGCCGTGGTTGGCTGCATCGACGCTCAGCGTGACCCGGCGGCCCAGCACGGCGGCACTGCCTTGCACCCAGCGCAGCAGAGCCGCGCCGTATCCTTGTCCGCGTACGGCAGGCGTGATCACGATGTCCACGATGTGCAGGTCCGCTCCGTTGTCATGCACCGTCAGTGCGCCTATGGGCACGCCCCTTTCCTGCACGATGAGGCGGGGTGCGCCGGCAAAGCGGCGCTGGTAGTCGGCCTGCTGGAAGTCGTACTGCTGGTCCAGCAGCTGGGCGAGGGCGGCCCCGGGCAGTGGCAGGGATTGCAGGTGCGGGCGCGCGGAGAGAAACAGTGCGCGCTGGAAGTCGCGGTCTTCGGGTTCAGCGGGACGGGTGAACAGGCCGGGGGGGCGCAGCGCTTCAAGCAGCATGCAGGGCCTCCGCATCCATCAGGGGTTGTGCGCACTGCAGCAGCTGTGCGTGCAGCGGGCCCAGGCGCGCTTCGATATCCTGGCGATCGCCTGCGCCAAAGACGGCTGCCTTGTCCTGCCCATCAGGCGAGAAGCGTTGGTCCAGCGCCTTGGCATGCTGGCTGAGGCGCACGGCGATGCGCTGGCGTGCGGCCTCGCTCGCATGAAGGCCGAAGCGCCGGGCTATCTGCTCCATGGCCCCGGCACCCAGCTGGCTGTAGTGCAGCACAGGAACGCCCTGGCTTTCGTGCAGGCCCCGCATCCGCTCCATCAGTGCCTGCAGCACGCGCATGCGATGGTCGAGCATGGAGACAAAGGGTTGGCTGCTCCTGCCGCAACAGAACACCGGACTGGCGCCAGCCAGCGACGGGTCGCCTGACATGTGCCGGCCGGCCTGCCTGTGGTGCGAGGCCAGGATCTCCACAGGATCGCGCACCAGCATCAGGCTGGGCACCTCGGGGTAGAGGTCCTGCAGTAGCTCCCACTGGAAGATGTCCCAGGCATTCCACTTGACCACAAGGTCATGGCGCCCAGGCACGGCGACGGTGATTGCCGACACCAGACCGGCAATGCCCTCGCGCTTTTGCGCACGGTCCAGCGAGGTGTCCAGCAGCAACTCGGTGAACACCGGCGGCTCCGACAGAACCAGCGTGCTGTCCAGCTCGGAAAGGCTGCCCGAGACCAGGGTGGAGCCGCAGCGCGAGAGGTGGAAGATGAAGCCGGCAGGCCGATGGCCCCCGCGCCTGGGAGCGCTGGCTGCGCACAGCTCGGCCAGCGGCGTGCGTGGCCGGATGAACTGATTCAGCAGCCTGCGCTGCAGGCAGCGGCTGATGTACTCGTCATGGAACGGCTCGGTGGCAGGGCCGTCCGGCAGGCACCACTGGATGCTGCGCGTGCGTGCCTCATACCTGTGTGGAAGCCAGCCACCGGCCAGCAGCGCGGTGGCTGGCACGGCAGCCTCCTTGCTCAACTGCTCCAGAGTCTGGATGAGCCGGGCATCGCCCCAGCCGTGAAGACGCCACAGCAGCCGCAACTGGGCGAGCACCGATTCCACACTTCCAGCCCGCTCAAACAAGGCCTGCTGCGACGGGCTTGCGATCAGTGCGGCAAAAGCGACCTGCAGCTCATGCATAGGCCTGTCCCTTGCCGATGCGGTCGGCCAGCCAGGCGTTGGCAATGCAGTCGATGACCAGATGGGTGCGGTCCTGCGTGCTCTGGTTCAGCACTTCATGCGTGGCGTCGGCATTGAAGTACCAGAGCTCTCCTGGGGCCATGGGGATTTCCAGGCCTTCCACGATGAATCGCACATCGGGGTGTGTGTAGACGGGCACGTGCAGTCGCGCCTGGCCATGATCCAGGCTCAAGCCATGGTCGCGATGCGGCTTGATGGATGAGCAGGCCTTCAGCTGCATCAGGCGCACGGAGCGCAGCGGGCATTGCAACTGGTCCAGCACCTCACGCATCGCCGGGCTGTGCTGCAGCGAAGGCAGATCGTCCCATTCTTCGTCAGGCGCCTCGATGGAGAAGCTCTGAAGAAGGGGGTGGGCCGCCACATGCTGGCGCTGGCAGCGCAGCGGCACCACGCGCCATGCACCTTCGTAGCCGCGGTGGTTCACATGGTCACACCAGTGTGAGGACAGCAGCGCATCGACCTCGTCCCGCAGTCCCTGCAGCCGTACCTCGGCCTCCAGCCGGGCAAACAAGGGCGCGCCGGCGCATGCGCCGACAGTTGTACAAGACGGGATGGCCCTGGCATTCATTGAAGTGCCTTGGCCAGCGGCAGGGGTGAGTCCACCAGCGGCACCACGCCACATGCTGCCGGGCCTGGTTCGGCCGCCTGCTCCATCTGCAGCAGCGCCTGTATGCGCGAGACGCAGGCAGCGATGCTGAGCTGGTGCGTGGCCAAGGCCAGGTCCGGAGCAGAGGGCACCTCGTAAGGAGAGTCGATGCCGGTGAACTGGCGCAGCTCGCCGCGGCGGGCTTTCATGTACAGGCCCTTGGGGTCGCGCTGCTCGGCGACGGACAGGGGAACATCCACGAAGATCTCGAAGAAGTCGCCCTTGTCGAACAAGGCCCGCGCAGCATCGCGCTCGGCCCGGAAAGGGGAGATGAAGGCGGCGATCACGATGGTTCCCGCATCCACGAACAGCCGTGCGACCTCTGAAACCCTGCGGATGTTCTCTGCACGGTCTTCGTTGGAGAAACCCAGGTCGCGGTTCAGGCCCTGGCGGATGTTGTCGCCATCAAGCACATAGGTGCGTCTGCCGGCGGCATGCAGCCGGGCCTGCAGCGCATTCGCGATTGTCGATTTGCCAGATCCGGAAAGACCGGTGAGCCATATGGCGCATGCCCTGTGGCCATGCAGATTTTCCCTGTCTTGCCTGGTAATGCAAAACGGTTGTGCATGTACGTCGGGCGGTGGGGTATGGCCGGAAAATGGCATGGCTTGGGTGGGAAAGCGGGAAAACGAAAGACGGGTCAATCGGACAGGGCGAATATCTACGAATTGTTAAGAAATTTCAAGAAAAATTACTGACGACAACATTCGCTTCTCCGCAGTGCAGGCGCACCCGTCTCCCCGGGGAAAACGTGCCGGAGCGTCCTGTCAGGGGATTGGGTGGGATGTCAATAACCAACGGCGATGGTTGTTGGCTATCTATTTATTTCAAGAAGGCATTTTCAATAGTTTTTTTGAAAACGTTTATCGACCATGCAAGCAGGTGAGATTTTGGTCGAAATGATTTTTCATTTTCATTAATACCATTTGCTCCAATGAATATCGCTGAGATGAGAGGAAGCCGCGATCATAGGAGACGCACGGAAAGTGGTATATCACTGGAAATAGGTATTCGTATGGGACGCTCCGTTGCCGGCATCAAGTTCATATCGGCTGCCGAGCGTTCCTGCGCGTGCACGGGCCCGCAGCCCTTTTTCCGTCCGGCGCCGGCAGGTCACGTGTAATGGAGGTTGGAAGCAGGACCGCTGCGTGTATGTCGCCCGAACGGGCTGCAGGCGGCGCAGGCGGCAAATGACGGGTCCCGGCTGCGACCCGAGGCAATGGCATAGGCCGGCCCTGCCTGCGAGCCGTTGCGCGACAGAGGGCTGGCAGCGCTCCTACCGGCCGGACGCAGGGGGGTATGCTCGCGGCAGCATGAAAAAAGCCCCTGGCTCTTGCGAACCAGGGGCTTCTTGTTTGGTGCCGGAGAAAGGAATCGAACCCTCGACCTTCTCATTACGAATGAGCTGCTCTACCAACTGAGCTACACCGGCGACAGACAAAAATTATAACGGCAAATTCATGCCTCGGAATGGTATTGCGTCACTTTTTCGACTTCGTTCTTCGAGCCGAGGATGACGCTCACACGTTCGTGCAGCTGCGTGGGCTGGATGTCGAGGATGCGCTGCTTGCCGTTGGTGGCGGCGCCGCCGGCCTGCTCGACCAGCCAGGCCATGGGGTTGGCTTCATACATCAGGCGCAGCTTGCCGGGCTTGTTGGGCTCGCGGCGGTCCCAGGGGTACATGAAGATGCCGCCGCGGGTCATGATGCGGTGCACGTCGGCCACCATGGAGGCGATCCAGCGCATGTTGAAGTCCTTGCCGCGCGGGCCTTCCACGCCGGCCAGGCATTCGTCCACGTAGCGCTTGACGGGGGTGTCCCAGTGACGCATGTTGGACATGTTGATGGCGAATTCCTTGGTGTCCTCGGGGATGCGGATGTTTTCCTGCACCAGCACGAAGGAGCCTTGCTCGCGGTCCAGCGTGAACATGGAGACGCCGTCGCCCACGGTCAGCACCAGGGTGGTCTGCGGGCCGTAGATGCAGTAGCCGGCGGCGACCTGCTGGGTGCCAGGCTGCATGAAGTCCTGCTCGGTCACGCCGGGGTGGCCTTCGGGCTTCTTGAGCACGCTGAAGATGGTGCCGATGGATACGTTGACGTCGATGTTGGACGAGCCGTCCAGCGGATCGAACATCAGCAGGTACTCGCCGTGCGGGTAGCGGTTGGGCACCAGGTAGATGCCTTCCATTTCCTCGGAGGCCATGGCTGCCAGGTGGCCGCCCCATTCGTTGGCCTCGATCAGCACCTCGTTGGCGATGATGTCCAGCTTCTTCTGGACTTCGCCCTGCACGTTCTCGCTGCCGGCCGTGCCCAGCACGTCGCCGATGGCGCCCTTGTTGACGGATTGGCTGATGCGCTTGCAGGCGCGTGCCACGACTTCCAGCAGCAGGCGCAGCTGGCCGGGGATGAGGCCGTCCACGCGTTGCTGCTCGACCAGGTAGCGGGTCAGGCTGACGTTTTTCTTCATGGGTTCAACTCCTAAAAATCCGGGAGCAGATGCGGCATGGCGTATGCATCTGCTGATGAACAGCATTTCAGTGATTCCTGGCTTGCAGCATAAAACCGGCGCTGCTCAAGCCGGGGACACCGAGGAAGAGCCGCCTCGCACCGAGGGTGTCGTCCCCCTGCAAGGGGGAAGGCGCGAAGCGACTCAGGGGGTGGCTCGTCAATCCGCGAGGGCGCGGGTGACGACTTCACGCACGTCGTTGCTGAGTTCGGCGCGGGCCGCCACGCGGGCGATGGCCTCGCGTGCCGCCGTGCGGTAGGGCTCGGCCAGCTTGCTCCAGCGGTCCAGGGCACGCGCCAGGCGGGCGGCGACCTGGGGGTTGATGGCGTCCAGCTCGATGACGCGCTCGCTCCAGAACACGTAGCCCGCCGCGTCGGCGCGGTGGAAGGCGCCGGGATTGGCGCTGCAGTAGCTGAAGATCAGGCTGCGCGCGCGGTTGGGGTTCTTGATCTGGAAGTCGGGGTGCTTCATCAGCTGCTTGACGGCCGGCAGCACGTTGCCGCCACGGTCGCAGGCGCCGCCCTGCAGCGCGAACCACTTGTCCAGCACCAGCGCATCGTGCTGGAACAGCTTGTGGAAACGCGCCAGGGCCTGGGCGGCCAGCGGGTGGCCGCTTTGCACCAGTGCCGTCAGGGCGCTCATGCGGTCGGTCATGTTGCCTGCGTCCTTGAAGCGCTGCAGCGCCTTGCCGGGCCAGACCGTGTCGCCCGAGGCGCGCGCGGCCAGGCACAGCATGGACAGTGCCATGCCGGACAGGGCGCGGCGGCCGGAGCTGACGGGGTCGGGGCGGTAGGCGCCGGTGTCGCTGTGCTCCTGCCATGCCTGCTGCCAGTCGGCCTGCAGTTCGGTGGCCAGTTGCTGGCGCATGGCTTCGCGCACGGCGTGCACGCGCTGCGGATCGACCACGGCCAGCTGCTCGGCAATGTAGCTTTCGCCGGGCAGGGTCAGCATCAGTTCCTTGAAGGCCGCATCCAGCTGCGGATGGCGCAGCACGCCGCGCATGGCCTCGACGAAGGAGGCCGGCAGCAGGGCAGCGGCGATCTGGCCGCTGGCGTCTGCCGTGATGGAGGTGTCGCCAATGGCCTGCAGCGCGATGCGCAGGCCCAGGCGCTGGCCGGCTTCCCAGCGGTTGAAGGCATCGCTGTCATGGGCCAGCAGGGTCAGCAAGGCGGCATCGCTGTCGCTGTGCTGCAGCACCACGGGGGCGCTGAAGCCGCGCAGCAGCGAGGGCACGGGCTCCTGGTCCACGTCGGTGAAGACGAAGCTGTGGCTGGGTTCGGACAGCACCAACAGGCGGCTGTCGCCGGCTGCCTGCGCATCTTCGCCCTGCAGGCGCAGGGTCAGCGCGCGGCCGTCCTGGCCCAGCAGGCCCATCTGCACGGGGATGACGAAGGGCAGCTTC
Source organism: Delftia sp. WSY_7 (assembly GCF_043104845.1). Classification (NCBI taxonomy): domain Bacteria; kingdom Pseudomonadati; phylum Pseudomonadota; class Betaproteobacteria; order Burkholderiales; family Comamonadaceae; genus Delftia; species Delftia sp. WSY_7. The sequence goes on along the minus strand of NZ_JBICLB010000048.1, from coordinate 16,750 downwards.
TCGGCCTGGCCGGGCGTGGGCGCGCAGCTTTGGCTCAGGGTCAGCGTGTAGGTGCGGGCGGCCGCGTCATAGCTGCCTTCGGCGCGCAGCTGTGGCGTGCCGGCCTGGCTGTACCAGCGCTTGAACTGGTCCAGGCGCCGGGCCAGTTCGCTGTCGGGGTTGGCGTCGGCCATGGCCTGGGCGAAGTCGTCGCAGGTCACTGCGTGGCCGTCATGGCGCTCGAAATACAGCTTCATGCCCTTGGCGAAGCCTTCGCGGCCCACCAGGTTGTGCTGCATGCGCACGACCTCGGCACCTTTTTCGTAGATGGTGACGGTGTAGAAGTTGTTGATCTCGATGTAGCTGTCGGGCCGCACCGGGTGGGCCATGGGGCCTGCATCCTCGGGGAACTGGGCGGTGCGCAGCACGCGCACGTCCTCGATGCGCTTGACGGCGCGCGCCGAGGGGCTGCCCGCCATGTCCATGCTGAATTCCTGGTCGCGGAAGACGGTCAGGCCTTCCTTGAGCGACAGCTGGAACCAGTCGCGGCAGGTGACGCGGTTGCCGGTCCAGTTGTGGAAGTACTCGTGGCCGACGACGGACTCGATGTTGGCGTAGTCGGTGTCGGTGGCCGTGGACTGGCTGGCCAGGACGTACTTGGTATTGAAGACGTTCAGGCCCTTGTTCTCCATGGCGCCCATGTTGAAGTCGCTGGTGGCGACGATCATGAAGCGGTCCAGGTCCAGCGACAGGCCGAAGCGGGCCTCGTCCCAGGCCACGCTGGCCATGAGGGAGTTCATGGCGTGCTCGGTCTTCTCCAGGTCGCCGGGGCGCACGAAGACCTGCAGCAGGTGGTCGCGGCCTGCGCGGCTCTTGATCTTTTGCTCGCGCGCGACCAGGTTGCCGGCCACCAGGGCGAACAGGTAGCTGGGCTTGCGGTGCGGATCGGCCCACTTGGCGAAGTGGCGGCCGTCTTCCAGCGCGCCTTGCTCGACCAGGTTGCCGTTGGACAGCAGCACCGGGTACGCGGTCTTGTCGGCGCGCAGCGTCACGGTATACATGGCCATCACGTCGGGACGGTCCAGGAAATAGGTGATGCGGCGGAAACCCTCGGCCTCGCACTGGGTGAAGAACGTGCCCTGGCTCACATACAGGCCCATGAGCTTGGTGTTCTTGGCGGGCGCGCAGGTGGTGAAGATTTCCAGATCGACGGGGTCGCCGCCCTCGGGCAGGTTCTCCAGCACGAGCTGGTCGCCGTCCATCTTGAACGAGGTGCCGCCGCCGTTGACCAGCACGCGCGCAAGGTTCAGTTCATCGCCGTCCAGGCGCAGCGGCTGCGCCGGCACCTCGGTGTTGCGGCGCACGCGCATCTTGTTGAGCACGCGGGTCTTGGCCGGATCGAGATCGAAGGTCAGGTCCACGGTGTCGATCCACCAGGCAGGAGCCTGGTAGTCGGCGCGGTGGATGGCGGTGGCAGGGGCCTGCCCGTCACGCAGTTGCAGCATACAGATTCCTTCCTATGCCAATATCAGGGGACAGAGTCCAAGCCCCTGTGCGGCCGGTGCCGCCCAGGGGCTTGGAACTCAGAGGCCTTGCTTGAGCGAGGCTTCGATGAAAGCGTCGAGGTCGCCGTCCAGCACCTTCTGGGTGGCCGAGATTTCGACGTTGGTGCGCAAATCCTTGATGCGGCTGTTGTCCAGCACGTACGAGCGGATCTGGTGGCCCCAGCCCACATCGGTCTTGGTGTCCTCCAGCTTTTGCTGCTCCACCATGCGCTTTTGCATCTCGTGCTCGTAGAGCTTGGAGCGCAGGCGCTGCCATGCGACGTCGCGGTTGCTGTGCTGGCTGCGGCCATCCTGGCATTGCACGACGATGCCGGTCGGGATGTGCGTCAGGCGCACGGCCGAGTCGGTCTTGTTGATGTGCTGGCCGCCGGCGCCCGATGCGCGGTAGGTGTCGGTGCGCACGTCCGAGGGGTTGATCTCGATCTGGATCGAGTCGTCGATCTCGGGATAGACGAACAGCGAGGCAAAGCTGGTGTGGCGGCCGCCCGAACTGTCGAAGGGCGACTTGCGCACCAGGCGGTGCACGCCGGTTTCGGTGCGCAGCAGGCCGTAGGCGTACTCGCCCTCGATGTGGATGGTCGCGCTCTTGATGCCGGCGATGTCGCCCGGCGTCTCTTCCTCGACCGTGGCCTTGAAGCCCTTGCGCTCGGCGTACTTCAGGTACTGGCGCAGCAGCATGCCGGCCCAGTCGCAGGCTTCGGTGCCGCCGGCGCCGGCCTGGATGTCCACGAAGCAGTTCAGCGGATCGGCTTCCTTGCCGAACATGCGGCGGAACTCCAGTTCCTCGATCAGGGGCTGCAGCTTGGCGGTCTCGCCCTCGATGGTGAGCAGGCCGGTCTCATCGCCTTCTTCCTTGCTCATCTCGAACAGCTCGGCGTTGTCGGCCAGCTCGGTGGTGAGCTTTTGCAGCGTCAGCACGACGCCGTCGAGCAGCTTCTTTTCCTTGCCCAGTTCCTGGGCCTTCTTGGGGTCGTTCCAGACGCTGGGATCTTCCAGCGAGGCATTTACCGTGCGCAGTCGTTCGTACTTTGCATCGTAGTCAAAGATACCTCCGTAGATCTGCCGTCCGCTGCGACAGATCTTCGAGGGTGTTGCCGATGAGGTTGATGCGTTCTGCTTCCATGATGTGTTCCGTCTTCTGATGAATGTGTTCTTGGCTGAATCGCCGATTTTCTCATGCTGGGGCACCGTGCCGGGCCAAGCGCCTGTCGCGCGGGGCTGCGGGAGGGCGGCAGACTGGCGAGGGCTTTCAAAACAAGGGCTTGCAGCGGTCGATCATGGCAGATTTGAAGGGCTTGGCCATGGCAGGGGCGTGATCCGCCTGCGAGGCGCCCGGAAAAAAGGCCCGGCCAGCAGGAGCTGGTCGGGCCTTGGCCGGTGTGTCCGCCCCCGGGCGGGGCGGGTGAAAACCTGGTTCAGAAGGTTTCCCAATCGTCGTCGGAGGCCGTGCTGGCCGCCTTGGCCTTGGCCCTGGCAGGTGCGGTCACGGCAGGCCGGGCCGGCTGCGCCGGCTGGGCCGGGCGCGCGGCGCCTGCCGGAGCAGGGGGTGCACCGGCCGCAACAGTTGCAGAAGGCAGGGCGGCCGATGCGCGTGCGGGCACAGCGCCTTTGGGAGCGGCAGGCGCCAGATGCGGACGGGGCGCCGCCGGTGTTTGGCGGGGCGCTGCCACGGCGGCGGCGTGGCTGACACCGCGGCTGCTGCCCAGCATGCCGGTGGACGGCGAGAGCTTGAACACGCTCACCACCTCGGCCAGCGCCTTGGCCTGGGCCTGCAGGGCGCCGGTGGCCGCCGCCGATTCCTCGACCAGGGCCGCGTTCTGCTGGGTCATCTGGTCCATCTGCGTAACAGCCTGGTTGACCTGCTCGATACCGGCCGTCTGCTCATGGCTGGCGGCCGAGATCTCGCCCATGATGTCGGTCACGCGGCGCACGCTGGCCACGATCTCCTCCATGGTCTTGCCGGCCGAATCGACCTGGGCGCTGCCTTCCTCGACCTTGCCCACCGAGTCGTCGATCAGCTGCTTGATCTCCTTGGCGGCGGCGGCCGAGCGCTGGGCCAGGGTGCGCACTTCCGAGGCGACGACGGCAAAGCCCCGGCCCTGGTCGCCGGCGCGGGCCGCTTCCACGGCGGCATTCAGCGCCAGGATGTTGGTCTGGAAGGCGATGGAGTCGATGACGCCGATGATGTCCACGATCTTGCGCGAGGCATCGTTGATGGCGGACATGGTCTGCACCACCTGGGCCACGGCCGTTCCGCCGCGCACGGCGACCTGGGACGCGGCGGCGGCCAGCTGGTTGGCCTGCTGGGCGTTGGCGCCGTTTTGCTTGACGGTGGAGGTCAGCTCCTCCATGGAGGCGGCGGTCTGCTCCAGCGAGCTGGCCTGCTCCTCGGTGCGGGCCGACAGGTCCTGGTTGCCCGATGCGATCTGGCCGCTGGCCGTGGCGATGGAGTCCGTGCCCTGGCGCACCTGGCCCACGATGCGTTGCAGGCTTTCGTTCATGTGCTGCAGGGCCAGCAGCAGCTGGCCGGTCTCGTCCTTGCCATGCACCTCGATGCGGCTGCCCAGGTCGCCTGCGGCCACGGCCTGCGCCAGGCTCACGGCCTGCTGCAGGGGGCGCGCCACGCTGCGGGCGATCAGCAGGGCCATGGCCAGGCCGAAGACCACGGCGCCCACCAGCAGGGCGATCACCCACCAGCGCGCAGCCGTGAAGATGTCGTCACCGGCCTGGTTGGCATCTTCGATGCCCTGGGCGTTGAGCTTGATCAGTTCATCAAGCTTGCTGTTGATGGCGCGGCTGGTCTTGACCGAATCGCCGCGCAGCAGCTCGGAGGCCTCGTCGGTGCGCAGGGCGTGGGACAGGTCCACGATCTTTGCCGTGTGCTGCGCGTACTGGCCCAGATCGTCCTTGATGCCGGCCATCAGCTCGCGCTCGCGTGCCGTATTGGCATAGCGCTCGAAGGCCTGCTGGTTCTTCAGCAGCTCGGACCACAGCGCGGGCATGTTCTTGTCGTAGACGGCCATCTCTTCCATGGAGGTGGCCAGCACATGCTGCATGGTCTGCGAGCGGTAGCGCTGCAGCTGGTAGCGCATCTCCAGGAGCACGCGCTCGGCAGGCATCCAGTGGTGGGCCAGGTCGGTGGCGGTCTGGTTGACGCGGTCCAGCTGGACCACGGAGAACAGGCCCAGGCCTGCGGTCAGCAGCAGCAGGGCGATGAAGGAGGCCAGCAGCTTGGGGGCCAGCTTCAGATTGCGGAAAAACATCATGGTGGGGGAGTGCCGTATGGCGAAGAGCGGAAGCGGATGAGCGGCTGGGGCTGGGAGTCGGCGGAAACGGTGGCGATCTGTGGCGATCAGCGGGGCCGACACTCAGCCGCCGCCATGCCGCAGATATCGGTCACTTGCCGGCGAGGCTTAGGGAAAAATAGGTCCAGTCCGAATATTTATTGCGGATTGTTACTTTTGCCGGCCAAGGTCTCCGCGCGCATGGCCTGGTCCGCTCACATGCCCGTTCACATGCCCGCTCACACGTCCGTCGCCAGGCCGGCCGGCGCGCTCGAGGCCTGCAGCCACCGCTCCAGATCAGCGGCCGGCAGCGGGCGCGAGAACAGATAGCCCTGTGCCACCGGATAGCCCTGTTCGCGCAGGATGGTGTTCTGCGCTGCCGTCTCCACGCCCTCGGCCACCACGGTCAGGTGCAGGCTGCGGCCTATGCCCAGGATGGCGTTGCTCAGCGCCTGCGCGGCCTCGTCGTGCTCCAGGTCGGCGACGAAGCTGCGGTCCAGCTTGAGTTCGCTGACCGGCAGGCGCCGCAGGTAGCTGAGGCTGGAGTAGCCCGTGCCGAAGTCGTCCATGGACAGGCGCACGCCCTGGGAATGCACGGCCTGCAGCGTGCGCATGGTGCCCGGGTTGGTGTCCAGCAGCAGGCTTTCGGTGATCTCCAGCGTGAGGTCCTGCGGCTTGAGCGCGTTGTGCTCCAGGGTGTCGGCAATCATGCGCGGCAGGTCCAGGTTGTGAAAGCTGGTGGGCGAGAGGTTGACCGACATGGCCGGCACGTCGATGCCCCGGCTGCGCCACTCGCCCAGCTGGCGGCAGGCCTCGCGCAGTGCCCAGGTGCCCAGCTCGCCGATCAGGCCGCATTCCTCGGCCAGCGGAATGAAGCGTGCGGGCGAGATCTCGCCGAATTCCGCATGGCTCCAGCGCGCCAGGGCCTCCACGCCGTAGAGGCGCCCGTCCTTCAGGTCGAGCTGGGGCTGGTAGTGCAGTCGCAGGCCGCCGCTGCGCAGGGCATCGCGCAGCGCCGTCTCCAGCACCAGGCGCTCCTGGGCCAGGCGGTTCATCTCGGGGCTGAAGAAGCTGTAGAGCCCGCGCCCGCCCGACTTGGCCTGGTACATGGCCATGTCGGCGCGGTGCAGCAGGGTCTCCATGTCGCGCCCGTCGGCGGGAAACACGGCAATGCCGCAACTGGCCGTGCTGGCCAGGGACACGTCGTCGATCATGCAGGGCTCGCCAAGTGCCGACTGCAGCCGCTCTATCACCTCGGCCGCCTGCGCACCGCCGCAGTGTGGCAGCACGATGACGAACTCGTCGCCCGACAGCCGCCCGGCAATGTCACCCGTGCGCAGCTCCGCCTGAATGCGCTGGGCCACGCTGCACAGCAGCCGGTCGCCGGCCGGGTGGCCCAGCGAGTCGTTGACCTGCTTGAAACGGTCCAGGTCGATGAAGACCACGGCCAGCTCGTGGCCCTCGTGCGACGCCACGGACAGCGCCTGCTCGGCCTGGGCCAGCAGCAGGCTGCGGTTGGGCAGGGTGGTCAGCCCGTCGTAGAAGGCCAGCTGCCGGATGCGGCGGCGTGCCTGCTCGCGCTCCAGCGCCAGCGCGCACAGGTCGGTGCAGGCCTCCACCAGCCGCTGGTGGAAGGGATCGGGGCCGGGCCGGTTGAAATGGCGGTAGTAGAAGGCAAAGGTGCCGGCCACGCCGCCCTGCAGCCCGCAGATGGGCGTGGACCAGCAGGCCGTATACCCCAGCGGCAGGATGAGGTGCTTGTAGTCGGCCCACAGCGGGTCGGTGGCGATGTCGCCCACCAGCACGGGCCGGTTGTGAAAGGCCGCCGCGCCGCAGGAGCCGACATTGGGGCCGATGGGCACGCCGTCCAGCGCCGCCGAATAGGAGGCCGGCAGGCTGGGCGCGGCCAGCGGATGCAGGCGGTTCTGGTCATCGACTTCCAGCACCGAGACCGCGATATCGGGCGCAATGCGCTCGACCTCGCGGCACACCAGGTCCAGCACCTCGGTCAGCGGCTGGTCGCGGGCCATGGCCTCCAGGGCGCGCCGCTGCAGCACCTCATGCATCTTGGCTTCGGTAATGTCGGTGATCACCGTCACCGTGGTCTGCAGCCGCCCGTCCGGCCCCATCACGGGATTGGCCTGGGCGCTGACCCAGTAGCGCTCGCCGTCCTTGCCCACCAGGATCTCCTCGCGGTACACGGGCTTGCCCGCGTCCAGCTCGGCGCGGTAGGCGGCCGTGAATTCGGGCGAGGCATGGGGCACCAGCAGGGCGATGGGCGCACGGCCCACCACCTCCTCGCTGGTCCAGCCGAACATGCGGCTGAAGCCCGCATTCACATAGCTGATGGTCCAGTTGCCATCGGCGATCACCACGGCCGCGTCGGTGGCATCGGCCACCAGGGACAGGCGCCGCATGTGCTCCTGCCGCCGGCGGTCGGCCAGCATGCGGGCCGAGACATCGGTGGCAATGCACAGCACATGGCTGAGGGCGCCGGCCGCATCGAGCACGGGCGCATAGGTGGCCTCCAGCCAGCAGGTGCTTCCGTCGCGGCGCCGGTGCTCTCCCACGCGCGAAACCGTCTCGCCCGCGCCCCAGCGCTGGCGCCACTGACCGTAGGCGGCCGGGTCGGCCTGGGCCTGCGTGCACAGATCGCTGTGAAGCAGACCTTCAGCGCCCGTGGCCGGATAGCCGAGGATGGCCTCGTAGTTGGCATTGGCGCGCATCAGCCGGCCTTCGGGCGTGAATTCCGCCAGCGCCATGGCCTTGTCCAGCGTGCTCCACAGCGCCTGTTGTCCTGCCGTGCCTGCTACCCGCGTTTCGAACATGGTTCGCTCTCCTGATGGATGCTGAGCTGATGATTGATTGTTTCTAAATGATACCGATCCGGCGCAGCAGCTGGATGTCAGCCACACCTGGTCGCACTTGCTCCCACTGTTCGCCTTTGGATGGTCCGCCTGATGGCACGCTTAGGCAAGTGATTCCGCTGGTTACAATGATTTGAGAATGATTCTTGTTTGATGGTGCATCCCGCCTTCAAGCCATCGGGTCCTACCATGCCATCCGCCCCAGCCTCCAGCGCCGCCTCCAGCTCCTTGCACCGCGAAATCTCCACCCTCTATGCCGGCCACCATGGCTGGCTGCAGGGATGGCTGCGCCGCAGGCTGGGCAACGGGGCGGATGCGGCGGACCTGGCGCAGGACACCTTCGTGCGCATCCTGGGCGTGCGCGACCTGGCCGGTGTGCAGGAGCCGCGTGCCTACCTGACCACGGTGGCCAAGGGCGTGCTCGTCAACTGGTACAAGCGCCAGGCGCTGGAGCGCGCCTACCTCGAAGCCCTGGCCGCCTTGCCCGAGCCCGTGGCGCCTTCGCCCGAGCAGCGCGCCCTGGTACTGGAGACCCTGCACGAGATAGACGCCATGCTGGACGCGCTGCCGCCCATCGTGCGGCGCACGTTTTTGCTGTCCCAGCTGGACGGCATGAAGTACGAGGACATCGCGCAGCAGCTGGAGGTCTCGCTCACCAGCGTCAAGCGCTACATGGCCCAGGCGTTTCGCCAATGCCTGGGGGCAATGGCGTGATGGAGACGCCCCTGCAAGCGCGCGTGCTCGACGAGGCCGCCGAATGGCTGATGCGCCTGCACGACAGCGGCGCCACCGATGCCGACCGCGCCGCCTGCGAGCGCTGGCGCCAGGCCGACCCACAGCATGCCCTGGCCTGGGAGCGCGCCGAGCGGCTGCTGGGCAAGTTGGGCGGCCTGCCTGCAGCGCTGGCCATGCCGGCGCTGGACCGGCCCCGAAGCCACCGCGCCCAGCGCCGCGCCGCCGTGGCCCGGCTGGCCGCGCTGCTGGCCGTGGCGCCTGCAGGCTGGCTGGTATGGAGTGCGGCGGACCAGCGCGGCTGGGGCGCCGACCTGCGCACCGCCACCGGCGAGCGCCGCACCGAGCATCTGGCCGATGGCAGCCGCCTCCTGCTGGACACGGCCAGCGCGGTGGACATCCGGTTTGATGGCGCACTGCGCCTGCTCACCCTGCGCCAGGGCGCGATTTCCATAGAAACGGCGGCCGATACCGCCACGTCGCACCGTCCCTTTGTCGTGGACACCGCCCATGGCCGGCTGCGCGCCCTGGGCACCCGCTTCACCGTGCGGCAAGAGGGCGAGAGGGCGGACGGCGGCCCCGTGCGCCTGGCCGTGACCGAGGGCGCCGTGGAGGTCACGCTGCGCGGCGCCGCCAGCCCGGCGCTGGTCGTTCAAGCCGGTCAGCAAACGGTATTGCGAGCGGGGGAGGTGACCGCGCCCCAGCCCCTGCAGCCCGAGGCCACGGCCTGGACCCACGGCATGCTGATGGCCGACGCCATGCCGCTGGCCGCGTTCTGCGCCGAACTGTCGCGCTACCGCCCCGGCCTGCTGCAGTGCGCGCCCGAGGTGCGCGCGCTGCGCGTGTCCGGCTCCTTCCCGCTGGGCGATACGGACCGGACGCTGACCATGCTGGCCTCCACCTATCCCGTCGACGTGCAGACGCGCATGCGCGGCTACTGGATCACCGTCGTCGCCAGGAACTAAAAAAATCGAGGCAGGGTGACACTTTTTCGGATCTCGGCTGGCAACGGGGAAAGAGCTTCTTTCTTCACCGCCTCCAAGGACCGATTTCCATGCCTGCCGTACCCATGCCGCATCCCGTCTTCCATCCCCTGGCGCATGCCGCCCGACTGGCCCTGCTGGGCATGGCATTGGCCGCAGGCGCCGGGCAGGCGGCCGAACCGGCCCCCGCTTCCGTACCTGCCCCCGCTCCCGCAGCCCAGACCTACCAGATTGCGCCCGGGCCGCTGGGCCGCACGCTGGCCGGCGTGGCCACGGCGGCGGGCATTTCGCTGTCCTTCGATCCTGCGCTGACCGAAGGGCTCACCAGCCCGGCCCTGTCCGGCCACTACGCGCCGCAGCAGGCGCTGCAGCGCCTGCTGGCCGGCAGCGGGCTGGACATGGTGGCGCGCAGCGATGGCAGCTACACGCTGCGCAGGCAGGCCGCACCGGCCGGCGCTGGCGCCGGTTCCACCACGGTCCTGAACGAAGTGCAGGTGACGGCCCGCGCCGAGCGCAGCGCCACCAGCGAAGGCACGGGCAGCTACGCGGCCCGCGCGGTCACGGTGGGCAAGGGCGAGCAGGCGATCAAGGACATCCCCCAGTCCATCAGCGTGATCACGCGCCAGCGCATGGACGACCAGAACCTCCACACCGTGGACGACGTGCTGGCCAGCACCACGGGCATCACCATGTACGACAGCCCCATGGGCGGGCGCTATGTCTACTCGCGCGGCTTCCGCGTGGACACCTACCAGTTCGATGGTGTGAACCGCGCCTTCTACTACCCGCAGGCCGACAACTTCACCAGCAACGCCGCCACGCTGGACCGCGTGGAAGTGGTGCGCGGTGCCACGGGGCTGCTGCAGGGGGCGGGCTCGCCCAGCGCGGCCATCAACATGGTGCGCAAGCGCCCCCTGGCAGAGCGCCAGCTGGAGGTCTCGGCCAGTGCGGGCTCCTGGAACAACCTGCGCAGCGAGATCGATGCCACGGGCCCGCTCAACGAGGCCGGCACGCTGCGCGGGCGCGTGGTCGCCAGCCTCAATAGCCGCGACTATTTCTACGACGTGGCCAGCAGCCGCACCGGCGTGCTCTACGGCGTGCTGGAGTACGACCTCAGCTCCCAGACCCGGCTGACGGTGGGCGCCACCCACGAGCGGCTGCGCTCCACGCCGTTCTTCCAGGGCCTGCCGCGCTATGCCGACGGTGCGGACCTGCGGCTGCCGCGCTCCACCTTCCTGGGCGCGGACTGGAACCGCTGGGACAGCGAGCAGACATCGCTGTTTGCCGAGCTGCAGCACCGCTTCAACGCGGACTGGACCGTCAAGGCCACGGCAGGCTACACCCGGGAAAAGCACGACATGAAGTACGCCTTCGCCCTGGGGGCCATCAATCCCGCCACGCTGGCGGGCAACGAGATGTATGCCGGCCTGTTCGATGTCACCACCGACAACAAGACCCTGGACGTGGCGGTGGACGGCAAATTCGACGCCTTCGGCCGCCGGCATTCGCTGAGCTTTGGCGCCAACACGGGCCGCATGGTCAACGACAGCGACTATTCGCTGATCCGCATGGGCCTGCCCAACAACGTGTTCGACCCGAGCGCCGCCATCCGCGAGCCGTCCCGCGCGGAATTCCTGGCCAACCGCTATCGTGGCGATGAAAGCCGCACCCGCATGACCCAGTCCGGCGCCTACGGCGTGGCGCGGCTGGGCCTCACCGATGCGCTGACCCTGATCGGCGGCGCCCGCATCACCCGCTTCACGGGCAGCAGCAACTACCGCAACACGGGCGAGGCCTACAACGACCCGTACAAGGAAAGCGGCGTCATCACGCCCTATGGCGGCCTGGTCTATGCGCTCAATGACCAGTGGTCGGCCTATGCCAGCTACTCCGACATCTTCCAGGCCCAGAACGCCGTGACGGCGGCCGGCGACCTGCTGGCTCCCATCAAGGGGCGCAATCTGGAAGTGGGCATGAAGGGCGAATTGCTGGACGGCAGGGTGAACGCGGCCGTGGCCCTGTTCCGCATCGACCAGAAGAACCGCGCCGAAGAGGACCTGGTCAACCCCTGCTCGGCCAGCACCTACTGCTATGTCTCCGTGGGCAAGGTCCGCAGCCAGGGGCTGGATGCCGAGATCAGCGGCGAGGTGGCGCGCGGCTGGCAGCTGTTTGCCGGCTACACCTTCAGCCATTTCAAGTACCTGGACAACACCTCCAATGCCGGCGTGGAGTTCGCCAGCACCTACACGCCCAAGCACATGCTGCGGGTCTGGAGCGACTACCGCCTGCCGGGCGAATGGAGCGCCTGGAACGTGGGCGGCGGCGTCAACTTCCAGACCGCCAGCTCGCGCGCGGTGGGCGCCATCACCGACGTGCAGCCAGCCTATGCCGTGTGGTCTGCCCGCCTGGGCTACCGCATCGACCGCAACTGGTCCGTGGCACTGAGCGTGGCCAACCTGTTCGACAAGACCTACTACCAGACCATAGGCGCGCCGGCCTGGGGCAATGTCTACGGCGCGCCACGCAGCGCGACGCTCACCCTGCGCGGCAAGTTCTGAAACGCGGCCAGGAGGAACGGACTGCAGCAGCAGGCGGCAGAGCAGGGCCGCAAGAGGGTCGCAGTTGCCTATAATTGAGAATTATTCTCAATCTCGGGTCGTCGCGTGTCCAGCCCATCGCCTTCCTTGTCCGCCCATGTCGAATCCCTGTACCTGGCCCACCACGGCTGGCTGCAGGGCTGGCTGCGCAAGAAGGTGGGCAATGCCTTCGACGCGGCCGATCTGGCGCAGAGCACCTTCCTCAAGGTGCTGGGCGCCAAGGGGCTGGACCAGCTCCAGGAGCCGCGCGCCTACCTGACCACCATTGCGCGCAACCTGCTGATCAACCAGGTGCGCCGCCGCGCCATCGAGCAGGCCTATCTCGATGCCCTGGCCGCCATGCCCGAGCCCGTGGCGCCGCCGCCCGAGGTCCGGCTCATGGTGCTGGAGACCCTGGTGGAGATAGATCGGCGCCTGGGCCGCCTGCCCGCGCTGGCCAAGCAGGCCTTCCTGCTGGCCCAGCTCGAAGGGCTCGGCCATGGCGAGATCGCTGCCGAGCTGGGCATCTCCATCTCCACGGTCAAGCGGCATCTGGCCAAGGCGGCCATGCGCTGCTTCTTCCCGGAGTAGTCGGCATGCAGGCGTTCCCTTCCGCTTCTTCCCCCATTTCTGCCGAAGTGGCCCGCCAGGCCGTGCAATGGTGGCTGCAACTGAACTCCGGCCAGGCCCAGGCCCGGCAGCACGCTGGCCTGCAGCGCTGGCGTGCGGCCAGCCCCGAGCATGAGGCCGCCTGGCAGCGCATCGAATCCATGGGCAGCCAGATGGCCGGCATCCCCATGCCGCTGGCGCGGGCCGCATTGGCCGCACCCGGCTCGGCCGGCAGGCGCCGTGCGGTGCAGGCGCTGGCCGTGCTGCTGGTCTCGGGCGCAGGCTCCGCAGCCGTCGTGCGCTCGCAGGCCTGGCGCGGCTGGACGGCCGACCAGGTGGCTGCCGTGGGCGAGCAGCGCCGGCTGCCGCTGCCCGATGGCGGCAGCGTGGTGCTCAACACCGGCAGCGCCCTCAACCTGCGCTACGGCGCGGCCGAGCGCGTGCTGGAGCTGGTGCGTGGCGAAATCCTCGTGCAGACCGCGCCGGACAGCCTGCACCGGCCCTTCATCGTGCAGACCGCCATGGGCGCCGTCCAGGCCCTGGGCACGCGCTTCACGGTGCGCGAGCGCGAGTCCGGCGTTGAAGTGGGCGTGCTGCAAGGCGCCGTGCAACTGCGGCCCGCGCATGCCCCGCATGCCGCGCAGCGCATCAATGCGGGAGAGCAGGGCACGTTCACGGCCCAGCAGGCCGTGCACTCCGGCGCGCTGGACACGGCGGCCAGCGCCTGGGCCGAAGGCATGCTGGTGGCCTCGCGCATGCTGCTGGAGGATTTCCTGGCCGAGCTGGGCCGCTACCGGCGCGGGCGCCTGGGCTGCGACCCCGCCGTGGCCGGCCTGCACGTCTCCGGCGCCTATCCGCTGGCCGACACCGACCGCGTGCTGGCCGCGCTGACCTCGTCGCTGCCCGTGGAAATCCATTCCTTCTCGCGCTACTGGGTGATGGTGCGGCCTGCCGGGGCGGGCAAGGCATGAGCGGCACGGCCTGCATGAAGGCCTTCGCACTTTCCTGAAAAAAATGTGAGCTGATTTGCCGGCGATGGCTGTCAACAGAGACAGGAGCGCACCGCAGCGTGCGCCAACGCTTCTCTACAACCATTGCAACAAGGCCTTTCCATGCGCCCTCAGACCATGCGCCAGAACTCCATGCGGCAGGCTGCCGCCTCCACCGTCCGCCCATCCCAGGCGGCCCCGGCGTTGCGGCCCGTGGCGCTGGCGCTGCAGGTGCTGTGCGCGGGCACGCTGGCGGGGCTGGCTGCCGCAGGCGCCCTGGCTCCGGCACAGGCCTGGGCGCAGCCCGCTGCCGGTGCTTCGCAGCAACGCCAGTACGACATTGCAGCCGGCCCGCTGGAAAGCGTGCTCAACCAGCTCGGGCGCGAGGCCGGCGTGCTGGTCACCTTCGGCTCGGGCGTCACCGAAGGCTTGCGCAGCGGCGGCGTGAGCGGGCGCTTCACCGTGGAGCAGGCGCTGGACCGCGCCTTGCTGGGCACGCCGCTGGCGGCCGTGCGCTCGGCCGGTGGCGGCTACACCCTGCGCGAGATGCCCGTGGTGCCTGCCACCTCCGGCGCGGCGGGTGCTGCGGGTGCGGCAGGCGCGGGGTCCTCCCAGACGCTCAGGACCGTGCTGGTCACGGCCTCTGCCCAGGCCAGCCCCACCACCGAAGGCTCGGGCTCCTACACCACGCCGGCCACGGCGGCGGCCACGGGCCTGAGCCTGTCGCTGCGCGACACGCCGCAGTCCGTCAGCGTGCTCACGCGCCAGCAGATCGAGGACCAGGGCCTGCTATCGCTCAACGACGCCATGCGCAGCGTCACCGGCATCCATGTCGTCAGCTCGGACAGCGACCGCTCGGACTTCTACTCGCGCGGCTTCTACGTGGACAACCTGCAGTACGACGGCGTGCCCACCTCCATCGGCCTGTCGTTCTACGGCGAATCGGGCAACGACACCACCATCTATGACCGCGTCGAAGTGGTGCGCGGCGCCACGGGCCTGCTCACGGGCGCGGGCAATCCGTCGGCCTCCATCAACATGGTGCGCAAGCACGCCAACAGCAAGGTGTTCACGGGCTCGGCCTCGGCCAGCGTGGGCTCGTGGAACCACCATCGCGGCACGGTGGACCTGTCCATGCCGCTGACGCAGGACGGCCGCATCCGCGCACGCGTCGCCGGCATGGCCGAAGAGCGCGACTCCCATGTGGACCTCTACCACGCGCGCAAGCAGGTCTTCTACGGCGTGATCGATGCCGACCTCACGCCCGACACCACGCTCAGCGTGGGCGCCGACTACCAGGCCAACCGGCCCACCGGCTCGACCTGGGGCGGCCTGCCGCTGGTCTTCACGAACGGCATGCCGGCCGACTGGAGCACCTCCAAGACCACGGCTGCGAACTGGACGCGCTGGAACAGCACCAACAAAAGCATCTTCGCCAACCTGCAGCACCGCTTCGGCAACGACTGGAAGCTCAAGGCCAACTTCGTGCACCGCGACAGCGCCTACGACGCCAAGCTGCTGTACCTCATGCGCCAGCCCGACATCACCACCGGCCTGGGCATGGCGGCCCTGCCCAACTACTCCGAATACAGCTTCCAGCAAAACAGCGCCGACCTGCAGGTGACGGGCGGCTGGGAACTGGGCGGGCGCCGCCATGAGGCCGTGGTGGGCCTGACCAGCAGCCGTGCCCGCGAGCACAAGGCCGGCCATGCGCGCACCAGCCCCCTGCAGGACGTGGGCAACTACTACCAATGGGACGGCTCCTATGCCGAGCCCACCTGGGGGCCGCTGACCACCAGCAGCCTGGACCACACGCGCCAGGACGCGCTGTACGGCGCGCTGCGCCTGTCGCTGGCCGATCCGGTCAAGCTCATCGTGGGCGGGCGCCAGAGCAGCTGGAAGGTGCGCAGCCTGAGCGAGAACCGCTCGCACGATGTCTTCATCCCCTATGCCGGCGTCGTCCTGGACCTGAGCGAAGGCTTCTCGGCCTATGCCAGCTACACCGACATCTTCCAGCCCCAGAACTACCGCGACCGTGGCGGCAGCTACCTGGACCCCGTGGCGGGCAAGAGCTTCGAGATCGGCATCAAGGGCGAGCACCTCAACGGCAGGCTCAACAGCTCGCTGTCCGTCTTCCGCATCCAGCAGGACAACGTGGCCCAGCTGGACGAAGGCCAGGTCGTGCCCGGCACCACCGACTTCGCCTACTACGGCGCCAAGGGCGTGACCAGCAAGGGCTTCGAGGCCCAGGTCTCGGGCGAGCTGGCCACGGGCTGGAACCTGTCGGCCGGCATTGCCCACACCGTCGCGCGCGACGCCCAGGGCCTGTCCATCAACGCCTGGGCGCCCAAGACCCAGGCCCAGCTGTTCACTTCCTACCGCCTGCCCGGTGGATGGAATCAGCTCACCGTGGGCGGCGGCCTGCAATGGCAAAGCCGCACCCGCGCCAGCGTCTTCGTGGCGGGCAATGACCTGGTCTTCGAGCAGAAATCCTTCGCCACCGCCAGCCTCATGGCGCGCTATGCCTTCAGCCCCAGGCTCTCGCTGCAGCTGAACCTGAACAACCTCTTCAACAAAAAGTACTACGTCAACATCGACGGCCAGGGCCAGTTCGGCACGCCGCGCCAGGCCATGGCGGTGCTGAACTACAAGTTCTGAGTGGTTGCGTTGGGGCGGGGCGCATTCCGTTGCGCCACAGCCCCACGCCGGCCCCTTTTCCGCCCCATTCCTCCCTTTGGGCCGCAGAAGCAGACTATTCCTAGAGACAAGCACGCCGCAGCTGCCTAGATTGACCGGCAACCCGGACACAGGCTTGCCTCCACCAGCTCCCCGCCAGACGCATGGCCGCCTCCTGCCCGAGATTCCTAAAAATCCCGAGGGAGAAACTCACATGCACCCACGGCACACGCTGCTGCGCAGCGCCTTGCTATGCATTGCCGCACTGCTGGCCCAGGCCACGCCGACCCTGGCGGCTGCCGCCCCCAACCTGGGCGGCGGCTCCGGCAAATGCGACCCCACCGTACAAAGCTGCGCCCCCGGCACGGGCGGCGGCATCGACCTCGGCGGTGGCGGTGGCGGCTCGGGCGGCGGCACCTGCACCCCCACGCCCGGCGGCAGCCCCTGCGGCGGCGCCGGCCCCGCCACCCAGGGCAACTCCAGCAGCACC
>NZ_JBICLB010000047.1:0-135881 GCF_043104845.1 Delftia sp. WSY_7 | reverse complement strand
CATGCCGGGCGTTTTCTTTGGTCAGCACGCGGATAACGCGGCAGTCAACGCAGTTGCGCGATGGCCCGTGCGGCCTCTGGTACCAGGCAGGGGCCCCGATAGATCAGGCCGCTGTAGATCTGGACCACATCGGCGCCCGCCCGGATCTTGCTGACCGCATCTTCGCCGCTGAGAATGCCTCCCACGCCGATGATGGGGTAGCGGCTTCCCAGCGCAGAGCGCAGTTGGCGGATGACCTGGTTGCTGGCCTCCAGCACCGGCGCGCCGGAAAGGCCGCCCGTTTCTTCGGCGTGGGGCAGGCCCTTGACGGCATCCCGGCTGATCGTGGTGTTGGTGGCGATCACGCCGTCCATGCCGTGGCGCTGCAGCGTGGTGGCGATGACGCCGACCTGCTCCTCATCCAGGTCGGGTGCGATCTTCACGAACACCGGCGCACGCTTGCCGTGCTGCGTGGCCAGTTGCTCGCGCCGCTCGGCAATCGCTCCCAGCAAGGCATCCAGCGCTTCGTCGCTTTGCAGGGCACGCAGATTCTTGGTGTTGGGCGAGCTGATGTTCACCGTCACGTAGTCGGCATGCGGGTAGACGCCATCGAGCGCCTTGAGGTAGTCGCTGGTGGCTTCTTCGATGGGCGTGCTGGCGTTCTTGCCGATGTTCAGCCCCAGCAGCATGGGCTTGCCCATGGCGCGGGCCTGTGAGCGCTTGACGTTGCTCAGGAATGCATCGAGGCCTTCGTTGTTGAAGCCCAGTCGGTTGATCAGCGCATTGCGTTCGGGGATGCGGAACATGCGCGGCTTGGGGTTGCCGGGCTGCGCGCGCGGAGTCACGGTGCCCACCTCGACGAAGCCGAAGCCCATGGCGGCCAGCGCATCGATACAGCGTGCGTTCTTGTCCAGGCCTGCAGCCATGCCGACGCGATTGGGGAACCTGAGTCCGGCAAGCTCGACGGGATCACTCACCATGGGTTGGGCCCAGGCCTGCTGCAGGAGCGTGTTCTGCCCCTTTGCCATCAGGTTCATCGTGAGATCGTGGGCGGATTCGGGGTCCATGCCGAAGAGAAAGGGACGGGTCAGGGCGTAGGGGATCAAAGACATGGGGATAATCGAAGGATTACCTGGATTTTCCCTCATGACGACATCTGCTGCCTCTTTTTCCCAAGATGAACTCAAAGCCCTGGTCGGGCAAGCCGCTCTGGCCTACGTAGTGCCCGGTGAAATCGTCGGCGTCGGCACGGGCTCGACGGTCAACAAGTTCATCGATGCGCTGGCCACCATCAAGGACCAGATCCCTGGGGCCGTGTCCAGCTCCGTGGCCAGCACCGAGCGCCTGAAGGCGCTGGGCATCAAGGTGCTGGATGCCAACGAGGTGGACCGCCTGTCGGTATACATCGATGGCGCCGACGAGATCGACGGTCGGGGCTACATGGTCAAGGGCGGGGGCGCGGCACTGACGCGCGAGAAAATCGTTGCGGCGCTGGCCGAGCGCTTTGTCTGCATCGCCGATGCCTCCAAGCGCGTCGAGGTGCTGGGAGACTTTCCGCTGCCGGTGGAGGTGATTCCCATGGCTGCTGCCCAGATTGCCCGGCGTTTCGAGGCCAGGGGTGGCCGGGCCGAGATCCGCATGAAGGACGGCGCTCCTTTGGTGACGGACAACGGCCAGCACATTCTTGATGTGCGCGGCCTGAAGATTGCTGAGCCGCTGGCCTTTGAGTCCGAGGTCAACCAGTGGCCCGGCGTGGTCACCGTGGGCGTTTTTGCGCACCAGAAGGCATCGGTCTGCCTGCTGGGCACGCCTGAAGGCGTGCAGACGCTCGACTATTGAGGCAGGAACCCGGTCCTGGCCTCTCGGCTGCTAGCCGATGCTCTCGAACACCGCAGCGCCTGCGGTCCAGACGAGCAGGGCCATGCCACCGAGACACAGCGCGCGCAATGAAGCTTGCGTGCGCTGCTTTTTGATGCGCTGAATGAGCCAGGTGACGGCCGCCAGCCCGGCGTAGATGGCAAAGAAGCCAGCCGTCGTCATGTAGTAGGCCAGGCGGTTGAGACCGTTGCCCAGGCCTCCGTCATGCATGAACCACAGCGTGATCAGGCAGGGCACCAGCACCAGGCAGGTTAGCCGCAACGGCTCTCGCCACGAAGGCCTTGCCACCAGTACCCACCCGATGAGCGCAGGCAGGCCCACAAGAATGCCCAGCCTGGCCAAGGTCCAGGCCACGTCGGACAGCATGGAATCCACGGCCGGGCTCCTGACTGCGGCAGTATCTGCCTAGAAGCTCAGGCCTGCGGGGTTGTCGCTGGTGCGTGCACCAGGCGCGGGGGCGGGTATGGGGGCGCGCCTGTTTGCCTGCTCCTCGGCGGTGGGTGCTGCGGCGGGCGCTGATGCGGCCGGTGCGGCAGGCTTGGGTGTGGTCAGGGGCTGCGCGGGTGGCCGCTTGTACTGGGCAGGCAACTGGGAGCTTGCGGGGTAGCCTGCGGCATCCAGGTACTGCGTCCATTCGCTGGAGGAGAAGCCGGTCAGAAACTGCTTGCCGATGGTGGCAAACGGCAGTCCGGTCTGCCCGCTGAGCTTGTTCAGGGCTGCCGCGTCCGCCTCGGTCTGCACCAGGCGCTCGGCATAGGGGATGCCCCGGGACTGCAGCAACTGACGAGCGCTATCGCAGGGCGTGCAATCGGACGAGGAGTACAGCGTCACTGGAAAGCGGCTCGCAATCTGGCGCAGCGCATAGGGCAGGCCTGCGTTGCTGTCCGGGGCGCCCGCCACTGCCTGGGCGGCGGGCGCTGCCTGCTGCTGTGCGCTTTGGGCGGGGCGGTCCGAGAAGGTGACTTTTCCGTCCGGCCCGACGATACGGTAGACCTGCTGTGCGGCGGCTGGCAGCGCGGCGGCAAGGCAGGCGAGGGCGAGGCATGGCATCAGGTGGCGCAGGGCGCCGTCGCCAAGGCTGGGAGAAGACTGCATGGACGATCTCGGTTTCGGAAGAAGGGTTTCGTGCCGGGGCGGCGACCACTCGCCGGATGGATGCCCGCACAGGAGTGCCTGCAAGCATAGCGTGCCATTCATCCTGGGCCATCTTCTGGAGTCGCAGGATGTGGCTGCGCGCATCCGGTGGAGTTGCCGGGCCAGGAAAAAGCGCCCCATCGGGGCGCTGCAGACCGGGTTGCCAGGCTCAGGCCTCGGCCATGCCCTGGTGGCGCAATAGCGCGTCCAGCTGGGGTTCGCGGCCACGGAAGGCCTTGAACGACTCCATCGCCGGGCGGGATCCGCCGGCTTCAAGAATGGCCTCGCGGTAGCGGCGGCCTGTCTCGGGGTTGGGGGTTCCATCGGCCAGCATGGTTTCCTCGAAGGCCGCATAGGCATCCGCCGAGAGGACTTCGGCCCACTTGTAGCTGTAGTAGCCCGCTGCGTAGCCGCCTGCAAAGATGTGGCTGAAGGTATGGGCCGAGCGGCTGTAGGCGGGCGAGGGCAGCACGGCCACTTCGGCGCGAACCTGGGCCAGCAGCGGCATGATGTCGGCCTTGGGATCGTGCTCGGTGTGCAGCAGCATGTCGAACAGCGAGAACTCGATCTGGCGCAGCGTCTGCATGCCCGACTGGAAGTTCTTTGCCGCGATCATCTTGTCGTACAGTGCGCGCGGCAGTGGCTCGCCCGTGTCCACGTGGGCGGTCATGTGCTTGAGCACTTCCCACTCCCAGCAGAAGTTTTCCATGAACTGGCTCGGCAGTTCCACCGCGTCCCATTCCACGCCCGCGATGCCCGAGACATCGCGCTCGTTGACCTGGGTCAGCATGTGGTGCAGGCCATGGCCTGTCTCATGGAACAGCGTGATCACGTCATCGTGCGTGAGCAGGGCCGGCTTGCCGTCAACGCCGGTGGCAAAGTTGCAGACCAGGTGCGCGACCGGCGTCTGCAGCTTGTGGCTGTCGGGGCGCAGCCAGCGGGTGCGTACATCGTCCATCCAGGCGCCGCCGCGCTTGCCCGAACGTGCGGGCTGGTCCAGGTAGAACTGGCCGACCAGTTGGGGGCCTTGCGGCGTGCTGCGCTCGATGCGATAGAACTCGACAGCGGGATGCCACACCGGCGCCACGTCGCGGCGGATGGCCACGTCGAACAGCGTCTCCACGATCTTGAACAGTCCGGCCAGTACCTTGGGGGCGGGGAAATATTGCTTGACCTCTTGCTCGCTGAAGGCATAGCGCGCTTCCTTGAGCTTTTCGGAGATATAGGCCCAGTCCCAGGGCTGGGGATCGGCCAGGCCCAGTTCCTTGCGTGCGAAGCTGCGCAGGTCGGCGACATCCTTTTCGGCATAGGGGCGGGCGCGGTGCGCGAGGTCACGCAGGAAGTCGATCACCTGCTGCGGCGAATGCGCCATCTTGGGAACCAGCGAGATCTCGCCGAAGTTGCGGTAGCCCAGCAGCTGCGCCTCTTCCTTGCGCAGGGCAAGTATTTCGGAAATGTTGGCCGTGTTGTCGAAGCGGCGGGCATCGCCCTCTGCCTGGTCGGAGGCGCGTGTCACATAGGCGCGGTAGAGCTTCTCGCGCAGCGCGCTGCTGGTGGCGAACTGCATCACGGGCAGGTAGCAGGGCATCTTCAGCGTGAGCTTGAAACCTTGCTTGCCTTCGGCTTCGGCGGCGGCACGGGCGGCCTGGCACACGTCCTGGGGCACACCGTCCAACTCATCGGCCGTGGCGTAGTAGGCAAAGGCATCGGTGGCATCCAGCGCGTTCTCGCTGAACTTCTGCGTGAGTTCGGCCGAGCGTTCCTGAATCTTGGCAAAGCGCAGCTTGGCTTCACCCTGCAGCTCCGCGCCAGACAGCACGAAATTGCGCATGGCATGGTCCCATGCGGCGCGCTGCTCCACGTTGAGCGTGGCAGGGTCGATGGCCTTGTACTTGGCGTACAGCCGCTCGTCGGCGCCCAGGCGCGTCCAGAACTCGGTGACCTTGGGCAGGGATTCGTTGTAGGCAGCGCGCAGCTCGGGTGTGTCGGCCACGCTGTTAAGGTGGCTGACGGCGCCCCAGGCGGTTCCCAGCTTCTCGGTGGCGACATCGAGCACGGCGGAGATCGAATCCCAGCGCGCGGGGAAGTCAGGTGCCGTGACGGTCTCCAGGGCCTCGCAGGCCCCGGTCAGAAGATGGTCGATGGCCGCGCCGACGTCGGCGGGGCGGATGCGATCGAACAGGGGCAGGTCGGAGGATTCGAGGAGGGGATTGCTCATGCGTGTCAGATGCCGTCGGGTGCATTGAAATCAAGCGGCTCCCCGGGGAGCCGCCCGATGCTTGTCAGCTCCTGGTCAGCCGGCGGCGCGCTCGGCCGCCTCCATGGTGTTGACCAGCAGCATGGTAATCGTCATGGGGCCGACGCCGCCCGGCACGGGGGTGATGAAGCCGGCCACTTCCTTGACGCCGTCAAAGTCCACGTCGCCGCAGAGCTTGCCTTCGTCGTTGCGGTTCATGCCCACGTCGATGACCACGGCGCCAGGCTTGCACATGTCTGCGGTCAGCACATTGCGCTTGCCCACGGCGGCGACCACGATGTCGGCCTGGCGCGTCATGGCGGCCAGGTCCGCCGTGCCGCTGTGGCAGATGGTGACGGTGGCATTGGCGGCCAGCAGCATCATGGCCATGGGCTTGCCGACGATGTTGGAGCGGCCGATGACCACGGCGTGCTTGCCGCGCAGGTCCTTCATGCCGATGGATTCGAGCATCTTCATGCAGCCATAGGGCGTGCAGGCCTTGAAGCCGACTTCACCCACCATCAGCGCGCCGGCGCTGGCCACGTGAAAGCCATCCACATCCTTGAGCGGCGAGATGGTCTCGATGACCTTGTGGTCGTCGATGTGTGCGGGCAGCGGCAGCTGGACCAGGATGCCGTGGATGCTGGGGTCGTTGTTCAGCGCCTCGACGCGGGCCAGCAGTTCGGCCTCGGTCATCGAGGCATCGTACTTCTCCAGCACCGAATGAAAGCCCGCGTCCTCGCAGGCCTTGACCTTGTTGCGCACATAGACCTGGGAGGCAGGGTTGTCGCCGACCAGGACCACGGCCAGGCCGGGCGTGGTCCCTCGGGCCTTCAGGGCAGTGGCGCGCTGTGCGACTTCGGCACGCAGTTGGCGGGAGAGGGCGTTGCCGTCGATGAGTTGGGCTGTCATTGCAGTGGATACCAAAATAAAAATGCTGCTAGGGCTTGTTGGTCAAGCGCTAGCAGCCCTTTGAAAAAAGCAGGGGATGGCGTCGGTGCTTATCCTGCGACGGCCGCCTTGGCCGCCGCAGCGGTCTGGCCCTGGCCCAGGGCGATCTTGAGCAGGTCGGCCACGGTGTTGGCGTTGAGCTTTTCCATGATGTTGGCGCGGTGCGCCTCCACGGTCTTGATGCTGATGCCCAGGTCGTCGGCGATCTGCTTGTTCAGGCGGCCGGCGACGATGCGCTCGAGCACCTGGGCTTCGCGGCTGGTCAGCTTGGCCAGCAGGGCGTCGCGGCTGGCGGCCTGCTGGTGGCCGGCAAAGGCTTCGCGGGCATGGTCCAGCATGCGCTCGACCAGGTTCAGCAGTTCTTCCTCGTTGAACGGCTTCTGGATGAAGTCCAGTGCGCCCTTCTTCATGGTGTTCACCGCCATGGGCACGTCACCGTGGCCGGTGATGAAGACGATGGGCAGGGGAGACTTGCGTTCGATCAGTCGGTCCTGCAGTTCCAGGCCGGTCATGCCGCCCATGCGGATGTCGACGATGAGGCAGGCGATTTCGCGTGGGTCGTAGCGCGAGAGGAAGGTCTCGGCCGAGTCGAAGCAGCGCACACGATAGTCCTTGCCCTCCAACAACCATTGCAGCGAATCACGAACCGCTTCGTCGTCATCAACTACGTACACAGTGCCTTTTTTGGGGATCAAGCTCATGCAATCGTCCTTGTTGTGGGTTCAATGGTCGCTGCCGGCGTTGTCGCGTCGCCCGGCGGGGCCAGCGGCAGCCAGAATGAAAATCGGCAGCCGACAACCTCGGAACCATTGTAGAGGTTCTCGGCACGCATACGGCCCTGGTGGGACTCGACAATGCTGCGGCACAGATTCAGGCCCATGCCCATGCCTTCGCTCTTGGTGGTGAAGAAGGCCTCGAAGAGGCGCTCCAGCACCTCGGGCGGCAAGCCCTTGCCGGTGTCCTGCACGTTGAATTCGATGACGCGCTGGTCCTCGATGGTGCGCGGCACCACGCGCAGTTCCACGTTGCGCTGGTGGCTGGGTCGGCCCGATTGCTCGATGGATTCGGCGCCGTTCTTCATGAGGTTGACCAGCACCTGCTCGATGAGGATGGTGTCGGCCATGATGGCCGGCATGCGCTCGGCCACGTGGTAGGTCAGCTGTACATTGCGGCGGCGCAGCTCGATGCCGGCCAGCTCCACCGCCTCGCTGACCATGTCGGTGACCTGGGCCAGGGTGCGGTTGGGTTCGCTGCGCTTGACGAAGGAGCGTATGCGCAAAATGATCTGGCCCGCGCGCTGCGCCTGGTGGGCGGTCTTCTCCAGCGCGAACTTCATCTGCTCCTCGGTCAGCGTGCCTTTTTCGAGGCGCGTGAGCATGCCGCTGCAGTAGTTGCTGATGGCGGTCAGCGGCTGGTTGAGTTCGTGGGCCACGCTGGAGGCCATCTCGCCCATGGTGATCAGGCGGCTGACGGACTGGGCGTGCTCGGCCTGGCGATCGGCCTGCTCCTCGGCCAGGCGGCGCGGCGTGATGTCGGTGGCGATCACCATCTGCGCCAGGCGTCCGTCCACCCAGCTCAGGTAGCGCGAGCGCACTTCCAGCCACTTGCCCAGTTCGGGCAGATAGATCTCGGCATTCTCGCTGCGTGCGCTGGTCAGCGAGTCGGTGGGCAGGCCCATCAGGCCATCCTCATCGTCCATGCCCTGCGGCTGAGAGCGCACGGGCAGCACGCCGGCCTGGGCGACGAGCTGCAGATGGCCATCGGTCTGCGAGCCGAACCATTGCCGGTACAGCTTGTTGGCGAACAGCAGCTCGGCGCTGCCAAGCGGGGCGACGGACACCGAGGCGTCCAGCGCCTCCAGCACGATGGTGAAGCGCTCGTAGGAGGCCGACAGCTGCTCGCGGATGCGGTTGGGCTCGGTGATGTCGGTCATGGACGACATCCAGCCCGTGTGCTGGCCGTGGGCGTCGATCAGCGGCGAGACATACAGGCGCGCGTCGAACTGCGTGCCGTTCTTGCGCTGCACGCGCACCTGAAAGCCCCCGACGATGGTCTTGCCCGACAGCTCCTCGCGCAGCTTGGAGTGCAGGTTGTCGTAGTCGTTGTCGGGCCAGTAGGAATAGGGCGGCATCTGGCCGACGAGTTCGGATTCGCTCCATCCCGTCATCTGGCAGAAGGCGGCGTTCACGTAGGTGATGCGGCCTTGCAGGTCCAGCGCGCGCATGCCGGTGAGCACCGAGTTCTCCATGGCGCGGCGGAAATTGGTTTCGGCAACCAGGGCTTCCTGCGCGCGCTGGCGGCGTCGCGTGTGGCGCCAGGTGGCCAGCAGCAGCCATGCCGTCATCGCGCTGAGCGTGCCCACCAGCCAGAACAGGCCGCTGCCCACCACGCCCAGCGAGGTGCGGTAGGCCTGTGCGCGCAGCACCAGACTGTTGCCCACGGGGGCGACCGGAGCCTCGTCCTCATTGGCCACCGTGCGCCAGCGCAGCAGGTCGGTGGCATTTTGCTTGCGCGGCGTCAGCGGTGTGCCGGCCAGAACCTGGCCCCGGCTGTCGAGCATGGTCATGGCATAGCGGGCCATGATTTCGGTGGGCGTGCCGTAGCGCAGCAGGCTGTCCACGGAATACTCGCCCAGCAGCTCGCCGATGTAGCGGCCGTCCTGCGCCAGCGGCACATGCAGCTGCAGCAGCGGCGCGGCCTCGCCCTTGTGAGCCAGGCCTTGCACATAGATGGGCTGCTGCATCTCGCGCGCGAGCTGGTAGGCCTCCAGGGCGTCACCGGCGCGCAGGACCTCGCGGGGGATACGCAACTGGTCGCTGCTCACGGTGGGGGCGGACTGGCTGGCCAGAATGCGGCGTTGGGAGTCGATCCAGGTGATGGACTGCAGTTCGGGATACTGGCTGATGAGCGCTTCGGCGCGGCTGGCGAAATCGGACTCGGCCAGATCGTGGTTGCTGATGTCGCGCGCCATGCGCATCAGTTGCTCCTGGCGCTCCAGCAGGCGCAGGCGCACGCGCTGCTGGGCATATTCCACGTCGCGGTGCAACGCTTCCTTCTCGCGGTCGATCTCCTCCATGCGCAGATACCAGAACGACGCGACGATGGCGGCCATGAACATCAGTACGGCGGCCAGCGGGGCGAGTGCCGCAAAGCGGTCCTGGCGCGTGGGGGAAAGACTGCGCCACCAGCTGCGCCACCAGCGCACTGGCGCGGCCACGCCTGCCATGGGGGCAGGGCTGTGCGTGCCGTGCTCGGAAGGGGAGGATTGCATGCGCCCAGTGTAGGGGAGAGTCTGACTGTTTTTAAGGAGTATTGGAGTCGCCACGCAGGCGCTTCGGCGACGTTCTTTGGGGTCTTCACTGTATGTGCGTTTGCAGCAAAATTTCAAATTATGAAATCAAAAAGCACCATTTGAAATTCGAAAAAAGTATGCGACACTCGCCGAGCATTGAGGCAGTGAATCGGTATCTTCAAGTTCGCCAGACAGGGTCTGTGCCGCGCAAGGCGTGGTGAACTACCCGCCTGCGATGGCGCGCTGCGCCGCTCACTGGTTCGACCCCAAGACGCTACCTTCTGCAAGGAGACATTCCCATGACAGCTCAGACTGACCCGCAAGGCAATGCAGGCGTTCCCGCCGGCCTGGACCAACAAGAATCGCGCGAATGGATGGACGCACTGTCGGCCGTCATCGATCGTGAAGGCGCCGAATATGCGCACAAGCTGATCGAGGACCTGCTCGAACATGCACGCCAGAACAGCGTGGACATGCCCTTCTCGGCCAACACCGGCTACGTGAACACCATCGAGGCCTCGCAGGAAGCGCGCTGTCCCGGCAACCTGGAAATCGAAGGCCGCCTGCGCGCCTACATGCGCTGGAACGCCATGGCCATGGTGGTCAAGGCCAACCGCCTGCACCCACCCGAAGGCGGTGACCTGGGTGGCCACATCGGCTCCTTCGCTTCGCTGGCCAACATGTTTGCGGCCGGCTTCAACCACTTCTGGCACGCCGAAAACGAAAACCACGGTGGCGACTGCCTGTACATCCAGGGCCACGTCTCGCCCGGCATCTATGCCCGCGCCTATCTGGAAGGCCGCATCTCCGAAGAGCAGCTGCTGAACTTCCGCCAGGAAGTGGACGGCAAGGGCCTGTCCAGCTACCCGCACCCCAAGCTGATGCCCGAGTTCTGGCAGTTCCCCACGGTGTCCATGGGCCTGGGCCCGCTGATGGCCATCTACCAGGCGCGCTTCCTCAAGTACCTGCACGCCCGCGGCATTGCCGACACCGAAAACCGCAAGGTCTGGGTCTTCTGCGGCGACGGGGAAATGGACGAGGTCGAGTCGCTGGGCGCGATCTCCCTGGCCGCCCGCGAAAAGCTGGACAACCTGATCTTCGTGATCAACTGCAACCTGCAGCGCCTGGACGGTCCGGTGCGCGGCAACGGCAAGATCATCCAGGAACTCGAGGGTGAGTTCCGCGGCTCCGGCTGGAACGTCATCAAGCTGCTGTGGGGCAAGGGCTGGGACGAGCTGCTGGCCAAGGACAAGGACGGCGTGCTCAAGAAGATCATGGCCGAGTGCAACGACGGCGACTACCAGTCGTTCAAGGCCAATGACGGCGCCTACGTGCGCAAGAACTTCTTCGGCCGCGATCCGCGCGCGCTGAAGATGGTCGAGCACATGAGCGACGACGAGATCTGGAACCTGCGCCGCGGCGGCCACGATTCGCAGAAGGTCTATGCGGCCTTCCATGCGGCCAACTCGCACAAGGGCCAGCCCACCGTGCTGCTGGTCAAGACCGTCAAGGGCTTCGGCATGGGCAAGATCGGTGAAGGCAAGAACACCGTTCACCAGACCAAGAAGCTGGGCGACGAGGACATCAAGGCCTTCCGCGACCGCTTCAACATCCCGATTCCCGACAGCCAGATCGCCGACCTGCCTTTCTACAAGCCGGCCGACGACACGCCGGAAATGCGCTACCTGCACGAGCGCCGCAAGGCCCTGGGCGGCTACCTGCCGCACCGCCGCGTCAAGGCCAGCGAGCAGTTCACGGCGCCTGCGCTGGACACCTTCAAGGCCATCCTCGAAGCCACGCCCGAAGGCCGTGAGATCTCGACCACGCAGGCCTATGTGCGTTTCCTGACGCAGCTGCTGCGCGACAAGGAAATCGGCCCGCGCGTCGTGCCCATCCTGGTGGACGAGGCACGTACCTTCGGCATGGAAGGCCTGTTCCGCCAGATCGGCATCTACAACCCCGCTGGCCAGCAGTACACCCCGGTCGACAAGGACCAGGTCATGTACTACCGCGAGGACAAGGCCGGCCAGATCCTGCAGGAAGGCATCAACGAAGCCGGCGGCATGAGCAGCTGGATCGCGGCAGCCACGAGCTACAGCACAAGCAACCGGATCATGATCCCGTTCTATGTGTACTACTCGATGTTCGGCTTCCAGCGCATCGGTGACCTGGCCTGGGCGGCCGGCGACATGCAGGCGCGCGGCTTCCTGTTGGGCGGCACCTCGGGCCGCACCACGCTGAACGGCGAAGGCCTGCAGCACGAAGACGGCCACAGCCACATCCTGGCCAACACCATTCCCAACTGCGTGAGCTACGACCCGACCTTCGCCCACGAAGTCGCCGTGATCATGCAGGACGGCCTGCGCCGCATGGTGCAGGAGCAGGAAAACGTCTTCTACTACATCACGCTGCTCAACGAGAACTACGCCATGCCCGGCCTCACGCCCGGCACCGAGCAGCAGATCATCAAGGGCATGTACCTGTGCAAGCCCGGCCAGAAG
Source organism: Delftia sp. WSY_7 (assembly GCF_043104845.1). Classification (NCBI taxonomy): domain Bacteria; kingdom Pseudomonadati; phylum Pseudomonadota; class Betaproteobacteria; order Burkholderiales; family Comamonadaceae; genus Delftia; species Delftia sp. WSY_7. The sequence continues at coordinate 123,910 of NZ_JBICLB010000047.1, read as the reverse complement.
GTGCCGGAAAGCGGCCTGCGCGTGCAGCTGCTGGGATCGGGCACCATCCTGCGCGAATCCTTCTTCGCCCAGGAACTGCTGCTGGCCGACTGGGGTATTGCCGCCGACGTGTGGAGCTGCCCCAGCTTCAACGAACTCACCCGCGACGGCCAGGAAGCCGACCGCTGGAACCTGCTGCATCCGCTGGAAACGCAGAAGGTGCCCTTCGTCACGCAGCAGCTGCAGTCGCACAATGGTCCGGTGATCGCATCCACCGACTACATGAAGGCCTACGCCGAGCAGATCCGTCCCTACATGCCCAAGGGCCGCACCTACAAGGTGCTGGGCACCGACGGCTTCGGCCGTTCGGACTTCCGCCGCAAGTTGCGCGAGCACTTCGAGGTGGACCGCCACTACATCGTGGTCGCCGCACTGCGCGCGCTGGCCGAAGAAGGCAAGATCAACGCCACCACCGTGGCCGAGGCGATCGCCAAGTACGGCATCAAGGCCGACAAGATCAACCCGCTGCACGCCTGAGTAAAAACGGGAGACACCTATGGCATTGGTAGACATTCAAGTTCCGGACATCGGCGATTTCGATGAAGTCGGTGTGATCGAAGTGCTGGTCAAGGCCGGCGACCAGATCAAGGCCGAGCAATCGCTGATCACCGTCGAGTCCGACAAGGCATCGATGGAGATTCCGTCCAGCCACGCCGGCGTGCTCAAGGAGCTGCGCGTGAACCTGGGCGACAAGGTCAAGCAAGGCAGCATCATTGCAGTGATCGAGACCGCAGACGCTGCGGCACCGGCACCGGCAGCTGCTGCCCCGGCTCCCGTGGCAGCGCCTGCATCTGCTGCGCCTGCATCTGCGCCTGCGCCGGCCGCTGCTCCCGCTGCCGCGCCTGCGGCCTCGGGCGCCGCCACGCAGATCGACATCAAGATTCCCGACATCGGCGACTTCAAGGACGTGGCCGTAATCGAGATGCTGGTCAAGGTCGGCGACACCGTGACGGCAGAGCAATCGCTGTTCACCGTCGAATCCGACAAGGCCTCGATGGAAATCCCGTCGCCCGCAGCGGGCACCATCACGGCGCTGACGCTCAAGATCGGCGACACGGTCAATGTGGGCGACGTGGTCGGCCAGATGAGCGTGCAGGGCGCTGCCGCGCCTGCAGCCCAGGCTGCGGCCCCTGCACCGGCAACTGCGGCCCCGGCCCCGGCCGCTGCAGCTCCGGTGGCTGCCGCTGCAGCATCGGCTCCTGCCGCTGCACCTGCACACAACCCCACCGTGGCGCCCACGGGCAAGCTGCCCCATGCATCGCCCTCGGTACGCAAGTTCGCCCGCGAACTGGGTGTGCCGCTGGACGAGGTCAAGGGCTCGGGCAACAAGGGCCGCATCACGGCCGACGACATCCAGGCTTTCACCAAGTCCGTCATGGCCGGTGCCGTGCAGACCAAGGCCCAGGCTGCGGCGGCTCCCAAGGGCGGCTCCGGCGGCGGCGCCGGCCTGGACCTGCTGCCCTGGCCCAAGGTGGACTTCGCCAAGTTCGGCCCGGTCGAGCGCAAGGACCTGTCGCGCATCAAGAAGATCAGCGGCGCCAACCTGTCGCGCAACTGGGTCATGATCCCCCACGTCACCAACAACGACGAGGCCGACATCACCGACCTGGAAGCTTTCCGCGTCTCCACCAACAAGGAGAACGAGAAGAGCGGCGTCAAGGTGACCATGCTGGCCTTCGTGATCAAGGCGGTGGTCGCGGCGCTCAAGAAGTTCCCGGAGTTCAACGCCTCGCTGGACGGCGACACCCTGGTCTACAAGCAGTACTTCCACATCGGCTTCGCGGCAGACACGCCCAATGGCCTGGTGGTGCCCGTGCTGCGCGATGCCGACAAGAAGGGCATCCTGCAGATCAGCCAGGAAATGGGCGAGCTGGCCAAGAAGGCCCGCGATGGCAAGCTTGGCGCTGCCGACATGCAGGGCGGCTGCTTCTCGATCTCGTCGCTGGGCGGCATCGGCGGCACGAACTTCACCCCCATCATCAACGCCCCGGAAGTGGCCATCCTCGGCCTGTCCAAGGGCCAGATGAAGCCCGTGTGGGACGGCAAGCAGTTCGTGCCGCGCCTGACGCTGCCGCTGTCGCTGTCCTATGACCACCGTGTCATCGACGGTGCCTCGGCCGCGCGCTTCAATGCCTTCCTGGGCCAAGTGCTGGCGGACTACCGCCGCATCCTGCTGTAAACGGAGGCCCGACACATGGCAATCATCGACATCAAGGTGCCCGACATCGGCGACTTCGCCGAAGTGGGCGTGATCGAACTGCTGGTCCAGCCCGGTGACACCGTCGCCAAGGACCAGTCCCTGATCACCGTGGAGTCCGACAAGGCCTCCATGGAGATCCCCTCCAGCCATGCCGGCGTGGTCAAGGAACTCAAGGTGCAGCTCGGCGACAAGGTCGCCGAGGGCTCCGTGGTCCTGACGCTGGAGGCTGCCGGCGAGGCGGCCGCTGCGCCCCAGGCTGCCGCTGCGGCTCCTGCAGCCGCCAGCGCCGCGGCACCTGCCGTGCCGGCTCCAGCGGCCCCGGCCCCTGCTCCTGCGGCAGCCAGCTACGCGGGTGGCGTGGCCGACTATGACTGCGACGTGGTCGTGCTCGGCGGTGGCCCTGGCGGCTACTCTGCCGCCTTCCGCGCAGCCGACCTGGGCCTGAACGTGGTCATCGTCGAGCGCTACAAGACCCTCGGCGGCGTCTGCCTGAACGTGGGCTGCATTCCCTCGAAGGCGCTGCTGCACGTGGCGGCCGTCGTGGACGAGGTCAAGCACCTGGAAGTGGCAGGCGTCAAGTTCGGCGCGCCCGAGGTCAACATCGACCAGCTGCGCGGCCACAAGGACAAGGTCATCGGCAAGCTGACCGGCGGCCTGGGCCAGATGGCCAAGATGCGCAAGGTCACCGTGGTGCGCGGCTACGGCAACTTCGTCGGCGCCAACCACCTGGAAGTGGAAGAGACCACGGGCGATGGCCAGGAAAAGACCGGCAGCAAGAAGATCGTGCAGTTCAAGCGCGCCATCATTGCCGCCGGCAGCCAGGCCGTGCACCTGCCCTTCATGCCCAAGGACCCGCGCGTGGTGGACTCCACCGGCGCGCTGGACCTGGCCAGCGTGCCCAAACGCATGCTGATCCTGGGCGGCGGCATCATCGGCCTGGAAATGGGCACCGTCTACTCCACGCTGGGCGCACGCCTGGACGTGGTGGAGATGATGGACGGCCTCATGCAGGGCGCCGACCGCGACCTGGTCAAGGTCTGGCAGAAGATGAACGCGCCGCGCTTCGACAACATCATGGTCAACACCAAGACCGTGGGTGCCGAAGCCACGCCCGAAGGCATCAAGGTCAGCTTCGCGCCCGCCAAGGATGGCATCACCGTGCCCGAGCCCCAGGTCTACGACCTGGTGCTGCAGGCCGTGGGCCGCACGCCCAACGGCAAGAAGATCGCCGCCGAGAAGGCCGGCGTGGCCGTCACGGACCGCGGTTTCATCGAAGTCGACATCCAGATGCGCACCAACGTGCCCCACATCTTCGCCATCGGCGACGTGGTGGGCCAGCCCATGCTGGCGCACAAGGCCGTGCACGAGGCCCATGTGGCCGCCGAAGTCATCGCCGGTGAACTGCAGGGCAACAAGGAGCTGGCCGCCAGCGCCTTCAATGCCCGCGTGATCCCCAGCGTGGCCTACACCGACCCGGAAGTGGCGTGGGTGGGCCTGACCGAGGACCAGGCCAAGGCCCAGGGCATCAAGGTCAAGAAGGGGGTCTTCCCCTGGACGGCATCGGGCCGCGCCATTGCCAATGGCCGCGACGAAGGCGTCACCAAGCTGCTGTTCGACGACAGCCCCGAGGCGCATGGCCATGGCCGCATCCTGGGCGGCGGCATCGTCGGCACGCATGCGGGCGACATGATCGGCGAGATCGCGCTGGCCATTGAAATGGGTGCCGACGCCGTGGACATCGGCAAGACCATCCATCCTCACCCCACGCTGGGCGAGAGCCTGGGCATGGCGGCCGAGGTGGCGCACGGCTCCTGCACGGACCTGCCGCCGCAGCGCAAGTAAGCGCAACGCCCGGCCTTCGGAACGGGCAAGGACACAAAGGCAGCTTCGGCTGCCTTTGTGCTTTGGGGGGGTAGTACGGGTCGCAGGCCGGCTCAGGCCTGGGAGCGCAGCCACTGCAGTAGCTGCGCGTGCACGCCATTCGGTGCAGGCGGGGCAGGGGACAGCAGGCAATAGCGCGATCCATCCTCCACAAAGCCCATGGGCGCTGCCAGCACGCCGTTGGCAATGTCGTCGCGCACCAGCTGCCAGGGGCCTATGGCCACGCCCATTCCGGCCACGGCAGCCTGGAGCGTGAAATAGAAATGTTCGAACTGCAGCTGCGGTCCCGAGGGCTGGGGCTGGCCGCTGCACTCGGCCCAGGTGGCCCAGGCGCCAGGGCGCGTGCGGCTTTGCAGCAAGGGCGCATCGGCGCGCAGCCTGGGCGTGTGCTCTTGCGCGGGGCGGTCGCACCATTGCGCCAGGCGATCGGGCCGGCAGACCGGGCCTATGCGCTCTGCGAACAGCGTTTCGGCATGGCAGCCTGCGGGCAGGGCGAAATCGTCGCGCCGTATGGCCAGGTCGATCCCGTCCGCAAACGAGAACGGGCCACCGCCGGCCACCAGGTGCAGTTGCAGCTCGGGATGCATTTGCTGGAACTGTGGCCAGCGCGGAATCAGCCAGCGCATCAGCAAGGTGGGTTCGCAGGACAGCACCCAGCGGCGCGCATGCCGCGCGCGTGCGCGCAACTCCTGCGTCGCCTGGCGCATGCGCTCCAGTCCTTCATGCACGGCCTGTGCGAGATGGCGCCCAGCGTCGGTCAGGAAGACGCGGCGGCTGCGGCGGTCAAACAGGGTCACGCCCAGATCGTCTTCCAGCAGGCGCACGGCCCGGCTGATGGCGCCGTGGGTCAGATGCAACTCTTCAGCCGCCTTGCTGAAGTTCTCCCGTCGGGCGGCTGCTTCGAAGCAGCGCAGGGCCTGCAACGACGGCAGCCGCTTGCTGGGAGTCTGTGAATTGAGTTCACTAACTGTGTCAGAAAACATCGTTATGTATTTTCATGGAAGGCCAATACTATCCCGCGTTGCACTGAGTCGAACGGAGAATGCATGACCGAATGGATAGCTGTAGTCACCATTACCTTGCTGGCCGTGATCAGCCCCGGGGCGGATTTCGCCATGGTCACGCGCAACAGCCTGCTGCGCTCGCGCCGCGCGGGCATGCTCACGGCGCTGGGCATAGGCCTGGGCGTGCTGGTCCATGTCAGCTATACCTTGCTTGGTGTGGGGTTGCTGATGCAGCAGGCCACCTGGCTGTTCGATGTGGTCAAGCTGCTGGGTGCAGCCTATCTGATCTATCTGGGCGTGACCATGCTGCGCAGCCGGCCGGACGGAGAAATGGCCAGCCAGCCGGCTGCCGTACTGTCCGACATGGCGGCGCTGCGCACGGGCTTTCTGACGAATGCGCTCAATCCCAAGACCACGGTGTTTGTGGTGAGCCTGTTCCTGCAGATCGTGGGGCAGGACACATCTCTGGCCACGCAACTGGCGTACGGCGGGTTCATCTCGCTGGCCCATGTGGGTTGGTTTTGCATCGTGGCGCTGTGCTTTTCCGCGCAGCGGGTTCGTGCCCGGCTGCTGGCCGTACGGCACTGGATAGACCGGGCCTTTGGCGGCATGTTGGTGGGCTTCGGTGTGTTGCTGGCCAGTGCCAAGCTGAGGCTGTGATGCCATGAAGGCCTGACAGGAATCGGTGGGGGAGGACGGGCAAAAGGCCGCAGCGCATGCGGCCGCTGCCCGGCATGCAAGGCCTGCGAGGTGCCATGGGGTGCCTCGCAGGCCGAGCTGTTTCTGGGGCAGCGGAAATGCCTGGCCGCGCAGCTGGAGCGCCTCACCTGGGCGTTCCAGTGCCACGGGCTATGTCGAATGCGCTGCCGATGCCCGCTGCCGCAAGCCGGTTGGTGGGCAGATGCCAGGGGCGCTGCTTGCGGGCGCCGCTTGGCCTATGCTTTCGATACTTCACACATCACCCACAGGGCGCACGGCATGTGCCCCCAGGAAACCGCATCCAATGGAAACAACAAGGCAGGGGGTGCATCCCTCATGGATCGTCGTGATGGCCGGCGTCAGCGCGGCCCTGCATGTAGGCAAGCTGCCGCCGGCCGTGCCGGTGCTGCAGCAGCAGCTGGGCGTGTCCCTGCTGCAGGCCGGCTTTCTGCTTTCCACCGTGCAGGTGGCCGGCATGCTGCTGGGCTTGGTGGTGGGCCTGGGGGCTGATCGCTGGGGACTGCGGCGCAGCATGCTGGCGGGCCTGCTGTTGATGGCGGGTGCCAGCGCCCTGGGCGCCATCGCCACGGGTTTTGCACCGTTGCTGGCCCTGCGCGCCGTGGAAGGACTGGGCTTTCTGCTGGTCGCCATGCCGGGGCCAGGGCTGATTCGCCGCTGCGTGGCGCCGCACGATCTGAGCGCGCGCATGGGCTGGTGGGGCACCTACATGCCGCTGGGCAGTGCCATCGGCTTGCTGCTGGGTCCCTGGGTGATGGCCTGGGCTTCCTGGCCGCTGTGGTGGCTGCTTCTGGGGCTGGTCTCTGCCCTGGCTTGCGCCGCCGTGTGGTACGGCGTGCCGGCAGACGGCCCGAAGGCACCCGTTAGCACGTCGGCGGCTGGCGGGGGGTGGCGTCCGCGCCTGGAGCTGACTTTGCGCAGCCCTGGCCCCTGGTGCGTGGCGCTGGGCTTTGCCGTGTATTCGGGACAGTGGATGGCCGTCATCGGCTTTCTTCCCACGGTCTATGCCGAGGCGGGCCTGGGAGCGGCGTTGTCGGGCACGCTGACGGCCGTGGTGGCGCTGGCCAACATGGTGGGCAATGTGGCATCGGGCCGTCTGCTGCAAGGCGGCTGGAGCGCCTCGCGGGCGCTGCGCCTGGGCTTCGGCTGCATGGCGTTGTGCGCGCTGCTGGCCTATGTGCAATGGCAAGGCCAGCCGTTGGCACCTTTGTGGCTGCGCTTTGCTGCGGTAGTTGTGTTCTCGGCAGCGGGGGGACTGATTCCGGGCACGCTGTTTTCCATGGCCGTGCGGCTTGCCCCCGATGAGTCCACTGTTTCGACCACGGTGGGCTTCATGCAGCAATGGTCCAGCGTGGGCCAGTTTGCAGGGCCGCCTCTGGTGGCGGCCGTGGCAGTGCAGGCGGGCGGATGGCAGTGGACCTGGGTGGTGACGGCGGCCATGTGCGCCATCGGCTGGTGGCTGGCCGGCGCCATTGCCCGCATCAGCGCGGCGCCTGCAAGGCAGCGCGAACGCGCTGCCGCCTGATCACGCGTCGCGCGAACCTGTGAGCGCCTTCAGGGCCTCTTCCATCTGTCGTGCGTGGTCCAGCGCGGGCAGCCAGGCCTCAGGCAGCGGTTGGGTGGGCGCCTGGGGGGCCGAGGCGGCCAACCTGGTCAGGGCGTCGTCGGGCTGCAGGGCCACCACGTTGCCATTGGCGGCCAGTTGCCGGCAGGCTTCGATCAGCCATTCACAGTGCAGGACGATGGCGCGCGGCATGAGGCTGCTGTCATGCGACATTCCGCGCACCAGGCTTTCGCCCAGCAGCAGCGCGCTGGCGTACAGGCGCACGGCATGGCGGTCGTAGCGCGCCGTGACGGTCTGCAGTGCCGCGCCACCCAGGCGTCCGCGCACGGACCAGCGGCTGGCGCTTTGCGCCTCCGCCATGGCGGTGCGCAGCGCGCTCAGCGCATCGCTGCTGCGCGTGAGCTGGCCCAGTGCCACGGTGGCGTCGGGTGTGTCGTGGGTGGCGGTGGCACGCAGCGTGGCGTCCAGCCCGTCGGCCAGCTGGCCCAGCAACGCGCTTGCCGAACGTGATACGGCACGCAGCGGATTGGCCGTGAAGATGACTTGGCTGAACATCAGGCCCACGCCTGCGCCGACCAGCACGTCGACCAGCCGGGTTTCGCCCGCCGCGCTGGGCCCCATGCTGAGGACCAGCACCACGGAAACGCCGGCCTGTATCGGAACCACAGGCGGCTGCCCCAGCATGGCGGCCAGCGACAGCGCGACCAGCGAGGCCAGGCTCAGCCGCAGCAGGGGAATGGTGTCGGGCAGCAGCCAGGCCAGTTCGCCGACGATGATGCCGATGGCGCAGCCCAGCACCAGGCCCCAGGTTTGCTTGAGATGGCTGGGCAGGCCGGGCGCCAGGCAGACCAGGGCGGTGACGGCGGCAAAGACGGGTCTGGGGTGGCCCAGCAGGTAGTGGGACAGTTCCCAGGCCAGCATGGCGCCCAGCGAGGCGGCGATGGCATCGCGCAGCGCCAGCCGCAGGCGGCCTGGCGCCGCGGCCATGCCGCTCTTGAGTGGTCCAGTGGTTGTTTTTGCTTTTGATTTTCGCCAGCGCACGAAGATGGTCCCTCCAGCTTGCGAAATCCAGGTTCGCAAATGCCCAAAAGCATAGCGGCCGATGCAGGGCAGGAGTGCAGGAAAGAGGCTTCTTGCTTGTAAGAAAGCAGCCCGTGCGAGGCGTGTTCAGCCGTGCCTGAGCAGGCCTTCGATGAAGCTCCATTCCTCGGGCGTGACCGGCGTGATCGACAGCCGATTGCCCTTTTGCAGCACACGCATCTGCGCCAGTTCAGGATGCGCGCGCAGCTCGGCAATCTGCAGCGTGCGTGTCTTGCGCAGCGCCTGCACGTCCAGCGTGAGCCAGCGCGGCTTGTCGGGAGAAGACTTGGGGTCGTAGTACGGGCTGGCCGGGTCGAACTGCGAGGCGTCGGTGCGCAGATTGCCGGCAATGCGGGCGATGCCGTAGATGCCGGGCTCGGCGCAGCTGGAATGCCAGTACAGCACCCCGTCGCCGACCTGCATGGCATCACGCATGAAGTTGCGCGCCTGGTAGTTGCGCACCCCGTCCCAGGCAATGGTGGCCTGCGGCGCGGCCAGCGCATGGTCTATGGAGTATTCGTCGGGCTCGTTCTTCATGAGCCAGAACTGGCGGGCGGAGGGTGTGGGGGCGGCAGTCATGCAACGATTGTGGCAAATCCCCGGACGCCGTGGCGGCGTTCTGCGCGCGGCGGCAGGAGTGTGTCAGGGGCTGGACAATGGCCTTCAGCCGGGCGCCTTTCCCATGCCCGCGAACCACAGGAATCCTGCATGTCCGACCGCTCCACCTATGTCCCGCCCGCCGTATGGCAGCCTGCGCCCTCGGGCGGCACCTTCGCCAACATCAACCGCCCGGTCGCCGGGCCGACCCACGACAAGACACTGCCGGTGGGGCAGCAGCCTCTGCAGCTGTATTCGCTGGCCACGCCCAACGGCGTGAAGGTCACCATCATGCTGGAGGAGCTGCTGGCGCTGGGCCATGGCGGCGCCGAGTACGACGCCTGGCTGATCCGCATCAGCGATGGCGACCAGTTCTCCAGCGGCTTTGTCGAGGTCAACCCCAATTCCAAGATTCCCGCGCTGGTGGACCGCAGCGTGGAGCCGCCGGTGCGCGTGTTCGAGTCGGGCTCCATCCTGCTGTACCTGGCCGAGAAGTTTGGCGCGCTGCTGCCTGCCGAGCCCGCTGCACGCACCGAGACGCTGAACTGGCTGTTCTGGCAGATGGGATCGGCGCCTTACCTGGGCGGCGGCTTCGGTCATTTCTATGCCTATGCTCCCGAAAAATTCGAGTACCCGATCAACCGGTTCACCATGGAAACCAAGCGCCAGCTGGACGTGCTCAATCGCCAGCTGGCCGAGCACGCCTTCATTGCGGGAGAGCACTACAGCATTGCCGACATCGCCATCTGGCCCTGGTATGGCGCACTGGTGCTCAACGAGGTGTACGGCGCGGCCGAGTTCCTGGCAGCCCATGAGTACACGCATGTGATGCGCTGGGCCCGCGAGATTGCCCAACGGCCGGCGGTGGTGCGCGGCCGCCGCGTCAATCGCACCTGGGGAGACGAGGCCACCCAGGTGCCGGAGCGCCACCGCGCCTCGGACCTGGGCTGATCGCCATTTACTGGGAGCGGCCCCAGGGGCCGCGGTCCGGCTGGCGCCAAAAGCGCGGGCGCTTGCCGGATGGCTCGGCCCCGGGCTCGCCCTCGCCCTTGCCTTTGCCGTGCTCATGCAATTGCTTGCCGGTCTGCTCGACCTTGCGGGCCGTGCGTTCCAGCTGCGTGGGCAGATGCGAGGGAATGTCGAGCTCCGCCTGCTCGACCACACGAATGCAGTCCTGGATGTGGCGCTCTCCCAGGTAGCGCAGCGTGGCGTAGCCCAGGGCGGCCGCTGCAGCCTGGCCGGCCAGCGGCACGTACTTTGCCGCTTGGGTTGCCGTCATGCGCATGCCGGCAGCGCGTGCCAGGCGCACCACCATGTCGCGCGTGATCAGCTTGCCGATCAGTACCGAGCCGACCATGGCCACGGCCTTTTGCACCTGCTCGCGCTTGCCGGGGTCCAGCCTGTCCAGCTGTTCGGGCGTGAGGCCGAACTCACGGTTGATGCGCGGCAGCAGGCGCGCCAGCAGGGCTGCGTCAACCAGCCAGTCCAGCCCCGGGATCGGCAGGCTGCTGGCTGCGGCTCCCACCAGCGCACGCCGGTGCAGCAGCTTGCGCGCGCTCTCTGCGGCCTGCGCCACATCGTGGCGCGGTGGTGGAGGGGGAGGGGTCTTGTCCGATGTGCGAAAGATCATGCGTGCCAGTGGGTCCGGGGCAGATGTCGATCAGGAGAATGCGCCAGCCGGAGGAGGCGGCTGGCGCCGGTGCGGTCAGCGTGCGCTCTTGCTGCGCACCAGGCTGTAGATGAAGAGGATGACGATGGCGCCAACGATGGAGGCGATCCAGCCAGCGGGCTGACCGGCTTCATACCAGCCCATGGCGACACCGACATAGCTGGCAAGAAACGATCCTGCCACACCAAGCAGGATGGTCATGATCCAGCCAAGGCTGTCGTCGCCGGGTTTGAGTGCGCGCGCCAGCAGGCCAACGACCAGGCCAACGATGAGGGTGCCAATCAAGGACATCATGCTTTTCTCCGAACTGAAGCTTCCATGCCGCGACTCTAGGGCCCGGCGCATGCCGGCCCTGTCGGACAGCGTCTCAACCTGGGACGAAGGCAGTGCAGTGCCCTGAAAAACAAAACGCCTGCATCTGCAGGCGCCTGGACTGGGGGAGGGCAGACAGCCCGCCGTGGTTACTGCAGCTGGCTTGCCTGCATCTGCATGGCCAAGGCAGCCTTGCTGGCATCCAGGCCCAGGCCGTCGGAGTCCTGCACGCGACGGGCGCCATCGAAGCGGCGGGCCCAGTAGGCGCTTTGCATGCTTTCCACGCGCACCTGTGCACCGGTGCGGGGGGCATGAATGAAGTTGCCGTCGCCGACATAGATGCCGACGTGGCTGAAGGCGCGGCGCATGGTGTTGAAGAACACCAGATCGCCGGGCTTGAGTTCGTTCTTGTCGATTTTTTCCGTGGCCTGTGCCTGCTGGTCAGCGCGACGCGGCAGGACCTTGCCCAGGGTCTCGGAGTAGATGGCACGGACAAAGCCGCTGCAGTCGAAGCCGGTCTCGGCACTGTTGCCGCCGCGACGGTAGGGAACGCCGATGAAGCCCATGGCGGTCACGACCAGGTCGGAGGTCTTTTCGGCGACGCTTTGTCGTGCTTCCTTGACGAAGTCGGAAGTGCGCTCCGCCATGTGGTGGCGGGCTTCGCGCAGCTGCGAGATGAGGCTGCGGTTGACCAGCAGCTGGTTCATATCGTCGTCACGCAGCTCGGGCGGGGCCGCGTGTGCAGTGGCGCTGACGAACAGGAGTGCGATAAGCCATCGGGACATGGGGCGCGAGATTACCACGCAAAAACGTAGGACAAATTCGATAAGACCCCCGAAGGCCCGGGTTTTTGAGCCACCTCAGGAATCGCCGGCGCCCGGCGGTGATGGCCCCCAAGCTGCGACAATAGCGGGCTGTCCTGTTTTCCGATAAGAAGGGCGGCCCGCGCCGCCTCGTATTCCAAGAAAGATCCGCCATGCTGCTTGAAGCCTCCGACTCCCAGCTTGTACTCGTCGATTACCAGGAGCGCCTGATGCCGGCCATCTTCGAGGGCCCGGCAGTCCTGGCCAATGCCGTGAAACTGGCTCGTCTGGCGCATCTGGTGGAAGTGCCGGTGTTCGGCACCGAACAGAACCCCTCGCGCCTGGGTGCCAACGATGCCCAACTGCGCGCGCTGTGCGACAGGACACTGTCCAAGATGCATTTCAGCGCCGTGTCCGAAGGACTGGGCGAGTGGCTGCGTCCGCCTGCACGTCCCCAGGGCGGCAATGCGCGCAGCCTGCCCAAGCACCTGCAAAAGCCCCAGCAGCAGGCGCCCGAGCGCAGCATGGTGGTGATTGCCGGCTGCGAAGCCCATGTCTGCCTGCTGCAGACGGCGCTGGAACTGCTGGAAGACGAGTTCGACGTCTGGGTCGTCACCGATGCCTGCAGCTCGCGCACCGAGCGCAACCGCGATGCTGCCTTCGATCGCCTGGCCGGCGCGGGTGCCGAACTGGTGACCACGGAGATGGTGGCCTTCGAGTGGCTGCGCAGCTGCGAGCACCCGGCCTTCAAGGATCTGCTGGCCCTGGTCAAGTAAGCGGCTGAAGCGATGGTTTTCCGTCGAGGCGCCTGCACGGCGCCTTTTTTTACGCCCGTCGCAAGGCGGGGCCATGAAAGACGAATGGGACGGAGGGGGCCGGCCCGGGTCGCTGTGCAGGATTTGTCAGCTTTGGGCAAGCGCATTATGAATAATTATGAATTCAGAAGCCGCCAATCCATGACAACGACAGGAGACAGACAATGGCCCCGCGTTTCGACGATTTCCACCGCCGCTCCATCCAGGAGCGCGATGCCTTCTGGGCCGAGCAGGCCGGCCGCATCGACTGGCATGTGCCGCCCCAGCGCATCTGCGACTATGACAACCCGCCGTTCGCCAGGTGGTTCGTGGGCGGCCAGACCAATCTTTGCCACAACGCCGTGGACCGGCACCTGGCCGAGCGCGCCGACCAGAATGCGCTGATCGCCATCTCCACCGAGACCGGCACCGAGAAGGTCTATACCTACCGCGAACTGCATGCCGAGGTGCAGCGCATGGCCGCCGTGCTGCAGTCGCTGGGCGTGCAAAAGGGCGACCGCGTCCAGATCTACATGCCCATGATTGCCGAGGCGGCCTTTGCCATGCTGGCCTGTGCGCGGCTGGGTGCCATCCATTCGGTGGTGTTCGGCGGCTTTGCGTCGGCGGCGCTGGCCTCGCGCATCGACGATGCCGAGCCCAAGGTCATCATCAGTGCCGACGCGGGCTCGCGCGGCGGGCGCGTCGTGGCCTACAAGCCTTTGCTGGACGAGGCCCTGCAACTGGCCAGCCACAAGCCAGCGGCCGTGCTCATCGTGGACCGTGGCCTGGCGCCTGCGCCCATGCGCGCCGGCCGCGACCACGACTGGACCAGCCTGCGTGCGCTGCACGCCGACGTCCAGGTCGCCTGCACCTGGGTGGAATCCACCGACCCCAGCTACACGCTCTACACCAGCGGCACCACGGGGCGCCCCAAGGGCGTGCAGCGCGACACGGGCGGCTACACGGTGGCGCTGGCCGCCAGCATGCCGCTGATCTTCGGGGCCGAGGCGGGCCAGACCTTTTTCTGCACCAGCGACATCGGCTGGGTCGTGGGGCACAGCTACATCATCTATGGGCCCCTGATCGCGGGCATGGCCACCGTGCTCTACGAGGGCCTGCCCATACGCCCCGACGCGGGCATCTGGTGGAGCATCGTGGAGAAGTACCGGGTCACCCACATGTTCTCGGCGCCTACGGCCATCCGCGTGCTCAAGAAGCACGATGCCGAGTACCTGCACCGCCACGATATCTCCAGCCTCAAGGCGCTGTGGCTGGCCGGCGAGCCGCTGGACGAGCCCACGGCGCAGTGGATCAGCCAGGCCCTGGGCAAGCCCATCATCGATAACTACTGGCAGACCGAGACCGGCTGGCCCATCCTCACGCTGTGTAACGGCGTGGAGCAGCAGACCACGCGCTTCGGCAGCCCGGGCAAGGCCGTCTATGGCTATGACGTCAAGCTGATCGACGAGGCCACGGGCGAGGAGTTGCGCGGCGCCGGGCAAAAGGGCGTGCTGGCCATCGAGGGACCTCTGCCACCGGGCTGCATGCAGACCGTCTGGCGTGACGACCAGCGCTTCGTCAACACCTACTGGAAGAGCATTCCGGGCCGCATGGTCTACAGCACCTTCGACTGGGGCATACGCGACGAGGATGGCTACTTCTTCATCCTGGGCCGTACCGACGACGTGATCAACGTGGCCGGCCATCGCCTGGGCACGCGCGAGATCGAGGAATGCATCTCCGCCCACCCCCAGGTGGCCGAAGTCGCCGTGGTCGGTGTGGCCGATGCGCTCAAGGGCCAGGTGGCGCTGGCCTTTGCCGTGCCGCGCACGGCGCTGGAAGGCGAGGCCGAGCGCGCGGCGCTGGAGGCCGACGTGATGAAGCTGGTCGATGCGCGCCTGGGCGCCGTGGCCCGGCCCTCTCGCGTGGTCTTCGTCAGTGCGTTGCCCAAGACGCGCAGCGGCAAGCTGCTGCGCCGTGCCATGCAGGCCGTGGCCGAGGGGCGCGACCCGGGCGACCTCAGCACCATGGAAGATCCGGCCGCGCTGGCCCAGGTGCAGCAGCAGCTGTGAGGCAGGGCACGCGCCGCAACCGCTTGGAGCCGGGGTGATGTGCGCCGGCGCCCCTGCCTGCCGCGCCTACAATCGCGCCTTGGGCCGCAGCCGGGCCAGGTCCCCAGGCTGCGGCGCCCTGTTTTCAACCGACGAGAAAGCGTTTTCGACGTGCAGGTCGCATCTTCCATCTTCAAAGCCTATGACATCCGCGGCATCGTGCCGTCCACGCTCAACGAGGAGGTCGCGCTCGGCGTGGGCCGCGCCTTCGGCATGGCGGCCCTGGCGGTCGGCGAGACCGTGGTGGCCGTGGGACGCGATGGCCGCCTGTCGGGACCCTCGCTGTCCGCGGCGCTGATCGCCGGGCTGACCGAGGTCGGCATCGAGGTGATCGACATCGGCCTGGCCACCACGCCCATGCTGTACTACGCAGCCAGCACGCTGGCACGCTCGGGCATCCAGGTCACGGGCAGCCACAATCCCAAGGACTACAACGGTTTCAAGATGGTGCTGGCCGGCCGCGCCATCTACGGCGAGGAAATCCAGGCCCTGCGCCGCCGCGTCGAAAGCGATGACTGGACGATCACGGGCACCGGCAGCGTGCGCCGCGCCGATGTGCAGGCCGACTACCAGGCGCGCATCGTGGGTGATGTGAAGCTGGCGCGCCCCATCAAGATCGTGGTGGACTGCGGCAACGGCGTGGCCGGGGCCTCGGCGCCCGGCATCTTCCGCGCCCTGGGCTGCGAGGTGATCGAACTGTTCTCCGAAGTGGACGGTGAATTCCCCAACCACCATCCCGATCCCAGCAAGCCCGAGAACCTGCGCGACGTGATCGAGGCGCTGCGCACCTCGGACGCCGAGTTGGGCCTGGCCTTCGACGGTGACGGCGACCGCCTGGGCATCGTCACCAAGGACGGCCAAAACATCTTCCCCGACCGCCAGATGATGCTGTTCGCCAAGGACGTGCTCTCGCGCGTGCCGGGCGGCAGCATCGTCTACGACGTCAAATGCACGCAGCGCCTGGCGCCCGCCATCCGCGAGGCCGGGGGCGAGCCCGTGATGTTCAAGACCGGGCACTCCCTGGTCAAGGCCCGCATGAAGGAGCTGGACGCGCCGCTGGGCGGCGAGATGAGCGGCCACATCTTCTTCAAGGAACGCTGGTACGGCTTCGATGACGGCACCTACGCGGGCTGCCGCCTGCTGGAGATCGTCAGCCGCGAGGCCGACCCCAGCGCCTTGCTCAACGCGCTGCCCACCAGCTTTTCCACCCCTGAACTGAATGTGGCCTGCACCGAGGGCGAGCCCCATCGCCTGGCCTCCGAACTGCAGGCCCTGGCCGCCGAGACCTTTGCCGCACCGGCCCAGGTCAGCACCATCGACGGCCTGCGCGTGGACTGGGCCGACGGCTTCGGTCTGATCCGCGCCAGCAACACCACGCCCGTGCTGGTTCTGCGCTTCGAGGGCCAGACCCAGGAGGCGCTGTCGCGCATCGAGGCGCAGATGCTGGCGCTGCTGGAGCGCGTCAAGCCCGGAGCGCAGGTTGGCGGCGCCGCGCACTGATTTGCGCGCCAGGCGATGACTTCACGCTCTCCCACGTCCTGGGCGCGCGCGCTGTACAGCGCTGTGACCTGGGCGGCGCAGCCGCTGCTGCGACGCAAGCTGCTGCGCCGCGCCGAGGCCGAGCCCGTCTATGCCGAGCACATTCCCGAGCGCTTTGGTCGCTACCAGCCGGCCACGCTGGGGCAGGACGGACGCGGCCTGTGGATCTGGATTCATGCCGTATCGCTGGGTGAGACGCGCGCTGCCGCTATCTTGCTGACCGCGCTGCGCGAGCGCCTGCCTGGCATGCGCCTGCTGCTGACCCATGGCACGGCCACAGGCCGCACAGAAGGCCGCCGGCTGCTGCAGTCCGGCGACCTGCAGGTCTGGCAGCCCTGGGATACCCTAGCGGCCGTGCGCCGCTTCGTGCAGCAATTCAGGCCCGCGGTCGGCGTGCTCATGGAGACCGAAGTGTGGCCCAACTTGGTCGCCATCTGCCGCGAAGAAGGCGTGCCGCTGGCGTTGGCCAACGCACGGCTCAGCGACAAATCACTGGGCCAGGCGCTGCGCGTGGCGCCGCTGGCGCGGCCCACCTATGCCGCCCTGGCCGCCGCCTGGGCGCAGACCGAGGACGATGCGCAGCGCCTGCGCCTGCTGGGTGCGCCCGTGCGCGGCGTGCTCGGCAACCTGAAATTCGATGCGCGTCCGGACGCTGCGCTGCTGGAGCGCGCCCGGCAATGGAAGTCCGGCCTGTCCCGCCCTGTGGTGCTGTTGGCCAGCAGCCGCGAGGGCGAGGAGGCCATGCTGCTGTCCGCCCTGCGCACGCTGGGGCCTGTGGGCCGGGCCGTGCAATGGCTGGTCGTGCCGCGCCATCCGCAGCGCTTTGACGAAGTGGCGGCGCTGCTGGCTGGCGGCGGCCTGCATGTCTCGCGCCGCAGCCAGTGGGTGGGTGGCCCGCCCTGCGGGGCTGCGGCGGATGACATTGACATCTGGCTGGGTGATTCGCTGGGCGAGATGGCCCTGTACTACGGCCTGGCCGATGCCACGCTCATGGGCGGCAGCTTTGCGCCGCTGGGTGGACAGAACCTCATCGAGGCCCTGGCCTGCGACTGCCCCGTGGTGCTGGGGCCGCATACCTTCAACTTCAGCGAAGCCTCGGACCTGGCCTGCGAAGCCGGCGCCGCGCTGCGGGCGCCCGACATGGAGCACGGGCTGCGCCTGGCCGTGGACCTGGCTGGGGACCGCCAGTCCCACGCCCATGCCGTGGCCCAGGCGCGCGGCTTTCTGGACCAGCACCGTGGGGCCGCACGGGCCACGGCGCAGGCGGTGGCCGGGCTGGTGCAGCCGCTCGCCTGATCGTCCTGTGCCAGGGGGCGGGCAGGCAAGACTACGCAGCAAAGGGGCTTGTGCCCGTTCAGCGAAAGGGCGACTCAAAGGGGTTGACAAGCGCCACACCAAAATCCGCGAAGTCTCGAATGTTGCGTGTGGCCACGACCAGCCTGTGGCGGATGGCCGTGGCTGCAATCATTGCGTCCTCATACAGCGCATCGGAGCGCCCGTGCATCAGCCGGGCCCAGATCCGAAAGCTCTCGGCATCCATCGGCAGCACGTTGTAGGAGGCGGAGACCAGATCTGCCCAGCGTTCGATTTCCCGGGCCTTCTCAGCATCCTGTTGCCGGGTCAGCTCGATGCCCGCCTGGATTTCGCCCAGGCTGACCGCGGACAGATGGAGTTCCGGCTCAGGCAGGGCTTGAAGCCAGGCCAGGACGGCTCCGTGGGGCCTGGGGCGCCGCAGCTCTGAAATGAAGTTGGTGTCCAGCAAATACATTTCTGGCGCACTCAGTTGGCGGGCTCGATGGGCCTGCGGTGCGCCTGGCCGCGCGGCGGGATCAGCAGGTCTGCGCGGCCCGCTTCCGAGAGCAGCAGTTCCTTGAGCGAAGCAGGTTCGGCAGCGGGATGCAGGCGGCGCCACTCTTGCATCGGAACGAGCACGGCAGTGTCTGCGCCACGCCGGGTCAACACTTGCGGGCCATCGGTCAGGCAGGCTTCGAGAAGCTCGTTGAAGTGGTCTTGGGCATCTTGTACAGGCCAGGATTTCATGATTGCACTCCTTCGCTCACGGGTTACAGGCCCAGTCTAGTTCCTGGACTGTTGGCTCTGCAATCCTGGGCCCATGCATGCATCAAGGGCCCGATCCTTCCTGCAGCACGGGCAGGCTGACACTCGCCAGCAGCCCTCCATCCTCCGCACTGAGCAGCTCGATGCTGCCGCCGTGCCGCTCGGTCACGGTCCTGGCGATGGCCAGGCCCAGGCCGCTGCCGCTTTGGCTCTGGTCGGGTACGCGGAAGAAGCGGTCGAAGACACGCTGGCGCCAGGCCTCGGCAATGCCCGGGCCACGGTCGCGCACCTGGAGCACGGCCTGGTCGCCCTGGCGCTGCAGGCGCACGCTGATGGTGGCGTGCGCTGGGCTGTATTTGATGGCGTTGTCCACGAGGTTGTCGATCAGCGAGACCAGGCCTTCGCGTTCGCCCATCACGCTCAGTGGCTCGCTGGCTTCCAGGGCCAGTTCCACCGGGCGGCGGCAGGCCAGGGCGTCGAGTGCGGCGAGCCGGTCTTCCAGCAGCAGGTCCAGGCGCAGCGGCTGCATGGCCATGCCGGGCGCTTCGGTCTCGCTGCGCATGAGTTGCAGCAGCTGGGCCACCATGCGGCTGGCGCGCTGGTTGCTGCGCAGCAGGCTGTCCATGAGTTCCTGCTGGCGCGGTTCGCTGCCAAGGCGCAGCAGGGCCTCGACGTTGACGTGCATGGCGGCCAGCGGCGTGCGCAGTTCGTGGGCTGCATCGGCGATGAGGTTGCGCTCGCGCTCGCTGCTGGAGCGCACGCGGGCCAGCAGGGCGTTGATGTCCTGCACCAGCGGCCGCAGCTCGGCGTGTGGCGGCGCATAGGTGAGCGCGCTGAGGTCGTCGGGGCCGCGTGTGGCCAGCTCGTCGCCCACGCGGCGCAGCGGGCGCAGCGCCGCGCGCACCGACCACCAGGCCGGAAAGGCCAGGAAGGGCAGGCTGATCAGCAGCGGCAGCAGGTAATAGCTGCGGGTGTTGAGGGTGATCAGCAGCTCCTTGAAGGACGGCAGCATCAGCGTGACTTCGGTCTGGCCCGAGGCCGAGCGCAGCGTGCTCATGCGCCAGGTCTGCCCTTCGAAATCTATGTCCTCGACCGTGTCCAGCACGCGGTTGCGCAGGGTGGGTGCCGGCGTGGGCGAGCGGTACAGGAGCTGGCCGCGCTGCCAGACCAGCAGCGTGGGCGTGAAGCGGATGTCGTCGTCTCCATCGCTGTATTCATGGCGCAGGGCCGTGTCCAGCGCGGCCAGGCTGTGCTGCTGGCGGTCCGGAAGGTCGGCCAGGTCCTCGGCCACTGCCATGACAAGTTCGTAGACAGGCTTGCTGACCAGCAATTCATTGTGGAAGTGGGCCATGTAGATGGCTGCCACCAGCAACGCGGTCCAGATCGCGGTGAGCACGCCCATCTGGGCCAGCAGCATCCGCCGGCCCAGTGTGGGCCGCAGCCAGCGGCGCCATCTCGGGCTGGCCTGGTGCCCCTGAAGGGTGTGCGATGTCATGGTCAGGACAGGGGTGCCATCGGCTGCGAGTCGATGACATAGCCAATGCCGCGCACCGTGCGTATGAAGCCCGGCCCGATCTTGCGGCGCAGGTTGGAGACATGGACCTCCAGCGCATTGCTGCCGTTGGCGCTGCCGCCCGGGATGACTTCCTCCTCGATGCCGCTGCGCGTGACCACGCGGTCCATGCGCCGCAGCAGCAGGGCCAGCAGGTCGAATTCGCAGCGGGACAGCTCGACGTTCTGGCCTGCAACGCTGACACGGCGCGTGGGCTCGTGCAGCGACAGGCCGCGCAGATGCAGCGTGCCGTCGCCCTGCCCATAGCTGCGGCGTGCCAGGGCGCGCACGCGTGACACCAGTTCGGCCAGGGCAAAGGGCTTGACCAGATAGTCATCGGCGCCGCTGTCCAGGCCGTGCAGCCGGTCGTGCAGGCTGTCGCGTGCGCTCAGGATCAGCACGGGCAGGCGGCGCCATTCGCGGCGCAGGCGCGTGAGCAGGCTGATGCCGTCGCCATCGGGCAGGCCCAGGTCCAGCAGCACCATCTCGAAGCTTTGCTGCTCCAGCGTACGCAGCGCATCGGACAGGCGGCGCACCCAGACCACGTCCATGGCGTGATCGCCCAATGCGATGCGCACGCCATTGCCCAGATCCAGATCGTCCTCCACCAGCAGCAGTCTCATCGTGTGTTTCCTGTGCCGCTCCCATGCCGCGGACCGGCGCCTGCGGGAGGGCTGCCGCGAGTATCGGTCAAGGCGGGGACGATGCGCTTCAGCATCCCTTCAGGAAAGCCGGGGCAGGTCTTCAGGCTGGTTTGCCACAGTGGCCCGCTCGACAACTCCCACGAAGGCAAGGCGCGCATGCCAAGACTCTCCCGCTGTTCCTTGCTGAGCCGTCTGGCGGCGCTGTGCGCGCTGGCTGCCTGGATGCTGGTCGTGGCGGGTTTGCGTGCCTCGGCTTTGCCAGAGCACAGGGCTGCGGCGCCAGGCGCGCGGCCCGCGGCGGCCGGGCATCAGCCCGGGGCACTGCCGGCCGTGCGGGCGCTTCAGGGATTCAAGGGGCTGGCGCGCGGAGCGACAGCGCATCGATGGCGCGCAGGTCGTCGTCGCTGAGCGTGCCGGCGGCCTGGCGCAGCTTGAGCTGGCCCAGCAGCACCTGGTAGCGCGCCAGGGCCAGGTCGCGCTGGGTCTGGTAGAGCTGGCTTTGCGCGTTGAGCACGTCGATGTTGATGCGCACGCCGACCTCGTAGCCGAGCTTGTTGGCGTCCAGCGCGCTTTGGCTGGACGCCAGCGCGGCCTCCAGCGCCTTGACCTGGGCCTGGCCCGACTGCACGCCGAAGAAGGCCGTGCGCGTGCTCTGCTCCACGTTGCGCTGGGCGTCGTCCAGCTGTGCGCGCGCCTTGTCTTCCAGCGCCAGGGTCTCCTTGATGCGGTTTTGCACGGCAAAGCCGGCGAACAGGGGCAGGTTCATGACCACGCCCACGCTGGCGGCATTGGTGCGGTAGCTGGTGCCGATCTGCGGCGTGACCGAGCCATTGGGATAGCGGTTGACCACGTAGCCGGCCTGCAGGTCCACGGTGGGCTTGTGGCCGGCCTCGGCTTTCTTCGTTTCCAGCTGGGCGATGTCCAGCGCCAGGCGGGCCTGGCGCAGCTGGGGCTGGCCTTGCAGTGCGGTGTCCACCCAGGCCTGGGCATCGGCGGGCATCAGGGCCGGCAACTGCAGCGGCTGGGCCAGCGGGCGGGGCACGGTGCCCACGGCGCCGACGATCTGATCCAGCACCAGGCGCTTGACGCGCAGGTCGTTCTCGGCGGCGATTTCCTGCGCGCCGGCCAGGTCGAAGCGCGCCTGGGCTTCGCGCGAGTCGGTGATGGTGGCCGTGCCGACCTCGAAGTTGCGCTTGGCGAATTCCAGCTGCTGTGCAATGGCGGCCTTCTGTGCCTTGACCACGGCCAGGCTGTCCTGGGCGCCGAGGACATCGAAGTAGGCCTGGGCCACGCGAACCAGCAGGTTCTGCTCGCCGCTGTCCAACTGGGCGCGCGCCACGTCCACGCCGCGCTGGCCCTGGTCATAGGCGATCTTGTCGGCCGGGCGGTACAGCGGCTGCTGGGCGCTGAGCTGCAGGTTCTGCTGGGGCGAGCGAAAGCTTCCCGGCAGCACGCTGACTTCCACATGCGAGGTGTTGGCGCCGGCCTGCAGACCCACGCTGGGCAGCAGGCCCGAGCGCGCCTGCTCGGCGCGGCTGGCGGCGGCCTGGGCGTCGGCCTGCTGGGCCTGCCACTGGGCGTCGTAGCCGCGTGCCTTGGCGACCAACTCCGACAGGCTCTGGCCCGTGGCCGATGAGGCTGTCACGGCGGGCAAGCCCGAGGCCGGGGCGGCAGGGACGGTGGACTGGGCCAGAGCGGTCCCCATGCCGCAGGCACACAGCAGCAAGGCAATCTGGCGAAGGGGCCAGGCGTGTGGGCGGGGCGGGGCGTAAGCGACAGGGGCAAGGGGCCGAAGCAGGGGCATAGAGGTCCTCGAATCAAAACACAGTCGTCACGAAGCACCGGGGACGGCGGGTTGGCCGTGTCCCGGGCTTCTTTTGCGTCTTGCCGCTCAGTAGCGCGGCACGCCTGGGTCGCGCTCGCGCGACCAGGCATCGATGCCTCCGCTGATATTGGCCACGGTCTCGAAGCCGTTGTTCATCAGGAAGGCAGCGACATGCATGCTGCGTGCGCCGTGATGGCACAGGCAGGCTGTGGGGTGATCCGGATCGAGTTCCTGCAGGCGCGAGGGAATCTCGCCCATGGGGATGCAGCGCAGCTCGAAGCCCTCGGGGCGTACGCTGGCCTGGGCCACTTCCCAGGGCTCGCGCACGTCCAGCACCAGGGGCAGGGCATCGGAGCCGCTGGAGTGCTGGGTCAGCCAATCGTTGAGTTGCGCGGGAGGCACTTGGGGAAGCATCGGAAAGATCCTTGCGGAATGGAATGGGGTTGCGGCAGCGGCCATGGTCCTGCGGGCATCGGCCGCTGCAGCGGGTTTCAGAACGTGAAGCGCGAAGGCTCTTCGAAATTGGCCAGGCGGGCGGTCACCACGTCCCAGGGCTGGCTCGTCTCGAACTGGTGGCCGTTCTTGCGCACCAGCGTGAAACGCATCATGGGCAGCTGGCCGACGATGGCCGCCAGGCGGCCGCCGTCGTTGAGCTGGGCCAGCAGGGCCTGCGGCACCTGGGCGACCGAGCCGCTGAGCACGATGGCGTCGAACTGGCCCAGGGCAGCCGCTGCCGTGGCGCCATCGGCCAGCTTGACCTCGGCATTGGTGATGCCGGCGCCCAGCAGGTTTTCGCGGGCCATCTCGGCCAGCTCGGGCACGATTTCCAGCGTCACGACTTCCTTGGCCTGGGCGGCCAGCAGGGCGGCCATGTAGCCCGAGCCGGCGCCGATTTCCAGCACGCGGTCGGTGGGCTTGATCTTCAGGTCCTGCAGCATGCGCGCCTCGATGCGCGGGGCCAGCATGCACCAGCCCTTGGCGGCGGCTTCCTCGGCCGGGGCGACCAGGGGGATTTCCAGGTCCATGAAGGCCAGGCCGGCATGCTCGGGCGGCACGAAATTCTCGCGGTGCACCTTGCCCAGCAGCGCCAGCACTTCTTCATCAAGCACGTTCCAGGGGCGGATCTGTTGCTCGATCATGTTGTAGCGCGCGTGCGCTTGGGCGCTGTGGTGTTCGGGCAGGCTGTTCAGGGGCAGGCTCATGGGGTATCTCCGGAGAAAGACTTGTCAGGACAAACCTTTGATTCTACGAGTCTCGCGGCAGGGTGGGGGCGCTGGCGGCGCCTTGGCCGGGGGCCGCGTCGTGCCGGTTGCCGTTCCACAGACGCCGCAGCCACTGGGAGAAGTCGTCGAGGTAGCAATAGACCACGGGCACGACCACCAGGGTCAGCAGGGAGGAAGTCACCACGCCGCCGATCACCGACTGGCCCATGGGCGCACGCTGCTCGGAGCCCTCGCTGAGCGCGAAGGCCAGGGGCACCATGCCGAAGATCATGGCCAGCGTGGTCATCAGGATGGGGCGCAGCCGCACGCGCGCTGCCAGCAGCAGGGCCTGCTCGCGCGGCAGGCCGTCGCGGATCTGGCCGGTGTCCGGGTCACTGTGCGGCCCGCGCGCACGGATGGCGAAGTCCACCAGCAAGATGGCGTTCTTGGTGACCAGTCCCATGAGCATGACCACGCCGATGATGGAGAACATGGACAGGGCCGAGCCGAACATCATCAGCGCCAGCACCACGCCGATCAGCGTCAGCGGCAGCGAGGTCATCAGCGCCAGCGGCTGCAGGAAGCTCTTGAACTGGCTGGCCAGGATCATGTAGATGAAGATGATGGCCAGCGCCAGGGCGGACACGGCATAGCCGAAGGACTCGTTCATGCTCTTGGTGGCGCCGCTGAACTGCGTGCGGTAGCCGGGCGGCAGGGCGATGTCGGCCAAGGCCTTGCGGATGTCGGCCGAGACCTCGCCGCTGGAGCGCAGGTAGACGTTGCCGCTGAAGGCGACCTCGCGCGTCATGTCGCGGCGGTTGATCTGGCTGGGGCCGGTGCCGGGCGTGACGGTGGCCACCTGGTTCAGCCGCACGATGCGCATGCCGCCGTCGCCCGAGGTGGAGGGCAGGGCGAAGGGCAGGCGCTCCAGGTCCTGGGGCGTGCTGCGCGACTCGGGCGCCAGGCGCACCTTGACGTCATAGGTCTGGTCGTCGCTGGCGCGCCAGTTGCCCACGGTCTGGCCGGCCACCCAGGTGCGCAGCGCCGCTGCCATGGAGCCTACCGACAGGCCCAGGTCGGCGGCCGCATCGCGCCGCACGGTGATGTCGATCACGGGCTTGTCGGGTTTGAGGCTGCTGTCCAGGTCCACCAGTCCGGGAATGCCGCGCAGGCGTTCCATCACCACGCGGTTCAGGCGCTCCAGTTCGCCCAGGTCCGGGCCCTGCAGCGAGAATTCGACCTGTTTTTGCCCGCCCACGGGCTCGCGCTGGCCCACATGGGTGACGGTGATGCCGGGCACGCTTTGCAACTGCTCGCGCAGCACGCCCGACAGTTCGTCACCGCTGCGCTGGCGCAAATGGCGGTCCAGCAGGCGGATGTAGATGCTGGCGTATATCTTGCCCTGGGCCGTGCCGGTGTTGATGGTGGCCAGCGTGTAGCGGACCTCGGGCAGGGCGCGGATGATGGCATCGACCTGGCGTGCCTTGGCCTCGGTGGCCTCGATGGATGAGCCCACGGGCGTGTTGAAGCTCACCGTGGTTTCCGAGAAATCGGCCTTGGGCACGAATTCCGTGCCCAGCAGCGGCACCAGGAAGATGCTGGCCATGAAGATGGCCAGCGCCGCCGCCAGCGTGGCGATCTTGTGGCGCAGCGCCCAGCCCAGCACGTCCTGGTAGAAGTGGGACAGCGAGTCGGTGGCGCGCTCGAACCAGGCCGTGACCCGGCCCAGCGTGCGGTCGTAGAGGCTGCGGCCGCGCTGCTCGCCATGGGCGTGGATGGTCGGGTCGTGCCAGACGCTGGACAGCATGGGGTCCAGCGTGAAGCTCACGAACATGGAGATCATCACGGCCGCCACGATGGTGATGCCGAATTCGTGGAAGAACTTGCCGATGATGCCGCCCATGAAGCCGATGGGCAGGAACACCGCCACGATGGACAACGTGGTGGCCAGCACGGCCAGGCCGATCTCCTGCGTGCCGTCGAGCGCGGCCGCATGCGCGTCCTTGCCCATCTGCACATGGCGCACGATGTTCTCGCGCACCACGATGGCGTCGTCGATCAGCAGGCCCACGCACAGCGACAGCGCCATCAGCGTGATCATGTTGATGGAGAAGCCGAACCAGTACATGAACAAAAAGGTGCCGATCAGCGCAATCGGCAGCGTCAGCCCCG
The DNA here is from genome assembly GCF_043104845.1 of Delftia sp. WSY_7. Classification (NCBI taxonomy): domain Bacteria; kingdom Pseudomonadati; phylum Pseudomonadota; class Betaproteobacteria; order Burkholderiales; family Comamonadaceae; genus Delftia; species Delftia sp. WSY_7. Next base: position 98,147 of record NZ_JBICLB010000047.1, on the reverse strand, counting down.
TGATCACCGTGGAGCGCCAGGAGTTCAGGAACAGGAAGACGATGAGCACCGTCAGTGCCGCGCCCTCGATCAGCGTCTGGCGCACGTTGTTGACGGCCACGCGGATGGGGCGGGCGCTGTCGGCAATCGGCTCCAGCCGCACGCCGGCCGGCACTTCGGCGGCGATCTCGCGCAGCGTGGCGTTCAGGCCGTCCACGACTTCGATGGTGTTCTCGTCCTGGGCCTTTTGCACGGACAGCAGCAGGGTGCGGCTGCTGTTGTACAGGGCTACGGTTTCCAGTTCGCCCGCGCCGTCCTGCACGCGCGCCAGCTGGCCCAGCCGCACGGGAGCGCCGCCGCGCTGGGCGACGATGATGCGCTCGAAGTCCTGCGGGCGCTTCATGCGTGCGTCGATCTGCACCACGCGCTCCTGCTCGCGCGAGCGGATGGCGCCCAGCGGCAGGTCCTGGTTCTCGCTGCGCACGGCGTTCACGATCTGGTCGGGCGTGATGGCATAGGCTTCCAGCGCCTCGGGCTGCAGGTAGATGTTGATCTCGCGCGGCGTGGCGCCCACCAGGTTGACGGCGCCCACGCCGCGCACATTCTCCAGCCGCTTCTTGAGGACCTGGTCGGCCCAGCTGGTCAGCGCGACGGCATCGGGCGCCTTGGCGCCGGCATCGGCCTGGGGCAGCACGGCCACGGACCAGATGGGCGAGCTGGCCGGATCGAAGCGCAGCACGCGCGGCTCCTTGACCTCGTCGCGCAGGGTGGGGCGCACCGAGGCCACCTTCTCGCGCACGTCTTCGGCAGCGCGGCGGCCATCGACATGCAACTGGAATTCGATGATGACGACGCTGGTGCTCTCATAGCTGCGCGAGGTCAGCGCGTTGATACCGGCAATGGAGTTGACGCCTTCCTCGATCTTCTTGGTGACCTCGGACTCCACGATCTCGGGCGAGGCGCCCGGATAGTCCACCGTGACCACGACCACGGGGAAGTCCACATTCGGGAACTGGTCCACCTTGAGTCGCTGGTAGGAAAACACACCCAGCACCATGAGGGCCAGCATGAGCATGGTGGCGAACACAGGGTTGGCCAGGCTGACGCGCGTGAACCACATGGTCAGCGGGCTCCGGGGGCTGGCGCAGCCTGGGGCTGCGGGGCCTGCTGCATTTGCTGCATCTGCACCGCCGTGCCTGCGCGCAGGCCGCCCACACTGCCGGCCAGCACCCTGTCACCGGCCTGCAGGCCGGTGGACACGGCAATCCAGGTGGCCCCATCCTGCGCGCTCTGGCTGCCCAGCGTGACCGGGCGGTGCTGCACGCGCAGCAGGCTCTTGTCCGCTTCGGACTCGCCCGCCGGCTGCAGCAGCTGCACATAGGGCTGGGGCTGGTCGGTGCGCACGGCGGTCAGGGGCACGGCCAGCTGTTCGGTCTGCCCCGTGACAATGCTGCCCTGCAGGTACAGGCCCGGGCGCACGATGGGGATGGATCTGCCGGCGGCGCCTGCGTTGACCGGTGCAGCCTGCACACGCAGATAGACGGCCACGCTGCGCGAACCTGCCTGGGCGCTGGGGTTGATGCGAACCACGCGCGCGGGCACGGCGGCCACATCGTCGCCCGCGCCCTGGACCTGCAACAGGGCCTGCTGGCCGACCTGCACACGCACCGAATCGGCGGGCGCGAGCTGGGCCACCACCTCGAGCTCGGAGGGATCGACGATCTCCAGCACCCGTGTTTCCACGCCCACGCGCTCGCCGTCCTGCACCAGACGCTGGGCGACCTGCCCGTCCATGGGGCTGCGCAGCACGCTGTCGGTCACGCTCTTGCGTGCCACATCGGCGGCGGCCTGGGCGGCGGCCAGGTTGGCGCGGGCGGCGTCAAGATTGGATTGGGACGTGGCCAGTGCCGTGGTCGAGATGAAGCCCTGGGTGACCAGGGCCTGGTTGTTGTCGTGCTGGCGCTGGGCCAGCTGCAGCTGCGCCTGGGCCGCGTCGGCCTGCTGGCGGGCCTGGCGCCAGCGGGCCTCGACCTCGGTGGCGTCCACGCGGGCCAGTTCCTGGCCCTTGCGCACGCTGTCGCCCTCGCGCACCTGCAGGCCGCGCAGCTCGCCGGCCACATAGGCCTTGACCACGGCGCTGCGCACGGCCTGCACCACGCCGCTGACAGGCACGGTCAATTGCAACTGGCGCGGCTGCAGCTGCACCACCTCCTGCGGGCCCACGCGCACCGGCATCTCGCGCGGCTGGTTGGCCGCGGCAATGGCGGCTTGCTTGCTGTGCCGGGTGGATGCGGCGCGCCATGCGCTGGCGCCGATGGCGATCAGTAAGGCCAGGCCGATCAGCCAGCCGGTGCGACGCTTCATGGTGTGGGCGGGGAGGAGGGTGGTGTGGTGGCTGCAAGGGGCTGGCACATGCCATGCAGCAGGTAGTCGATCTGGGATTCCAGAAACCGCTCGGGATCGAAGTCGCCATGGGGCAGGCAGCCGCCCAGCGAATGCTTCCAGATCATCAGGAACATCATCGGGGCGACCACGCAGTGCACGGACAGGTCCAGATCCATGGGCCGGAACTCGCCGCGCTCCACGCCGCGCTGCAGGATGCGCCGGATCAGTTCATGGCCTGGAAGAACCACCTCCTGGTGATAGAACTGCGACAGCTCGGGAAAATTGCCCGCCTCGCTGAGCATGAGCTTGGTGATGCCCGACGCCTTGGTGCTGCCGATGCGCTCCCACCAGGACTTGAAGCAGTAGCGCAGCAGATCGGTGGACGGTGCGCAGTAGTTGTCGAGTTCCTCGCTCCACTCGCCGAAGCGGCCCGCGATGCTGTGGCGCACCACGGCCTTGAAAAGCTCCTGCTTGCTCGCGAAATAGAGGAACAGCGTGCCCTTGGAAACCCCGGCCCGGGCGGCGACCTCTTCGACGCGGGTGGCGGCGTAGCCCTTTTCCACGAAGAGGTCGAGCGCGGCTTCCAGCAGCTCGCCCGGACGCTCGTGCTTGCGGCGGCTGCGCTTTCCGGAAGGCTCGGCGGGGGCGGGTGAAGAGGCGGGGGAGTCGGTCACGGAAAATTAATGACTGATGGGTTAGTTATCGTAACCGCAGAACCGTTCGTCGTCACCTGGCTTGTGCATGGGCTAACCTGTAGGCACAACGGCCTGCATGCATTGCGTGTGGTCATTTTTTCGATTTCTCACAGAAAAGGCGCATATGACGACTGAAACCATTTATCTGGGCGGCGGCTGTTTCTGGTGTACCGAAGCCGTTTTCGACCGCGTGCGCGGCGTGAGCGACGTGCAAAGCGGCTACGCCAACGGCGATCTGGACGATCCCAGCTACGAAGACATCTGCACCGGGCAGACCGGCCATGCCGAGGTCATCCGCGTGCAGTTCGACCCTGCCGTGATTCCGCTGCGCGACCTGTTGACCGTGTTCTTCGGCACGCACGATCCGACCACGCTCAACCGCCAGGGCAACGACGTGGGCACGCAGTACCGCAGCGCGATCTACACCACGAATGACCATCAGGCGGAGGTCGCACGTACGCTGATCTCCGAGCTGGCCCAGGCGGGCGCGTATGACGCTCCCATCGTGACCGAGGTCCAGCCCCTGGCCAGCTACTGGCCCGCAGAGGACTATCACCAGGACTACTTCCTGAACCATCCCAGCCAGGGCTACTGCGCCTTCGTGGTGGGGCCCAAGGTGCAGAAATTCCGGGGTGCCTTTGCGCGCTGGGTCAAGCAATGAGCCCAGGTGGGCGGGCTGTGTAAGCGGTTGTGATTTGCGGGCATAATGCAACTCGGTTGCGATAACGGTGTCCTGTCGCGCTCTGCAGCCCGCTCTTGCATTGCCCATGTCATCGCCGACTCCCTCCCCATTGCTCTTGCCTTGCGGCATGCGTTCGACCCGCGCCACGCGGGCCGTGCTGGCGCTGTGGGAGGCGCGTGCCGATGCGCTGTTGAGCGAGGCGGATGTGGAAGCCGCCCTGCATGCCCAGGGCGTGCAGGTCAACCGCGTCACCGTCTACCGTCTGCTGGACCGGCTGGCCGCAGCCGGCGTGTTGCGCCGCAGCGTGGATGCGGCACGCGTGGCCCGGTACGGCAGGCCCCTTCAGGGCGCGGCCTGCGAAGGCGACGCCGCTGCGCACTTCGAGTGTGCGGATTGCCACAGCGCCTTTCGTCTGGGCGGCGAGGCAGGCGGGGGCGGTGGGCAACTGCAGGCCGCCTTGCTGCAATTGCGGCAGGCGCTGGCAGCCAGCGGCCTGCAGGGCCAGGCCATCGATGTGTCGGTGACGGGGCGGTGCCAGGTCTGCAGCGGCACCGGGCACTCCCGGAATGATCCGTCCGTGTGAGGTGGCCGCCTTTCCCTTTTTCTCTTGCATAGCCCTTCAGGATCTCGCATGACTTTTTCCCCCTTCCGTTCCGTTTCCCTGATCCTGGCCGCTGTCTTTCTGGCCGCTGCGGCCCAGGCGCACGATCACGGCCAAGACCATGACCATGACCATGCCAAGACCCCGGCGGACGCCAAGGCACAGGGTGGCCCGGTGCAACTGGATGCCCATGCCCGTGCCGACATGGAGCGCCACCGCTCGATGGCCAAGGCCCACGAGGCCGCCGCACAGTGTCTGGCGGCAGGGCGTGACCATGCGCAATGCCACAAGCAGCTGCAGGCCGACTGCAAGGGCCTGGCGCTGGGCAAGTTCTGCGGCATGCGCCATGCGCATTGAGCGCGGCATTGCCCGCCGTGCACTGCTGTGAGCAGTCGCCCGTCTTTGTGACGGGATGCTGGAACCTGCCCTGCCAATTGGCGCATACACTCTGCGCTGCCTGACCCGTTCCTGATTCATCCATGCCCTTCAAACTCCCGAGTCGCCACTCGCCTGCGCCCGCCTCACGGCTTGCGTTGCGCGGTGCCGTGCCGAATCGGGGTTGGCTTTTGGCCTGGTTGCTGGTCTGGTCCATCGCACTGGCGCCGTTGCTGGGCCAGATGCACCGTGTGGTGCATGCTGGCGGCCTGGCCTCGGCCACGGCCCATGGCCCGGTCGAGGTGGTGGCCACCTCCTGCGCTGCACCCGTCGACTGGGTGCATGCGCTGTTCTCGGGCCACGGCCCGGCGGACTGCCAACTGCTGGACCAGTTGCACGAAGGCATGGCGGGGCCACCGCCCGCCGTGGCGCTGCCGCCTTTCTGGGGCGAACAGGCCGAGCCCGCCCAGCCGCCCATCGTGCGCGATGGCCGCGTGCTGGCGGCTTTCTTCGATGCGCGTGGTCCCCCGCATCCCATCACTGCCCGCCTGGCGGCTTGAACCTTGGGCGGCGGCGCTGCATGCGCCCGCCCATTGAAGCTGTTTGCGCGCGCCTTCCTGCATTGCACGCAAGAGGCGCTGTGCCCAGGTTGGACAGATCCTGAATGCATATCCGATCGGATGGCTGCGTGCGCCTGCATGTCGCACCCCGGTTGTCCGTTTCCGACGCCATTTTTTGCAGCGCCCGCATTCCCACGTCCCCGGGGCCGTGGCCGGCCGCTGCCGGGAAGACCAGTGATGAGAGTGACAACAAAGCAATACCACCAGGACGCCAAGGTGCAGGGGGAGAGGATGAAGCTGCGCCCGCTGCTGCAGCAACTGCTGCTGGCGGGCGTGCTCGGCCCCGCGATGGCAGGGCTGGCCATGGCAGCAGAGCCTGCGGAGGCTGGAGTCTCCGCCGCGCCCGGAACTGCCACCGGCGCCCAGGCGGATGCCCCGCGCAGCGACACGCCTGTGCTCAATGAGGTGACGGTCAAGGCCAGCGGCCTGGGCCTGACCTCGGCCGATATGTCCACGCCAGCCTCGGTGCTGGAAGGCGATGTGCTGACGCTGCGCCAGGCCGCCACGCTGGGCGAGACGCTGGACGGCGAGCCCGGCATCCACGCCAGCCATTTCGGTGCGGGCGCAAGCCGCCCCATCATCCGCGGCATGGACGGCCCGCGCGTGCAGATCCTCAGCGATGGCTCGGAGCTGCATGACGCCTCCACCATCAGCCCCGACCATGCCGTGGCCAGCGAGCCCATGCTGGCCACGCAGATCGAAGTGCTGCGCGGCCCTTCGGCGCTGATCTACGGCGGCGGCGGTGCCATGGGCGGCGTGGTCAACATCCTGGACGACAAGATCCCCACGTCCATTCCCAAGAACGGCATCACGGGCTCGGCCCAGCTGCGCGGCAGCACGGGCGCGGGCGAGACGGCCGGCGCGTTCTCGCTGACGGGCGGCGCGGGCCAGCTGGCCATCCACGCCGAGGGCATGGCGCGCGATGCCGGCGACTACCGCGTGGGCAGCGGATGGGCGCCCAACGGCCAGTCCCAGGGGCGCGTGGGCGGCAGCTTCAACCGCACGGACACGGGCAGCCTGGGCCTGTCCTGGATCGGCACGCAAGGCTACCTGGGCCTGGCCTACACGCGCCAGACCGCGCGCTATGGCCTGCCGGGCCACAACCACAGCTTCGAGGGCTGCCACACCCATGGCGACCATCTGCACTGCGGCGGCCATGACCACGGCGACGAGGACGGACATGACCATGGCGACGAAGAACACGATCACGACCATGGCAGCGTGCCGGTGGTCGACCTCAACAGCGAGCGCTGGGATCTGCGCGGCGAATGGCGCAATCCGACGGCAGGCATTGCGGCGTTGCGCGTGCGCGGCGGCTGGACCGACTACCGCCATGACGAGATCGAGGACGGCCAGGTCTCGACCACCTTCAAGAACCGCGCCCATGACCTGCGCGTGGAGGCCGAGCTGGAGCCCATCGCCGGCTGGCGCGGCGTCATCGGCCTGCAGACCGTGCAGCGCAAGTTCAGCGCCGAGGGGGAGGAGGCCTATGTGCAGCCCACCGAAACCCGCCGCAACAGCATCTACCTGCTGGAGGAATACCGCTGGCAGGACTGGCGCTGGCAGGCTGCGCTGCGCCATGAGCGCCAGACCGTGGATGCTCAGCAAAGCGCCATCTCTCGCAGCCACAGCGGCACATCGTTCTCGCTGGGCTCGGTGTGGAAGTTCACCCCGGGCTACAGCCTGTCGGCCTCGCTGACGCAGGGCAACCGCCTGCCCACGGCCGAGGAGCTGTATGCCAATGGCCTGCACATGGCCACATCCACCTATGAGCGCGGCAATCCCGACCTCAAGCGTGAACGCTCCCAGGCACTGGACATAGGCCTGCGCAAGACCTCGGGCGACACCACGTTCAGCGTCAATGCCTTCCACCATCGCGTCAAGGGCTATATCTATGGCGCCACGCTGGACGAGCATGACGGCCTGCAACTGCTGCAATACACCCAGGCCGACGCACGCTTCACCGGCGTGGAGGGCCAGGTGCGCCAGAAGCTGTCGCGCCAGTGGGGCGTGACCCTGTTCGGTGACGCCGTGCGTGCGCGGCTGGAAGACGGCTCCGCCTTGCCGCGCATTCCCGCGGCGCGCGTAGGCCTGCGCGTGGACACCTTCTACAAGGGCTGGGATGCCCAGGCCGAGTGGGTGCAGGTGCTGCGCCAGAACCGCGTCACCGCCTACGAGACCGAGACGGACGGCTACGGCATGCTCAACCTCTCGGCCAGCTACACGCTGCGCACCTCGGGTGGCACGCCCTGGCAGTTCTTCATCAAGGGCAACAACCTGACCAACCGCCTTGCCTTCGCCCACACATCGTTCATCAAGAACGCTGCGCCGCTGATGGGGCGCAATATCACCGTGGGCGTCAAGGTGTCGTTCTAAGGCGGGTTGCCCGCGCTGCGCTCCCGCGCCGTCTGCTACAGGTAATGCTGCAGATGGCGCAGGGCGCGTGTGCTGTCGACGCCTATCCACTGCACCACTTCGGTCTCGGCACGGCCCGCGCGCAACCACTGCACGATGGCCGTGTTGCGCAGCACCTGCGGCCCGACCCGGTGCAGCGGCGCCTTCTGGGCAGAAGCGGGCTGGGCCGCATGGGCACGCTGTATCAGCTGCGAGGCCACATGGAACAGCACGCGCACCGACAGCGGCTGCCCCTCGCGCGAATAAAAGACCGTGGCACCGGGTTGAACGGCCTGCGGCCCGCGCTGGCCGGCGCTGAAGCCTTTCCAGTCCTGCAGCGCCTTCACCACCGTTTCCGACAGATCCAGCGTGCGCTGCTGCGCGGCGCGTGCGCCATCGATATGCAATTGACAGGGAAGGCCATCGCCTGGGATGGCGCATTGCACATCGCGCCAGCACAGGCCGCGCACCTCCTCGGGCGCCAGCGCCAGTTCGTACAGCAGCAGCAAGATGGCGCGGTCGCGCGCCGACTGAAAGCCGTCGGCCACCGGAATGTGGCGGGGCAGGGCATTCCACAGCGGAGCGGGAAGGCAATGGCCCTGGCCGTCTTCGGCAGGGGGGCGCTCCTGCGGCGCCAGCCCTGCGGCGGGATTGGCGCTGACCCAGCCGTGGTCCAGCGCATGGTCGTAGATGCGTTCCAGCAGGCGCCAGTAGCGCCTGCGCGTGACCTCGCTGATGCGGCGGCCGGGCTGGTGGCCCGACAACTGGCCTTCGCGCGGGCGCAGGAAATTCTGGACATCCACGGCGGTGGCCTGTTGCCAGGCGCGGGCCTTTGCATTGACTTTGCCTTTCGGCGTGGTGGGGGAGGGGGAACTTTCTCTGGCTGGCATGCCCGCATCGCCCAGGCTGCGCAGCCAGGCACGCCATACCTTTTCGTAGCCGCTGTCGGGCGCCGTGTCCAGGGCATCCCAGCCCTTGGCGCCCTCGGTTTCCAGCCAATGCCGGAACAGGGCCAGTCCGTCGGGGACAGTGGACGGCGGCTTGCCGGCAGCGGGTGCCTGGGATGGTGATGAAGTCATGGGCGTCTAGAGCAAAACGAATCAACCAATAGGGATGTTCAATGTAACTTACATGAAGTTGAGTGGCAACCTTGTTATCGGCTGATGAATGTCAGTGGCGACAAGTCGCCAGAAAAGGGGGCTGTTCGGCATGAATCTGAGCCTTGGCACGTCCGTGGAGGCTGGCCGGGCCTTCGAGGCCCGGGACGATGCCTGAACGAGGCAGGGCCGGGTCTGCGGCGCATAATCTGCGCGCGCCGCAAGCCTGCGCAGGCGCAGCTTCCCGGTCCTGCTTCAGTGAACTCTCCCGTCTTTGCCTCCCTCATCCCTGTCATTCTTTGCATAGGCGCGGGCTTTCTTGCCGCCCGGCTGGCCTGGGTGCGTGCCACAGCCATCAAGGATTTGTCCAACCTTGTGTTTCTGGTGCTTACGCCAGCGCTGCTGTTTCGCACCATGGGTGCGGTGCGGGTACAGGAGCTGGACTTTCAGCCCGTGGCCCTGTATTTCCTGGCGACTGCGCTGATCTTCGTGGTGTCCATGGTGCTGGGCGGTTTTTCCACGCGCTCGGCCGCGCGGGGGCTGGCCAATATGTTCAGCAACACCGTCATGATCGGCGTGCCGCTGGTGGGGCTGGTCTACGGGGAGGAAGGGCTTGTCACGTTGTTCACCCTGGTCTCGCTGCATGCGCTGATCCTGCTGACCGCAGCCACCATCGTGTTCGAGCTGGCCGAGGCCCACGAACGCCAGCGCTGCGGCCAAAGCGCACCGCGCCCCATGTGGCGCACGGTGCTGCAGGCCGTGCGCAACGGCATCGTGCATCCTGTGCCGCTGCCCATACTCGCTGGCTTGCTGTTCGCTCAGACTGGGCTGGTGCTGCCCGAAGTGGTGGACCGGTCCCTGCAGGTCCTGGGCCAGGCGCTGGGCCCCATGGCGCTGCTGTTGGTCGGCGTGACACTGGCCTACACCAGGGTGGGTCAGAACTTGCGAGAGGCTGCTGGCATCGCGCTGGTCAAGAACCTGGTGCATCCGCTGCTGCTGCTTGCGCTGGCCTGGGCCTTCGGTCTGGGCGGCCTGCCGGTGGTCGTGATGTTCACGGCGGCTGCATTGCCCGTGGGGGCCAACGTGTTCCTGTTCACGCAGCGCTATGGCGTGATGCAGGAGGAGGTGTCCGCCAGCATCGCGGTGTCCACTGCGCTGGCCTTGCTTACCGTGCCGCTGATGCTGTGGCTGGCCCAGCGCCTGCCGGGCTGATGGGTTTCAGCAGCGCCAGCAATCGAGGGGATCAGGGCGCCAGGCGCTGGCGCAGCCAGGTTCCAGCTTCAAGCTGGTAGCAAAGGCGGTCGTGCAGCCGGCTCTTGCGGCCTTGCCAGAATTCCCAGCGCTCGGGTACCAGCCTAAATCCACCCCAATGTGGCGGGCGTGGCGGGTTCAGCAGGAACTGCGCGCCGTACTTGGCCGCATTGGCCACCAGTACGCTGCGCCCGCTGATGACCTGGCTTTGCGGGCTGGCCCAGGCGCCAATGCGAGAGTCCAGCGGACGGCTGTTGAAGTAGGCGTCGCTTTCGGCCTCGCTGACCTTTTCCACGCGGCCCTCGATGCGCACCACGCGCTCAAGCTCCACCCAGTGGAACTGCAGCGCGGCAAAGGGGTTGCCCGCCAGTTGCTGGCCCTTGCGGCTGTCGTAGTTCGTGTACCAGACCAGGCCGCGCTCGTCATAGCCCTTGATGAGCACGATGCGTGTGCTGGGCCGCAGGTCGCCGCCCACGGTGGCCAGCGTCATGGCATTGGGCTCGGGCACCTGGGCGCTCAGGGCTTCCTGCAGCCATTGGTCAAACTGCTGCAGCGGATCGGCCAGGGAGGCCGATTCGCTGAGTTCCGCGCGCTCGTAGCTTTTGCGCAGATCGGCGATCGAGGTGGAAATGCTGCTCATGGCCTGCATTGTGCCTGCGCCCGACCTCCCATTTGCTGCGCTAGAGTTGCGCATGCTCAGAGACTTCAAAGGCCGCCCCTGCGTGATCATCCTCGCCTCGGGCCGTGGCGAGCGTTTCCGCGCGTCGGGCGGCACCATGCACAAGCTCGCCGCGCCGCTGGGCGGCAGCACCGTGCTGGAACACACACTGGCCGCCGTCCGCGCCAGCGGCCTGCCCTGGCATCTGGAAGATGCGGGCCACCCCGGAATGGGCGATTCGCTGTCTGCGGCCGTGCGTGCCACAGCCGATGCGCCAGGCTGGCTGGTCTTGCCGGCCGACCTGCCGCTGGTGAGTCCACAGACCTTGCTAAAAGTGGCCGATGCATTGCATGCGGGGGCCCGAGCCGCCCAGCCTGTCCATCAAGGCGAGCGTGGACATCCCGTGGGTTTCGGCGCCGCATGCGGCGCGGCGCTCATGGCGTTGAGCGGAGAGAAGGGCGGGGCGCCTGTGCTGAAGGCGCTGCGCGAAGCCGGACATGTGGTTCAGGTCGATGTGGACGATGCTGGTGTGCTCACCGACATCGATACGCTGGACGATCTGGCGCGCGCTGAGGTGTTGCTGCAGAACCGGCCTGAAGTGGGCTGAATTCAGGCTTCGCCGTCTGCCGTAGCGGGGCCGCCTTCGGTCGCTGGGTCGGCTTGGCTGCCTTGGCAATAACCGCGCAGTTTGAGCAAGGCCCGATACATCACCTCCCGTTCCTCCTGCGTCAGCGCCAGCAGAGCAGCGGCCTGGTGTTGTCGGGCCACGGGCATCACCTCGTCATGCAACTGCCGGCCCGCAGGCGTGATGGAGCACAGGATCTTCTTGCGTGGAGTGGAGCCTTGCGCCAGCAGGGCCACCAGGCCGCGTTCCTCGAGCAGCCGCAGCGCCCGGCTCACCAGGGCCTTGTCCGAAGTGGATTGCACCACCAGCGCGCTGAACGGCAACTCGCCTGCATGCGCGACAAGGGCCAACAGCCGCCACTCCGAAACCGTCAAGCCCGCCGTATCGGCATAGGGCACGGTGATGGTGCGCCGCAGCGCATTGCCCACCTGGCTCATCAGCGTGGTCAGAAAGGCATCGACGGTCAGGCTGCTGCCTGCCTCGTCAAGGTGGGACCAGGGATTGCCTGCGGGCGTGCTGGGCACAGGGAGAGGAGAAGGTGGGATGGGCATGTTCCCATCAATTGTTTCACAGGCTGCCTGATGTTTGTCTTGTGGAATTTCTGTATAGAAATCAATAGAGGTCAATCGGTGTTTTCGGTAAGTTGATTCATCAACTTACTGGAGAAAATTGTCATTGATTCTTTTGAGGATCAATGTTTCATGGATGAATCGTATGAATTCATCCCATAGCCAGCCCCAGCTGCCATGCCCGTATCTGACCGATGCATGTCCGCGCTTTCAAAGGAGCCAGTGATGACCCCCCATCGTCGGCAAGGCCTGACCATTGCAGCATTGGCTTTTGCCACCGCTGTCTGTGGTCCGGCATTTGCACAGGACTACCCCGCCAGGCCGATCACCGTGGTGGTCGCCTATCCCGCAGGTGGTGACACGGACGCCATGGCGCGCCTGTTCGCCGAAAAGCTCACGGTGCGTCTGCGCCAGCCCGTGGTGGTGGACAACCGGCCCGGGGCGGGCGGCACCGTGGGCAACAACCTGGTTGCGCGGGCCGTGCCCGATGGCTACACGCTACTGTTCACGCCCAACCCCTTCACCATCGCCCCCATGGTGATGAGGCTCCCTACTGCCGCGACCTATGACCCCTTGAAAGGTTTCACCCCCGTGGTGCAGACCGCCAGCCAGGCCGTGCTGCTCGTGGCCCATCCCTCCACGGGATTCAAAAGCGTGGCCGACATGGTGGCTGCGGCCAAGGCCGGCAAGACGCTCAGCTACGCCAGTCCCGGCGCAGGCTCGCCCATGCACATAGGTGCCGAGTGGCTGAACCGCGCTGCCGGAGTGAGCATTCAGCATGTGCCCTATCGCGGCGTGGCACCGGCCGTCAACGATGTGGCAGCGGGCCATGTAGGACTGGCCTACGTCACGCTGGGGCCGGTGGCCCAGTACATCCAGGCGGGCAAGCTGCGCGCGCTGGCCGTGACCGACCCGAAGCGTTCGCCCCTGCTGCCCGATGTGCCTTCGCTGGCGGAACTGGGCTACAGGGACATCGCCGCGGGTGCCTGGAATGGCTTCTTCGCGCCCAAGGGCACGCCGGCCGCCGTGGTGCAGACCTTGAACACCCATCTCAACGAGATCCTCAGGATGCCGGAGGTGGCGGCAAAGATGGCCACCTTCGGTGCCGCGCCCGTGGGCGGGTCGCCGCAGGTGCTGGCCGATGTCAACGCTGCCGACTACGAGCGCCTGGGCAAGGTGATCCGCGAACTCGGCATCACCGCTGAATGACATGAATACCTCGAATTCCACGCTGGGCCGCGAGACGGCCCAGGTCACGGCGCTGTCCAAGGTACTAGGTCGTGCCCAGTACGCGGGCGACCTCAAGCTGCCGGGCATGCTGCATGCCAAGCTGTTGCGCAGCCCCTATCCGCATGCGCGCATCGTGCGCATCGACATTGCTGCAGCGCGTGCGCTGCCCGGTGTGAAAGCCGTGCTGACCGGGGCAGATGCACCGCGCACGCCCTGGGGCGTGAGCCACAAGGAGCGGCGCATCCTGGCCGACGGCCTGGTGCGCTTTGCGGGGGAAGAGGTGGCAGCCGTGGCTGCCGCCACAGAAGAGATCGCCCGCGATGCGCTGGACCTGATCGAGGTCGAGTACGAAGAACTGCCCGCCATCCTGTCGCCCGAGGAAGCCCTGGATGAAGAAGCGCCCGGCATTCATCCGGGCCGGGGCAACATCGCCCACGAGATCCGCTTCGAGCGCGGCGATGCCGATGCCGGATTCGCCGCAGCTGATCTGGTTCATGAAGCCACGTACACCACGCATGCGCAGTACCCGGGCTACCTGGAACCCATGGCAACCCTGGCCTCCATCGACGCCGATGGCCGCCTGTTGGTACAGACCTCCACGCAGTCGGTTTTCCTGGCGCGTGCCCGGCTGGCGGCGGCGCTGGAGCTGCCGGTGTCCGCCATCCGCGTGGTGCAGGCCACCACGGGCGGCGGCTTTGGCGGCAAGATCGTCGAGGACGACAACCAGCTCGTGGCGGGCCTGCTGGCCCTGCGCACCGGGCGGCCCGTGCGCCTGGTCAACAACCGGCTGGAGGACTTCCTGGCCTGCTGCTCCAGCGTCCCCGAGCGCATCACGCTCAAGCTGGGCATGGCGCGTGATGGCCGCATCCTCGCCAAGCAGGTGCACATCGTTGCCGAGTGCGGTGCCTATGCGGGTCTGTCGGCCGAGGTCATGCACGTCAGTGCCATGCGCAGCGACAACATGCACAGGCAGGGCAACGTCCGATCGCACGCCACCCTGGTCTATACCAACAACCCGCCGCACGGCGCGTTCCGCGGCTTTGGCGGTACGCAGATGCTGTTCGCGCTCAACAGCCACATCCACATCATGGCCGAGCAGCTGGGGCTGGATCCGGCCGAAGTCCACAAGCTCAATGCAGTGCAAGCCGGCGACGTGACAGTGCATGGCTGGAAGATCGGCAGCGCCGGCCTCAAGGAGTGCATAGACCAGGCCACCGATGCCATCGACTGGCGCGGCAAGCGCGCCCGCCCCCGCCAGGCCCTTGGCGCCCGCCGCAGGGGCGTGGGCATGGCCGCGGCCATGCATGTCAGCGGCAACCGCACCATGGGCAACTGGGACGGCTCCACCGTGGTGGTGCGCATCCATGAGGATGGCCAGGTGCTTGTGCTCAGTGGCGAGTGCGACATGGGCCAGGGCGCGGCCACCATGCTCAGCCAGATCGTCGCCCATGAACTCACGCTGCCGTTGTCGCAGGTCCGCGTGGCCGCACCCGACACGGACAGCACGCCCTTCGCCATAGGCTCGCTGGCCTCGCGCGTGACCATGGCTGCAGGCAATGCCGCCATAGGTGCCGCGCAGGCGGCCCGCAGCAAGCTGCTGGCCCTGGCCGCCGTCGTGCTGGAGGCGCAGGTCGACGACCTGGAGCTGGCCGATGGTCAGGTGCGCGTGCGCGGCACCGACCGTGCGGCAGGCATGGCCGAGCTCGCTCGCCAGCACATCTGGCGCCATGGCGGCGAGGGCATACAGGTCAGCCACACCTGGGATGCCCAGACGCAGATGCACGACGCCCAGCTGCACGGCAACATCGCGCCGGCCTATTCCTTCGCGGCCCAGGCAGTGGAGGTCGAGGTCGATACGGAAACCGGCCAGGTCCGGGTGCTTGACAGCTATGTGGCCGACGACTGCGGCAAGGCGCTGAACCCCGTCGCCATCCATGGGCAGACCAACGGGGCCACCGTCCAGGCCATGGGCTGGGCCCTTTACGAGCAACTGCACCTGGAAGGCGGGCGCCTGGCCAACGGCAACTTCGCCGACTACACCATGCCAACGGCCGACGCCGTGCCCTTGCTGCGCGGCGGCTTTGTCGAGTCCAACGACCCCAACGGCCCCTATGGCGCCAAAGGGGCCAGCGAAACCGCCATCCTGCCGGGAGCGCCTGCCATCGCCAACGCCGTGTACGACGCCATCGGCGTGCGCATATGCGATCTGCCGATCACGCCCGAAAAAATCCTGGCGGCGCTGCGCGCACGCGCCGAGGAGGGCCGTCATGCATGACTTCGACTTCCTGGAGCCCACCTCGGTGGCGGAGGCCAGCCGGTTGCTGGCCGAACTGGGCGAGGACTGCCGCGTGATCGCCGGCGGCACGGCCTTGATGCTGGGCATGCGCCAGCGCATGCTCGCGCCCACGCACCTGGTCTCGCTGGCTGGCATCGATGCGTTGCGCGACCTGGACTTCGACCCGGTGCGTGGCCTGCGTATCGGCGCCCTGGTGCGCCATGCCGAACTGGCGGCCTCGCCGCTGGTGTCGCATCACTATCCTGTCCTGGCCGGCATGGCGCAGCGCATGGCCAACCCGCAGGTGCGCAATCAGGGCACGGTGGGCGGCAATCTCTGCTATGCCGACCCCTCCACCGACCCGCCCGGCTGCCTGATGGCATTGGGCGCCCAGATCGTGCTGGCCAGCGCAAGAGGCGAGCGCCTGTTGGACATCGAGGACTTCCTGGTCGACTACTACGCCACGGCGCTGGAAGGCGACGAGATCGTCAGCGAGATCCGCGTGCCGCCCATGGGGCAAGGAGACGACCGGCGCAGCGGTGTGTACACGCGCTTTCTGCGCACAGCGGCCGAACACCGGCCGCTGGCCAGCGTGGCCCTGGTGGCGCACACCGCCGGGGGCATCTGCCGCGACGCGCGTCTCGTCGTGGGCGCCTCTACCCCCATACCCGTGCGCCAGCGGCGCGCCGAGGGCTTTCTTGAAGGCCGTGCCCTCACCTGGGCCTTGGCGGCCGAGGCGGGTGACATCGTCGCGGCCGACATCACACCGGTTTCGGACCTGCGCGGCTCGGCGGATTTCCGCCGAGAAATGGTGCGCGTCAACGTGCGGCGCACCGTGGCCGAACTGTTTGGCCTGGACCTGGCACTGGAACAAGGAGAGCTGGCATGAGCCGACATCGCATCGAATGCACCGTCAACGGCGAGCCCTGCAGCGTGGACGTGCCTGCGCGCCGGCTGCTGTCGGATTTTCTGCGTGATGACCTGCACCTGACGGGCACCAAGCGCGGCTGCGAGACGGGCGTGTGCGGCGCCTGCTCGGTGCTGTTGGATGGCGAAGTGGTGAAGTCCTGCCTGCTGCTGGCCGTGCAGGTCCAGGGCCGCGCGCTCACCACCATCGAAGGCCTGGCCGACCGTATTGCTGGGGGTGCGGGCGCAGACCCGTCACAACGGCTGCACCCGCTGCAGCAAAGCTTCATGCAATGCGGCGGCCTGCAGTGCGGCTACTGCACACCAGGCTTCATCATGGCCGCCTGCGATCTGCTGGGGCGCAACCCCCTTCCCGGCGCGGACGAAGTTCGCCATGGCCTCAACGGCAACCTGTGCCGTTGCACGGGCTACACCCAGATCGTGGAATCGGTCCTTGTGGCCGCGGAGAAAATGCATGGAAATTGAGAAAACCCTGACTGTTTCGGCCTCGCGAGAGCGGGTGTGGGCCTTGTTGCTCGATCCCCAGGTCATGGGAGGTGCCGTGCCGGGCATGCAGTCCATCGAAGTGGTCAGCCCCACCGAATACGTGGCGGTGATGCACCAGAAGATCTCCTTCATCAGCGCCAGATTCAAGCTGCGCACACGCATCGTCGAGCAACGCGCTCCCGAGTATCTGCGCGTGGAAGGGACGGGAGAAGACACCTCGGTGGCCAGCTCGCTCAAGCAGCGCAGTGAAATCTTCCTGAGCGCCACGCCGGATGGAGGCACCGACCTGCGCATCAAGATCGACGTGGACCTGCTGGGCCGTCTGGGCGCATTCGGCCTGAGCGTGATGAAGACCAAGGCCGACCGAATATGGGAGGAGTTCGGTAACAATCTGGCCGCGCGGCTCGAAGGCGGGGGAGGGGAGCCCGCTGCGGGCAAGGCGACCGTGCAGGCGCCTGCACCTGTCGCGCCCGCGCCGGCCTCCGAGCCAGCCGGGGAAACGGTGGCGCAAGCCCGGAATTCGCCAGAACCAGCGCCAGCTTCGGAGCTCTCCTCCACGGCCCAAGACCTGCGGGGCCGTGGCTGGTGGGGACGGCTAATCGGCAGCTTGAGCGGTGAGGGCAGCGCGGGCGCTGCCGACACCATTCATGTCGAGCTGCGCCGTGGCGATACCACGGTCAGCGTCCAATGGCCGGGCGCGCGCGCCGAGCGGTGCGCGGCGTGGCTGCGCGACTGCCTGCGCTGAACGCAGACCCGGCCGAGCACATCATCCGCGCGTGATCACCGCACAGGCCAGGCGCGCCCCCGAATTGCCGGTAGGCTGCGTGGTGTAGTCGTCAGGGTCCTTGTGCACGATCAGGCCGCGGCCCACCACGCTGTTGGGACTCTGATCCAGTGCCAGGCCGCGCGAAACGAAATCTATGCTGGCCATGCCTTGCGCGTCGGACCGCAGGCTGGGCAGATCCCCTGCGTGGTGGACAGCGGAATCGAAGCGGCCATGGGCGTGGCCGGTGGGGTTGAAATGGCCGCCCGCGCTCAGGCCATCAGGGCTGGAGCAATCGCCTTTCTCATGGACATGAAAGCCATGCTCGCTGTTGGGCGCCAGCCCCTGAACCGAGCCCTGAACGCGCACGCTGCCATCGGCCTGGGCAGTGAACTGCAGGCTGCCGCTGACCTTGCTGCCTTGCGTGGGCTGCAGCTGGGCCATGGCCACGTTGCGGGCGGCAGGGGCTGCGGTGACGGCTGCCGGGGTGGACGCCGCGGCTGCGGCAGGAGGCTTGGACTGGCTGCCGCAGGCCCCAAGGGCCAGCACCATGCCGGCTGCCATCAGCAGCTTCACGGCGGTGGACGGGGTGGAGGGGGAAGCGTTCAAACGCATGGTGGCAATCTCCTGGTTGATATCCGTGCTGGAAAAGTTGTGAGGCGCATTGCGCGCAGCCGCCATCTTGCAGCGTGCAATACGGTGGATATGTCGGAGAGGGCAGCGTTATGCGCCTGCGCGCATCAGCGTATCAATCGCATCAAAGCGTCAGCGCGCGGCTTGCGCACCCGCTTCAGGCTGGCCCGCGTAGCTGAGCAGGCGCTGCAAGGCACGGTCCCGGATGCCGAGGCGCTTGAGCTCATCGAAGGTTGCGCGCGCATAGTCATGCGTGCTGCCATAGATGCCCTTGGCCTCGCTGAAGATGCGGCGATAGTCTTCGGGCGCCAGCTCGCCCGTGTGATTGGGGCTTTGACGGGACAGCGTGAACGCCAGCGCCTGCACCGTGCCCTGGCCGGTGCGGCAGGGCAGCCAGCGGGGGTCATAGACGGCATTGGCCATCTCGCGCTGCCACAGCTTTCTCATGACGTCATGGCCGTGGTGCCGGGGAATGCGGAACACCATGCCCTGGCAGCTGCCGCCGGACAGCATGCCAAAGACCAATCCAGGATTCTGGGGCGTGCCGCGGTTGATGGTGCTCCACATCTTCAATGCCCGGTGCCAGCCAAAGACACGGGCCGTGCGGCGTTCGCAGAAATCGAAATCCGGCCGCCAGATCAGCGAGCCGTAGCCAAAGATCCAGAGGTCATCGCTTCCGCCCCATCGGTGCAGCGCCTCGTCCAGCATGGGCTGGGACTCTCGGCGGGCAAATGAGAATTCTGGCAGGGCGGACATGGGCGCTGTGGCGTGAAGGAACAATGACGTTTTAACGCCTGTCGGCCCAAACGGTGCACAAGCGCCTGCGTTGCACTTGCACGGCCGGTCTTTTGTCTCTGCGGCGCCACAGTTCGTGCCGGGTGGCATCACGGGGCTTGGGCGGTGCGCAGGGCCGTTGGCGGCGGCCCTCTACAATCGGCCGGTTTTTCGCAGTCTTTCTGGTTTCCTTCAACAGTTCATTCACGGAGAGTGCTTCATGTCCTTCAGTCAATCCGACGACGACAGCCAACAACGTTTTGCCCTGGGCTTTTTGTTTGCGCTGATTGCGCTCGTCGTCTCCACGGTCGTGGGTGTCGTGGTCTACCAGCGCGGCATTGCGCATGGTCCTGCAAAGACGACAACCGGCGCCACACCTGTGCCGGCGATGGCGCCTGTGGTCCTGGAGGAAGACGTGGCGCGTGTCGTTGTCGAAAACGGCGTGGTCAAGTTCTACTTCGCATCGGCCAAGGCCGAGCTGGCGGCTGGCGCCAATGAAGCGCTGGCCGATGTGGTGGCTGGTGTGCAGGGCGGCAAGCGCGCCGTGATCTCTGGATACCACGACGCCACCGGCAGCGCCGAACTCAACGCCGAACTGGCCAAGAAGCGCGCCCTGGCAGTCCAGGCTGCCCTGTCGGCACTGGGCGTGGCCGAGGAAAAGGTCGAACTCAAGAAGCCCGAACAACTGCAGGCCGATGGCAGCAATGCCCAGGCCCGCCGGGTGGAAGTGATCCTGGTGGATTGAACCGGATCAGCAGCGCGGCTGGCAGCAGCCGCAGCTAAAAACAAAGGCCCGGAGCGATGAACGCTCCGGGCCTTTGTTTTTGGGGCTGCGTGGATCAGGAATTGCGCAGGGGATCGAACTTCTCGCCGCCAGCTGGCTGCACGCCGGCATGGGCGCGTGAGTTCTCCTGTATGAGTTCTATCTTGTAGCCGTCCGGATCCGTCACAAAGGCAATCACCGTGGTGCCGCCCTTGACGGGGCCGGCCTCGCGCGTCACGTTGCCGCCGGACGCCTTGATCTTCTCGCAGGCGGCATAGGCATCAGGCACGCCAATGGCGATATGGCCGTAGGCCGTGCCCATGTCGTAGGACTCCGTACCCCAGTTGTAGGTCAGCTCGATCTCGGCCTGGCCAGGGTTGCCGCCCTCGAAGCCCAGGAAGGCCAGCGAGTACTTGTACTCGGGGTTCTCTGAGGTTCGCAGCAGCTGCATGCCAAGAACCTGTGTGTAGAAATCGATGGAACGCTGGAAATTGCCAACGCGCAGCATGGTGTGAAGGATTCGCATCCACGGATTGTGCCGGGATTTGGCGGTCTCTTCACGCGCTCGGCCATGGGGTGAGGTCGCTTCAGCCCCACCCCGGCATCGGTCGCGGGCTCCTGCCCGGGCGCGTGCATCTCATCCACAGACTCCCGTCTGGTCCGGATGCTTGGCGTGCAACGCATTCAACCACCGATTCAACTATCTGTTGAATTCTAGGAGTGCTCCCTAGGACTGACGCCCGAATTCGCAGCAATTGGGCCAAAAAATCAGACAAATCTTAGATTTTGAAGTGGAAAAATCAGATTAATCCAATTAAATCCTAGTGCGCCACTGCCTAGAATAGGAATGTTCTTCTTGCTAATTTTTTGAGTCATGAAAAATTTCGTCTTGCGGATACTGATTGCCGATGACCATCCGGCAGTTCTGGCAGGCATAGAAAGTGTTTTGGAGGAAAAAAATGAGATAGAGATTGTGGGTCGAGCGAAAAACTCCACGGAAATCATCAATTTTCTCAGGCAGAACGAATGCGATGTGCTGGTGACTGATTATTCAATGCCCGGCGGAACCTATGGCGACGGCCTAGTCATGCTGAATGTCATCCGGCGACGATTTCCCGGCGTCAAGATCGTGATGCTGACAATGATTGAGAATATTGGGATCATCAAGTCGCTTGCCAATCAGGGGATCTATAGGATAGTCCATAAAACAGATTCTTTGGGGAGCCTGGTGCCGGCGATCTATGCGGCATACACAGATGGTCAATTCATTTCGCCGAGCGCAAGCAAACTGCTTGGCGGCGAATGGCTCGGGGCGGTACGAACATCGATAGAACTGTCAAAGCGTGAAGAGGAAGTTCTGCTGCTTTTCATTTCTGGAATGACAGTGTCTGAAATAGCGAAAAAACTCTATCGCAGCATCAAGACGGTCAGTACGCACAAGGTGGCGGTCATGAATAAACTGGGCATCCGCAAGGACATTGACCTCATTCGCTATGGAATAGAGATGGGATGGATTGATGCCAGAAAATAGTCCCGGTCATGGCAAAAGAATGCTCGTTGCCACAAATGATCCGATGGCCCTATATTGGATACAGCAATGTTGCAAACAGCAAGGAATTTTTCACGGCATTCAATGGATCAGCAATACGGATGAGCTTCTGGCGGAACTGAAGAAATTCAATGCGGATGCGGCCTTTGTGGATATGGATTTCATCGGCGAAAAGCTGATGAAGTTGCTTAATGATCTGGCACTGTCGAAAGTGGATGTTCCCATCATCCTTGTCAGCAGCTGCGAACCAAGAATATTCCATGCGGTCGCTGACTATGCCCGGAGCCTGGCACTCAACATCGTCTGTGCAATATCTCGCTCCAGAATGGCAAGAGAGGTGCCGGTCAACGGGGATTTCCTGCTGCGTATCCTGGGGCGGACCAAGACGGAGGGCCAGCCCAGGACGATCTTGCCGATCCCGAGAGCAAGGTTGACGAACGCTTTGCACAGCGGCGAAATCGTTGCCCATTTTCAACCCTTGCATCATGCAGGCTCGGGCAGGATCATCGGGGCGGAAGCCTTGGCCCGGTGGCCTATTTCGGCCACGGAACTGTTGCCACCTGCTGCGTTCATGAAGGCCATCGGAGACCATGGATTGATGCATGAGCTCACTCTCCAAATGCTCCTGCAGTCCATCTCTTTCATCAAATCGGCAGCACCTTCAGGGCAGTTCATCTGCAGCATCAATGTATCCGCCTCCCTGGCGGCATCCTGGGAGTGGATGGATTCGGCATTGCGCGTGATCAGGGATGCAGGTGTCTCCCCTGAAAATATCGGTTTTGAGGTGACGGAAGATGGGGCGGATGATCTCGACAAGTCCCTGGGCGGTGTCATTGCGAATTTACGAATGAGTGGCTTTCAGTGCGCAATGGATGACTTTGGCGTGGGCGGCTCAACCATAGGGCGCCTGCTTAGCGTTCCTTTCAACCAGATCAAGATTGACAAGGCTTTGCTGCATGCTGCAAGAAACCAGGCCCATGCAAAGAGAGTGCTGAGCAAAGCGGTGTCGCTTGCGAAAGATGTTCGGGCACAGGTGGTTGTTGAGGGAGTGGAGGACGTTGATGATCTGGGAATGATCAGGAGGATGGATGCCGATGTCGCCCAGGGATTCTTGTATTCCAGAGCACTTTCCTGCAAAGATTTTATCGACTACATGAGGCGATCATTGGCCTGAGCAATGGCTGTATATCGACGTCCAGATGGAAATCCATAAAAAAGAAATTGCAGAGAAGGAAGATCTTCTGCTTCTGGCTAGATATAACAAGAGACTGCTTTTTGGTGGGGGGCTGATCTTTTCTTTCCTTGTGATCATTGTCGCGTTATTTGCGGCATCGTTCGAGTTCAATGATTTCATGGAGGAAAGAAGGTCAATTTTTCAGAACAAGAGAACTAGAATTCTGGTGGAGATAGAAACAAAGCAGGTCATCATGATGCGTGGAATAATCGCATCAGAATTGCTTTGGGGGCAAGCGCATATATCGCAACCGGCGGGAGTTGGCAGGCCGGGCGCTATGATCACGGGTGTGAGTCCGGTGGTTTTGCTCGAGGATAAGGGCGACAAGCCTGCATGCAGGCGATACAGGGACATGCTGGAGGAGCTTGCATACCTGGCAAACTCGAGTTTTCTTCAGGATGGAAGAGCCATATCTGTATATGCCTTCAGTCCGGATGGCGGGTTCATCGGTGCTCTCCTGCCTCAGATTCCAGATGAGCCTGAGCGGGAACGGATGCTCTTGGAGCTTCAGCAACAGATTGCCGGGCTGCCGAAAGACAAAGGCGTTCCACTTCATTCCGGACAAGTGCGCCACCCCATTTGGCTTCCCCCGACCAAAAGTATTCTGACGGGTGAAATGTCGTTCCAGGTTGTTGTTTCTGCATTCCATAGGGGTAAGCCATTTCTCACCGTGGTGAGTGACATGCCTACCCAGCATATTGAGAATCTGATGCAGCAAGGTGAGGATAGAAGTTCCTTTCTGATCATGGACTCCCAGGGAAGCGTTGCCCTGGGTGTTGAACCAGAGGGCTACAGCAAAGCGGATTTCTTTGATATTGAATCATCGAAATTCCAAGGCAACCTGGTGAGTCGCTATCTTCTGTTCAAGTATGGTGCCGTATACAAGGATGGTTTTTTTCATTACTACTCGAGGATATCGAATACAAATATGGTTCTGCTCCACGTGTTTTCGTGGAAGGATGCGGTTTTTCTAAAGGGAAAATCGTTCGTATATTTGATTCTTTCGTTGATATTCATTGTCTTGTTCTGGTGCTTTTTGATATATTTCTACGAAAAGGTATTTATTCCAATCTATGAAAAGGCAAAGAATGTTTTCGATACCGAGCAGCTGAGTCGAACCATCATTGCCATGGCTCCTTACGGACTGGGTCTTCTTGATTTCAAGGAGAAAAAGATGCTGTTGGAGAACAGCATGATGTTCAAATACAAGGAGAGTGCAGTACTGCGTGGCCCGGTCCCTGGAGAGCTATTGATCGGCTATTTTCACAGAGTTTATGTGGAGAAATATCTTGGTGGCGGGAAAAGTGACTATGTGCCCGTGTCCAGCGAGGTGGTGATTTCCAACGATGGAACCATTGCAGAGCTGTCCATGATCATGGTGAAGGCAAAATACCAAGGTCGGAACGTGCTGTTGTGCGGGTTTGCCGATATCACGGCTCACAAGCAGGTCCAAAGAAGCCTGGAGGATGCAAAGAAGGCTGCGGAAGAGGCAAACCATGAAAAATCATCTTTTCTCGCCGTAATGAGCCACGAGATACGCACTCCACTCAATGCGATACTGGGGAATCTGGAAATACTGGGAAGAAGCATTCTGTCCATGGAGCAGAAAACACGGCTGGACATCATTTCGAATTCCTCACATTCTCTTTTGTCTCTGTTGAATGATGTCCTCGATTTCTCGAAGGTTGAGTCTGGTCAGATGAGTGTCGAGATGGCCGGATTCGATCTCAAGTCTGTGATCAGGCAGGTGGCATCCATCTATAAACCCTTGGTGACAGAGGCAAAAATTGAATTTTCCCTGACCATCGATGATTCGCTGAAGTCTGGATATCTTGGCGATGCTGAGCGCATCAAGCAAATACTCAACAATCTACTCAGCAATGCCTTGAAGTTCACCAAGAGTGGAAAAATAGAGGTATATGCATCCGACAGATCCGGCGAGCTGAACATCAAGGTATCCGATACTGGAATAGGTATTCATCATTCGCAGCATGCGTTCATCTTCGATGCGTTCAAGCAGGCCGGCTCGGAAATCGCCACGAAGTTTGGAGGAACCGGACTTGGGCTGACGCTGTGCCAGCGGATGGCCCACCTCATGGGAGGGGAGATCCGGTTTTCAAGTGTCCTTGGAAAAGGCAGCATTTTCGAGCTGGTGCTGCCCGCATACCATGCGCAGCCCGCATCATCCGCTGTCGCTTGGGAGGATGGCGATGTCCTGCTTTCGGAGGACGAACGAGAGGATTTCTCGGCAAGGATTCTGGTGGTGGATGACCACCCTGTTAACAGAATGCTGTTGCTGGATCAGCTGAGGATCATTGGGTATGAGGCCGATTCTGCAGAAGGAGGGGAATCTGCCTTGAGCATGCTGGCACAGCTGGCCTATGACCTGGTTCTAACCGACCTGCAGATGCCCGGCATGAACGGTTATGTGCTTGCACAGCACATCCGTAAGGATTACCCCGGGATTAGAGTGGGGGCAATAACGGCAAACGCAGGCAAGCATGAAAGGGATAAATGTGCCAAATTCGGCATATCCGACATCATCGTCAAACCAGCCTCCCTGAAAAGCATCAAGGAATTCATTGATAGAAATATCGGCAAGTCCGGGGTTTGCCAAGTGGATGCATTGCCGGCAAGAACAAGCAAGATTTCTGGCTACCGTGACATTCTTGTCTCAACAACACAAGCATCCTTGATCTCCTTGAAGAAATCCTTGGAAAAAAGAGATCTCGTGGCTGTGCATAGGGAAATTCATGCCATGAAGGGGGCATTTGCAGTGGCAGGGTTCAATGACATAGTCCAGGCGCTTGATAGGATTTCTTCTCTTGTCAATGCGCGAGATTTTCGAGCGGTCGATGGGGAGCTCGTGAATTTCATGGACGTTCTGAAAGATTTGTGAGAAAGGTTGAAAGCCGGCTGGTGTCAGGTTATTCATATTTACGCACCATGGACTATAAAAAATACCTGAAAATATCCGTATTGTTGGCGGACGATCATCCTGGGATAATATCAGGTGTCAGGCATGAATTGTCTGGTGAGTCAGAAATTGCATTGAATGGGAGTGTTTCAAATTCAACCGATCTGATTCAAAAGCTGGAAGAGGGAGGTTTTGATGTGCTTGTATCCGATTACTCCATGCCGACCGGGCAATATGGAGATGGACTGCATCTATTCGGATATATATCGAGAAGATTCCCAAAATTGGGTCTGGTGGTCCTGACCATGCTGGATAACTCGGCAATACTGCAGGCTCTGGGTCGTGTCTCGAACATCAGTATTGTCAGCAAGGCCGATCCGGTGCTGCATCTTGTTCCCGCGATCCACGCGGCATTCACTGGCGGAGTTTATTTTTCGCCAGCCATCGCCGAGCGGCTGGAAAGAGGTGGTGCAGGCGGGTTGGGCGGAGTGCAGGGGGAGAGAAGAGTGCCTGCCGAGCTGAGCCCCAAGGAGTCCGAGGTAGTCCGGTTGTACGCTGCTGGCCTGCGCATTGATGAAATTGCAGCCAAGCTCAACAGGAGCAAGAAGACCATCAGCACGCAAAAAGTCAAGGCCATGCAAAAGCTCGGCATAGAGCGAGACATAGACCTTATGAAATATGCCTTGGAATGTGGGTGGGTGACATCATCGAGATCTCAATGATGCATGTTCATTCCACCTTCAGTGCCTGTATGTCCTGGATGACTGCTTCAAGCTGGAGCTCCAGCAGCGAGAGCGAATGTCTGTGATATGCCAGCCCATCATGGCCCATGCGGCTTTCCAGGTCGGCGCACCGTATTGACAACTCGACCAGATCAAAGAATCTCAGTGAGCCAGACAGGTTGTGAAGCTCTCTTTGCACATCTTTGCAGTTTGGGCTGGATTTGATGGTTGCCAGAGAAGAGCGCGCAGATTCCAGGAAGGCATTTCTGATGGGCGGCGCAATTTTCTCGAAATGGACGGCTTGGTCAGTCGGCAGGAGGCTGTCGAGGTTGGCATGCGTTGAATGGATCGCCATCGTCAGCGCATCAAAAATCCCCTGCGGTGAATGCCAGGATACCGCGATGATGCGGGCATTGATCACTCTGGGCTGCATGGGATGGCTGGCTTCACATTCGATGATGCGTGCCGCTCCTGCCACCAGGCGGTTTTCGTCCTTGGCATTCCATGAAGTCTTCGGCCCGCACAGCACGACAACGTGGAACTTCTGTAGCCGATCCTGGCGAATCGCGGTGGGATGGCGGCATGCCGTGGTCACCAAACCCCACTCCTTGAGCAAAGGGAGCAGATGGGTGTGCTGATCGTCGCATGACGAGATGAACAGAATCTGCTGTCCTGAAAATGGCAGATGGGGCCGCAAGAGTGCATCTGCGACAGGTGTCGTTCCAAAGGCGGTCGGTAGCTTGTCAGGACGGCGTGCGGTGGGGGCACTGTCCGGGGCGGAGATCTGTTTTGTCATGGAAGGCCGAACGTCGGGGGCCGGTCTCTACAGCGAGAAATTTTAAGATGCAGATCAGGCCGACTGATTGAACCACGGCATCCATCCACAGTGCATGTCTAAGGGCATGTGCGCGTGCTTGCCGCGATTGCACGGGGCCAGGCCTGGGCAATGCCCAGGCACGCCAATTCAGGTGCACGCTCCAGGTGGGGCCAGAATGAAAAAAGCCTGCAAGTGACTGCAGGCTGTTTTCATGGAGGCGTTTATCCAGGGCTTCAGATGGCGAACTGGGCGCGATCCTTGTCCTTGATCCAGGCGGGCGGCTTGCCGCGTCCGGTCCAGGTGTCACCTGTCTCTGGATTGCGGAACTTGGGGGCCACGGTGGAGGAGGCGCGGCGTGCCGTGAAAATGTCGTCGGCTGTCAGGCCGTAATCCTGAACCAGACCGCGAATCTTGGCGATCACATCACTGACTTCTTGCTTGCGTGCTGTCTGGATCTGGGCCTCAAGTGCTTCGCGCTGCGCCAGAAGTTCTTTGTATGTGTTGCTCACGGTAGTTTGCCTTTCATGGATTGAAGCGCGAATATTAACTGTTTTTTAAGAACCGGTTTGCATGCTTTCGATTATTTCCCCCTATGACCACCATTGCCCGTCCCGAATGCGTTCAAACTGCCAGGTAAACCTTGGGTAAAGAGCCGTTGCGCAGTATGGCGCTGTATGTTCTGCGGGTTTTCAAAATCCTGTGTACCCTCGCTTTCGGGCTGGGCGGAACTGGATAAGCCGTGACTCCGGGTTCTTGGCCGGCGGTGCTGGTATTAAGCGATGCAAGGGCCGCGATTTACCCAAACTCCGGTGCGGATTCGGAATCCTTCAAGTCCAGTCTGTACGCTGCTTGCCAGATGAGATGCGAACAAATCAGAGGGTGTGGCCGTCCCGTCGACGTGCCTTGTGCAAGCGTCTGGATTTTTCTGTGCAATGCTGTTTATTTGTACAGTATGATGCAGTCATGAGCATCGATCAGATCGCCTTCGCACTCCCCGCAGCCCTTGCCGTCTGGCTGTCCCAATCCCGTTCCGCCGCGCTTCGGCGATGGGCCTGCCTCTTCGGCCTGGGGGGCATGCCGTATTGGATTTACAGCGCGCTGTCTGCCGGGCGCTGGGGCATGTTGGCCTTGGCCTGCGTGTTTGCGCTGGGGTGGCTTTGGGGGCTGTGGGTGCATTGGCTGACTCCCCGGCGGCGTGTGGCCATGGATTCGGGCCTTGGCACGATCCAGATCACACCGGGCACCCGCTGATGCTTGGGGTGGCAGCCAGCAGCCTTGCGTGGTGCCGATCCTGCAGACGAGCAGGTGTTTTGCAGGCGCTGCGCATGATGCATTCGTGAATTTCAAGCGTTCTCACTGGAATTTGATGCAGGTAAAAGCCGAGTGTTTTGCTGGGTTGGTGTGATTTTCGAGCCGACGCGTTGAACGCCTGGACGGGCTGCGATCTCTATGCCCGGCCGTGCATGGCTGAAAGATCCGGACGGGAATTGCTGCAGCGTGTCCTGCCCTCCTGTGCACTGCGGTGGTGCACTCCTTTTCGCTCTTGGTGCAGGCTCACTGATCAGCCTGCTGCGCTGTGCTTTAGTGGATATTTCCGATGGATGAGTTTGGTCTTGTGCATAAAAAGCCACGGAAATCTGCAGTCTGTGCGGGTGCCGGGATGGCGGCACGCTGGCAGCGGCGAGCAAGTGCGAGGCATAGAATCGTTTGCATACAACAGGCAGCCAGCCATCCGACTTGCCTCTAAAAACCACGTGAAATAGCCCACCCCGCCGGCGGTGGGCTTTCTTTTTCGGGCCCTGCTGCGGCGTGCCTGACGCCTGATTTTTCAGTGCGCACCTATGGTTTGCACCTGTTGTCAACCACAAGGTTTGCATACGATGAAATTCACTCTCAACCAACAAGAGGTCGAGATCCAGGGCGTCAGCCCGGAGACGCCGCTGCTTTATGTGCTGCGCAACGACATGCAGCTCAACGGTCCCAAGTTCGGCTGCGGCCTGGGCGAATGCGGCGCATGCGCCGTGCTGATCGACGGCAAGGTGGCCCGCTCCTGCTCCGTTCCCGTGAGCGTGGTCCAGGGCATGAAGGTCACGACGCTGGAAGGCCTGTCCCAGGATGCGACCCAGGCCGAGCACGCCCGCGTGGCGCGTGACTGGGAAGCTGCCCATCCGGCCGCCGTGCCGGGAATGCCTGCCGGCAAGCCGTCGGCTGACACGCATGGCAAGACCGTCCACACACTGCACCCCGTGCAGCAGGCGTTCATCGACGAGCAGGCCGCCCAGTGCGGCTACTGCACCAACGGCATGGTCATGGCCCTGGTGGCCTTGTTCGACCACAAGCCCACGGCCACCGACGAGGAAGTCACCCAGGCCCTGTCCGGCCACCTGTGCCGCTGCGGCACGCATGTGGAAATCATGCGTGCGGCTGCACGCGCCCGCGTGCTGATCGCCCAGGGAGGTGCAGCATGAGTGCATCCAACCCCCTTCAACTGACGCGCCGCAACCTGCTCAAGCTGGGCGGCATGGTCATGGTCAGCTCGGTGGCGGCCGCTGGCCTGGTGGCTGAAAGCACGGGTACGGCGCCCGCCGTGGCCGGCGCCTTCCCCATTCCCCCCATCGACCGGGTGAGCAGCTTCATCGCCATTGGCGCGGACGGCAGCGTCACGGCCTACCACGGCCACGTAGACCTGGGCACGGGCATCCGTACCTCGCTGGCGCAGCTGGTGGCCGATGAGCTCGATGTGGAGTTCGAGCGCATCACCATGGTGCTGGGCCACACGGGCCGCACGCCCAACCAGGGCCCGACCATTGCCAGCAACACCATCCAGGTGGACGCCATCCCCATGCGCAAGGCCGCCGCGCAGGTGCGCCAGCTGCTGCTGGGCCTGGCTGCCGAGAAGCTGCAGCAGCCCGTGTCCGCACTGACCACGTCCAAGGGCGCGGTGGTGGCCAAGGGCGGGCGACGCATCGGCTACGGCGAACTGGCCCAGGGCCAGGACCTGAACATTGCGCTGGACAAGGAAGTGCCGCTGCGCACCGGCGGTTTCAACTACATCGGCAAGTCCGTGCAGCGCGTGGACATTCCGGCCAAGGTGCTGGGCGCGCTGGCCTATGTGCACGATGTGCGCGTGCCGGGCATGCTGCACGGCCGCGTGGTGCGCCCGCCCTATGGCGGTGCCGATGCGTCGGCGCCGCTGGGCAGCAGCCTGATTTCGGTGAACGAACAGTCCGTGGCGCATCTGCCGGGCATCGTCAAGGTAGTGGTGCAGGGCGATTTCGTGGGCATCGTGGCCGAGCGCGAAGAGCAGGCCATTGCCGCCATGCGCCAGCTGGAGGTGAAGTGGAAGGACTGGGCCGGCGTGCCCGACCTGTCGCTGAACGCCATGCACGACACCCTGGTCAAGCACGAGAAGACCGACCGCATGCTGCGCGAGGACGCGGGCATTGACGAGGCCTTCTCGGGCGCCAAGAAGGTGATCGAGGCCGACTACGTCTGGCCCTACCACCTGCATGCCTCCATCGGCCCGTCCTGCGCCGTGGCCGAGGTGTCCGCCAGCCAGATCCAGGTCTGGACCGGATCGCAGAACCCGCACGACGTGCGCAAGGACATCGCCACGCTGACCGGCATGGCGGCCGACCAGATCAATGTGACGCGCCTGGAAGCCTCGGGCTGCTACGGCCGCAATTGCGCGGACGACGTGGCATCCGACGCCGTGCTGCTGTCGCAGGCCGTGGGCCGCCCGGTGCGCGTGCAGCTGATGCGCGAGCAGGAAGCCGCCTGGGAGCCCAAGGGCACGGGCCAATTGATCCGCGTGCGCGGCGGCCTGGACGAGAACCATGCAGTGCTGGGCTACGAGCTCAAGACCTGCTACCCGTCCAACGACGCGGCGGCCCTGGCCCTGATCCTGACGGGCAAGGTGCCCAACAAGCCCAAGGTGCTGCAGATGGGTGACCGTACGGCCATCCCGCAGTACGAGTACCCCAAGATGCGCGTGGTCTCGCAGGATGCGGCGCCCATCGTGCGCGCTTCGTGGATGCGCGGCGTCTCGGCCCTGCCCAACGTCTTTGCCCATGAATGCTGGATCGACGAATGCGCCTACCTGGCCGGTGAAGACCCGCTGGCCTACCGCCTGCGCTACCTGAAGGACCCGCGCGCCGTGGCGCTGACGCACGCTGCGCACAAGCAGGCCGGCTGGCAGGATGGCCCGGCCCACCGCAACCCCGCGCCGGCCGACCAGCGCCTGGTCAAGGGCCGCGGCTTTGCCTACGCCCGCTACTACCACAGCAAGTTCCCTGGCTACGGCGCGGCCTGGGCCACCTGGATCTGCGACGTGACCGTGGACCGCGAGACCGGCGTGATCAAGGTGGACAAGGTCTTCGTGGCCCATGACTGCGGCGAGATGGTCAACCCGGCCGGCGTGCGCCACCAGGTGCACGGCAACATCATCCAGTCCACCAGCCGCGTGCTCAAGGAGTACGTGACCTTCGACAGCAAGGGCGTGACCTCGCTGGACTGGGGTGGCTACCCCATCCTGCGCTTTGACGAACTGCCCGAGATCGACGTGCAACTGGTCGAGCGCCCCGGCGAAGACCCCATGGGCGCGGGCGAATCGGCCTCCGTGCCCAGCGCCGCCGCT
Source organism: Delftia sp. WSY_7 (assembly GCF_043104845.1). Classification (NCBI taxonomy): domain Bacteria; kingdom Pseudomonadati; phylum Pseudomonadota; class Betaproteobacteria; order Burkholderiales; family Comamonadaceae; genus Delftia; species Delftia sp. WSY_7. Next base: position 66,490 of record NZ_JBICLB010000047.1, on the reverse strand, counting down.
GTCTCCAACGCCGTGTTCGATGCCACCGGCGTGCGCCTGCGCGAAGTGCCGTTCACCCCGGCACGCGTGCTGGCCGCACTCAAGGCAAAGGCTGCCGATGCAGCCCCGGCCGACAAGGCACAGAACTGAGAGCGGAGGACCGGAACATGCACACACTCAAGAAAATCACCCTCGGCGTGGTCGGCCTGGCCGCCGTGGCCGGCGCCGCCTTCTGGCTGGCCACGGGCCGCAGCGAGATCGCGCCCCTGCAGCAGATCCCGGTGCAGGAATTCAGCCAGCAGCAGATCGACCAGGGGCGCCGCCTGGCGCACATGGGCGACTGCGCGGTCTGCCACACGGCACCGGGCGGCCAGCGCAACGCAGGCGGCCTGGCCATGCCCAGTCCCTTCGGCACCATCTACTCGACCAACATCACGCCCGATGCCGAAACCGGCATCGGCCGCTGGTCGTACGAGGCCTTCGAGCGCGCCATGCGCCATGGCGTGGACCGCGAGGGCAACTACCTGTACCCGGCCTTCCCGTACACGGCATTCACCCGCGTGACCGATGAGGACATGAAGGCGCTGTACGCCTTCCTGATGACCGAGCCGGCTGTCTCCAACGAGGCACCCAAGACCGCGCTGAACTTCCCGTTCAACGTGCGCCGTGGCCTGGCCCTGTGGAATGCGCTGTACCTGGAGCCGGGCGAGCAGCCCGCGCCCGCCAACCAGTCGGGCGAGTGGATTCGCGGCGCCTACCTGGTCGAAGGCCTGGGCCACTGCGCCGCCTGCCACTCGCCGCGCAACCAGTTCGGCGCCGAGAAAAAGGGTGCCGACCACCTGGCTGGCGCCTTCATCGACGGCTGGGATGCGCCCGCGCTCAACGACAAGGCCGTGGCTCCGCTGCCCTGGACGCGAGAAGACCTGGTCCGCTACATGCAGACCGGTTTCTCGCAGCGCCACGGCGTAGCCGCCGGCCCCATGGCGCCCGTGATCGAAGGCCTGTCCCACCAGTCGGCCGAGGACATCAACGCCATGGCCACCTACCTGATGTCGTACCGCAAGCCCGTGGCAGACGCCGCTGGCGCAGGGGACGCCCAGGCGCTGGTGAAGGAAAAGACCGAGGTTGCCAAGCTGCCGGTCGACGCCCAGGGCTATCGCCTGTACCAGGGTGCCTGCATGGCCTGCCACCGCGCCGACCCCAGCGGCGTGCTGGCCGGCAGCAGCTTCGGGGTGCGTCCCCAGCTGTCGCTGAACACCAACCTGTACAGCGACTCGCCGACCAACGCCATCCATGTGGTGCTCAACGGCATCACGCAACCGGCGCGCCCGCAGCTGGGCACCATGCCCGCCTTCCGCCACAACCTCAGCGACGATCAGATCGCCACGCTGCTGAACACCATGCGCAGCCAGTACGGCCTGCAGCCATGGCCCGGCCTGAGCGACAAGGTCAAGGCCCTGCGCGAGGAAACACGCCCCGGCAAGGTGGCGGCGCACTGAGCCTGCGCTGCGTCATCTGCGCAGCCTGTGCGCTGCGCTAGGATGGCAAGGGACCGCTGTGCCCACAGCGGTCCCTTTTTTTATGGTGACCCGCAAGATGACAAGCCCCATGCCCGACCCCATGCCTGAGCCCATGCCCAATTTCCCCCTGCTGACCGACGCCAACCGCCAATGGCTGGATGCACGTGCCCAGGCCCTGGATGCCGGCAACGGCGAGGCCACGGCCGCCGTCGTGCCCTACCTGGCCGAAGCCGGGCTGCTGGGCCACGGCTTGGCGGATGCCTTGGGCGGGCAGGGCGGCAGCGCCGGCGATGCCATCGAGGCGATTGCCCAGGTGGCCACGCACTCCATGTCCGCCGCCTTTGCCTTCTGGGGCCAGCGTGTGCTGATCGAGATGCTGGCGAACACCGGCAATGCGGCCCTGCGCGAGCGCTGGCTGCCCGCGCTGCTGGCGGGCGAGGCGGCCGGTGCCTCGGGGCTGTCCAACATCATGAAATTCCTCAGCGGGCTGGAGGCACTCAACATCCGCGCCACGGCCCGGGAAGGGGGCGGCTGGCTGCTCAACGGCAGCGTGCCCTGGTGCACCAACCTGCGCGGGCCGCGCTTTCTGGCCGCCATTGCCGTGGCGCGTGACGACGGCGCGCCGCCCATGATCGTGGCCCTGCCGTCCGACCGGCCGGGCCTGGAGCGCTCGCCGGATCTGGAGTTGATCGCCCTGCGCGGCACCAACACCGCCGCCTTGCAACTCAAGGACGTGGCCATCACCGAAGACGATCTGCTGGCCGAGCGCGCCGGCGGATTCCTGCCGCGTGTGCGGCCGGCCTTCCTGGGCATGCAATGCGGCCTGTCCATCGGCCTGGCGCGCGCGGCCTGTGCGCAGGCCGCCTCGCGCATGGGGCAGGGCGGGCATGTGCTGCAGCAGCCGCTGGACGATACCCGCAGCCATCTGGAGCAGGCGGTGGCCGCACTCAAGGCCGGTGTAGAGGCCGGCGATTTCGTGGAGGCGCCCGAGCGGCTTTTCGCGCTGCGCCTGGCCCTGCACGACTGCGTGCAGCAGGCCATGCAGCTGGAGCTGCAGACGGCCGGCGGCCGTGCCTACAGCCTGGATGCGGACGATGGCTTTGCCCGCCGCTGGCGTGAATCGGCCTTCATCCCCATCGTCACGCCCAGCGTGATCCAGTTGCGCGCCGAGCTGCAAAAACTGCAAAAGCTCGGCGCCTGACGGCTCAGCCCGCCTTGGCCGCGGGCTGCAGCGCCGGCTCCAGCGCCGTGTCCAGCAGCAGCAAGGCGGTTTGCACTGCAGCCAGCAGCCGCTGGCGCGGCACGCCATCGCGGGCCTGCACGGAGATGCCATGCAGTTGCGTGGCATAGAAATCCCCCAGCGCCTGCACGTCGGTGCCGGCGCGCAGCTCGCCTTCATCCAGCGCGCGCTGAAGGCGGTCGATCAGGGACTGCGTGCGCTGGCGGCGGTGTTCGGCCAGCCAGGCGGCGACTGCCTCGTTTTCCTCGGCGCAATTGGTGGCGGCGGTGACCACCATGCAGCCCAGCGGATGGGCATCGTCGGTATAGGTGGCCACGGCATCGCGCAGCACGCGGGCCAGGGCGTCGCGCACGCGCCGCTCCTGGGCCATGGCGCGGTCGGCAAACCCGCCATCACCGGCCTCGTAGCGCTGCACGGCCTCGCGGAACAGGTCCTGCTTGCTGCCGAAGGCCGCATAGATGCGCGCTGACGCAATGCCCAGCGCCTGCACCAGGTCGGCCATGGACGTGCCCTCGTAGCCGCGCCGCCAGAACGCCAGCATGGCGCGCTCCAGCGCCTGGTCTCGGTCAAATTCCCTGGGTCTTCCGGCCATCTTCCTCATCCTTGTCAACAGTCAGGGCGGCATCTTAGCGGCGCCGTGATGCTGTCTTGCATCGGCTTCGCAAAAGCAGCCGTGTTAGCGTGATACTATTATTTGTTGATCAACAAACAATAGCTCAACTCAAGGAAATCACATGCAGACCATCAAGGGCCCCAGCCTTCATCTGGCGCAGTTCGCCGACAACAAGGCGCCGTTCAATTCCCTGGAAGACATCGCACGCTGGGCGGCCGGCGTGGGCTTCAAGGGCCTGCAGATTCCCGCCTGGGACCAGCGCCTGTTCGACGTGGCCACGGCCGCCAGCAGCCAGACCTATTGCGACGACGTCAACGGCATGCTGGCCTCGCACGGCCTGGTGGCCAGCGAGCTGACCACGCACATCTTTGGCCAGCTCGTGGCCGTGCATCCGGCCTACGACGCCATGTGCGACAGCTTTGCGCCCGAGGCGCTGCGCGGCAATCCGGCCGCACGCACCGCCTGGGCGCTGGAGCAGCTCAAGCTGTCGGCCAGTGCATCGCGCCGCATGGGGCTGAGCGACATGGGCACGTTCTCGGGCTCGTTCGTCTGGCCCTATCTCTTCCCGTTTCCGCAGCGCCCGGCCGGCCTGATCGAAACCGCCTTCGAGGAGCTGGCGCGCCGCTGGCGCCCCATCCTCGACGCCTGCGACGAGCAGGGCGTGAACCTGTGCTACGAAATCCACCCCAGCGAAGACCTGCACGACGGCACCAGCTTCGAGCGCTTCCATGAACTGGTGGGCCAGCACGCGCGCTGCAAGATCCTGTTCGATCCCAGCCACTTCGTGCTGCAGCAGCTCAACTACCTCGACTACATCGACATCTACCGCGAGCACATCCGCATGTTCCATGTGAAGGATGCGGAGTTCCTGCCCAGCGGGCGCCAGGGCATCTACGGCGGCTATTCCTCGTGGCTGGAGCGGGCAGGGCGCTTCCGTTCGCTGGGCGACGGGCAGGTGGACTTCAAGGCCATCTTCTCCAAGTTCGCCCAGTACGACTACCAGGGCTGGGCCTCGCTGGAATGGGAGTGCTGCCTCAAGGACCAGGAAGACGGTGCGCGTGAGGGCGTGGACTTCATCAACCGCCACATCATCCGCGTCACCGACAAGATCTTTGACGACTTCGCCGGCGCCCCCGTGGACCAGCGCCAGATCAACGCCATGCTCGGCATCGCCTGAGCACGCCCGCAGCCAAAGAACCTCAAAAAGAATCCGACAATGAACGCTTTCACATCGAACGCCCTGCGCAAGCAGGAAGACCAGGCCTGCGAGTTCTCGCACGACTACGTGCGCATCGACGGCCGCCGCATCCACTGCATCACGGCCGGGCAGGGCGCGCCCGTGCTGCTGATCCCGGGCTGGCCCCAGACCTGGTATGCCTGGCGCCACGTCATGCAGGCGCTGGCGGCGCAGGGCTTCCAGGCCATTGCCGTCGATCCGCCGGGCACGGGCTTTTCGGACCGGCCCGACACCGGCTACGACACGGGCTCCATTGCGCTGACCCTGCACCGCACCATGCTGGCGCTGGGCCATGAGCGCTACCAGGTCGCCGGCCACGACGTGGGCATGTGGGTGGCCTATGCGCTGGCCAGCGACCAGCCGCAGGCCGTGCAGTCCCTGGCGCTGACCGAGGCCGTGATCCCCGGCCTGGCGCCCGAGCCCAGCATCTTTGCGCCGCCAGAGCAGAACATCTTCCTGTGGCACTTCATGTTCAACCAGCTGGCCGACCTGCCCGAGACCCTGATCGCGGGGCGCGAGCGTGCCTACCTGGAATTCATGTTCAACCGCTGGTCGCTGCGGCGCGACCGCGTGGCCGTCGACGTCTATGTCGATGCCTATGCGGCGCCCGGTGGCCTGCGCGGCGGCTTTGCCTACTACCGCGCCATTCCCGAAACCATCCGCCAGAACCGCGAGCGTGCGCTGCGCCCGCTGGCCATGCCCGTGCTGGCCATTGGCGCCGAGCACGCCACGGCCGATGCGCCGCTGGCCACGCTGCGCGGCCATGCCGATGACCTGTCGGGCGTGATCGTGCCGGGCTGCGGCCACTTCATCATGGAGGAGGCTGCCGAGCCCTTCATCGCCGAGCTGCTGCCCTTCCTGCAAAGGACGCTGTGACCATGGGCCTGGACGCTGACATTGCGCGCTATCTCGCCGAGCTGGCGCAGGCAACCCAGGCCGTGGCCCCGCCCACGCTGGCGGCGCTGCGCGAGGCCACCGACGCCGGGCTGCGCGCCCTGCACGGCCCGGCCGAGGCCATGGCCCGCACCGAAGACTTCACGCTGCCCGCGCGCGACGGTGCGCCGCTGCGGGTGCGTATCTACCGGCCGCTGGCCTCGGACACACCCACGCCCCAGCCCGCCCTGGTCTTCGCCCACGGCGGCGGCTGGTGCCTGGGTTCGCTGGAGGTCTACGACAACCCCTGCCGCGCACTGGCCATGGCAACGGGCGCCGTCGTGGTCTCGGTGGACTACCGGTTGGCGCCCGAGCACCGCTTTCCCGGGCCGCTGCATGACTTCTGCGATGCCATTGCCTGGACCTTTGAACAGGCCGATGCGCTGGGCCTGGACAACAGGCGCATCGGCGTGGCCGGAGACAGCGCGGGCGGCAACCTCGCGGCCGCTGCCTGCCTGCTGGCACGGCAGCAAGAAGGCTGGGGAGCGGCGGGCGCACCGGCCATCGCCCACCAGCTGCTGCTGTACCCGGCACTGGACGCAGCAATGGACTCGCCGTCGTTCCAGCAGTTCGGCGAGGGCCACTACCTCACGCGTGCGGCCATGGAGTACTGCTATGGCGCGTACCTGGGCGATGCTGCATCGGGGCGGCAAGAACTCGTCTCTCCGCTGCGCGCGGACCACCTGGCAGGCCTGCCCCAAGCCACGGTGATCAGCTGCGAATACGATCCGCTGCGCGACGAGGCCGAAGCCTATGCGCAGCGGCTGGCGCAGGCCGGTGTGGCGGTGCAGGCCGTGCGCCTGCCCGGCATGGTGCACGCCTGCATGCACATGCTGGGGCTGGCGCCGGCATCACGCCGCCTGTTTGACGAAGCGGGTGCCGCCGTGCGCCAGGCTTTCGGCACGGCCATCGGCTGAGGGTTGCTGGGTGCAGGTCAGGTCTGTGCCAGAAACACGGCCACCAGCGCATTCGCATGGCCGTGCCCCATCTGGTGCTGGGCCTTGAGCCAGCCCACCAGTTCCATGTGCTTGCGGGTGTCCTGCTGCTGCAGCAGATCCATCCAGTGCGCAATCGGCTGGCCGTAGGTCTTCTCTATGGAAGGGAAATACGAGGCCGGCCCCTTGACCTTGCTTGTCTCCGTCATGGCGCTTGTCCTTTTTCTGTGATGCGGGTGGCAGATTGTGCCGCTGGCGCTGTCCGGGCCGGCAGGCAGGGTCAGGTCAGAAACAGCACGTCCTTGTGCTGCGGCGCAGGGGGCAGCACCTCGCCGGTCAGCTCGCGCAGCGTGGCCTCGATCATCTGCGACATGGCGTCCAGCGCCAGGTCGTTGGGTGCCGTGCCGAAGGGCTCCTCCAGCTCGGCGCCCAGCGCCTCCAGCGCGAAGAAGGTGTAGGCGATGAAGGCCACGATCACCGGCGTCATGAAGCCGATGGAATCCACCAGGCCGAAGGGCAGCAGCAGGCAGTACAGGTAGATGGTGCGGTGGATGATCACCGCGTAGGTGAAGGGAATCGGCGTGCCCGCAATGCGCTCGCAGCCGCCCAGTGCCTCGCCCAGCTTGCACAGCGGCGCCTCCATGGCGGGCACCAGCACCGGCTGCAGGCTGCCATCGTGGCGGCGCGCCTGCAGCCATTCGCCGGCCATGAGCAGCAGCACGGCAGGCTTGAAGCGCGCCGTGGCCAGGCGCTCGCCGTCGGCGGCGGGCAGCAGGCGGCGCATGTCGGCCGCGGCATCAGTGCCGCGCAACTGGTGGCGCAGCGCGTGCACGAAGGCCGCCAGAACCATGGCCAGGGCCGGGGCGTGCTGCGGCGCGTCCGTCAAGGTCCGGGCCTGGCGCACCAGGGTGCGTGTCTCGTTGAGCAGGGTGCCCCACAGCGTGCGCGCCTCCCAATAGCGCGCATAGCTGGTGCTGTTGCGAAAGCCCAGGAAGATGGCCAGCGTCAGCCCGATCAGCGAAAACGGCACGAAGTTCAGCGGCACCTTCCAGGCGAACAGCTGGCCGTGCAGCGCCGTGACCAGCACGGCGAACAGGGTGGCGGCCATCAGCTGGGGCAGGATGTCGGGCAGCACCGAGCCGCGCAGCACGAAGAGCATGCGCAGCCAGTGGGGGCGGGGCCGGATGATCATGAAAGCTTGTTCCGTGATGGAAAAGAGGGCGCAAGAGGGGGCAAGAGGGCGCAGCAGCCCCGCAACTCTAACCGCCCCGCGCAGTCAGTGCGCCACCTGCGCGCCACCTGATCGCCACTTGTGCGCCACCCTGCAAGCGCCGGCTGCGGCTTCAAAGATCGCTGCTGTGGCTGTCGTGGTTGCCGTCTGGCTGGAGAAGGGCATGTGCCGTGACCGCTGCTGCCTGCTCCGCCTGCCATGCCGTGCGCATGCAAGAGGGCGACACCGTTGCGCGCGGGGATGGCTGGCTGGTGATGGTGCCCAGGCTGATGAAGCCGGCCAGGTACTCGCCCTCGCGCAAACCCAGCGCTGAATGCAGGGCCGGGTCAAAACAGCGCTCGCCACTGAGCACGATGGCACCAAAGCCCAAATGGTGGGCGGCATTGAGGAAGTTGCCCAGGGCCGCACCCGCAGCCAGCCATTGCTCACGCACCGGCACGCGCGAGCGCGGCCGGGGCGAGATGATGAAGGCGATCAGCGCCGGAGCGCGCGTTGCATGCTCGCGCGCACGGCGGATATCGTCCGCCGGGGCAAGCGGGTCGCGGCGCAGTTTTTCCTGCTCGAACAGGCTGGCCAAGGCCTCGCGCTGGTGGGCGGGAAACTCCAGAACCCGCCAGGGGTGCAAGGCACCGTGGTCCGGAGCGCATAGCGCCGCCTCGATCATCAGGTCCATGTCCCCGCTGTCCGGGCCCGGCATGGCCAGCCGCCTGGGCGAGACGGAGCGCCGCGCCAGCAGGGGCGCCAGGCCTGCCCGCTTGCGCGTGTCGGCAAAGCAGTGCTTGAGTGCATCCACCGCCTGGACGAACTGCCGGGCCCAGGCCAGCACCTGTTCGCCCTCCGGCGTGAACCCCTGGAAGGGCCGGCCCGCGCGCACCAGCGCGTGGCCGAACTCCGCCTCGGCCGAGCGTATGGCCTGGGCCAGCGCGTTGTCGGAGATGCCGCAGGCCTGCGCTGCGCGCGCCCAGTCACGCTCGCGGTCCAGGGCCAGCAGATGGGGGATGTATTTTTGCGTCAAGTCGGTTCTCCAGCACAGCCCGGCGGACTCCGGCGGGCTCCGAGGGGGCGAAGTGCTCCATGAATGGCTTCGTTATATCCGAAAAAATACAATGAAATCCGTCACTCCAGCTTGAACCGAGGCCTGGTGCGGCTTGCGGGCCTGCCGCGATGGCGGGGGCTTGCTTTGGTATGTGACAGGTGAATGTGCCCTTGCCGAACTGCGGGATTGAACCGATTGCGCAGGCACCGGCACTACAATCCCCGGCCATGTTGCATGCCATCCGGAGCCTATCCATGCGGAGCGCCTTGCTGCTGCTCATCATGGTGGCGCAGCTGCTGATACCGCTGCTGCACAGCCATTTCGGCACTCCGAACCAGGCCGGCCTGCACATCCACGCGGCGCCGTCGCGCGTGGCCGACTCGCATTTCCACCTGTTCGTGGCCCACGGCTCCTTCACCGATGTGGATGAAGACCATGTCGAGCCTTTCGAGGTCGATGTGCAGGACGCCATACAGCCGCTGGACCTGCTGCCCATGCCTTTGCTGGCCGTGGTCGGCCTGGTCTTGCTCACCCTGGGCCTGCGTGCCGCGCGCATGCGCTGCATTGCGCCCCGGCCCGCCCTGCCGCTGCAGCCCATGCGCCTGAGTCCGCGCTGGCGCGGGCGCGTGATACGGCCTTCCCCCGCCCAGGCACCGCCCCTGGCTTCCTGACCTCCCCGGCCTGGTCCACAGGCCCGCCTCAGTCCTTCTTCGCCCGCGCGCAGCGAACCGCCTGCGCGTGGACGGCGTTCGTCTTTTTTCCCGGAGTCAGGAATGATGTTTTCCCCATGGCTGCTGGCCGGCGCACTTGCGCTGCCAGCCGTCGGCATGGCCACCCAGGCCCAGGCCGCACCCGCAAGCCCGGCCAACCCCCCGTCCGCATCCGCATCCGCACCCACATCCGGATCTGCATCCACGCCCACATCCGTTGCCTTGTCCGCCGAACAGGCACAGGCGCTGGGCGTGCGTTTCGAACCCATTCAGGCGGCACAGCGCATCGAGGTCTCGGCCCACGCCCGCGTCGTGCTGCGGCCCGATGCCCAGGCTGTGGTGGCCGCCCCCTATGCGGGCGCGGTGCCGCGCGTGCTCGTGGCCCTGGGCCAGACGGTGCGCACCGGCCAGCCGGTGGCGGTGTTCACCAGCCCGCAGCTGTATGAGGCGCGGCGCGCGCTGCTGGAGGCCGAGTCCCAGTCGCGCCTGGCACGCCAGGCCCTGGCGCGCGACCAGGCGCTGCATGAGGACGGCATCATCGCCGCCAGCCGCTGGCAGGCCACGCAGGCCCGCGCCGCCGAGGCCGCGGCCATGGCCCAGGCGCGGCGCGCCGAACTGGCCGCCAGCGGCCTGCAGTTCGTGGGCAACGAGGTGCACCTGGTGGCGCCCCGCGCAGGCTTGGTGACCGAGGTGCTGGCGGTGCCGGGCGCGCGTGTGGAGGCCTCGGCGCCGCTGCTGCGCGTGGCCGACCCCAAGGCGCTGGAACTGGACCTGCTGCTGGGCCGCGAGGTGCCGCTGCCCGGCGTGGGCGACCGCGTTCAGGTGGCGGCGCGCGGTGCGCAGGGCAAGGTGGCTGGCATGGCCCCGGTCGGTGATGGATCGGCCGGCATGCGGGTGCGCGTTGCGCTGGAACGCGCTGGCGACCTGCGCGTGGGCGAAAGCGTGACCGCGTCGCTGGCCCTGGCCGGTGCGGACGCCGGGCCTTCCGGCGGATCTGCTGGTGGCTCTGGCGGTGCACGCCTGCGCGTACCCGCTGCGGCGCTGGCGCATTGGAACAACCGCACCGGCGTCTTTGTCGCCACCGGGCAGGGGGCGCGCTTCATGCCGCTGTCCGTGGAGGCCAGCGACGAGGCCACGGCCGTGGTGCGCGGCACGCTGCCGCCCAAGGCGCGCATTGCCGTGACGGGCATTGCCGCGCTCAAGGGCCTGCTGGGCGGGGGTGAGTGATGCTGGCGCGCCTCATCGATTTTTCGCTGCGCCAGCGCGCGCTGGTGCTGATGGCCGCCTGCGCGCTGGCCCTGGCCGGTGCCTGGGCCTATGTGCACCTGCCCATCGATGCCTTCCCCGACATCTCGCCCACCCAGGTCAAGGTGATCCTGAAGGTGCCCGGCATGACGCCCGAGGAGGTGGAGCAGCGCGTCTCCACGCCTGTCGAGCAGGAATTGCTGGGCCTGCCGCACAAGACCATGGTTCGCTCGGTGTCCAAGTACGGCATCAGCGACGTGACCGTTGATTTCAGCGAAGGCACGGACGTGTACTGGGCGCGCCAGCAGGTGTCCGAGCGGCTGGCCGGCCTGCAGCGCGAGCTGCCCGCCACGGCCGAAGGGGGGCTTGCCCCCATCACCACGCCGCTGGGCGAGATGTTCATGTTCACCATCGACGGTGAGCAATGGTCTCTGGCCGAGCGCCGCCATGTGCTGGACTGGGTGATTCGCCCTGCGCTGCGCACCGTGGCCGGGGTGGCCGACGTGAATGCCCTGGGCGGCATGGTGCGCGGCTACGAGGTGATCCCCGACCCCGCCCGGCTGCGGGCGCGCGGCGTGACGCTGGACCAGCTGCGCCAGGCGCTGGAGGCCAACAACCGCAACGACGGCGCAGGCCGGCTGGACCGCGGGGAAGAGCACTGGGTGGTGCGCGTGGAAGGCGGCGTGCGCGGGCTGGACGACCTGCGCGCCATTGTCGTGGCGCCCGCCCATGAGGGGCGCGTTGCCGCCACCGTGGGCGATGTGGCCACCGTGCGCCTGGGCGAAGCCACGCGCAACGGCGCCGTCAGCCGCGACGGACGTGGCGAAGCCGTGCAGGGCCTGGTGCTGGGACTGCGCGGGGTGGATGCGCGCAGCCTGGTGGACGCCGTGCAGGCGCGGCTGGACGAACTGGCTCCCCGGCTGCCCAAGGGCATGAGCACCCAGGTCTTCTACAACCGGGGCGACCTGGTCTCGCGCGCGGCGGGCACCGTGGTGCGCGCCCTGGTCGAGGCCAGCGTGCTGGTGCTGGTCACGCTCTACCTGTTCCTGGGCGGGCTGCGTGCGGCCCTGGTGGTGGCGGCCACGCTGCCGCTGTCCATGCTGGCCACCTTCCTGCTGATGCGCCATGCGGGCCTGACGGCCAACCTGATGAGCCTGGGCGGCCTGGCCATCGCCCTGGGCATGCTGGTGGATGCTGCGGTGGTGGTGGTGGAGAACATAGAAAGCGCGCTGGCGAATGAGTCTGCGGGCGGAACGGCCATCGAAACGGCAGGCAGCTCCCCGCCGCAGGACCGGGCCGTGCTGATCCGCCAGGCGGTCTCGGCGGTCTCCGTGCCCATGCTGGCCGGCGTGTCCATCATCGCCATCGTGTTCCTGCCGCTGCTCACGCTGCAGGGGCTGGAGGGCAAGCTGTTCGCGCCCGTGGCGCTGACCATCGTGCTGGCGCTGGGGGCCTCGGTACTCATCGCCGTCACCGTGGTGCCTGCGCTGGCCTCGCTGCTGCTGCGCTCGCATGGCGGCGATGAACCCTGGCTGATGCGGCGCGTGGCCCGGGGCTTCGAGCGGATGCAGCGCTGGAGCCTGGCCCACCGGCCTGCGGTCTTCGGCATTGCCGGGGCATCGCTGGCCGGGGCAGCCGTGCTCTACCTGTCCGTGGGCAAGACCTTCATGCCCACCATGGATGAGGGCGACATGATCGTGCAGCTGCAAAAGACGCCCTCCATCTCGCTGGCCGCTTCGCTGGACATGGACGGGCGCGTGCAGCGCGCGCTGCTGGAGCAGGTGCCCGAGATCCGCTCCATCGTCGCGCGCACGGGCTCGGACGATCTGGGCCTGGACCCCATGGGCCTGAACGAGACCGATACCTTCCTGGTGCTGCGCCCGCGCGAGGAGTGGCGCGGCAGCAAGGAAGACATCGCCGAGGCCATACGCCACGTCATGCAGGGCTTTCCGGGGCTCATCTACGGCTTCACCCAGCCCATAGAAATGCGCGTCTCCGAAATGCTGACCGGCACGCGCGGCGACGTGGCCATCAAGATCTTCGATCCCGACCTGGCGCGGCTGGACACAGCCGCCCAGGCCGTGGCCGCGCGCATGCGCGCGGTGGCCGGGGCCTCCGAAGTCATCGCGCCCAGCAACAGCGGCGTGCAATACCTGCAGGTGGCGCTCAACCGCGCGGCGCTGGGCCAGTCCGGGCTCAGTGGCGATGGCCTGCAGGCGCAACTGCGCGCCCTGGTGGAAGGCGAGCGCATTGGCATCGTGCCCGAAGGCGTGGCGCGCACGCCGCTCATCCTGCGCGGCGGCACGGCGCTGCGCCAGTCGCCCGAAGGCCTGGCCGGGCTGCTGGTGACGGCGGCGGACGGCAGCAGCTGGCCATTGACCTCCCTGGCCACGCTGGCGGCCCGCGACGGCCCCGTGCGCGTGGACCACGAAAACGGCGCACGCTTCGCCGTGGTGCAGGTCAACGTCGAAGGGCGCGACCTGGCCAGCTTTGTGCGCGATGCCCAGGCGGCCGTCGCCGGTGATGCCGGCCTCAAGGACATGCGCATCGTCTGGGGCGGCCAGTTCGAGAACCAGCAGCGCGCCGCCGCGCGGCTGGCGCTGGTGGTGCCGCTGGCGCTGGGCGCCATCTTCGTGCTGCTGGTGCTGACCTTCCGCTCGCCCAGGCAGGCGCTGCTGGTCATTGCCAACATCCCGTTCGCGCTGGTGGGCGGCATGGCGGCGCTGAGTGCGGCGGGCGAGTACCTGTCGGTGCCTGCCTCCGTGGGCTTCATCGCGCTGCTGGGCATTGCGGTGCTCAACGGCGTGGTCCTGGTCTCTCACTTCAACAACCTGCTGGCTGCGGGCCAGCCCCTGTCCCAGGTGGTGCGGCACGGCGTGCGCGACCGGCTGCGGCCCGTGCTGATGACGGCCTGCATCACCGCGCTGGGCATGGTGCCGCTGCTGCTGGCCAGCGGGCCGGGCTCGGAGATCCAGCGGCCGCTGGCCATCGTGGTGGCGGGCGGGCTGGTCAGTTCCACGGCGCTGACCCTGCTTCTGCTGCCCTTGCTGTTCGAACGCTTCGGCCTGCCGCGCCGCCAGAGGAAGGCCCGGCCATGAACGCCACCCGCACCCACACCACTTCCCCCCACTGCAGGGCGCAAGGCCTTGCCGGACTCTCTTTCAGGAACATGCCCATGAAACCCCTGCTGCATGCCTGGGCCGCTGCCTTGCTGTGTGCCTGCGCTGTCCAGGCCCAGGCCCAAAGCCATCTGCCGCCCGAGGCCGCCGTGCGCGAGGCCGTGGCCCGCTCTCCTGCCGTGCAGGCGGCCGACGCCGCGCAACGCGGCGCTGCGGCGCGCGCCCAGGCCCTGCGCGCCGGCCCGCATGAAACCGTGGTGCGCGCCAGCGGCCAGCGCCGCTGGGTGCACGACGGCTCGGGCCAGCGCTTTACCGAGGGGCAGATCGCCGTCGAGCGCCCCCTGCGCCTGGGTGGCAAGGCCGAGTCCGATGCGCAGCTGGCCGAAGCGACCCAGGCCGCATCGCGCGTGGCTGCCCAGGATGTGCGGCACGAAGCCGCACGCCAGTTGCTGGCGCTGTGGTTTGCCGCACAGCGCGCAGGCCAGGCGCAGCAGACCGCCCGGGACAATGCCGACGCTGCCGCCGAACTGGCCCGCGTCACCGAACGCCGGCTGCGTGCAGGCGATGCGGCCAGGCTGGACGCCGAACTGGCCGCCGCCGAGCACGCGCGCATGCAGGCCGCGCTGGCAACGGCCCAGGCCGCGTACCAGGCGGCCCAGGCCGACCTGCAGGCGCGTTTTCCGGGCCTGGAGGCTGCGCGGACGAAGGAGGGGGAGGCTGCGCCACCGCTGCTGGATCTGCCACCGCTGCCCGATCTGCCACCGCAGCCACCGGCCCAGCTGCGCCTGCGCTACATAGAGCACAGCCACGAATACCTGCTGGCCCAGGCCGAGGAAACCCTGGCACTGCGCCAGGCCCGCCGTGCCGATCTGGAGCGCCGGCCCGACCCTACCGTGGGCGTGTTCGCCACCAGTGAGCGAGGGGGCAGCGAGCGCATTGCGGGCGTCAGCCTGTCCGTGCCCCTGGGCTCGATGCACCGCCAGGCCCAGGCCGACCAGGCCCTGGCCGATGCCGACGCCGCGCTGTCCCGCCGCCTGGCGGCCGAGCGCCGCCTGGGCGCGGAGTTCGACGTGCTCTGGAGCCTGCTGGCCGGCAAGCGTGCCGCTGCCCAGGCCCAGGCCCGCGCCGCCACGCTGCAGCAGGGCGCCGCCGACCGCGCACTGCGCGCCTACCGCGCCGGCGAATCGGGCCTGACCGAACTGCTGGCCGTGCGCCGCACCCTGGCCGAAGCGCTGCTGGCCGAACGCCTGGCCCGCAGCGAGGCGCTGGAGGGCGACAGCCGCCTGCGGCTGGATCTGCATGAGCTGTGGGATTTTGATGACTGAGCGAGCGAGCAGAAGCCGCTGCGGATTTCTCAGGCAACTCCAGACTTGCTCTGCGCCTGGCCCAGCGTCGCAATCAACTGCCCGTACATGGCATCCACGGCCGCCGAGCCCTGCGAGGCCTTGCTGCGCAGGGCCGACACTTGCATGGACACCAGCGGCGGCAGCTCGAAGCCGGCCGGCAGGTTCTGCAGCACCTGCAGGTGCGGGGGCACGCTGCAGCGCGTGAACACGGCCACGGCCAGGCCGCTTTCCACGGCGGCCAGCTGGCCGGCAAGGCTGGAGCTGTGATAGACCACGCGGTGCGCGCGCCGCTGGGCTGCCAAGCTGGACAGCGCGGCCGTGCGCGCCAGGCTGGCGGCCTCGTAGACGGCAATCGGCAGGGGATTCTTCCTCCACACCTCGTGCTGCGGCGCGCCCACCCAGACCAGGGGCTCGTGGAACAGCAGGCGCCCGCGCTGGGGCCTGTCGCGTGAGACCAGGGCCAGGTCCAGCGTGCCGCGCACCACCTGCGGGATGAGTGCGGTGGACTGCTCGCAGGTCAGCTCGATCTCCACGCCCTGGTAGCGGCCTGCAAAGCTGCGCAGCACGGGCGTCAGATAGGTGGATGCGTAGTCGTCCGGCACGCCCAGCCGCACGCGCCCGGACAGGTCGGGGCCGAACAGGGCCGCCTGCGCCTGGGCCTGCAGCTCCAGCATGCGCCGCGCATAGCCCAGCAGCTCGGCGCCTGCGGGCGTGAGCTGCAGATGGCGCGGGCCGCGCAGCAGCACGGGCCGGCCCAGGGCGGTCTCCAGCTTCTTGATCTGCATGCTCACGGCGGCCTGTGATCGGTGCAGCAGCGGCGCGGCAGCCGACAGCGAGCCCGCATCCACCACGGCCACCAGGGCGCGGAGCCAGTCGATCTGCAGGTCGGGGTGGTTCACGGCATGCTCCATGGATTCGAATATCGAATACTAAACCTGCAAACTATTTGCTTTACGAGAATTTGCTGCCACGAGACGATCGTGGCCATGCAAGACAGAAGCCATTCCTTACAGGCCGCATCCCTAGCCTCCGCCGCGACCGCACAAGCCGCTCCCACAGCGCAGGAGACACGCGGCCAGTGGCTGATGATCGCGGGCGGCGTGCTGCTGGGCACCGTGGGCGTGTTCGTGCAGGAGGCCGGACAGCATCCGCTGGTCACTGTGCTGTTTCGCTGCGCCTTCGGCGCGCTGGCGCTGCTGGCCTGGGGGCTGGCCACGGGCCGCGTGCGGGAGTTGCGCGTGCGCGGCAGGAGCTGGCCGGTGGTGGCGGCCACCGGCGTCCTGATGGTGCTGAACTGGGCGCTGTTCTTTGCGGCCATACCGCGCACCTCCATTGGCGTGGCCACCATCGTGTTCCACATCCAGCCGGTGTGGATCATGCTGTTCGGCACCCTGGTGCTGCGCGAGGCCGTGGCGCCACGGCAGGTGGCGGCCATGCTGGCGGCGTTGCTGGGACTGGTGTTGACCACGGGGCTGCTGGGTGACGATGCGGCGGCCTGGGGATCGGACCATGTGTCCGGCCTGCTGATGTGCTTGGCCGGCTCGCTGTGCTATGCGGCCGTGACCATCCTGGCCAAGACCGAGAAAGTGGTCACGCCGTTTGCGCTGGCCTGGTGGCAGTGCGCGGTCGGCACCGTGCTGCTGCTGTGGGTGCCGCTGGTTCATGGCTGGCCGCAGGCGCCGTCGTCCTGGGCGTGGCTGGTCGGGCTGGGCGTGCTGCACACCGGCCTGGCCTACGCCATTCTCTTTGCGGGCATGGCGCGCCTCACGCTGGGCCGCATTGCCGTGCTGCAGTACGTCTATCCGTTGACAGCCATCGTGCTGGACTGGGCCGTCTACGGGCGTGCGCTGGGCGCCGCGCAACTGGCCGGTGTGGGCCTGATGGCCGGGGCGCTGTTGGTGGTCAAGGCCCGACAGCTGCGATGAGCCGTGCGGGCGATGAGCCGTGCGGGCCTTGTGCGCAGGGCCTACTCCTTGCCCAGCGCCTTGTACTGTTCGTACAGCTCGTCGGCCAGCCGGCGCAGGGCGCGGCCTATGGCGGCGTACTCGTACTCGTTGAGGTTGGCCAGCGAGGCGCGGCCCGAGGGGCGGTCGGACCCGAAGCCCCGGCCCGGCAGCAGCACGATGCCGGTCTCATCCGCCACGCGGAACAGCATGTCGCCCGTGGACGACTGCTGCACGGCCCATTGCGAGAAGGCCTCGCCATAGAGCCGGCAGGTCACGTT
Organism: Delftia sp. WSY_7; assembly: GCF_043104845.1. Lineage (NCBI taxonomy): Bacteria > Pseudomonadati > Pseudomonadota > Betaproteobacteria > Burkholderiales > Comamonadaceae > Delftia > Delftia sp. WSY_7. The sequence continues at coordinate 49,122 of NZ_JBICLB010000047.1, read as the reverse complement.
CTGCAGGTCGATCAGCGTGTAGTAGTTGACCGAGTTGGGATTTTCCAGCGGGGGCATGCCCAGCTCGCGGTACAGCGTGGCCTCGCGGCGGCGGATCAGCTGCTTGAGGGCCTGCTTGTAGGCGTCCGCTTCATCCATGAGCGCAAACAGCGAGAACAGCACCATCTGCACCTGCTGCGGCGTGGACAGGCCGGCCGTGTGGTTCAGCGCCACCACGCGGCTGTCGGCCACCAGGCGGTCGATGAACTTGAGCGAGCGCACATCGGGCAGCAGCGAGCGGTAGCGGTGGTCCAGCGCCTTCTTGGCGGACTCGGGCAACTGCGCCAGCGCATGGTCGAACACGTTGTCCTTGTGCGCCGCGATCACGCCCAGGCGCCAGCCAGTGGCACCGAAATACTTGGAGAACGAATACACCAGCAGCGTGTTCCGGGGGCAGACCGAGAACAGGGACTGGAATTCATCGGCAAAGGTGCCGTAGACATCGTCGGTGAGGATCAGCAGGTCGGGCCGCTGCTCGGCCACGATGGCGCGCACGCGGTCCAGGCTGCGCTGGTCCATCTTCACGGACGGCGGGTTGCTGGGGTTCACGCAGAAGAAGATCTTGACGTCCGGGTCCTTGAGCTTGTCCAGCTCGGCGTCGGAGTACTGCCAGCCGTTGTCGGGGTCGGCGTGGATGGGCACTTCCTTGAGGTCGTACTGGGCCAGTTCGGGAATCTCGATATACGGCGTGAACACCGGCATGCCGATGGCCACCTTGTCGCCGGCCTTGAGCAGGCCGCTGATGCGAAGGCTCTCGAAGATATAGGCCATGGCCGCCGTGCCGCCCTCGACGGCGAACAGGTCCACCGACTCGGGTGGCACGGCGCCGCCGGCCATCTCGCGGACGATGTACTGGCGCACGACCTGCTCGCTCACGGTGAGCATGCGCGGCGGCACGGGGTAGTTGCAGCCCAGGATGCCGTCCACCATCTCGTGCAGGAAGGCGGCGGGGTCCAGCCCCAGCTGGTCGCGCACATAGCTCAGCGACTTGCCCAGGAACTTCACGCCCTCCTGGTCGCGGTGCTCCGCGATGAAGCGCTCGAAGCGCCCCTCGATGCCGTCGAGCTTGGCCAGCCCGCCCACGCCCACCGTCATGTAGGAGTACGACAGCTCCGACTCCGCCGCCGCGAACAGCCCCAGCCGGAAGAACGCCCGGCGCGGCGTGGTCGCCAGGAAGTTGGGATTGCCGCGCCCCGCATTGAGCATGAGGCGGTTGGCCTTGCCCGAGGCCACCTTGATCAGTTCGTCCTTGAGTTCGAACGGGCTCAAATTCGCCAGACTCCGATAATCCTTGCTCATTGCGCAGCTCCTTGTGATGGTCCTTGGTGGTCCTTGGGGATCGGTCAGGGGTGATCAGGGGTGATCAGGCAAAGGCGATGACCAGCGGGCCCAGCAATGTGAGGAACACATTGGCCAGCGCATAGGTGATCGCAAACGGTGCCGTGGGAATCGAGTTGCCGGCCTTGTCCAGAATCTCGCCAAACGCCGGGTTGGCGCTGCGCGCCCCCGACAGCGAGCCCGCGAACACGGCCACGTTGTCATAGCGCAGCACGTACTTGCCGAACAGCATGGCGATCAGCAGCGGCACAATGGTCACCACCACGCCCAGCAGGAACAGCGTCAGGCCCTGCTGCATCACCGTGGTCACGGCCTGCTGGCCTGACTGCAGGCCCACCATGGCCACGAAGCCGGCCAGGCCCAGGTCACGCAGCAGCGTGGAAGCGGCCGTGGGCATGTTGCCGAAGGTGTGCTTGCGGCTGCGCCACCAGCCGAACAGCAGGCCGGCGAGCAGGGCGCCGCCGCCGCTGCCCAGCGTGATGGGAATGGAGCCCAGGCGCAGCACCAGCAGCCCGATCAGCAGGCCCACCGTGATGCCCAGGCCGTGGAAGACAAAGTCCGTCTTGTCGCTGGGCACGATGATGGGGCCCACCGACTGCGCAGCCTTTTGCACATCCTGCGGCGTGCCGAACAGCGTCACCACATCGCCCGGCATGACCATGGTGGCCGGCGCAATCGGCACCGGCGTGCCCGCGCGCATCAGCGCCACTGCGTACACGCCGTGCTTGAACTCCTGCGACAGGCTGTCCAGGATGTCCTTCACGCTGCGGTTCAGGTACTGGTTGTTGGAGATGGCCACGTCGCGCCGCACCATCACCACGTCCATGCCCTCGGCGCCCTGCAGCTCCTCGCCCACCGAGGCGCCCAGCGCCACCACGGCCGCGCGCCGGCCCACCAGCAAGATGATGTCGCCGGCCTCCAGCGCCAGGCTGCCGTCCACGCCCACCATCGCGTTCCTGCGCTGTATGCGCTCCACCGTCACCGTGCCGCCGTTGGCGGTGGCGCTGGCCTCCAGCTCCGCCACGGTGCGGCCTGCCTGTCCCACGCGGAAAATGCGCCCCACCAGATCCGGCACGGCCGGTGACTCGCCGGTTCCGTACACGCGCACGCCCTTGAGCAGCTCCTGCTCGGCCTGGATCGCGTCCTCGCGGATCTTGCGGCCCGTCAGCCACTGCAGCACGTTCACGCACATGATGATGGCGCCGAAGGAGCCGAAGATATAGGTCACCGCATAGCCGATGGCCACATTGGCCTGCATGCGCTGCACCTCGTCGGGCGCCAGTCCCAGCTTCTCGATGGCCGAGCCCGCCGTGCCGATGATGGCCGACTGCGTCAGCCCGCCCGCTGCCAGCCCCGCTGCCAGCCCCTTGTCCAGATGGAACACCCGGGCGATCACCACCACCGTGACCAGCCCCGACACGGCCACCACCAGGGCCATCAGGATCTCCTTGACCGACTGCCGACCCAGCGAGCGGAAAAACTGCGGCCCGCTCTCGAAACCCACGGCATAGATGAACAGCGCGAACAGCACCGCCTTGATGCCCGAATCAATAGTCACCCCCACTTGGCTGATCAGCACCGCCGCCAGCAGCGACCCCGCCACGCCCCCCAGCTGGAACGACCCGAACCTGAACTTGCCCACCCAGTAACCGAGCGCCAAGGCCGCGAACAGCGCGATTTCCGGAGCCTGATGAAAGATGCTTCTGAGAAAGTCCACAGCCACCTCTGCTTCTGGGTTGAGGTCCACGGCGGTGCAAGGCAGCGGGGAACGGCTGCCAGGGGAGAGCAGGGGCTTGCGTGCGCGCGGACTTGGGGGGGAACGACGATTTCTATTGGGAAATATCTATTGAGAAATACTGATTGAGCACGCATGATTAAGAAATTCTCAATCACATGCGCATGTTTCATTGTATTTTTATATTTTCTTGGGTTGCAAGTCCACTATTCATTACAAATATGAGTTCCTGCGTAGGACTGCGCCGTCACGCGAGAGGCAGCTGATGCCGATGTTGAAATCGATTTAGGACAGTTCACCCTTCAGATGAATCTGCCTGGACGGCATATCTTGGGCGATCAATGGCAACTGAGGCTAAGAGTTGTCCAAAAGAAAATTGGTAGAATTTTTGCAATTTCTTACAGTACGCCATTACCAAAACACGTTTAGCGCAAATAATTTGTGTTTTATTGAGAATCTTTTTTTCATAGAAAAAATGTATCATACTTGTCGTTTTTCATGATCTGCGCTGGTACTTGCAACTGTTGGAAATATCTAATTAAACAGTAAGCGCTAGAGATTGAAGCAAATTTTGAATTGAATTTAATAGAAGGACAAAATTGCTCTACCTGGAAAAATATGGAGCCATATTTGCAACGTTGTTGACTTTATTTGTTGCATTTTTTCTCAATGAGGTGGGAAAGGTTAATGGGGTTTATGATTTTTCTGCAGCGTTCGTTTTAATAAAGGAGGATTTATTGCAGCCGATGGCGCTTCCTCTGATGGTTGTGATATGTTTTCTTCCAATACTTTTTTCCAAGGGGCGTGTTTTTTCTGAAAATACTGTTGGCGTGCATCAAAGAGCTTTTCTATATGCCGCAATTTTTATTTCAGTCATAGGATTCCCTTTTGATGTTTTGGATATAGTCTCATTGGTTTTTCTGGTATATCTGGCAGCTGTTAAAAAAGACAGGCCAATTGCTTTGGTAACGAGTGTGGGATTGTTCTTGATTCTGTTTGTTGCTGTGGGGTATTTGTTTACCGTCATCAAGGCAAACTCATTTGTTGAGACAGAATTTTTTGATCAGAGCATCTTCGCATTGGATGAATACTTGTTTGGTCTCCCTCATAGAAAGGTCGCGGCTCTGGTGGCAAGTCAGCCGGGCTTGCAGAAGTTTCTTTCAGATTTCTACCTTCTCATACATCCCATTATTTTCGGTCAATTGATTTCTTGCGCGCTATTTTCTGAGAGTGCAAGCTATCAGCGATACAAGATATCGCTTTTCACACTGTATACCCTGGGGGCTGGCAGTTATTTCGTCTTTCCGGCTTGGGGTCCATATGCTTATGATTTCGGCTTCTTCAATGGATTAGGTTGGTTTGATGTGAATCACCCGATAGTTGGGATACAGAAATTCATATTCAATAACTCCCAAAAAATAGCGAATTCAGATTATGATTTCTCCAGAATCTCGCCGTATGCGTTTGTGGCTGCAATGCCTTCTTTTCACTTGGCGTTGCCCGCGATATACTGCTTGTGCAATATAAAAAATCCCAGGCTGCTTGTTCCTGGGATCTTGATAGCGGCGGTGACTACGGTGGCAACCTTGGCCACGGGAATGCACTACTTCTTGGACCTGATTGCTGGAGTACTGCTGTCGCTCATATCTGTAGGAGTAGCCAGAGTCTTCATCGGCCTGATAAATAAAAAGACCACTTCGAGTGCAGCAACCGTCAGCGCTTGAACAGGCTGCGAATGGCGCCGGGGTCGTCCGTAATCACGCCATCCACTCCCGCTCCCAGAAAAGCTCTGGCCTCCTCCAGAGCATCGCCACGGCCGGCAGGCTCGCTGCCTCTCCGATAAGCGCTGGGCAGGTGCAGATTTTCCGGGCGCAGAGTCCATACATGCACCGAGAGGCCTGCGGCCTTTGCGTTGCGCGTCACTCTGGACAGGCTGATCCAGCGACCACGGTCTGTTTCCATGACCATTTCCCGTGCGAGAGCTACACCCTGAGCATATTGGGCAACCTTGGCAAGTCCTTCGGAAGATCTCATCTGCACGTAGGAAACTCCCTGCTGAGCCAAGTCTGGTGGCCCATCTCCAATGCGCATTAACTGCAGAATACGCACCGGACTGGCAGAACGCAATTGCTTGAGCACTTCCACTTCGAAAGACATGACGAAAACCGGAGCCTGTGCGCTGCTCCAATGGTTGTGCTGTAGAAACTTCAATACGGCCTGGCCTATGTCTTGGCCCTGGGCCTTCAGATAGGCGGCGTGCTTGATTTCGACCAGAAGCCCAACCTTTCGGTTGGTCTTCGCAGTGTAGGCCTTTGCAAGGTCGGCCACTTCCTGCAGCGTCAGGAGTGGAAACTTGCCGTCCAGTTTGGCACTGGAAGGGCGTAGCTGGGGAAAGCGCTCAATGGCCCTCAGGCTTTTGAGTTCCTGCAATGTGAAGTCTTCAGCGAACCATCCCGTCTCTTTTTTGCCATCCACCAACTTGGTGGTTTTCCGTGTCGAGAATTCGGCGTGCGTTGCCACGTCGGTTGTCAAAAAGGGTGGCTCGCCATTCACCTCCATTGCAGCAAGTGCTGCATCGTGACGAACGAGCAAGACTCCGTCCTTGCTGAGCACAACATCCAGCTCCAGCAGATCGGCGCCATCGTGCATGGCTTGTTCGAAGGCTGGCTGGGACATCTCCGGCTTCAGGGCCGAAGAGCCTCGGTGCGCTATGAGTGCCGGAACAGGGGGCCAGGCCGGGGGCGAAGCCTGTGCAAGCTGTGTGGTGGCGAGCAGGCCGGCGATAACTGTGATGGTGTGGAGATGGCGGCGCAGTCGATGAGGCATGTGGGGTCTCTGTAGAAGACATTTCTTCATCATGCAGTAACGAAAAATGTTTGCCTAGAAAGCCGCCAAACCTACCGGGGACTCTTTGCTCGGGGAATTCTCAAAAAATATCCGGCTCCGGCACAGCCCGCCCAAAGCCCGTCTCCAGAAAATCAAAATCGCATCCCTCATTGGCCTGCAGGATATGGCGGCCGAACAGCCAGCCATAGCCGCGCTCGTAGCGCGCGGGCGGGGGCGTCCATGCGGCGCGGCGGGTGGCGAGTTCTGAGTCGCTGACTTCCAGGTGGATGCGGCGGGCGGGCACGTCCACCGTGATGCGGTCGCCCGTGCGCACCAGGGCCAGCGGCCCGCCCACGGCGGACTCGGGTGAGCAGTGCAGCAGGCAGCCGCCGTAGCTGGTGCCGCTCATGCGGGCGTCGGACAGGCGCAGCATGTCTTTCACGCCTTGCTTGAGCAGCCTGGTGGGAATGGGCAGCATGCCCCATTCGGGCATGCCTGAGCCCTTGGGGCCGGCGTTGCGCAGCACCAGGATGTCTTCGCCGTTCACATCGAGATGGGGGTCGTCCACGGCCTGCTTGAGGCTGGGGTAGTCGTCGAACACCAGGGCGCGGCCCGTGTGGCGCAGCAGGTGCGGGGCGCAGGCGCTGGGCTTGATGACCACGCCGTCCGGCGCCAGGTTGCCGCGCAGCACGGCCAGCGCACCTTCGGCGTAGATGGGGCTGGACAGGGGGCGGATCACGTCGTCCTGGTGGACCTGGCTGCCCGCAATGTTCTCGCCCAGGGTCTTGCCGTTGACCGTCATGGCCCCGGTGTCCAGATGCGGGCGGATACGTTCCAGCAGGGCGCGCAGGCCGCCTGCATAGAAGAAGTCCTCCATCAGATAGCGGTCGCCGCTGGGCCGGATGTTGGCGATCACGGGCACGCGGCGGCTGAAGGCGTCGAAGTCATCGAGGCTGACCGGATGGCCCGCGCGCCGCGACATGGCGATCAGGTGAATGATGGCGTTGGTGGAGCAGCCCATGGCCATGGCGCAGGCAATGCCGTTCTCGAAATGCGCACGCGTGAGCATGCGGGCGGGCGTGAGGTCTTCCCACACCATCTGCACGATGCGGCGGCCGCACTCGGCGCTCATGCGGATGTGGTTGGCGTCGGCGGCCGGAATGGACGAAGCGCCCGGCAGCGCCAGGCCCACGGCCTCGGCAATGCCCATCATGGTGGCCGCCGTGCCCATGGTCATGCAGGTGCCGTGGCTGCGGGCAATGCCGGCTTCCATCTCGCGCCAGGCCTGCTCGTCCAGGAGGCCGGCGCGGCGTTCGTCCCAGAACTTGAAGGCGTCCGAGCCCGAGCCCAGCACCTGCCCCTTCCAGTTGCCGCGCAGCATGGGGCCGGCCGGCAGGTAGATGAAGGGAATGCCCATGGAGATCGCCCCCATGGCCAGCCCCGGCGTGGTCTTGTCGCAGCCGCCCATGAGCACGGCGCCATCCACCGGGTGGCTGCGCAGCAGCTCCTCCGTCTCCATGGCCAGGAAGTTGCGATAGACCATGGTGGTGGGCTTGACCATGCTTTCCGACAGCGAGATGGCCGGCAGCTCCAGCGGAAAGCCGCCCGCCTGCAGCACGCCGCGCTTGACGTCTTCCACGCGCTGCCGAAAGTGGGCATGGCACTGGTTGGCATCGCTCCAGGTGTTGACGATGGCGATCACGGGCTTTCCCATCCAGTCCTCGTAGCCATAGCCCATCTGCAGCACGCGCGAGCGGTGGCCGAAGGAGCGGAAATCATCGGGAGCAAACCAGCGTGCGCTGCGCAGGGATTCGGGGGAACGTGTCATGGTTGTGGGGCTCCTCAGTAGCTGCCGGCAGTGAATGCGGGCCCTGGCGGGTTCGCGGCCAGCGGCCCTTTCCTGAAGCGCGCCGCCGCCGCATCCAGGCCGTCGCGCAGCAAGAGCGTGTCCAGCGCCACGGCCACGAACTGCGCGCCCAGCTCCAGGCATTCGCGCGCCCGTGCCTCGTCCACCATCAGGATCCCCGGCGCCTTGCCGCAGGCGCGGATGCGGGCGATGGCCTGGTCGATGGCCCGGTTCACCACAGGGTGGCGCGCCTGGCCCGGATAGCCCAGGCTGGCCGACAGGTCGGCGGGGCCGATGAAGATGCCGTCCACGCCATCGACGGCCGCAATCGCCTCGATCTGTTCCAGCGCCTCGGCCGTCTCCACCTGCACCAGCAGGCACAGCTCGTCGGCCGCACATGCCACATAGTCGGCCGTGCGCCCGAAGTTGGCCGCGCGGGTGGAACCGCCCATGCCGCGCATGCCCTGGGGTGCATAGCGCATGGCGCGCACGGCATCCCGCGCTTGCTGCGCGTTCTGCACAAAGGGCAGCAGCAGGGACTGGGCGCCCAGGTCCAGGTAGCGCTTGATCAGCACCGCATCGTTGCAGGCGGGCCGCACCACGGCATGCGCGGGCAGGGCGCCCGGTGCGGGCAGGGCGGCGGCCACGGCCTGCAGCTGGCCCAGCATCAGCGGCACGTCGGTGGGCGTGTGCTCGGTATCGAGCAGCACCCAGTCGTAGCCAGCGCCGCCGATCATCTCGCAGACAAAGGGGGAGGGAATGGCGGACCACAGGCCGATCTGCGGGCGGCCTTCGCGCAGCGCGCGCTTGAACGTATTGGCGGGCAGCATGCTCATGGGGACTCTCCTGAAGCTGTTCACTGGACCTGGATGTTTCCCTTGCGCACCACCTCGCTTCAGCGCGCCACCTCGGCGGCGATGAAGCTGGCGGCCTGGGCGGGCGTGCCCGGCGTGGGCTCGTTGCTCATGGCGGCCAGCCGGGCCACCACCTCGGGCTCGGCCAGGAGGGACTGGCAGGCCTGGTTGAGCCGCTCCACCACATCGGCCGGCATGCCCGGCGGCCCCGCCAGGCTGGTCCATGAATAGTTGACGACCTGCGGCTGGCCGGCCTCGGCCATGGTGGGCACATCGGGCAGGGCCGCCAGACGCCGCTCGCCTGCCACGGCCAGCGCACGCAGCTTGCCCGCCTGCGCAAAGCCCACGGCCGAGGTGGCGGGCACGAACAGCAGGTCGGCCTGGCCGCCCATCACATCGGTCATGGCGGGCACATCGCCCTTGTAGGGAACGTTGTTGAAGCTCACGCCGGCCGCCTGGCGCAGCAGCTCCGTCGTCACATGGCTGGACGAGCCAATGCCCGTCAGCGCCACATTCACCGTACCGGGGCTGGCCCGGGCCAGGGCCACCACATCGGCCACCGAAGCGACCTTCAGCCTGGGCGAGGCCAGCAGCAGCATGGGCACGCGCCCCAGCATGGCAATGTGCGTGAAATCCCGCCGCGCGTCGTACTTCACGTTGGGATTGACCAGCTGGTTGATGGCATGTGTGCCCGGCCCGCCAATCACCAGCGTGTAGCCATCGGCCCGCGCGCGCGCCACGGCGTCGGAGGCCAGCGAGCCATTCACGCCGGGCCGGTTCTCCACCACCACGGGCTGGCCCAGGCGCTGCGACAGGCGCTCTCCCACCAGCCGGCCCACCACATCGGTCTGGCCACCGGGAGGGAAGGGAATCACCAGCGTGATCGGCCTGATGGGCCAGGCAGCCTGGGCCTGGGCGTGTGCCTGGGCCAGCATCGATGCCGGAGCCAGGGCCGCAGCAAGCAGCCGCGCCATGGCGCTGCGGCGGTTGGAGAACGAAGGGCGCATGGTGGTCTCCTCTTGAATGATTGCGCAATCATTTCAAGCAAAGGCAGCGCTCTCCATTCGGACGTACGAGGGGAAACAATCAGACCGTGCTGATGGACATCATCGTTAACATGACCACGCAATCATCCTCAAGCCGCCTCTCCATCGCCATTCCAGGCAAAGGCCTCGCATGACCCTCCGCACCCCGCGCAACGCCAATGCGCCCACGCTCAAGGACCTGGCCCGCATTGCCGGCGTGTCGCCCATCACCGCCTCTCGCGCGCTGCACCGGCCTGAACTGGTGGCCGAGGCCACGCGGCTGCGCGTGGCGCAGGCCGTGGAGCAATCGGGCTACGTGCCCAACTCCCTGGCGGGCGGGCTGACCTCGCGCCAGACGCGGCTGGTGGCGGCCATCGTGCCCTCGGTGGGGCACTCGCTGTTTTCCGACATGCTCGATGCGCTCATCCACACCCTGGCCGCGCAGCGCTATGAAACCACGCTGGGCATCTCCAGCTATGACCCGGAGCATGAGGAAACCTGGCTGGCCGCCATGCTCAGCCGCCGCCCGGACGGCATCGTGCTCACCGGCACCGAGCACACGGCCCGCACGCGGCGCCTGCTGGTCAATGCCGACGTGCCCGTGGTCGAACTCTGGGACTACCAGCCCCATCCGCTGGACATGGTGGTCGGCTTCTCGCAGGAAGACGCGGGCCGCGCCGCCTTCCGCCACCTGGCCGCCTGCGGCTACCGGCGCCCGGCCATCCTGCGCGCCGATGACAGCCGCGCCGCCCGCCGCGCCCTGGGCTTCACCCGCGCCGCCGCGGAAGCCGGTGCCCCGGTTCCCGCGCAAATCGTCTTCTCGGAAGCCATCCCCCAATCCGGCCGTGGCCGTGATGCCCTGAGCGCCCTGCGCGCCCAGGTACCGGAGGCCGATGCCGTCTTCTGCAGCTCCGATGCGCTGGCGCAAGGCGTGCTCTCCCACGCCCACGCACTGGGCCTGCACATGCCAGAGGAATTCGGCGTGCTGGGCTTTGGCGACCAGGCCCTGGCGCTGGACGCCTGGCCCGCCCTGTCCACCGTGCGCGTGGACGGCGCCGCCATCGGCCGCCTGGGCGCAGAGGCGCTGATTGCGCGCATGGCCGGTGGCGTGGCGGCGGCAGCGCAGGATGTGGGGTTTGAGGTGGTGGGGAGGGGGAGTACGCGGGGGCACGAAGATGCGCGCTGAACGCCAGCGTGAGCCAATGGCCGGGCAGTGACAGGAAGCACGGTGAAAACGACGACGACTGTTGCGATGACGATGTACCAATATTTTGGATATATTGGTACATCGTCTGGAGAACGCCATGAGCCGAAACACATCCGTGGCCCTGGGGCCGCACTTCACGGAATTCATTGATGCCCAAGTCCAAGGCGGGCGCTATGGCACCGCCAGTGATGTGGTCAGAGCCGGGTTGCGGCTGCTGGAAGAGCACGAAATCAGGGTGAAGGCATTGCAAGAGGCTCTGAACGCTGGCCGTCAGTCCGGCGAGCCGCGCCCGTTTGACAGCGAAGCGTTTTTGAGCCGCATGCACGCAAAGCATGGCTAAGCCCTACCGACTGTCGCCGCTGGCCGAAGCCGATCTGGAGGAAATCTGGCTCTACACGCTCAGGCACTGGTCGGTTGAGCAGGCAGACTCCTACCTTCGCAACCTTGTGGAGACATTCGAGGGATTGGCCAAGAGCACGAAGCATGGTCGTCCCTCCGTCCTGCCGGACTTGCAGAAATACCTCTGCGGTTCGCATGTGGTGTATTTCATGGACTACGCAGACCACCTTGACGTTATCCGCGTCCTGCATCAACGGCAGGATGCGGAGCTGCACCTCTAGAGCCGGTCTTCAGGCTGAACACGTTGTGGCAACCGGCTTTATCTCAGTGTTAGCAAGGCCCCGCGCTTGTCGATAACCGGGCCCAGCAGGCCGGCGCCCAGTACCAGCCAATGCTCGCCGGCAAGGCCGGGCCGGATCCTGTTCCCCTGCCATGAGCGCGGGCGCCAGGGCGACGGCGGTCCGGCCCGGGCGCCTGCGCCAAGGGTAGGCGTATTACGACGCACAGGAAGGCGTTGGCCCGATGGCTGTACCGAGGGCCACACCGCATCCTGAAGGCGTTACGGACCAAAGCCCCACCATGAACACAGAACTGCTGGAATCCCCACGTACCGAACCGGCCGCTGGCGCAGGCACGCTTGAGCCTTCTTTCCTGCATGTGCCGCTCTACGAGCGCCTGGCCAACCATCTGCCCACCGAACAGGAGCGCCAGGCTGCTGCGGACTTCCTGCACGGCGTGATCGCCGAGACCTCTGCCGATGCCGATGGCCTGCCGGACAACCCGGAGCACCTGACCGACTGGATGCGTGCCAATGTCGAGAAAGTGCACGCCCAGTACCAGGCCTACCTGGCAGAGCGCAAGGCGGGTGCGGCACGCCGCTACTTCGGCAACCGCGCCCATGCGTTGTACTTCCTGCGCAATGTGGCCCCTACCAAGTTGGTGGACGGTTCCTGGCTTTACGGCCTGTGCGCGCATGCGGGCAACTCACGCATGTCGGACCTGGTCACCACCTATGTGGAAGAACTGGGCGACGGCATGGCTGACAAGAACCACGTCAAGCTCTACCGGGAACTCCTGGCCAGGTATGGCCTTGATCCCGTGGAGGACCTGCCCGATGAGCTGTACCGGCAGGGGCTGGTACAGCTGGCGCTGGGCTGGAATGCGCAGCAGTTCCTGCCCGAGATCGTGGGATTCAACCTGGGCTATGAGCAATTGCCGCTGCACCTGCTCATCACCGCCTACGAACTCAATGAACTGGGGATAGATCCCTACTACTTCACGCTGCATGTCACCGTGGACAACGGCGACACCGGCCATGCCCGGCGCGCCTGCATTGCCGCCTGGGAGAACGCGCCGCGCATTGACGATGGCGGCGAATACTGGCGCCGCGTACGCGCGGGCGCCCGGCTGGCAGACACGGGCACCAGCACGCTGGACGTGATCCGGTCGTTCGACATCGAAGCTGAGGTGGTGCGCATCCTGGCGCGCAAATCGCCTTCCGGGCATGGCGCGCACTCGGACTTCTGCAAGGTGGCCGGCCGCAGCGTCAATGACTGGCTGTCCCGTCCGCAGGACATGCCTGCCTTCCTGGCCGCGCTGGAGCAGGCACGCTGGATACAACGCAACCGGCCTGCGGAGGAAAGCCGCTTCTGGCAGCTGCTGCAGGGCGAGCGGGCAGAGATGTTTGGTGTTTTCTCCCCCTATGAGCTGCAAGTCATTCATGACTGGCTGCGTGGGCCGGCCAGTGCGGATGGCGCCTCCTTCGAATCCGTGGCCGAGCCCGGCAAACCGGCGCGGCGCATGAGCTTTCGCGTGGCCGAACGCCTGCGCACATCCCTTGGCGCGCGACCGGACCCGGGCCGCAGCGCGCAGGAACTGGACACCGATCTGATGCTCTTCGAGCAGCGCTACCCCACGCTCGATCCAGCGGCCCAGCATGAGTTGCTGGTACAGGCCATGTCACCGGGCCTGCACTGGACGCCCCTGGGCCTGCGCGCTACCCGCCTGTTCCTGGGCCGGTAGGCCATTCGACCCCTCTTTGCTTACCCGGGGAAAATCATCTGGTCATTGGGCAAGACGGGCTTGCTCTTTGACCCATTCCCGGCTTTTGCCACGCACACACCAGGCGGGATTCTTTACCCAGTCTGTGAAATAAATGGTGGGGTGGTCTTCCAGAATATTGCAGCGTGTATAGCCTAATTTTGGCATGGCATAGTATTGCAAAGGAGTTATTACAAGAAGACAAGTAATCATGATCACTACTCCCGTGATTGTGGTAATCGTGAAAATGCGCTCTGAGATTTTCAGGATACTTGATCTGCAAGGAATTGATTTTTGTACAAGAAAAATAATTCCTGTGATTGAAATTATAGGGAAATACGCCACTAGCAAACTGGATGGTGTAATTCTTGCGGATGGAGCGGAATTTTTCAGATCAATTATTGTGTTTAGGAATGAATATTTTGTACTCCATATTGATAGTGCTGAGACCAATAGAAGGGAAGGAATTCCATGGATTAAAGATTTTCTGAACTCGGTCAGATTATTTTCTTCCACTTAAATATCCATATTTTTCGATTAATAGGTGCCAGCAGATTGCTGGGCTGTACCGAGCGTTTGTCTTTGTTTTTCTTCTTTTACTTCTGTTGCTTAACTCTCTCAGGTTGATGGCGCCATCTCTGATTTTCCTTTGTCATACCACCACTCAGGTGGATACGCCTTGACGACATTTCACCGAGATCCATGGTCTGAATCATTGGGCAGGCGAGCTTGCTCATTGACCCATTCCCCGCTTTTGCCTCGCACACACCAATCGGGATTTTTGACCCAGTCAGTGAAATATATGGTGGGATGATCTTTCAGAATGTTGCACCGCGTATAGCCAAGCTTTGGCATGGCATAGTATTGCAGAGGGGTGATGACAAAGAAACAAAGAAGCACAACGCCAGTCCCTGTGAATACTGAGAAGGCAAAGATACGCTCCGCTATTTTTAAAGTGGGCTCTTTGCAGGGAATTGATTTTTGTATCATGGCAATAATTCCTGTGACTGCAATTACTGGGAAATATAAAATTGCCAGATGAAGTGGTGTAATTCTCACTGACGCAGAAGAACTCTTTAGGTCAATGATGGTGTTGAGAAAGGAGTATTTGATGCTCCAGATTGATAGAGCCAAAATCAGTAAAAATGATGGAATACTCCATATTAGAGATTTTCTGATTTGGGCTATGTCTGTTGCTTGCATTTAAGTTCCTGTTAATTTTCTAATAGGCGCTAGCCTATTGATAGATTAGGGTGAACAGGTACACGTCATTGGTCAGTATGGGATGATCTGATCTTCATTCGCTACCTATGCTGTGACGAATGATCAGATTCAAGTGCTTGGCTTAATGTCTAAGGAAACTCGAAGGACCTGCGGGGAGCCTGCGAGGAGTCTTTCTAGTACATAGGGAGTCAAACTATGCGGGATAGGCAAAGAATACTGCGTGCCTTGTGGTCTGTGCCTTTTATTTATGGATTTGACTCAGTGCTACCGGCTAGTCGGGCTTGCTGTTTTACCCACTCTCGGCTTTTGCCACGCACGCACCAGTCAGGATTTTTCACCCAATCTGAATAATAAATATTTGGGTGGCCTTTTAATATATTGCAACGGGTATAGCCTAGTTTTGGCATGGCATAGTGCTGCAAAGGAGTAATAATAAAAAGACAAAAGAGTATAAGAAAAATACCGGCAAATATAGAAGTTGTTAAAATCCGCTCCGGAATTTTTGTTATGCCTACCTTGCATGGAATTGCCTTTTGTATCATGATGGTAATTCCTGAAACTGAAATGATTGGTGCGCATAGTGCAACCAAATCGGATGGCGTTATTCTTATTGTTGGGGATAGATTTCTCAAGTCATATATTGTTTCAAGAAGAGAATATTTTATGCTCCAAATTGATATGATCAGCATTAATAAAAAAGACGGGATACTCCATATCAAAGATTTACGTATTAGATTTAAGCTTTTATATTCCATTTGAATATTCGTCAATTTTTTCGGTGAATAGGGTATAGCAGATTGACCGGCTCTCCTGAGGGCTCAGTTCCTTTTGTTTCTGCTTCAATGTTGTGGCGTAACTCTTGCGCGGCAACGGTATTGAAATTTACGCGATATATACCATTGTTTGTGCTGTTTGTTGTGATTTTTAGTGCAGCAATTACTTTCTTTTTTATTTCCAAAGCTTCATCAATTTTATTTAAAGTAGCTCCGGTAAGAAGTACCATCACCGCCATGGCGCTTAAAGGCCAAATGGCAATGGTTGTCACGCCCGTAGCTATCAGTCCCATACCGACACCCAAGCCAACCATCGTCGCCAACCCCGCCTTGACCGCTTCCACTCCAATCCCTCCCACAAGGTCATGCATGGTTTTCTCGTCGTTGAAGATGAAGTCCAATGTCTCCACGCCGATGCCAACGACCAAGCTCAAGATGAAGCCCCCTCTGGCCACGCCCTGAAGGCCGCGCATGCCCAGACCCATCTGGACCATGCGGGGATTGGTGGTGAGAAAGCGCGTGCCCTGCAGCAGATTGCCGCGAAACCCGGCTCGGCCTGTGATGATGATATAGGTGCCTTTGGGCGTCGCCTTGACATAGGTGCGCGCACCGGCAAGGCGCAATGCAATCAGCGTTCTGGTGAACAGGTACGCGTCATTGGCCAGCATGGAGGCGGGGATGGTCCAGGGTTTGCCGGCATTGGGGCTGGCCGTCTGCGTCCAATACTTGCCCAAGGCGCTTTGGGCCAGGATGGCGCGCAGGCTGGCCTCCAGGCGCGGGTCATTGCGCGACCTGTCTTGCAGGACGCCTAGGAACTCTCGCGGCGTGAGTACCACCACGTCCACCTGCTGGCTGTCCATGGCACGGGTGATCTGCCTGTTGAAGGCCTTTTCATAGCTGATATACGGGCGGGTGAGATCGGTGGATGTTGCCATGGCCTGCAAGCGAATGGTTAATGGAATGAATAAGGAAATGGTGGTTTGCCAAATGCCAGAAAAATCACAAACGCAGGCCTACCCTCGGTCCTGTGAGAAATCAGGTCCGATCAAGGTGTGAGAGTGGGAATTGCGCGTTCGCAATCATTCCCAAGGCCGATGGCAATCAATGGCCTGGGAATTCCGTTGTGGGAGTCCGGCTATTTGATTTCTTGGGTATCTGGAAGTCAAGCAGAAAGGCTGGTGGCTGATTATTTTCAGATTATTCCTAGATGCATATACGAGATGCACGCCTTGAGTGCAGTCGATATGGATTTGGAATGGGGAAGAGGGCGGTGACAAGGCTTTGCCAGTCAGTGCACCCATGTGCCCTGGTGGGCCCAGGCCAGCCGACACCGCCGTGCTGCAGGCCTTTGCGGCCACAGGCACGGCACCGTGGTGATGCGGTCATGAAGACCCGGTACAAGTACACCGCGCGCAGCGGGCTGGCGTTCCATATCATCGAGTGCTGCGCGGGCCTGGCGGCGCAGCCCCAACGGCAACAGCCGGCCGCCATCATCCAGCCCGGTCACAACCTCGTATATTCATGACAGCCAGTGAAAGATTGAAGGCCTGGGCACGACGCATCAAGCGCGATGGCGTCACCCTGTGGTTTGCCTGCAGGAGCCCGCAGACGCCCTGGTATGCCAAGGCCTTGGGCGCCTTCGTGGTCGCCTACGCCCTGAGCCCCATCGACCTGATCCCCGACTTTATCCCCGTGCTGGGCTATGTGGATGACGTCCTGCTGCTGCCCGCGCTGATCTGGCTCACCGTGCGGCAGCTTCCCCCTGCCGTGCTGGCTGACAGCCGCCAGCAGGCCGAGGCCTGGATGCAGGCCCAGGGCCGCAAGCCCCGAAGCCGTGCCGGAGTCGCCCTGGTGGTGGGCATCTGGCTATGCGTTTGCGTGGGGGCCTTCCTTGCGTTCCGAGGGCGCTGGGGTCTTTGAGCGCGGAGCCTTGCAGGGCTGAGCGGCGGCGGGCGCGCAACACAAGGATGCGGGAGCTGTGCCTGAGCGCTGTATCATCTCGCCTAGGTGCTGAACACACCTTCACAGGCGGTCCCGCCACACTCCCGAAAGCAGTTGGACGTACTCACAGGAGGCCTTATGGCTGCTTTCCTTGCGGGCGTATCAATGCCCGAACCCTCTCCCAGTCCTTTGCATGGCCCCGTGCTTCTAGCGCATGGGCATTCCTTTGCTTCAGTCGCCAAGCGCGCTCATTGAGGAGTTGCCATGCTGTACTTTCAACTTTCCGAGCCGGAGTACAACAGCCTCCGGCGCGTGCAGGATCAGTTGGGGCTGATTTCCAGTTTGATTATTGGTGCTTATCCGGGGCATGCCTTGGAGCCGGTGACTCCTGGGCAATTGCTTGCATTTATTCAGGCGCAGGAAGAGGCGCTTGAGGGGGTGATGGGGGGATTGAGTGAGCGCGGGGTGGTGCGGAGGATGGATTGACTGGGGTGCTGTATTGGGAGGCCACGCATGATTTGCGTGGCCTTTCTGGGTGGTTGGGTCAGGGGGCGGGGCATACTGAATGGAGTGTATTCGGGGCCGTTCTCGGCTGTGAATTCAACCGGTCACCGCAAACGAAAGAGGGCGCTCAATGTTTGACATGAGCGGTGACGACTGGCGTAGCCGGTTACGAATCCCCTTGATGGAGAGGTTAGACCTTGCTTCCTGCTGAAGCGACTTGTTGCCGTCTCGCCTTTGACGTCAGGAGAGCCTTCAGCCCGCAACCGTATATGAATGCGGTCAAAGCTAGCCAGCCTGCAATAGAAAAATATCCATATGCCGGCTTCGAGGAAGACTCAGGATGGCTCACTGTGTAAACGGCTATAGCAAGCACCACTGCCGAAATACTGCTGCCAAAGAAATAGATGGTTCTCGGAAGTTCGGCAAGTACCTCGGTGAAAATCTTCGCCAGCAACGGAGATTCCACGAATTCCTTAAAGACCGTGAGAACCCCGAGCCATAAAGTGATGGCGACCAAGGTAAGTCCAATTTCCCCCATTGTGCTCCCGTTGATCTTCGCGGCAGCGAACTCAGCGAGCCTTGTTTCATTGCGAAGTAAATCAGTTGTAAAGAAGGCTACCAAGAATATGACGGCGACCTGCGATAGGAAAACCATTAGCTCTGTAGCGTAGAATGAAAACCCAAGATTATCGGAGTTCTTCATTTTTGTTGAAAATGGTATTGGATGATTGGAGAGTGAAATTAATCGCTCTAATGTCTGAGATTAGAGATGGCCGACGGGTGTAACCCGTTGGACATCCTCTCGATGGAAGGGTTTGCCTTCAATCGGATTTTCCTGTGGATGTGCGACCAGCGATGAGTCCGACTAGGCCGAAGATCGCACCGGAAACGCCCACCTTGAAGGCTTTCCACTACTTGCATTGCACCAGTGTCTTTTCGCCATCCTTCGAGAGCACCAGGTCCACGCCACCATCAGGCCCGCCGCCACCAGTTTCCTTGACGCTGTAGCCGCGCCGCCGAAATCCCTCACCTACCAGCGTTTCGAATTGCTGCCATGACATGTTCTGCAGCGCATCCGCGCTGGCGCACTGCGAAAATGGCCGCACCGGCCAGGTAGATGAGGGGCAGGATGTATTGGCCCCCGATAGCCAGGCCTTGCCGGATGGCGGTGGTGGCCAATTGGCCGATTTGCTGCGGGCTTTGTGCGCAGGCAGGGGACGGATTGCAATGGAGTGCAGCGTCATGTAGCTGGCAAGTGCCAATGCAGTCCCAGCCCACCAAGGCAGCAGGGCGACCAGATCTATGAGGTCTTTTGCCGTGCTGCTCTAATAAAAATTCGGCTGTCATTTTTCCCAATATGCGCGCTGTTTATTTAGCAAGCACCGGCTTCGCGTGCACCCGCAGTTGCCTGGTTTTTGGTGTATTTATCCCCTGCGCTTGATGAGAGCTGTGCGATCAGACCTTTGCAAGAAAATCCCATCAAACTGAGATACTGCTTTGCGGACCTCGCAGCCTGTTTTTCCCAATCCACATTGAGGCTGTCCACGGCCGCCGTTGCATCTGCGCGTTTATAACCATCTCCGGCCTCCGAAGACAGTTGCTCAATCAGTCCATTGCGAGAGAAACCTTGCACGCTCAGGTATTGATTGGCAGAGCGAACAGCATTTTTCTGCGGGGCAGTGAGGCTTTGCGCCCATGCAGGCGTTGCGCCAATCAGGGCAAGCGCGATGAGCGACGTGTTGATGCGATAGGAGATATTTTTCATGATTGATATTTTTCAGAGCAGATAAATGAAACTTCTTGAGACGGCAAACGCGGATACCTTCATTGAGCGGCTGTTCGATTTCTCTCTATGACATGTTCTGCAGCGCATCCGCGCTGGAGCTGGCCGAGGTGGTTTCGAACAACCGGCTGCGGCGGCGCTTGCGCACGGCGGAAATGGCCGCGCCGGCCAGGCAGATGATGGGCAGGATGTACTGGCCACCGGTAGCCAAGCCCTGCCAGATGGCTGTTGTGGCCAATTGGCCGATTTGCTGCGCGCTTTGTGCTGCAGGCAGGGGACGGATGGCAATGGAGTGCAGCACCATGTAGCTGGTGAGCGCCAATGCGATGCCGGCCCACCAGGGCAGCATGGCGACCAGATCCATGAGGTCTTCTGCCGTGCTGGTCTTTCGTTTTCTTGCCACTCCCGCTCCTCCATCGATCAAATTGCCAAACATTTTGCAACATTTATGGGCGAGGCGAATTCCTGTGCCAATGGGTGCGGTGAAATCAAGAGAAATTGACATTCACGATGTCTTCTGGCTGGCGATGAATGTGTGCAATGCGCTATTGATTGCATAGCAGGTGGTGTATGCCTGGTCTACGAAATTCCTTGCCTTGTCATTTGGGGCAATGGATTGATCGTGCTCATTGCCATGGGTCGCGCAGGGGACAGGCTCCTTGGGGTGTGAGAGAGCTGTCCGGCTGCTGTCCTTATCCCCAGTGCTGTATGAATTTGTGTCACTTGTTTGGGGGATATACAGGGCCATGGTGGCTACCTAGCATCCGGTCGACTGGAGCGCAAAAGTAGGGCGGGCGATGACTGCGGTGCGGTCATTTCTTCAACGCCGCCGCTTGTTTGCACACCGATTCGAGGCCGAATCCGGCCTTTCACCATCAGGAGCCTTCGCCATGTCCGACGCTGCAAATTCAACGAATGCCTTCACTCCGTCTGCCGATATCTACAAGGGAATCTCCGTTCTCAGTTCAGAGGAATGGATCGGACTAACGACGTTCTTCGAGTCTGCAGTCACCGACAACCCGACCACCACGGAGCTGATGCGCGCCATGCTGGGCATGCAGAAGCAGGATGCGTTTCGGCCGGAGTTTTCCGAAGCAGTGGAGCTGTTCGTCACGCTCAAGGGTGTCGGCCAGAAGTTCAAGGCCGATGTGCAGGACAAGATGCTGACGCTGGCCGACGATATCGTTCAGTACAACGATGTGGCGGCAACCACCTATGAGCGGCTGATCGAGCTGGTGGACCGTTTCGATCTGGAGGGGGCTCCCACCCCATCGGCGGAGCCGGCCGTGGAAGCGAAATGGAAGGCCCTGGTCAAGGTTTGGGAAAGCGATACGCCCAGCGGGCGTTCGGAGCAGATCAAGCGCAATTTCAGCAGCGCGCTGGAGCAGTTGATTGAAGACGCCAATGCGCGTTCGGTACGTGCCTTCGCGCTGCAGAACTCCATTCTTGACAACGGCAACGGAATACTGATGCGCCTGAATGCCTGCAAGACCGCATTCAATGGACAAAAGCAGAAGTTCACGACCACTCTGGGCGCCGAGGGTGCTGCCAACCAGAAGCTGAAGGCCGCCGTGGAGAAGCTGGAGAACGACTTGAAGGCCCTGCGCCGCAAGGAAAAGGATGAAGTCATCGTGCTGTCCACGTCTCCAGCCTATCTGGCCATTCCCCTTTTCGGGCCGCTGATTCTGGCGGGGGTGGATATCGGCGTGGGTGCGGACCTTGCGGTCACGCGCAGGAAGATTGCCGAGAAGGTGGATGAGGTGAGAACCATCCAGGCCACGATGGCCACGAACGAGCGCTTCATCGGCTACTACAACCGAAGCAATGATCGCTTTGACAGCATCAGCAAGAGCATCGAAGACCTGGGCCCCAAGCTCAAGACGCTGGGCGAGGCATGGCGCGCGATTTCTGCCGATCTGGGCAACATACACAAGGTCTTGAGCACCACCGGCCGCAAGTCCCTGCAGGGGGAAAACTGGTTCAGCCTGACGGTGGTGCTGGGCACGGCCAAGAAGGGCTGGGCGCGTGTTGCCGGACAGGCAGACCATTTCCGCCGTTTCGGCGGCACGCCGAAAAAGGCGCAAAGCGTGGATCAACTGGTGGAGCTTGCCAGCAAGAAGGCAGCCTGAGCGATCTGCTCCGGCCTTTGTCCCACCGCTGCACAGGTGCAGTGCCTTACCTGGAACCACCCGCCATGACTTCAGCAATGACTCCCGCGCTCACTGCCGCGATGACTCCCATTGAATTGCGAACCCTGATCGATCGCTACCGTGCCGAGGGCCTGGTGCCGCCAGGGCCGCTGGTCTGCAGCGGTGGCCGGGCGCCGGACGGCAGCTTCAATCCCTTCGGCATCGTGGCCGACCTGGTGGTGGACCTGAAGGTGTTGCTGGACGAGGCCGACGCGGCCGGCCTGCAGGCGCTGGACATCCATGCCGATACCGTGGTGGTGCCCGAGGGGTTCGACAGGCGGCTTGACGGCGCGGTGCGGCGGCTGACGGTGGTTGCCCGCCGCATTGTTTCCGAAGGCACGACGGTGCTGCGCATGCTGCATGACGCGGACAACGAGCTCAGCAGGGTGCGCATTTTCGTGGAAGCCGTGGAGGGCCGGTTCACGCTGTACGGCGGCCCCACGCGCGACACCCCTTATGCGCTGGAGGGGGCCTGGGACACGGTGACGCGGCCGCAGTTCAGCAATTTCCTGTGGCAGGACAACCGGGCTGTGGTGAAGCACACCCCCGTGCCGCCCGGCCTGCTGGAGCATGGCGAGCCGATGCACAGGGTGCTGGCCGCGCTGTTTGCCCTGAGCGCCGGCATGGCGGGCAGGCCCGGCCATAGCGACCACAGCGCGGCCGAGTTGGCGTTGTGCCATGAGGCGCTGGCGTGGATCACGCGCTGGTCAGGGGTCGAGTCCGGGTTTGGCGAGTTGATCCAGGCGGCGGGTTCGCTGCAGCGTCTGCTGCCGGTCATGGGTGTTGACGGGCTGGCCAGGCCGATTCCTGATCTGAGCGCCGGCAGCTATCTGTCACTGGCCAAGGCACGGCAGGAGGTGATGGCGGCCATGGAGGCCCACCTGCGCAGCCTGCGCGCCAGCGGCGAGCTGGCAGGTGCCGTGGGCAGCGTCGCGCAGGCGTTTGCCGACCGGGATACCTTGGACCTCAAGACGCTGGAGGCACGTTGCACCGAGCTGGAGCAGCGGTTGATTCAGCAGATCGAGGCCCTGGACCGCGCCGCACGCACGGTGCGCCAGGAGGAGCTTGAAGCGGAACTTGCCGCCATGCGGCTGAAGCTGGCGAGCGACGTTGCCCAGATCGTGCGCACCGTGAAGATGAGCCTGGAAATCGCCTTTGGCGTCATCGCAGTCGCGGGCAGTGTGGCCGCCCTGTGCGTGGGCGTGCCGCCCGACCCGAAGGCGTTGACCGAGACCGGTCAGAAAGGCGTGCTCGGCCTGAAGGATTTGTACGGGCAGGCCAAGACGCTAGGCGGCAGCATAGACGGCCCACTCAAGGCGCTGAAGGCCCTGGGCCAGTCGTTTGCCATTCCACTGCAATGGGCCAGGCACAACTCCAGCACGCTCAAGAATCTGGTGGATCCCGCCAAGGGCGCATTGAATGCGGTGCTGCCGGTGATCCGTGGGCCGCTGGGCGGGCTGGATGTCGAGGGGATTTCCCGGGAGCTGGGCGACACCATGCGTGCACTTGCGCTCATGCCGGATGCCAATGAAGCCAAGGCCGCCTGGACGGTGCTGGAAAACGATGCAGTCAACCGGCTGGATCTGGTGCTTGCCACGGAAGGCACCGAGGCGGCCGTGCGCAACGCCGCCAACACCCTCAAGACACAGGTGCAGAAGGTGGCCGTCTATGGCCGCCTGCTGGCTGAGCAAAGCGCATCCAAGAATGCCATTGCCCGTGAGCTTGCCACGCTCAAGCTGGAATACGTTGCGGTGATCGGCAAGCGCAAGCGCCTGCAGGCGCTGGAGCAGCAGGCGCTGACAGAGCTGGAGCGCAGCGCGCGGCTGCAGGGCGAAATCACCCTCAGGGCAGAAAGTGCGCGCCGCGGCTTCTTCGTGGACTGTTTCGGGGTCCGCGCCGCACAGGCCTACGAGACCGGCAAGCAGCCAGGCCACCGTCTTTCGATGCCGGGCACGGCCGCTGCCATGGCAGATGCACACGCCACCCTGCTGGCAGACCACGCCAGCGCGCAGGCGGCCAATGCGAGGACCCAAGGGGATTTGCGGCGGGAATTGCGGGTCACTGACGCCGCGCTGCTGCAGCAGCTGGCGCATGGGCAGCCCATCAGCCTGTCCATTGCCACCAGCCATCCGGCACTGGCCAGCTACCGCCGCATCCGCCTTTCGTCGGTGCAGGCCTGGCTGGAGTTTGCCGATGCCTCGGCCCAGCGCATCGATATCGACATGGTGACCGGCAGCGACTTTCACGACAGCACGGGCAACGGGGACGAGAGGCTTTTCTGCTCGCCCCTGAAGATCAACTTCACCTACGCCGGCGACCAGATCGAGTTCTCGCAGCATCTGGGAGACGTCTGCCCGACGCCGTTCACGACCTGGCTGATCGAAGTGCTGGAGCCCCGACAGATGCCGGCAGCGCCTCGGGCCCTGCGCCTGTTGATGGCCGGCACTGCCGCCAGATGAGCCGGCTTCTGTGGCTGCCCGCCGCTGCCACGGCGCTGTGCTGCGGTGGCGCCATGGCAGCGAGCTGCCGCGTCGAAGCCGAGCCCGCGCGTGAGCCAGTCGCACGGCAGGTATGGACCGATATCGCCGAGTTCTCGTTCCTGACCGGGCTTGATCTGGACGATGCCAGCGGCCGCATGACGCTGGTAAGGAATCTGGAGAGCATGCAGTCGTTCCCTGCGCTGAAGGCGGCATCGGCCGCTTGGGGCACGCTGCGTGCCCGTATCGACGGGCTGGCCGATACGGTGCAAAAGCTGGGGCAGGCCGTCGGGCGTTTGCAGCAGCTGTGCGACCAACTGGATGCCGTTTCGCTGACCCCCGACGCACCGCTGGACGAGGCCCGATGGAATGCGGGTGTCGCAGCCGTCGAGACGGAGATGGATGCGGCCATTGCGGCGGCTGCACCCGTCGTGGCGCAACTGGAAAGTCATGCCTCGCTGCTTCGCGTGGCCGCCGCGCATCATGCCCGGCAGCCGCCACCGGCAAACGCGGTGGTCCGCCTTGGGCCCGCGCCGCAGGCGATGGCAACGGAATTCAGCACCCTGGCATTGCGCTGGCGGGCCGTGGCCTCCGACCTTGCAAATGCTCGCCGCATCTTGCCGGTGAGGCCGGTGCGCGGCTCATCCGCGCCCTTGATCGCCATGACGGCCGCCATGCGGGAACTGGCACGGATCTCCGCTGAGGCACACGCACTCTCGGCCCAGCGGCTCAGCGATGCGGATTTTCGGCGCTACGAGACGGGCGACTACCTGTACGACCAATGCCCCATGCTCAAGGACCGCCAATGGGTCGGGCTGCAGAACCTGTATTGGAGCGAAAGGCGCAACGCGGTAGCGCTGCTGCAGGGCTCGGGGCTTGTGTCTCCCCCCGGGCTGTACAACTTCGAGCCATGGCAGATTTCCTTCCCGGCAATGATTCTGGGCGCCGACAGATGGAGGTTCCTGCGCACCGGCAAGGGCTACTGGCTTGTCCAGAATGCGGCGTTCGGACCGGGCACCATGGCGCTCGATGTCACCAGCGTGGCCGGGAAACCGCATCTTGAACTGAAGATGACGGCGTCGGCGGGAGACGCCCCACGCTTCAGCGGCCAGCAATGGCGCTGTGCGCCCAGCGACCTGCCGGGCCAGTTCCATCTCTACAACCGCTTCCTGTCGGATGCCGTCGTGCTGGACACGGCCAATAACAATGGCATTGCCGTCATGCTGCCGGCCACCAGCCGCTCCTCTGGCCAGTATTGGCGTGTGATCGAGCGGTAAGAGGTGCCAGGGCGCAGGACCCCCTTGATCTCAACCGCACTTGAGGTTGCATGCTCCAGGCTTCTCGTCGCCATGGCACTGCGCCATGGCCGTCGCAGACCCTGCAACCAAGAAGCATCCATGCCCCATCAAGATTCCCTCACGCTGGACGATCAGGTCCGGCCGACGACCGCCGAGAGCTGGTCCATCCTGTCCTCCCCCTACCGCCTGACGACGATCGGCATCGTCTCGCTGGTGGCCTTGATTGCCTTTGAGGCCCTGGCCGTGGCCACCGCCATGCCAGCGGTGGCCCGCGCGCTCGATGGGGTGCCGCTGTATGCGGTTGCCTTTGGCGTGACCCTGGCCACCAGCGTGGTGGGCATGACGGTGGCCGGCGGCTGGTGCGACGCGCGCGGGCCGGCGGCGCCGCTGTGGTCTGGCATGGCGTGTTTTGTGGCGGGGTTGCTGCTGGCGGGCTTTGCGCCTTCCATGCCGGTGTTTCTGGCGGGGCGGCTGGTTCAGGGGCTGGGGGCGGGTGGCATGTCGGTGGCGCTGTACGTGCTGGTGGGCCGGCGGTATCCCGAGGCACTGCGGCGGCGCATTTTTGCGGCGTTTGCCACGGCCTGGGTGGTGCCCGCACTGGTGGGGCCGGCGTTGAGCGGCCTGGTGGTGGAGCACCTGGGCTGGCGCTGGGTGTTCCTGGGCGTGCCCCTGCTGGCCTTGCCGGCCGGGGCGATGCTGCGCCCGGCGCTCCAGGGCCTGGGCGGCCATGGCCGGGGCATGCAGGGCGGTGTGCGGCGCGGGCTGTGGGCCCTGGGTGCGGCCACGGGCATCTGTCTTCTGTATGTGGGCGGGCAGAGGCAATCGGCGGGCGCCTTGGGGGCGGTGGCGGTGGCCGCGGCCTTGTCGCTGGTCTGCACCTGGAAGCTCTTGCCGGCCGGCACGCTGCGCGCCGGGCGCGGGCTGCCCAGCGTGATCGCCTTGCGCGGGCTGGTGTTTGCAGCATTCTTCGGGGCCGAGGCGTTCCTGCCGCTGGTGCTGGCGCGCGAGCACGGGCTGTCAGCGCCCATGGCGGGGCTGGTGCTGAGCGCGGGTGCGCTGGGCTGGTGTTCCGCTTCCTGGTACCAGGGACACAGCCGCAACGGCTGGAGCCGCCACCGCTTCCTGCGTGTGGGCACCAGCGCGGTGCTGGCGGGCGTGCTGCTGACGGCATCGGTGGCCTGGCCGGCTGTGCCCGTGTGGGTGGCGGTGGCGGGCTGGATCGTGTCGGGGCTGGGCATGGGCCTGCTGTCGGCAAGCCTGTCGGTGCTCACGCTGTCCATGTCCGCACCCGGCGAGCAGGGCGCCAACAGCTCGGCCCTGCAGCTGTGCGAGGCCATTGCCGTGGCGGCCACCCTGGCCATTGGCGGATCGCTGTTCGCGGCCTTGCTGGAGACTTCGGCCCAGGCGGCCTATCTGGCGAATTTTGGGGTTGCGGCCGGGGCGGCGGTGCTGGCGGCGGTGATCGTGGGGCGAACGGATACGCGGCAGGTGTTTGTGGGGTGAGTTGGCAGGAGGCTGATCCAGCCGCAGGCGGGGGTATCCACAGTCTTTTTAGTGCCATGGGGTGGGCGGGGCCTGGGCTCGGGTTTGGCGCAGGCACCGCTGCGCGGACGGGGTGCCGATTGCTCACGCGATGGAGCGGCAGAAGGAGCGACAAACCGTGGGCTATCATCATCCGTCAGGTCCATCCGCGTAACAGCCGTCTGTTGCGCTGGCAGTGCGGCTTGCAACGTCTGGAGAGCGGCTATGACCACCACTACGCACTATGAGAACGCCAATTTTCTGCGTGAACTTGCGGAGAACCTGCCACGTATCCTCCCCACCAGTGGCTCCGACAAGATGGAGCTGCTGCAGCGCCTGGCGGATGAGGAACTGGCCCAGGCGGAATATGACGATTGGGTGCGCGCGAAGGTGGCGGCCGCCCGTTCGGACAAACAGACCGGGATGAGTACGGATCAGGTGCGGCAACTCCTGCAGGATCGTGCCGAGGAGTTGCGTGGTGGCGCATAGGGTCGACTGGCGTCCGCCTGCAATTGAGGATATGCGGACGCTTTTTGAATATTTGCTCGAGCATGCTTCGCTGTGGGACGCCGAGAACGTCACGGAGCAAGTGCTGCGCTCCACAGACCGCCTTGCCGAGTTTCCGCGCTTGTATGAAGCCGATCCGCGCTATGGCGATGGTGTCCGCCGCGTCAGTGTTGCCGGTCAGAACCTTTTGTATGAAGTGGATGACCAGGCGCAAACTGTCAATATCCTCGCCGTAG
Source organism: Delftia sp. WSY_7 (assembly GCF_043104845.1). Taxonomy (NCBI): domain Bacteria; kingdom Pseudomonadati; phylum Pseudomonadota; class Betaproteobacteria; order Burkholderiales; family Comamonadaceae; genus Delftia; species Delftia sp. WSY_7. Next base: position 21,420 of record NZ_JBICLB010000047.1, on the reverse strand, counting down.
TTGGGCAACGCCAGCAACCTCGGCTGAAGAAGTGCTGATCGCCCGAGCGGGTCGGCAATGCATCCGACCGACTTGATGCCGCATCCCTCCGCCCCGTCTCCTCACCGCAATTTGAAGATGGCCTTGTTCGTGTCGAATAGGGAGTAATGCCCGGGACAGGGTCGTCGATTCTGTCTCTGTAGGACTTGCGCGCAGGGGCGCGCGCGCCCCGGGACCACGCCTTGCCCTGCGGCGCCTGTGCTGTGATGGCGGCTTGTCCAACCAACGCACAGGAGAAACACATGTCCGAGAAAACCGCTTCCGTCCATTGGGAAGGTGCAGGCAAGACCGGCCAGGGCCGCATCAGCACGGAGACCGGCGCGCTCAAGGACCATCCCTACGGGTTCGGCAGCCGCTTCGGGGATGACCGCAAGGGAACGAATCCCGAGGAGATCGTGGGCGCCGCGCATGCGGCGTGTTTCACGATGGCTTTTGCCTTTGCCTGCGAGAAGGCGGGCATCGCCACCGAGATGCTGGACACCACGGCCAAGGTCCGGCTTGCCAAGGATGGCGAGGGCTTCAAGATCGACCGCATCGCGCTCACGCTGCAGGCCAAGGTGCCTGGTATCGACGATGCGCAGTTCCAGAAAATCGCACAGGAGGCCAAGTCCCAGTGCCCGCTATCCAAGGCGCTGGCAGGCGTGCCCGAGGTGACCCTGGTGGCCACGCTGCTGCATTGAGTCCGCACAGGCGCTTGTGCCGGGAGGTGGGGCGGGGCAGGTGAAGCACTCTGGCTTGCCGGGCGCTCAATCCTGGGCTGTGAAGCCTTTGCCGCAATCGCCGCAGATCAGGTTCAGCCCCGGCTTGCCCCAGACATTGACGGGCGCCGCGCAACCGCCGCACCGGTATTTGACGCGCAGGGACTTGTTGACGGGCTGCACGGTGGTCTCGCCGGTGGTGGAGCCCGGCACCGCCACCGAGGTGCCCACGGGCCGCACGGCTTCGGCCAGGGCGGGCACGGATGACATGGGCGGCTGGGTGCCCTGCATGCCCTGGAGCTGCGTGGCCATGCTCCACTGGCCCGTGACCACATGCTCGATGGCCGGGAAGCGGTCGTACCAGCTCAGCTGGAAGCGCGTGGTCAGCAAGGCATCGCAGGCCGCCAGGAAGGGGCCGCCCGCCACGGCGTAGTCGGCCATCATGTCGCCCGTGCGCCGCCCGCCGGGCCGGCCCGTGGACGAGGGCATGAGGCCCAGCGATTCCAGCTTGTCCGCCCATTCCTCGTTGTGATACCGCGCACGGCCCGGCTTGCCGAAGTGGTGCTGCCACAGGTGCGTCATCTCATGCACCAGGGTCTGCAGCGTCTCGATGATGGGCACCGCCGCGAAGTAGGCGGGGTTGAGCGCGATCTCGTCGGTGGTGCTGCCGTCCAGCGAGGCAAAGCGCGCGGCAGAGAAATAACCGCAGGTGCGTTTCTCGCGCTGCAGCGTGATCAGGCAATGGGGCAGGGCATCGTCAAAAAGGCGCTGGTTGAAGTGCTCGTAGGCCTGCTGCAGTTCGGAATAGGTTTCGCGCGTGGGTGCGGAGCGGACGGGGGCGGCGGGCATTGATGGATTGTGCATTACAACCATGTGAACATTGCCCCAAATCGACTTGGCAAGACCGGTATCGAAATTCAGAGCTGTCTGATTGAAAATAGCCATAAAGAATCAATAATTCATTTCCATGAAATTTATTGATCGACAGGGTGCCAGTTGCCATATACCGGGACTGCTGTACGACGGAGTACTTTCAGCTGAGGACTGGCAGTCTGCGCTGGACGCCATGCGGCAGGCGCTGGGCGCGTCCGTTTTCCATTTCTTCACGCTGGGCAGCACTGGTGGCGGGGTGGTCGAGAGCGTGCACAACCACGACCTGGCGGGCATCGATGCCGATAAATTGCGTGAATACGAAACCCACTACGTTGGCGAGGACCTGCGCATGTCCGTCGTGACGAGCCTGCCCCAGGGCCAGTTCATGCTCGACCATGAGCACTTCAGCGCATGGGAGATGTCGCGCAATGCGGTCTACGTCGATGTGCTGGCGCCCCACGGACTTCGCAACACGCTGGGTGTCAAGGTGCGCGACGAGGGGGGGACGCAGGACTTCCTGGGTTTCATGCGTCCCACGGATCGTGGAACCTATGGCGCACAGGAGCGGGTCTTCATGCAGCAGTGGATGCCCGATCTGGCGCGTGCCGCCCGCCTGCGCATGCACATGGGAGGACTGGCGCGGCAGGCGGCTTTGGGACTCACCGCCCTGGGCAACTTGCCACAAGGCATCGCACTTGTGGATTCAAATTGCCGCATCCACTACTGCAACCCCTCGGCCGACTGCCTGCTGGCAGCTTTTTGCGAAGCCTTGTCTGTGCGCCACGGCCTGCTGCGCTGCGTTGACGGGCAGGCCCAGGCGCAACTGCTGCGTCTTGTGGCCCAGGCTTGCGGCCATCATGCACAGGGCCTGGCCGGGGCTCTGTGCCTGACGGCAGGCTCTGCGTTACGGTTGATGGTGACGGTCCTGCCGCTCAAGCCCAGCCATGCCGCTGCGTTCCGCCAGCGGCCCATGGCTTTGCTGGTAATGGCGGATGCCGGTACGCCATTTTCTGGCCCGAGTCCCGGACTCGTGCAGGAGGCGCTGGGTTTGTCGCCCTCGGAAGCGCGTCTGGCGGTGCTGCTTGCCACGGGCAGGACCGTCAAGGACTACGCCCGGATAGAGGGGTGCAGCTGGCATACGGCGCGCACCCACATGAAGAACCTGATGCGCAAGACAGGTTGCCACCGGCAGGTGGAATTGGTGGGGCTGCTGCAATCCCTGCAGCCGAGGTGAGTCCGTGCAACAACGCATTGATGCCATCGCCGGTCAGCTGTATGAGGGGGTGCTCGCTCCCCAGGCCTGGAGCGAGGCGCTCGCGGGAATGTGCGCGCAATTGCAGGCGGGCGTCTTTCACTATTTCACGCTGAATGCTGGCGAGGCAGCCGTTCCGCAAAGCGCAAGCAATCTGGAAAGCTTCGGTCTGCATCACGGCTTGATGCATGAGTACGAGACACACCACGCGCACAACGACCTGCGGATGGCAACCGTGCAGCGGCTGCCCGTGGCCCAGGTCATGCTGGACCATGAGCACATCAGTGCCAGGCAGGCGTCACAGAACAGCGTCTATACGGATTGGCTGGTTCCGCTGGGACTGCGGCATACCGCCGCTGCCGCCGTTCGCGTGGAAGGCAATGCGCGTGATTTCATCAGTTTCATGCGCCCCAGGGATGCCGGCGTCTATGGTGCACAGGACAAGGCATTCCTAGAGCATTTGATGCCGCACATCGAGCGGGCCGGCCGCTTGCGCGCGCGCATGGGCCAGCTATGCGGCCAGGCAGCATTGGGACTCGCGGCACTGGATGCGCTGGCGCAGGCACTGCTCGTCGTGGATGCTCGGTGCCGGCTGCAGCATTCCAATCCGGCGGCAGAGCGCCTGCTCGCAACATTCGGCACGTTGCAATGTGTGCACGGCGGGCTGCGATGCACATCGGGCGAGGCGCATGCACGCTTGCAGAGCTTGGTCTCCGCCGCTTGCGCCAATCCCGCAAAGGCGGCTGCCTTGGAGCTCCAAGGCAGCCGGCCCAGCCAGTCCCGGCTCAGGCTGACCGCGTTGCCTCTGGCGGCCAACCATGCGTTTGCTGCGCCGTGGCAACAGCCCCTGGCCCTGATCTTTCTGACGTTGCCCGGCTCCATGGTTTTGCAGAATCAAGGCCTGGTGGGCGAGATGCTGGGCCTGTCACCCAGCGAAACCCGCCTTCTGTTGCTTCTGGCAGGCGGAAAGACCGTGAAGGACTATGCCTTGATGGAAGGATGCAGTTGGCATACGGCGCGCACCCACATGAAGAACCTGATGCGCAAGACGGGCTGCCATCGGCAGGTGGAATTGGTGCAACTGCTGCAGGGGTGGGGAATGGTGTGAACAGTCCCTGCCCATCGCGCAGCGCCTTGCGGGCTGGGCGATGGATTGGGCGCTGGTCACGCAGCCCTTGCTTCAGGGGGCGTATTGCAGGTTGTAGTACATCTCCCTGCCGTTGCGGTCGGCGTAGATGAGGAGGAACTCGGCATAGTTCGTGGCCGATGCACCGTCCGGCTTGCCTCCAAAAGGTATGGTGGCCGAGGTGGCTCCTTTGGGAACAGGCACGGTCAGGTTGGGCGTGCGTACCGTGGGCAGGCCGGAGGCAGACGCCGCCGCAGCGCCCTGCCGGTAGGAACTGAGTACTGAAAGTGCCATGGGCATGCTGCCCGCTGGCGGTTGCGCAGCCGACCAGACAACCTGCGCGCTGCCGCCGCCGGCCTTGAAGCCGGCCACGATCTCGCCCTCTGAGGGCGAGATGGTGTTGAACTGGGGATAGGCATTGACAGGTATCTGTGCAAACGGATAAGACCCGCTCTTCAGCGTGACATGATAGGTGGCGATGGGTGTTTTGCCTTGCTGTCCGTTGACGGCTTTCCAGCCATCGTCGGCATGGATATCGAAGCGCACCTCGGTTCCCGCTGCCAGGCCCAGCGCTGCGAAACGGTTGTCACCGTCTGCCATGGCGGCAGCATCGAACCCGCTGCGCACGGTGGAGCCCCAAGAGTCGTTGGCCACACCCAGTTGCGCGTTGGTGCAATCTGCCGTGCCGGCGTTGGCCACGTCGTTGCTGGCGTTCGATCGACACTGCCGGAAGTTGTTGGTATCCGCATAGCTGGCGTTGCCCCGCACGCCTTGCATTTCGGGTGCATCGCGCATGATGCGTGGCGACAGCAGCTTGAGCGAGTTGCGCGCGCCGCCTGCCTGCGCCGACGGCCAACTGACAATGGCGTAAGTTGCCAGCCGAGCAGGATCGGAAATGCCAAACTGCACCTCGCGCCGCAAGTGGAACGGACTGGCGGACGGTTCGCCGTCGGACAGCTGGCGTACCACATTGGCGCGGTTGCGCGACACCAGTCCCACGCTTACCACGCGCTGATTGCCCAGGCTGCGCATCTCGGCTGCATTGCGGGGAGTGGCGCAGGTGCCGCTGCTGCTTCCTGCGATCAGTGTTTCGCGCTGGTCCCTTGTGCTGGTCCCGTCCGTGAATTTTTCGTCGTAGCTGATATCCACCTCATGCCGTGCGGATCCGTCGGCATTGGTGGCTTTGCGCTCTGCCAGGATTTGCAGATTTTCGAAGCTCCGCCCAATCTGGTAGGCATTGGAGGTCTGGACCTGGGTCTGGTTTTCATCCCAATGGGTGATCAGACGCTCCTTGCTGCTGCCGTTGCCCAGGTAGCAGTCGTCGAGATGCGCAAAGCGCTCGGTGCCTTTGGCGGGCAACTGGGTGGCGGTCAGAGCCTGTCTGGCATCCATGTACTTCTGCACCAACTCCTGGGTCGTTTGTGTTGGTGGTGCAACCGGTGGCGTCACTTCGTTGTCTCCGCCACCGCCACTGCCACCTCCGCAAGCCGTAAGCGCGAGCACGGCACCGGCGATGAGAGTGGGGCGCAATTTGGGGGTCTGCTTGGTCATTGGGTATCTGCCTTTCAAACGATTGGGAATGGGCGGCGCAAGGATTCGATGGTTTCCCTCATCCGCCTAGACAGCAGTCTTCCCAGCCATGGTGCGCAAGGCCATACCGCATTTGCGGGATGGCTTCGGCACCGGCTCTGGGATGAAATATTTTTTGAGCGGAGTTTTCAGGAGCTGCAGGCACTATTCGCTTTATTTTGCGATTGGCCCTTTGTAAACATCAAAGCCCGCAGGACTGTTGCAGCACCCAGGAGTTCATCGAACGAATTTTTTATTGAGCTGGTCAATATGCGGTCATATCCTCTTCCAGGATGCGAAAACTAATTGACGATGGTGAGTGATCCATAGGAGCCCTGGCCGCCACGCACGCTATAGAGCTGCGTGCGTCCCGCGCCTGTGGCCCCGCTTACCGTCACTTCCCCTGTATTTCGATCCGCATAGGAGCACGCTCCCTTGTTGCCGCTGCCATTGATGGCCCGTATGCCAAGATAGCTGACTCCTGAGCTGACGGGCACCTCAAAACAACTTGGCTGGTTGAAAAGTTCGGAACGAGCAACTTCCCTTTCATTCAATGTGATGGCTAGAATATCTCCATCCTCGCATTCATTGTCTTTTATGCAGACATCGATATATTTTTGGCCTGCCATATTTGTATTTGCGCTGAAATTCCCCCAATCTGCCAATTGCTGATTGATGGCGTCAGAAACGAACTGGTCCCAGGAAATGGTTTCGTAAGGTGATATCCGATAGCTGCATGACCGGTTGTCCTCGATTTCCTTGTTGACAGTCGTTTTCTTGTCGGGTGTGCCACTATCCCAACGGATGGACTTGAACAGGTATTTGTCAATTTCTCTTTGCAATTCGGCCGGTGCCACGCGTGGTGGACTATCAATGCAGATCATGCGCTGATCGCCCATGATAGGACCGGTGAGCTTGACACGCTTGCCACCATCTCCTGTGGCGACTGCGATGGCATCCAAGACTTCCTCTGCACCACTGCACCCTGTCATCAAGACCGCGATGGGACACGCGATCAAGGAAAAGACAAGCTGACGCGTCCACTGGTTTCTTGTTGAGTTCCATTCCATTTTGATTCCCTTCAGTTGATGTGAAAAATAACACCCGCGGGAAGGAATAATGAATTGTTTGTCCCAGTGAAAATATACCGCAGATGCGGTATTGATCTTCAGGACGCAGCAAGCATTGCAGTAGAAGTACTGCCAGATTTCTGAAATGGAAAAAGAAACTATTCTTTGCTTTCCTGCACCCTCAACGCCTGCCCAATCGCATAGAACTGCCCACCCGCCACGTAGTGCAGGCTGCGCAGCGCGGGGTCGGCGTCCTCGAAGTGCCAGTGGCCGCCGCTGAACACGCGGGTGTCGGACCAGGCGCCCACGATCTCGCCGATGAACAGGTCGTAGGCCTGCTGGTTGTGGGGCTCGGGGATCAGCCTGCAGGCCAGCCAGCCGGCGCAGCCGTCCACGAAGGGCAGGTCGAACCCGTCCATGCCGAACAGCTGAACGCCGCTGGTGGCGAGCTTGCCGGCATCGGTGGACAGGCTGAGCGTGCCGACCTGGTGCGTGAGCTGCAACTGGGCGGCCGTAGGCACCTGGATCACGAACATGCCGCTGTGCTCGACCAAGGCGCGCGTGGCCGTGGCCTTGTCCAGCACCACGGTGAGCTTCGGGGGCGCAAAGTCCAGCGCGCAGCACCAGGCTGCGGCCATGACGTTGTCCACGCCGCCGTGGCGTGCCGAGACCAGGACGGTGGGGCCGTGGTTGATCAGTCGGTAGGACTTGGCGAGATCGACCGGGGCAATATGCGGGTTCATGCAATGGTTCCTGAAGGGTTCTGTTTTTGCGCGTGCAGGCGCCGGGCTCATTCGGCCAGCGCCTCGGAACCCACGATATGGACACCGGGCCTGGCGTTGACAGCTGCCTCTATCAAGGCATGGGCGATGCGGTGTGCGGGGTTGAGCCGCCAGCGCCGGGGCAGCAGCGGGCCCAGGGCGCCAAGAACGCCGACCATGGCGCGCTCGCCCGCCCGGTGCTCGGTGCGCGGGCCGCTGATCAGGCCGGGGCGCACGAAGGTGAGGGAGGCAAAGCCTTGCGCCTGCAGGTCACGCTCGAGTTCGCCCTTGACGCGGTTGTAGAAGATGCGCGAGCCGGCGTCGGCGCCCATGGCCGAGTTCAGCACATAGGTGGGCGTGCCGTGGCGCCGCGCCAGCTGTGCGGCCAGCAGCGGATAGTCATGGTCCACGCGCTGAAAAGCCGGCTGGCTGCCGGCTGTCATGATGGTGGTGCCCAGAGTGCAGACCAGGGCATCGGCGCTCCACCAGTCGGCATCTTCGGGCAGGTGCTCGAAATCGACGATGGGGGCGAGCAGCCTGGGATGCGCCGGCAGCGCCCGGCGTACCGGGGCCACGACGCGGGTGATGCGGCTGTCGGCCAGGGCCTGTTGCAGCACCTGGCTGCCCACCAGCCCCGTGGCGCCTACGATCAGCAGTTGCATGGCTTGGTCTTTCGATGGGGACACGGATCAGCCAGTGTGCCGTAGATGGCGTGGCGCATAAAACTGGTGCAGCCCAAGGCAAGGGACACCGAGGAAGGGCCTACGCCGGCAGCGCCGCCCCGCACCGAGGGTGTCGCCGGCTGCCCGGACGCCCCCTCCCGCGAAGCGAGAGAGGGCGCCGTGCAACGGGGGAAGCGGCGTAAGCCGCTCAGGGGGAGTTACGCCAATGCAGGCCAGTCGATGTAGCCCTGGGCGCCGCCGCCGTAGTAGGCCTCGTGCGGGGCCACGGCCAGTTCCTTGCCGTGGCGCAGGCGGGCCACCAGATCGGGGTTGGCGATGAAGGGGCGGCCGATGGCCACGGTGTCGATAAGGCCCTTGGCGCGGCGGTCCATGGCCAGTTCCAGGTCATAGCCGTTGTTGCCCATGTAGGCGCCGTCAAAGAGCTTGCGCAGCGCGTCCAGGTCCACGCCGGGCGGCAGTTCGCGCGAGCCGCCGGTGGCGCCTTCCACGACGTGCAGGTAGGCCAGGCCGAAGCGGTTGAGCTGGGGGATGAGGTAGCCGTAGAGGGCCATCACGTCGCTGTCCAGCGGCGTGTTGCCGGCGTTGGGAGTGACGGGAGACAGGCGGATGCCCACGCGGTCGGCGCCCCAGACCTTGGCCACGGTGTCGGTGACTTCCAGCGTCAGGCGGGCGCGGTTTTCGATGCTGCCGCCGTAGGCGTCGCTGCGGTGGTTGGTGGAGTCGCGCAGGAACTGGTCGAGCAGGTAGCCGTTGGCCGAGTGCACTTCCACGCCGTCAAAGCCTGCACGCTTGGCGCATTCGGCCGCATGGCGGTATTGCTCGACGATGCCGGGGATTTCGCTGGTTTCCAGGGCGCGGGGCATGGACACCTCGGCTACGCCGTTGGGCGTGAAGGTGACGCCTTCGGCCTTGATGGCAGAGGGGGCGACAGGGGCCACGCCACCGGGCTGCAGGTCTACGTGCGAGTAGCGGCCCACGTGCCACAGCTGGGCCACGATCTTGCCGCCGGCCGCATGTACGGCGTCGGTGACCTTCTTCCAGCCGGCGACCTGCTCCTCGGTCCAGATGCCGGGGGTCAGGTTGTAGCCGCGGCCCTGGGCCGAGATGTTGACGGCTTCGCTGATCAACAGGCCTGCGCTGGCACGCTGGGCGTAGTAGGTGGCGTGCAGTTCGGTGGGCACGCCGTCGTCACCGGCGCGGCTGCGGGTCAGCGGGGCCATGACGAAGCGGTTGGCGAGCGACAGGCCGCCCAGTTGGGTGGGAGAGAACAGATCGGTGTGAAGGCTGTGGTCGGTCATGGTGTGCAGTGGTGGTGGTTGAACAAAAAGGAGGAGGGATGGGCGAAGGGTGAGAGGTTTGAAGTTGACCAGTCGTCTACAAACAAGACAAATAAAAAGCAGCGGCCAGGCCTGCTCAGCCCAGCAGCCGCTTCGTGGAAACAAGGGCTGCGGCAAAGGGCTCCTCATGCCGGCCCAGCTTGGACAGCAGGGAGGCACCCAGCCACAACTGGTACAGCGATTCGGCCAGCGTGGGGGCATCCATGGTGGAGGTGATGGAGCCGTCGGCCTGGCCTGCGCGCACGCAGTCGGTCAGGCGGGTGATGATGGCGTCGGTGCCGGTGCGCAGCACCGAGCGCATGTCGTCGGACAGGTCGCAGACCTCGGGGCCCAGCTTGACCACCAGGCACTGGCCTCCTGCATGGGCCGAGCATTGTTTCTGTGTCCAATGGCGGAAGTAGGTCATCAGCCGGGAGATGGCCGGATCGGGCGTCTCCATGAGCGCATCAATCTTGGCCAGGTACTCGTCGAAGTACTCCTGCAGCAGGGCCTGGCCGAACTCTTCCTTGGACTTGAAGTAGTAGTAGAAGGAGCCCTTGGGCACGCCCGCGGCCGCGACGACCTCGGCCAGGCCGACGGCCGTGTAGCCTTTCTGGGTCATCAACGCCTTGGCCACATCAAGGATGTGCTGGCGTGTTTCCTGTGCGGGTTTCTTCATGGGATCGAAGTCTAACGCAAAAACCGACCAGTCGTCTACAAACTTTGTTCCAGCGTCATTCCGGCGGTCGCAACGCCTGTGCCGTCGGGCAAGTGACCCGGCCGGATGACGCGCGCAAGGCCCATCCTGTCGCTCAGAAAGTCGATCAAGGCCCGGGCGGCGCCGGACTGGAAGCGGTTGGGCATGTACAGCATGAACATGCGGCCCTGGTTGATGCTGAATTCGTAGTCCTGCATGGCCAGCACGACGCGGCCATCTTCCACCTGGCGGCGCACCATGTAGTCGGGCACCAGCCCCACGCCCAGGCCGCCGGTGATGCAGTCGCACAGGAAAGGGTAGCTGCGCGACATCAGCGTGGGCGTGATGTCCAGCTCCTCCAGCGGCTGGCCGTTCCGCGCAATCTGCAGGCGCACCTTGCCGCTTTCGCCGCCCGATGTGATGAGCGGCGTGCGCGACAGCTCGGACGGGGTCTCCGGCAGGCGGTGGCTGCGCAGCCAGTCGCTGGAGGCGCACAGGCTGTAGCGCACCGGCCCCATGTCGCGCGCCACCAGCATGGGCGGCGGGTCGGACATGACGCGGATGGCGATGTCCACGCTGTCCTTGAGCAGGTTGTCTATGAAGTTCTCCAGGCGGATGTCCAGCACCACCTGCGGATGGGCGCGCTTGAACTCGATCAGCCACGGCGCCATGACCAGATGGCCGTAGCCGGTGGGCACGCTCAGCCCGATCTTTCCCGAGATGTCGTCCGTGCTGCTTTGGGCCAGTTCGCGCACCAGCTCGGTCTCGTTGAGGATGTTGCGCGCATGACGATAGATGCGCTGGCCGACCTCGGTGGCCTCCACGCCCTGGGGCGTTCTGCGCAGCAGCGATGCGCCCAGGGACTTCTCCAGCCGGGCCAGGTGGTAGCTCACGTTGGCCCGCGACATGTTCAAGAACTTTGCCGCCTGGCTCAGGTTTCCGTGTTCGATGATCTGGACAAGGATGTTGAATGCCAGGAGATCCATGCGCTGCAGTCCAAGGGGGTGTCAATATTGTTTGACATGATGTCAACCGCCGCCGCCATTGTCAAAGAGGGTGCGCTGGGCAGAATGGGCCAGCCAGAACACATAAGCATTCAAGGAGACAAGATGGCAGGCATCACAAAAAGACAGGCGTTGGCCAAGGGCATGGCGCTGGGCGCCATCGGCGTGGCTGCGATCGCATCGCTGTGTGGCGCGGCGCAGGCCAATACCGATACCGGTGCCTGGCCCGACAGGCCGATTCGCCTGGTCGTTCCCTTCCCGCCGGGCGGGCCCACCGATGGCGCGGCGCGCGTCTACGCCGAGGCGCTGGCGCGCCAGCTGGGCCAGCCCGTGGTGATAGAGAACAAGCCCGGCGCATCGGGCGCGGTGGCGGCAGGCCAGTTCCGCACGGCTGCGCCTGACGGCTATACGCTGATGATGATGGTCACGCCCACCATCATGGCGCCGCATTTCTTCAAGAACGTCAAGTTCCACCCGGCCACGGATTTCGCCCCGGTCACCAAGATCTATGACTTGCCCAATGTGATTGCGGTCAATGCGCAGTCGCTGCCCAAGGTGACCGACCTCAAATCGCTGTTCCAGTACGCCAAGGCGCAGCCCGCCACGCTGGACTACACCAGCTCCGGGGCGGGCAGCTCGGGCCACCTGAGCATGGAGCTGATGAAATCCGCCAGGCTGCACACCATGCAGCACGTGGCCTACAAGGGCAGCGCGCCCGCCATGAACGACACGCTGGGCGGCGTGGTGCCGGTGATCTATGCGGACATGGTGTCTGCGCTGCCCCATATCCGCAGTGGCCGGCTGAAGGCGCTGGCGGTGGGCACGCCGCAGCGCGTGAAGGCGCTGGACGGCGTGCAGACCATGGCCGAGCAGGGCTTTGGCGGCTATGAGGCATCGTCCTGGGGCGGCCTGGTGGCACCCAGGGACACGCCGCGCGCCATCATCGACAAACTCAGCGCCACCTCGCGCCAGCTGCTGGCCACCGACGAGGTGCGCGACCGCTTCGAGAAGATCGGCGTGACGGCCGCCTACCTCAACCCCCAGGACACCGAGGGCCTGATCCGCAGCGACTACACGCGCTGGGGCGAGGTGGTGCGCACCAACGGCTTGGGCGCGGAGTGAGCCCATGGCCATCAGTCCTATTCCTGCGCAATCCATGTTCCGGCCCCTGCGGGCCGTGCGTTCCCTGGCCGATGTGGAGGCCATCGAAAGCCAGCCCATGGCCGGGCTGATCACGGCGCAAACGGTCTACGACCTCTTTTGCAACTCCGCGCGCGAGCACGGCCAGGGCAGGGCGCTGAGCTTTCTGCCCCAGGCCGGCAGCGTGGATGACGCCCGGCACCTGAGCTATGCCGAACTGCTGGGCAAGATCCACCAGACGGCCAACGCCCTGCATGCGCTGGGCATGGGCCCCAGCGACACGGTGGCCATCCTGCTACCCGGCTGCATGGAGTGCCACTTTGCGCTGTGGGGCGGCGAGGCGGCGGGCATTGTGCAGCCCATCAATCCTTTGCTGACTGCCGAGAAGATCTCTGCCCTGATGCGGACCACGGGCGCGCGCTTTCTGATCGCCTGGGCGGACGAGGACGATGCCGGCATCCGGGACAAGGTGGCGTCGCTGGATGCGGACCTGGCGCATGTGCTCTGGGTCTCGCATGAAGGCCGGGCTCTCCAGGGGGATGGACAGCGCTGGCCCGCCAGCGATCTGCATGCCGCCCTGGCCGCCCAGCCCTCCGACCGGCTGGTGAGCGGGCGCCAGCCCCAGGCCGGCGACGTGGCGGCCTACTTTCATACCGGCGGCACCACGGGCGCGCCCAAGATTGCCGTGCAAACGCATGGCGCCCAGGTCTACACCGCCTGGGCCAGCGTGCAGATGCAGGGCCTGAACACGGCCGACCGCACCATCAACGGCTACCCGCTGTTCCATGTGGCGGGCGTGCTGCCGGGCTCGCTGGCCTGCTTCTCGGCCGGAGCCCACGTCATCATTCCGACCACGGGGCTGTTTCGCAACAAGGCCGTGATTGCCGGCTTCTGGCGCATGGCGGCACAGTGGAAGCCCACGCTGATGTCGGCCGTGCCCACGGTGCTGGCCGCGCTGGTGGAGGTGCCGCTGCTGGGGGCTGATGTGTCCTCCATCCGCTACTTCCGCACAGGCGCCGCGCCGCTGTCGCCCGAGGTGGCGGCGCGCTTCAAGGCGCACAGCGGCTTCCATGTGCACGAGAGCCTGGGCATGACCGAGATGACGGGCATCTCCACCATCACGCCGCCCGGCCTGCACGCGGCGGCCGGCCATGTGGGCCTGCGCCTGCCGTTTGCGCGCCTGGCCGTGCGCCGCATGGGGCCTGACGGCAGGCCATCGGACCAGGAAGCGGCGCCCGGCGAAACCGGCATGGTGGTGTTCCAGTCGCCCAACCTGTTTTCCGGCTACCTGGGCGGCATCGAGCCGTCCAGCTACCTCACCGATGACGGCTGGCTGATCACGGGCGACCTGGGTTCGGTGGGCGCCGATGGCCTGCTGCGGCTGCGCGGGCGTTCCAAGGACGTGATCATCCGCAGCGGCCATAACATCGATCCGCAGGTGATAGAGCAGGCGCTGGAGCGCCATCCCGCCGTCAAGGCCTGCGCCGCCGTGGGCGCACCCGATGCCTATGCGGGCGAGGTGCCTGTGGCCTTTGTCGCGCTCCACCCCGGCGCCCAGGCCGATGAGACCGAACTGCTGGCCTTTGCCGCAGCCGGCGTGGACGAAGCGCCTGCGCGCCCGCGCTATGTGCGCATCATCGATGCGCTGCCCACCACCAACGTGGGCAAGGTCTACAAGCCGCGCCTGCGCAGCATGGCTGCTGAAATCTACGCCCGCACCCTGGTGGCCCAGGCGCATGAGCGCATGGGCCTGCCGCTGCCGCCCGCGGCCAGCACCACGCATGCGGAGGGCGAGGGCTTTGTGCTGCGCCCGGCCAGGGCGGCTGACCGGAGCCCTTGGGAGCAGGCCGCCGAGGCGCTGGCCTTCACGGGCGAGCCGGTGCGCATCGAGGATGCCGCCTGAGCGCTGGGCCGGACCCCATTGCAGCCACCTGGTGAACTGCGCCGGAGCGGTGTGCAATGCGCATAGAATGCAAACCATTCGCATTCAATAATCAATGCGGCGCCATGCGGCCGCACCCCACTCCCCAAGCACGTTCATGCCGTCGGCCCGTTGTGGCGCCGATGGCTGTTTTTTTGTCCTTTGAGGAAGCTGCAATGAAGAAACACTGGATTCTTGTCTCCGCACTCCTGGCCGCCAGCGGCGCCAGCCAGGCCCACCAGATCTGGCTGGAGCAGCCGGCCGGCGAAACCGCCGTGATCCGCTTTGGCGAGTTTGGCGACAACCTGCGCGAGACATCGCCGGGCCTGCTCGACAAATTCGGCAAGCCCGTGGCCACCCTGGTCTCTGCTCAGGGCGAGAAGGCGGCCGATGGCCGCAAGACCGGCACCGGCTTTGCGCTGCCCTTCAAGGCCGGCCAGGGCGACAGCATCGTGGCCGAGGATGCCGGGTATCCGCTGTACACCAGCAAGAAGGGCGAGCAGGAACTGCGCAACTGGTACCACCCGGCTGCGCGCCTGATCACCGGCTTTGCCGCCCAGGCCCCGCGCCTGACGCTGGATGTCGTGCCCTCGGGCCAGGCCGGCGAGTTCAAGGTCATCTACAAGGGCCAGCCCCTGCCCAAGGCCAAGGTCGTGCTGACCGTGCAATCGGGCTGGAGCAAGGAAGCCCATGCCGACGAGCAGGGCCTGGTGCAGTTCGACATGCCCTGGAAGGGCACCTACGTGGCCGAAGCCACGCACGACGAGCGCAGCGGCGGCGAGCGCACCGGCCCGAACGGCGCAGAAAAATACGACGGTGTGCACTACGTGACCTCGGTCACCTACGTCAAGCCCGAAGGCGTGGCGCCCATCGCTGCCGGCCCTGCGGCCAAGCCCAACAAGTAAGCGCTGCGGCCAGACAGCTTGGCCCGACACGCAGGCAGCCATGCCTGCCGGCCTCCATGCCTCATGCATGGAGGTTTTTTTTATGGGCGCTGCAGTAGGAACACGTGGGTGGGTGCGGGATTCGTCGTATACGATTAAATATTTCGTAAAGAGAGGGGCGTGGGCTTCAACGCCGCGTTCTAGAGGAGGAAATCCATGTTCAAACGCATTCTGTCCCGCGGCCTGGCGCCGCTCCTGGCGCTGTTGTTGGCTGGCTCGGCCAGCCTGGCCCATGCCGATGAAGGCCTGCTGCTGGCCGCTGGCGCCGGCTACCGCAAGCCCGTGCTGGAACTGCTGCATGCCTTCAGCCAGGCCACGGGCATTCGCGCCGAGGCCAGCTTTGGCAACATGAAGCAGATCGAGACCCAGGCCCGCCAGAACCCCGAGATCGCCGTGCTGATTGGCGACCGCGCCTTTGTCGAGCCCATGCAACTGGCCGAGCGCTACATCACGCTGGGCCAGGGCCAGCTGGTGCTGGTCGCCGCGCGCGGCCAGCGCCTGGAAAGCGTGCAGGACCTGGCCAGGCCCGAATTCAAGCGCATTGCCATCGCCGACCGCAGCAAGGCCGTGTACGGCAACGCGGCGCGCATCTGCCTGGAGCGCCTGGGCCTGGCGCAGACGCTGGGCGAACGCCTGGTCGAAGTGGCCACGGTGCCCCAGGTCAGCGCCTATGTGACCACCGGCGAGGTGGACGCAGGCTTTCTCAACAAGACCGAGGCCCTGGCCCTGAAAGACCGCGTGGGCGCCAGCGTGCCGGTGGCGGCCAGCTGCCATCCGCCCATCGAACTGAGCCTGGCCGTGCTGAAGGGCCGCGCCTCATCGCCGCAACTGCAGGCGCTGCTGGACTTCATCGCCACGCCGCAGGCCCGCCAGGTGCTGGAGCGGCACGGCCTTTGATGGGCCACCCAATCCCTGCTGGCAACTGACAGTCCATGACCGACTCCGTTTGCGCCCAGGCGCCGCTGGCCCTGACCGCGCATGTCATTGCCTGGAGCCTGATGCTGCAATTGCTGGTGGGCGCAGGCCTGGGCTGGCTGCTGGCACGGCGCCGGTTTGCGGGGCGCCAGCTGGTCGATGCACTGGTCAGCCTGCCGCTGGTGTTTCCGCCCATCGTGCTGGGCTATGGCCTGCTGGTGCTGCTGGGCCGGCAAGGGCTGCTCACCCAACTGCTGCCCGATGTGCTGCGGCCCGACGTCGTGTTTTCGCAAACGGGCCTGGTCATTGCGGCCTTCATTGCCGGGTTGCCGCTCATGGTCAAGCCCACGCAGGCCGCCTTTGCAGGCACTTCGCCACGCCTGCTGGAGGCGGCGGCCATGCTGGGGCACCGCCCCTGGTCGGTGTTCTGGCGCATCGAGCTGCCGCTGGCCCGGCGCGGCATTGCGGCCGGCCTGATTCTGTCGGGGGGCCGTGCGCTGGGCGAGATCGGCCTGTCGCTCATGCTGGGCGGCAACATCATCGGCCGGACGGAAACCCTGTCACTGGCCATCTACAACAACGTGCTGGACGGTAATCTGGCCTGCGCCAATCAGCTCTCTCTGATGCTGGGCGTGCTGGCCATGGCGGCCTTCATGGTGCTCAGGCGGTTTGGCGCGCTGTAAGCAGCGGGCAGGGCCGGGCAGGGCGCAAGCTCAAGCTGGAAAGGACTCAGGGCAGGAACGGCGAAGACAGCAGCCGCAGGCCGATGGAAAACCACCGCTCCTGCGTGCTGCTGCCTGCGCGATTGCCGTAGGTGGCATCGATCTGCACATGTCCAGGCACCAGCCAGTAGCGCAGGCCCATCTGGTAGAACGGCTTGCCCTGGTTCTGGCCGAATGTCTCGGCAATCAGCCAGGTGCTCTGGCTCAATTGGGCCTCGGTGGCCAGGCCCCAGGTCATGAGGTTGCGATGCGTCTGCGCCGTGCGCAGCCAGCCCACGTTGGTGTGGAAGAACAGCCGGTCATCGCGCAGCGAGAACGTGACGGGCACATAGGCGTACAGATCCCCCCGGCCCTGGCCCTCGTCATTCGGATGCCGCGCATTGCCCACGGCCAGGCCCCAGCCCCAGCCATTGGGCTGCAGTTCCTTGAACAGGGTCTTGCCCTGGATCACCACATCCGTGGTACGGCTGCTGCCATCCTCGCGCGTCCGTGCCGCGCCCAGCGTCAGCTCCAGATTGCCCGTGAAATTGCAGGCCGGCTGCGCCCAGAACTCCGTGCTGTCCTTTTTGGACTTGACCCAGCTTTCCAGCTGGCAGGACTTGGCATCGACGATGCGGGCATCGTCCGTGATCATGGGGCGAGCCGCGTAAGCCGGGCCGCTACCTAGGGCCGCTGCCAGGCCCAGGGCTGCTGCCGTCCAAAGGGAGTGGGAATTGCGCATGGCCCGCCATCCTAAAGCCGAAAAATGACGCCACCAGAACATTGCTGTGCCAGGCGCGCCACAACAACGGCTGTGCACGGATTTGCCCCATATGGCCCCATATGACCCTATATGCCCTTATATGGCTGGCACATCGAGGCACAGACGCAGACCCGCCATCTGCCCGGGCATGTTGGCCAGCGGCAGCTGAAGCTCCGTCAGCAGCATGGCCTGCTGCATGGGATGCTGAAACGGATAGAACGCCGCCGCACCGCCACGGATGCGCCACTCGTGCGGACTGGCCTGCAGCCGGGTGAACGTGGCCACCGCCAACGCCGCCATTCCCCAGGGATTGGCGGCCGCGCGGTTGAGCCGACCATCGCCAAACTGCGTCAGGCACACATCCCCGGACAGATCGCGCTGGGGAACTGCGTCCCCGCACACATACAGCCGCTCCGTGCCTGCCTTCGCAACGTACTCCCACTCATGGTCCCAAGGCAGGCGATAGCCCGTGGCGGCCAAAAAGCGCTGCGCTTCCCCTTGCGTGACATAGGCGGGAAACGGCCCGTCCTCGCTGGAGAAATCAGGCCGCTCCAGCCCATCGCACAACTCCACATGCTCTTCAATCACCCACTCGAACGTGGGAAAGCGGCCCATCAGAAACGCGGGCACATGCACGGGACCCGGCTCCTGCGCAGCATGGACCACTGGCGCAATCAAGGACCAGTCCTCAGCAGGGATCGAATCGCGCAGCTTATCCAGCCGCTGCGCCGTTGCCCCGTAGGTGAAATCGCCGCCCAGGACCAGGGTCAGCGTTGACTCATGCTGCGCGTCGTAAAAGCAAGGAACCTCCCATGCCGCGCCCTCAGCAGGTTCCGTAGAGACGAATGGTTTGGCGAACTCGAAGCCGCGCGGCAGCCCCTCCAGAATGGCTTGGGCAATCTCTGCGCGGCGGGAGGGCAGTGTGGATTGCCAGGATTGGGGGCTGGCGAGTTCAGGGATGGTGTGCATGGTCGGGACAAAAATCACATGACTTCAAACAGATGAAATTTGATGCTGTGCGGATTTTTGCCGAAATCTCCAGGCAGTTCGCCGCGCATGGTCAGATCGCACCTCTTGTCTTGCATGAAAACATCCATCTCGTAGCCCCAGCCTCCGTAATTCAATCGATAGACCCTGATTGAAGAATTTTCATCGTCGGCACAAATTTCATCTTCTTCCAGAATGATCTGGCTACCTATTGGAGGAGGTGCAAGCGAGGTGAAATCGTCTTTGCCGAGATAATTTTCCAATGCTTCAAAAGCCTCATCCACTTGCAGTGGGCTGATGCCGAAGTGGGCTTCAAGGGTTTTCAGATCTTGGTGAAAGAATGCGGTCGCCAGCAAGCGGATGGATTTCTCTGCGGTCTCCAGGTTGAGTGTGTGAAGATTTGGGGTTGTATTCATATGAATGGGCAGCTGCCATGTCTGGATCTTAAATAAAGATTGTAGAGCCATTGGTGGAAATTATTTCAATATATGACCCGTGGCTACCAATATTTGCTTTATTTTTCTAAGCTTCCTGTTATTCCTTCTTGCCAGTACTTCAGATATTTCAGTGAAGTCATTTTCAACAGTCTTGGTGGAGATTTTTCTATTTTTCATATCATCGATCATTGCGGCATTGGTTTCAAATGTAAGGGCTAGAGGGTTTTCCTTGTGGTATGAAAATCTACAAACGCATAGATCATTAATGATGAGTGCACCATCGGATTTTTTGTTGTCAAGGAACAATCTCATGTTGGCTGGCTTATTAATCATCTTAAGGATGGTGGATAACCTGAATCCATGGAAATCAAGGCCGCTGCTCCATATTTTCCCTTTGAACGTGTATATCTTGAAGTTGATTCCCTGGTTTTTATTCACTATGGAATAATATTTCTCGAATAATTCATGGTCATCCGGATCTCCCTCTCTGGAAAACCCCGTGGATGCCAGGTCTTCTATGCTTTCTGGCACCGTTGCTGATGTTTCAACATTCAGACATATTTCTCCAAATAAATATTTGTTTAAAATAATTCTTATATTTGGGTAATCGATTGTCATAATGGAGGGGCTATGTATCCAATTGTATGGACTTCAATAATGCATTTGCCTTTTGCAAAGGGTATCGTGTGGCGGCAAAGAAGGTCAGGCAATTGGCTCTGATTCTTAAGATGTTCCGTCCCACAGTGAGATGCCACGACCAGTAGACCAAGAGTAGGCCGTGGTGCTGCCCAGACCCCTTGGCCCTGTTCGGCGGTGATCCAGTGGCGCGCCAATCTGGTCGCACTGGTACCAGTAGGTGCTGTGTTCCTCGCCCGCTCCCTGAATGGTGGCCAGTGGCACAAAGCTCCCCCGGCTCGTAAATATAGAGCGCCTGCCTTGTACCTCGCTGGCTGTGCACCATGAGGTCGCCATCCCAAAGGTAGTGGGTACTGCAGAAGGCATCGCTTTTGGCGACACATCGGCCCGTGGGGTCGTAGGCGTAGCGGGTGGCCTGGGTGACGCCGTGGCGCGTGGTGTTCGATTCGATGAGCTGGTGGTCTGCGTTCCAGGTCAGGTCTAGCACTTCCTGGCTGCCGGCCTTCTGGTTGCCCCGGGTGCGGCGGGTGACGTTGCCGTGCACGTCGTATTCGAAATGCAGGTCCTGGTAGAAGCGCAGGCGATTGTCGCCGACCACGCCCAGGGTGGTGTCCACGGGTTAGCCGTCTTTGCCGGGTAGGGAGTCCAGCAGGTTGCCGGCGGGGTCGAAGGCAAACAGTTCGCGGGCCAGCGGGCTGCCTTGTGCGGGCAGGCTGGCTAGGATGCGGCCCGTGGAGCCGTAGCGGAAGTCCTGCGGCCGCGTAGGAGTCAGCCGTATGCTACGGTAGAGCTAACTTAATATCATAAGTAAACGGTTTATGTTTAATATTGGTTTGAAATTGTTAAAAAGTTTTTAATAATAGATTGTATTTTGCTCAAGAATTATTATGAGAATAACCTCGAAAATTATTACACCAAGCTTCAGTGGCTAATATTTTGCTCAATTATTAATCAGGCTTTTTATTAGGTCCGGATTAACGTCATTTGGAGAAACTCCAGCATTGTTTTGTAGAAATGGATCGGCTCCATTAATTATAAGAATTTTTGCCAGTTCGAAATTATCTGACGTATTTTGAGCGAGCAATCTTAGGAGTGGAGTTGCTCCAGTGCTATTTTTTTCGTTTACGGAAGCCCCAGATTGGATGAGAAATTCTATATTTCTCTTGCATTTGTATTCGCAACTAAAATGCAGAGCCGTCCAGTTGGCACTGTCCTTTTGATTGACGTTGGCACCATTAGCTATGAGCTATTTAAGAAAATTATTATTCTCATCACTCATGGCTGCGCGCATTAAGGGCGTTGTCTGACAATTTCTCCTTGGATCGGCAGAATTTACACTTGCCAAACCTGATGATATTAGTTTCTTCATTGCTTCAAAATCATCTGAAACAAATGCATCCATCATTTCTGAGTGAATTTTGGTACTATTTTTCATGGCAGTTCGTATTTGTGGTTCATATTTAGTTTAGGATCTTCTATTTGATAGAAGTTGGCGTTGTTCATATGATCATTAAACAGGGCTTGACTCATGCATTTTTTTTTCTGCTGCCGCCTTCTCTCTCCAAAATTCATGGCCGCGTTTATGACCTAGATGATAAGCTCCTTTAATTGGCGTCAGCTCGTTTGCATCTAAAAACTCTCCTGCTGCATTTTTGGCGGCTTTCATCTCAACGGTTGCCCTTACATCTGCTCTAATGTAAGGCCTGTGTAGTGTAGGACAAGAATCATCACACTCGCATCTAGGCTTATTTCCAAATTGCCCATTTGATTTTCTGTCTTGTGATGTCCAATGCAATCCAAGTGGATCAAGGAAAATAAGAGGGTTTGGTGCAAATCTAAATAAATTCAATCCTCCTTCCAACCCAATTGGGTCTTGATGGACAAACCC
>NZ_JBICLB010000046.1:0-1199 GCF_043104845.1 Delftia sp. WSY_7 | reverse complement strand
TCGTCGGCGCCCCACAGTCCGTTCAGGCCCTGCGCGTCGCTGCCGCCGTGGATGCGCTGGTGCAGCAGGCGGTAGCGCCGGCCTGTGCCGTCGCTCAGCGAGACCAGGCGGCCTGCGGGCAGCGGTTCCGGACTGCCGTTGACGTCCGGGGCCGTGGTCTTGCCGTCGCTGTAGTGGTAGAGCTGGCGGCGTCCGAAGCGGTCGATCTGGGCCATGAGGCGCCAGGGACCATCGACCGACTCACCGGGCGGGGGGCCAAAGCCCCAGAGGGTGTCGCCATCGCCGCTGAAGGCCAGGATGGCCTCGGGATTGCACGCCAGCGCCGCCTCCACATGCGACCAGCGCGGGTTCGCAGCCCAGGGCGCTGTGCCGCCGTCCGGCTCCGGGCTGCCGCCGCGCAGCAGCCAGATGTCTTCGCTGGCACTGTGCAGCTGGCCGCCCGGGGCCAGAGGCTGGTCGAAGGTGATGACGCGGCCGCTGGCGTCCAGCAGCAAGGTGGCCTCTTCCTGCAGGCGGATGCTGAGCTCCTGCAGCAGGTGCCAGCCATGGCCCAGCAGGCCGCAGGCCGCGCCGTGCTCGGGGTTGACGTAGCTGCTGTACTGGCGCTGCCAGGCCACGGGCAGCGCAGCCGAGGGCAGGGCGAAGTCCAGGTCTTGTGCGCCCAGCAGGACCTTGGCGCCGAGCTGGGGGTTGACGGGGGAGCTGACGGTGATGCCACCTGGGCAGACGGAGCAGGCCAGGCCCCCCTGGCTGCCGATGAGCACGGTGCGCGAGCCGGTGACGATCTTGCCCTTGACGACGCTGTCGGTGATGCGGGCTGCGGGTTGGCCACTCATGCGAGGCTGCTCCTGGAGAGGTGAGAGAGAACGGGACGGCGGATGCGGAAGATGCGGGGAATGCAGGGGCTGCAGGACATGCGGGCCTCAGCAGTTGAGCCGGTCCATGGGCGAGAGGATCTGGATGTCGCCGGGCGTGATGCGGATGGTGCTTTCGCCGCAGGTCAGCAGGATTTCCTGCTGGGCTTCGAGCCGGATCTTGGCGGCATTGAGCTGGATGCTTTGTCCATCCATGGTGAGCTGGGAGGCCTTGCCGCCTCCGCCTGCACCCCCACCGCCGCTGCCACCACCGCCACCGGGCGCCGTGATGTTCATGGCCATGCCGCCACCGGCGCCACCTCCCGCGCCACCGCCACCTCCGCC
>NZ_JBICLB010000045.1:0-1214 GCF_043104845.1 Delftia sp. WSY_7 | reverse complement strand
TCGTCGGCGCCCCACAGTCCGTTCAGGCCCTGCGCGTCCTTGCCGCCGTGGATGCGCTGGTGCAGCAGGCGGTAGCGCCGGCCTGTGCCGTCGCTCAGGGAGACCAGGCGGCCTGCGGGCAGCGGTTCCGGACTGCCGTTGACGTCCGGGGCCGTGGTCTTGCCGTCGCTGTAGTGGTAGAGCTGGCGGCGTCCGAAGCGGTCGATCTGGGCCATGAGGCGCCAGGGGCCATCGACCGACTCACCGGGCGGGGGGCCAAAGCCCCAGAGGGTGTCGCCATCGCCGCTGAAGGCCAGGATGGCCTCGGGATTGCACGCCAGCGCCGCCTCCACATGCGACCAGCGCGGGTTCGCAGCCCAGGGCGCTGTGCCGCCGTCCGGCTCCGGGCTGCCGCCGCGCAGCAGCCAGATGTCTTCGCTGGCACTGTGCAGCTGGCCGCCCGGGGCCAGGGGCTGGTCGAAGGTGATGACGCGGCCGCTGGCGTCCAGCAGCAAGGTGGCCTCTTCCTGCAGGCGGATGCTGAGCTCCTGCAGCAGGTGCCAGCCATGGCCCAGCAGGCCGCAGGCCGCGCCGTGCTCGGGGTTGACGTAGCTGCTGTACTGGCGCTGCCAGGCCACGGGCAGCGCAGCCGATGGCAGGGCGAAGTCCAGGTCTTGTGCGCCCAGCAGGACCTTGGCGCCCAGCTGGGGGTTGACGGGGGAGCTGACGGTGATGCCGCCCGGGCAGACGGAGCAGGCCAGGCCCCCCTGGCTGCCGATGAGCACGGTGCGCGAGCCGGTGACGATCTTGCCCTTGACGACGCTGTCGGTGATGCGGGCTGCGGGTTGGCCACTCATGCGAGGCTGCTCCTGGAGAGGTGAGAGAGAACGGGACGGCGGATGCGGAAGATGCGGAAGATGCGGAAGATGCGGGGAATGCAGGGGCTGCAGGACATGCGGGCCTCAGCAGTTGAGCCGGTCCATGGGCGAGAGGATCTGGATGTCGCCGGGCGTGATGCGGATGGTGCTTTCGCCGCAGGTCAGCAGGATTTCCTGCTGGGCTTCGAGCCGGATCTTGGCGGCATTGAGCTGGATGCTTTGTCCATCCATGGTGAGCTGGGAGGCCTTGCCACCTCCGCCTGCGCCCCCACCGCCGCCGCCATCGCCCCCACCGGGCGCCGTGATGTTCATGGCCATGCCGCCACCGGCGCCACCTCCCGCGCCACTGCCACCTCC
>NZ_JBICLB010000044.1:0-146143 GCF_043104845.1 Delftia sp. WSY_7 | reverse complement strand
CCGCAGGCCTGCCCGACCAGGACGACCCCAACCACACGCCGGCCCTGGCCCTGATGCAAACCATGCTCGACGCCATACCGCGCGACATGCAGCAAGACGCGGCCCGCCACCTGCGCCACACCCTGGACCACGGCCTGCCGTCCGGCGCCCAGGCCATGCTGGGCGAACAGGCAGACAGCACCACGCGCCTGCTCAGCGGCATGCAGGCAAAGCTGCAGGAACAGGAAAAAGAACAGCACGCCCGCATCGCCATCCACCACTACCACTGCGACCACCTGGGCACACCCATGGCCCTGACCGACCAACGGGGGCTAGTCACCTGGGCGGCCAAGCTGGACCCCTGGGGCAATGTGCTGCAGGAATACAACCCGCAGGGCCTGCACCAGGCAATCCGGCTGCCGGGGCAGCACCATGACAGGGAAACGGGGCTGTATTACAACCGGCATCGGTATTACGATCCGGTGGTGGGGAGTTATGTGAATCAGGATCCGATTGGGTTAGCGGGGGGATCTCATAATACTTCATACCCAAAATCACCAACTATCGCTATGGACCCTCTCGGTCTTTTTGATATTGCAGGAGGCGCTTTAGATTTGTGGGGTGTTGTTTCCGGAAGGAAATCCGCAAAAAAGAGATCGTGTAAATGTGATGCAATTTTAAAGAGAAAGCAGGCATATGAAGAGTTGGTAGCAAAACTCTCGCGAGGTACCCCGATGAGTGAATGGGATAACGAGGCACTAAGATATTTAGACAAACAAAGAAAAATAGATGCACTCACGGCCGCAGAGATCGGGTTTGAGTTTGGCTCAGACGCATTGATCGCTGCGGGAACTTCTGGTGGATTATCGGGAGCGAAAGCTGTTGCCGCGGAATACGGCGCAATGGTTAGCGCCACACCCAAAGGTTATGAAAATTCAGCTCATGCAGCAGGGCGAGGGAATTGGACCATTTCAACATCTGATGAATGTGAATAAAATGAAAAAATATATTGCTGGTATTTTGCTGACTTCTTTCACGGTCACGGGTGCTATATATTTCTTTTACTCAAATACCAAAACCTCCGAATTTTGCATACCCAATAGCAAAAAATGCATAACCGTAAAAGGCAAATGGACTCTGCCTACTCAATTCGCAGGCAAAGAATCACTACTTATTGTGAGCACACCATTTTTCAGCAAAAAGAATAGAAAAACTCTCGATATATATTTTCCTACAGGAGAATTTGGCGGGCTTCTTGAAAGAAAAGACGCATTGATTGACTACAAATCCTATGAATGGGGAAGAGTTATGCAGTTCAATTTAAAAAACGAAACCGTAAAAAATTTTAATTCAAGCGGCTTCTTTGAAGGAAAATTTTATGTGAAAGACAAACACGTAGTATTATCGTGCAACAACAATGACTGCTTGAACGATATAGTCTCTATTCACAATCCGAAATTGACAAAATAATTAATCAGCCTGCCTTCACTGAACAAGCCCCAAGCATTCCAGGATGAACATGCTAATGCCGCATGAACCTCAGTCATACAGTTGCCCAGCAAAAATTGCTTATCCATAACATACGCAATTGAATTTCTGAATGATTTATTTACCATGCTGGTCGATAATTAATAGCATGGAGCCTGATGCTCACCATTCGATGCCGAATTTATCTTGATGGATATATTGTCTTGAGAAAGACAAATATATCTAACATTGATTTGAAAATTTTTGAATAACACATTCCATTTCCAAGAGGGACGCACATGGCCACCAACCCCACCCAAACCCTGATCCGCATCCTGCTCGCCACCCTGTCTCTCTCCGCAGCCACTGCCACCTATGCCGCGCAGTGCCCGCTGATTCCCGATGGCAATGCCACTCTGGAAGAGTCCGAGAGGGCTGCACTGCTCAGCGAGTTCAAGTTCGAGGCGCTGGACAAGGAACTGGCCCGCAGGCACAAGAAGAATCTTTCTTCCTCGGGCGGGGACTTGTTGACCATGCGGGATCTGCTGGGACTGCAGCAACTGAGCCTGCAGGAAGAGAACGTGATGCGCATGTGGGCGGATCAGCAGCCCAAGTCGTTCTTTGCCCAGCTCAATGCGGGCCTCTATTACGGCAACAAGGCATTTGGCGCCCGCGGCAACGCGCCGGCTTCCAGTGTGACGGGCAGCCAGTGGAACAGTGTCAAGCAGCTCAGCGCGAAGGCTCAGCCGTATCTGCAAAAGGCCATGGCGCTGGATGCCCGCTCGGCCTTGCCGCAGACGATGCTGATTGGATTGGCCGCGATGGAAAACCAGGTGGGTGGGCGTACTGCGGCGCAGTGGCTGCAGGCGGCCGATCAGGCCGATCCCAAGAACCTGGCGGCCCGCGTCAATGCCCTCAATTACCTGAGCCCGCGCTGGGGCGGGTCCTTGGAGGGCCTGGACCAAATGGTGTCACAGGCCGTGAAGTCGCTGCCTTCGGCCAGCGCCAGCTATCTCCAATACAACCTGGTGCTTGCCAAGGCCAGCCATTACGAAGTCATGGAGAAGGACAAGAGCAAGGCCCAGGCCCTCTACAAACAGGCCAAGGACATGTGCGACAACTCGGAGGCCGCACGGGCGGGCATGGTCAGGACGTACCAGTAATCAGGAAACAAGGCAGGCCCAAAGGCCTGCCTTGTTTTATCGCCCACAGCCTGCGGGCACACACACCCTCAAAACGTCGCCGAAGGCAGATCCTGCCGACTGAACACCAGCGACACCTTGGCTTCTTCCGGAATGGGCGGCAGTGAAGCATCCCATTGCTGCCAAGCCTGGCGCAGCTCGGCCAGGCGCTGGGGCTCGCGGTCGCGCAGGTTGGCGCGTTCGCGCGGGTCCTGGGCCACGTTGAAGAGGTATTCCACGCCTTCGATCTGCAGGTATTTCCAGTCGCCGCGCACCAGGGCGCGCTGGGCGCGGTGCTTCATGCGCCAGCACAGGTCGCGCTCGGGGTTCCAGGTACCGTCTTCCATCAGGGGCAGCAGGCTGACGCCGTCCAGCGGGTAGTCGGCGTGGCCGTCCACGCCCGCGGCGGCCAGGAAGGTGGCCGACCAGTCCATGGTCAGGTTGGGCGTGTCGCTGACGGCGCCTGCCGGCATGCGGTCAGGCCAGCGCGCCAGCAGGGGCACGCGGATGCCGCCTTCGAGCAGGTCCATCTTCTGGCCGATGAAGGGCCAGTTGTTGGAGAAACGTTCGCCGCCGTTGTCGCTGGTGAAGACGATGAGCGTGTTCTCGGCCATGCCCTTTTTCTCGAGCGCATCCAGCACCCAGCCAATGCCTTCGTCCATGTGGTGGATCATGCGCTGGTAGGTCTCGATGGTGCCGCCGTCGGTGTGCTTGCCGAAGCCGCCGATGCGCCGCGATTCCGCCAGGTCGTCGCGCGTGAGCCAGGGCCAGTGCGGGGCGCTGTAGTGCAGGGACAGGTAGAAGGGCTTGTCGGCCGTCTGGCGCTCGACGAAGTCCACGGCGCGGCGGCTCAGCAGGTCGGTGAGATAGCCCTCTTCCTCGTGCGGCTCCTCGTTGATCCAGAAGTCGGGGCGGCCACGCGGGTCGCAGTGGGCGAAGTAGTCGGCGCCGCCTGCGTGAAAGCCGTAGAACTCCTCGTAGCCCGACATGCGCGGGCCGAAATGCGGCGGGTAGCCCAGGTGCCATTTGCCGACCAGGGCGGTGGCGTAGCCGGCGTCGCGCAGCAGCGAGGCCACGGTGGGATGGTCGGGCGGCAGGCCCAGCACCTTGTCGCCGTGGACGCTGGCGATCGGCTCCTCGGCCGCGCCGCGCAGGCGGTACTGCCAGCGGCCCGTGGCCAGGGCAAAGCGTGTGGGCGAGCACACGGCCGAGTTGGAATAGCCGCGCGTGAAGCGCATGCCCTGCGCGGCCATGGCGTCCAGGCGAGGCGAGACATCGGTGGCGCGGCTGTGCGCATCGCGCGCGCCCGTGCAGCCGAGGTCGGCATAGCCGAGGTCATCGGCCAGGATGAAGATCAGATTGGGGCGCTGGGTTGCCATGGGAGCCAGGAGACAGTGGATGCGTTGGGAAAGGGAGTATCGCCAAAACGGCGGTGCCTCAGGGCCACAGGCCCTGGTGGCGGCTTCAGTCGTTGGTCAGGTGGATGCGCTTGACCAGGGCGGCCCACTGCGCGGACTGTCCCTTGGCACGCGCCTGGGCCTCGGCCACGGTGGAGCCGACCATCTCGATGTCCAGGGCCTTGGCGCGTTCCTTTTGCTCGGGTGCGCGGATGGCCTCGTTCATGGCGTCGACAAAGCGCTTTTGCACGGCAGGCGGCACGCCCTTGGGTGCGGCCAGCAGAATCCAGAAGGTGCCGTCGAACTCGGGAAAGCCCGACTCGGCAATGGTCGGCAGCTCGGGCGCCAGCGCCGAGCGCGTCTTGCCCGAGGTGGCCAGGGCGATCAGCTTGCCGCTCTGGACCTGGGGCAAGACCGTGGGGCCGGCCAGGAAGCCGCAGTCCACCTGGCCGCCCAGCAGGTCCTGCATGGCCGGCGCGGGGCCCTTGTAGGGCACATGGACCATCTTGGCGCCCGAGGTGGCCAGCAGCGATTCCATGACCAGGTGGCCCGGCGAGCCCGCGCCGCCCGAGGCATAGGTCAGCTCGCGCGTCTTGCTGGCGGCCACCATGTCCTTGACGGACTTGAAGCCCGTGCCCGGGCCGCAGACCAGGGTCTGCGAGAAGCGCGCGGCCACGACCAGGGTTTCCAGCGCGTCGGCCTTGTAGCCCATGTTCTTGTAGACATGGGGGTTGACGGTGAGCACGGGGTCCATGGCCCACAGCCAGGTGTAGCCATCGGGCGCGGAGCGCGCGACCTCGGCCGCGCCGATGTTGCCGTTGGCGCCCGGCTTGTTGTCCACGACCACGGCCTGGCCCAGCGCCGCCTGCATGGCGGCGGCCACGGGGCGCAGCGAGATGTCGGACGGGCCGGCCGGCGGATTGGGCACGACGATGCGGATGGGTTTGGCCTTGGGCCATTCCTGGGCCAGGGCGGGCGCCGCGCACAGGCCGGCGGCGACCAAAGCCAGGGCGGCACGCGCCAGGGCTGCGAGGGGGCTGGGCATACTTGTCTCCTTGTCGTTGTCTTGCGGCCAATGTACGCAGGCCGCCGACAATGCATCTAATCCATCATCCCTAGCGTAAACCCGAAACCGGCCCGCGAGTCCATGACCGACCTCCACCGCTGGCGCCACCCCGCCGTGCTCGACGACATGTTCCTCTACCACCTGGCGCGGCTGCAGGCGGCCGCTGGCAGCCGCGTGGTGCGCCTGTGCGAGGGCCGCTACGGCATCACGCGGCGCGAGTGGCGCATGCTCTGCCTGCTGGCCGAGGCCGGGCAGCTGCAGCCCTCGCAGCTGGCCGAGCAGGCGCAGCTGGACCGCACGCGCACCTCGCGCGCGGTCACGGCGCTGCTGGCCAAGGGCCTGGTGTGGAAAGAGAGCCAGGTGGGCGATGCGCGCCGCGCACTGCTGCGCCTGAGCGACACGGGCCGCGCCCTGCATGCCGAGCTGTTCCCGCAGGTGCAGGCCATCAACCGCGAGCTCATGGACGCCGTGCCCGAGCCCGAGCTGCAGGCCATGGCCAGCGCCTTTGCGCGCATCCGCGCCCGGGCGCGGGAGCTGGAGGCCAGCAGCCCGCCGCCCAAGGCGCCGCGCAACCGCAAGCGCACGGCCTCGACCTGACAGGGCCGACAGACAAGCATGCTCCAATGGCACGCAGATCAACTCTGCGGCCTTTCCCATGAAAGCTCTACTCCTCGGCCTGGCGGCCGCCATCTGCGCAAGCACCACCATGGCCGCACCGGCCACGGCCGTCCTTGGCGAAAAGCCGCTGCAGGCAACGGGGCCACTTGACCCACTGCGGGGTGTTCTGCTGATGCCGAGCCAAAGCGCGCCGCCGGTCGTGCTGATCGTCCCCGGCTCAGGCCCCACCGACCGCAACGGCAACAGCCCGTTCGGCCTCAAAGCCTCGACCTACCAACTGCTCGCACAGGAACTGGCCACCCAGGGCATTGCCACCGTACGCATCGACAAACGTGGCATGTTCGAAAGCTACAAGGCCGTGGAGGACCCCAATGCCGTGACCATCCAGGCCTATGCCGAAGATGTGCACCACTGGGTGGACGCCATCCGCAGCGAGACCGGTGCCCAATGCGTCTGGGTGCTGGGACACAGTGAAGGTGGACTGGTCGCTCTGGAGGCTGGTCAGGGCCGCTCCGATATCTGCGGACTGATATTGGTAGCAGCTCCTGGTCGCCCAATGGGGCAGACGCTTCGGGAACAGCTCAAGGAAGACCCCGCCAATGCACCGATCCTGGACCAGGCGTTACCGGTCATCGATGCTCTGGAAGCAGGCAGGCGCGTGGATACCCGCCAGATGGACAGGCCGCTCAACACCATGTTCCATGCCAGCGTACAAGGCTTTCTCATCAACACCTTCGCGCTGGACCCCGCTCGCCTGATAGCGGGCTATTCCAAACCCGTGCTCATCATTCAAGGTGAGCGCGACCTGCAGATCAAGCCAAAGGATGCTCAGCGTCTGGCCAAGGCTGCACCGAACGCCAAGCTTGTGCTGTTGCCCGCCACCAACCATGTGCTCAAGAAGGTGGAGACCAACGATCGCGCTGCCAATCTTGCAACCTATGACAAGGAGGGGCTGCCGCTAGTGCCCGGGGTTTCCAGCACCATTGCCCGGTTCATAACGTCAGCCACCGTGAAGCGATAGGCGAGCCGTTGGCTCACCCCTGCAGGTACACCACATGCGTGTGCGTGTACTCGTACAGGCCGTGCTTGCCATCAGCACCGCCCACGCCGGACTTGCGCACGCCCGCGTGGAAGCCCTGCATGGCCTCGAAGTTCTCGCGGTTGATGTAGGTCTCGCCGAAGTCGATCTCGCGCATGGCCTGCATGGCCTTGGACAGATCGCGCGTGTAAAGCGACGAGGTCAGCCCGTATTCGCAGTCGTTGGCCAGGGCGATGGCCTCGTCCAGGTCCTCCACCACCTGGATGGGCAGCACGGGGCCGAAGATTTCCTTGCGCATGATCTCCATGCCGGCATGGCAGCCGGCCAGCACCGTGGGCTGGAAGTGAAAGCCCGCGCCCAGGTCTGCGGCCTGCCCGCCCGTGACCAGTTGCGCGCCGTCGGCGATGGCCTGGCGCACCTTGGCCTGCACGCTGTCCAGGCCCTTTTGGTTGATCAGCGGGCCCATTTCCACGTCGGGCCGCGCAATCGGGTCGCCGTAGCGCGTGGCTGCCATGGCCTGGGCGATGCGGGCCGTGAACTCGTCGGCCACCTGGCGCTGCACGTAGACGCGTTCGGCGCAGTTGCAGACCTGGCCGGTGTTGATGATGCGCGAGTCGCGGATGGCGCGCACGGCCAGGTCCAGGTCGGCATCGGCCAGCACGATGGCCGGGGCCTTGCCGCCCAGCTCCAGGTTGAGCTTGGTGATGTGGGGCGCGGAGGCTGCGGCGATGCGCTCGCCCGTGGCCACGCTGCCCGTGAAGCTGACCATGTCCACGCCCGCATGGCCGGCCAGCGCAGCGCCCGTGCCGCCCTGGCCATAGACCACGTTGAACACGCCGGCCGGCAGCTCGCACTGGGCCAGCAGCTCGGTGAAGGCGTGGCAGTTGATGGGCGTTTCCTCGCTGGGCTTGATGACGATGGTGTTGCCCGTGAGCAGGGCCGGCGCCATCTTGCGGGCGATCAGGAAGAAGGGGAAGTTCCAGGGCAGGATGCCCGCGACCACGCCCAGCGGCTTGCGCAGCAAAAAGATCTGCTCGTTGGCCCGGTCGCTGGTGATGACCTCGCCCTCGATGCGGCGCGCCCATTCGGCCATGTAATCCAGGTAGTCGGCGGTGAAGTTCACCTCCACCTCGGCCAGGCCCAGGACCTTGCCCTGCTCCTCGGTGATGGTGCGCGCAATGCGCGCGGCGTTGTCGCGGATGCGGGCCGCCACGCGGCGCAGGTACTGCGCGCGCTCCACGGCCGGGCGGCGCGCCCAGGCCTTGTGGGCGCCGCGCGCGGCGGCGATGGCGCGGTCCACATCGGCCTGGCTGGACAGGGGCGAGCGCGCCAGCACCGCGCCCGTGGCGGGGTTGGTCACCTCATGCAGTTCGGCGCTGTCGGTGAAGCTGCCGGCGATGAAATTGCGCAGCACGGGAAGGGATGCCATGGAGTTCTCCTTGGGTTCAGTAGGTGCGGGATGCAGGGGCCGCCTGGTCCGTGGCTTGCGTGGCGCGATAGCGCCCCAGGTTGGCAAGCGCGGCCTGGCGCAGCAGGCTGATGTCTATGCCCACGGCGATGAAGCGGCAGCCCCAGTCCGCATAGCGGCGCGCATCCTCCTCGCGCGGCGCGAGGATGCCGCAGGCCTTGCCGGCGGCCAGCGTGGCCTGGACGGTGCGGCGTATGGCGTCCTGCACCTCGCCCAGGCTGGCGTCACCCGCATGGCCCATGCCCGTGGACAGGTCGGCCGGGCCGATGAAGACGGCGTCCACGCCATCGACGGCCGCAATCTCGGCCGCATGGGCCACGCCCCGGGGCGATTCGATCTGCACGATCAGGCACAGCTGCTCATGCGCCGTGCGGATGTAGTCGGGCACGGCATCCCAGCGCGTGGCCCGCGTCAGGCCGCCGCCCACGCCGCGCACGCCGTGGGGCGGGTAGCGCATGGCGCGCACCAGCTCGCGCGCCTGTTCGGCCGTCTCCACCATGGGCACCATCAGCGTCTGCACGCCCACGTCCAGCAGCTGCTTGATGAGCACGGTGTCGCCCTGCACGGCGCGCACCACCGGGTGCGTGGCATAGGGCGCCACGGCCTGCAGCTGGCCCAGCAGCGTGGGCACGGTGTTGGGGGCATGCTCGCCATCGACCAGCATCCAGTCGTAGCCCGTGGTGGCGATGATCTCGGCCGCATAGGGCGTGGCAAAGCCGGCCCAGATGCCGTACAGCGGCTCGGCGCGCCGCAGCGCGGCCTTGAAGGGGTTGGCAGGCAGTTGCATGGCGGGCTCCTTCAGTGCGTGTACGGGCGGTGCAAAGCGCACTCGGGATTGAGCTCCACGCCGAAGCCAGGCCTGTCCAGCGCCGACAGGCGCATGCGGCCGTTGACGGGCACGGGCTCGCCCAGCAGCTGCGGATGGAACATGGGCACGACCTCGTCGGCCTTGGGGGCCATCATCAGGAACTCGGCAAACGGGCTGTTGTGGCGCGTGGCCACGAAGTGGTAGCTGTAGACGCTGGAGCCATGCGGGATGACCAGGGCCTGGTGGGCATCGGCCAGGGCCGAGATCTTGAGCAGCTCAGTGATGCCGCCGCACCAGCCCACGTCGGGCTGGATGATGTCGCAGCAGCCCATCTCCAGCAGCTGGCGAAAGCCCCAGCGCGTGGCCTCGTGCTCGCCCGTGGTCACCAGCATGCCGGTGGGCACGTTCTTGCGCAGGGCCGCGTAGCCCCAGTAATCGTCGGGCGGCAGGGCCTCCTCGATCCACTTGAGGCCATGGGCCTGCGCACCCTGGGCCAGGCGCGTGGCGTAGTTCACGTCCAGGCTCATCCAGCAGTCCAGCATGAGCCAGAAGTCCGGGCCCACGCGCTCGCGCATGGTGGCCAGCTCCTGCAGGTTGCGGCGCAGGCCCTCCTCCCCTTCGGCCGGGCCGTGGTGCAGCGGCATCTTGCCGCCGATGAAGCCCATCTTCTGCGCCAGGTCGGGCCGCGCGCCCGTGGCGTAGAACTGCAGCTCGTCGCGCACGGCGCCGCCCAGCAGCTGGTGCACGGGCTCGCCACGCACCTTGCCCAGCAGGTCCCACAGCGCCAGGTCCACGCCCGAGATGGTGTTGATGACGATGCCCTTGCGGCCGTAGTACAGGGTGGACAGGTACATCTGGTCCCAGATGCGCTCGATGTCGGTGACCCGGGCGCCTTCGAGGAAACGCGCCAGGTGCTTTTCGACGATGTAGGCCGCAGGCTCGCCGCCCGTGGTCACGGCAAAGCCCACGCGTCCGGCGCTGTCCTCGATCTCCACCACCAGCGTGCCCAGCACGTTGATGCCGAAGCTGCGGCGGCTTTGCCGGTACTCGGGGTACTTGGCCATGGGCGTGGCGATGTGGTCGTCGATCCAGTGGCCGTCGGACTGGTCGTGGTAGTCGGCGCCGCCGCCCTTGAGCGTGAAGGCGCGCACCTGCTTGATGGTGGGGATCTGTGTCATGGGATGGTTGTGCTCCGTGTGCAAATGGTTCAGGCGGCCGACGGTGCGGCCAGGGCCGGCGCCAGGCGTGCGCGCACGCCCAGCACCAGGGCCGCAGCCAGCAGCGTGGTGCCGGCCAGCAGGTACAGGCCGGCCGCCGGGGAGTGGAAAAAGCCCTCGGCCCAGTTCTTGACGATGGGGGCGATGAAACCGCCCACGGCGCCGAGGGAGTTGATGAAGGCGATGCCGCCAGCGGCCGCAGCGCCGGCCAGCGTGTTGGCGGGAAAGGTCCAGAACACGGGCTGCACGGCGATGAAGCCGGCCGCCGCCAGGCACAGCGCGGCCACACCCAGCAGGGGGCTGGAGAAACTCACCGATGCAGCCATGCCCACGGCAGCCATCACCAGCGTCAGGCTGGCGATGCCGCGCGGCTGGCCTGTCCGCTCGGCATGGCCCGGAATCCACCAGGCGGCCAGCAGCGCGCACAACCAGGGAATGGCCGAGACCACGCCCACCAGCAGGCCCACCTTGGTGCCCAGCAGGCCCGCCACCTGGCTGGGCAGGTAGAACACCACGCCATAGACGCTGGCCTGGATCAGCAGGTAGATCAGCGCCAGATAGAGCACGCGCGGCTGGCACAGCGCGGCCAGCAGGCTGTGGCCGTGGCCGCCCTTGGCGCGCTCTTCGCTGTCGAGGATGTCCTGCAGCAGCGCCTTGTCCTCGCGGCTGAGCCAGGTGGCGTCGGCGGGGCGGTTGTCCAGGTGGAAATACGCCCAGATGCCCACGGCCACCGCCATCAGCCCCTCCACCGCGAACAGCCACTGCCAGCCGTGCCAGCCGCCGATGCCGTCCAGCTCCAGCAGCAGGCCCGATAGCGGGCTGCCGAAGATGAAGGCCAGCGGCGCGCCGAAGTAGAAAAAGCCCATGGCCTGCGCGCGGTGCGCTGCCGGGAACCAGTAGGTCAGGTACAGGATGACGCCGGGGAAGAACCCCGCCTCGGCCACGCCCAGCAAAAAGCGCAGCACGTAGAACGTGGTCTGGTCGTGGGCGAACATCATGGCCGCCGACACCAGGCCCCAGGTGACCATGATCCGGCACATCCACATGCGTGCACCCACGCGGTGCATGATCAGGTTGCTGGGCACCTCCAGCAGCGCATAGCCCGCGAAGAACACGCCCGCGCCAAAGGCGAAGGCCGCATCGCTGATGCCGGTGTCGGCCTGGAAGGCCACCTTGGCAAAGCCCACGTTGGCCCGGTCCAGGAAGGCCATGATGTACATGAGCAGAAGAAAGGGCAGCAGGCGCCAGGAGATCCTGGCGAGCAGGGGAGCGGGGAGTTTTTTCATGACTTTCCTTGCAGGCAATGAGAGGCCGTCACGCCCGGTCGTCCGGAGCGCTGAAGGCGTGCTTTGATGAAGGTGCGAGCGCGGCCGCGGCGTTGGTGCCGGCCGCGTCGGCGCGTCATGAAACAGGCGATGGGCTGTGCATGTCTTGTCTCCTGGATTGGGTCTGTTTTTTCTTGTCGCAGGGCCAATGTACGGCGCATGATCGATGCTCAACAAATCGAATTTCGGTCACATCCGATACCTTGCGCTTATGCCTGACAAGCCGCCCGAATCCGCCCCGCCCGTGCTGCACCGCAGCCTGCTCAACCGTCTGCGCTACAAGCACCTGCACATGCTGGTGGCGCTGGGATCGAGCCTGAACCTGCACCGCGCATCGCTGAGCCTGGCCATGTCCCAGCCTGCGGCCACGCGCATGCTGCGCGAGATCGAGGACATGTTCGGCTGCCAGCTCTTCGAGCGCCTGCCGCGCGGCATGCGGCCCACAGCCCTGGGCGCGCAGCTGGTGCGCTTTGCCGAGGCCTCGCTCAACAGCCTGGACCGCTGCGCCGAGGACCTGGCCGCGCGCCGCCAGGGCGGCTACGGCTACCTGTCCATCGGCACCATCATGGGCGCAGCACCCGACCTGGTGATGACGGCCGTGGCCCGCATGAAGGCGCAAAGCCCGCAGCTGCGCCTGCGCATCATGGGCGACACCAGCGACCAGATCCTGCGCCTGCTGGACCAGCGGCGCATCGACCTGGCCATTGCACGGCGCAGCCCCACGGCAGACAGCAGCGGCTACGGCTTCGAGGAACTGGGCAACGAGCGGCTGCTGGTCGTCGTGCGCAGCGGCCATCCGCTGGCGCGCCGGCGCAAGCTCGACTGGGAGGAACTGGTGCGCGACTGGCCCTGGATCCTGCAGCCGGCCACCAGCCCTGCGCGCATCGCGCTCGACCAGCTGCTGCAGCGCCTGGAGCTGCCCGCGCCGGCCGACATCATCGAATGCAGCTCGGTGTACTCCATGCAGCAACTGGTGCAGCTGACCGATGCCGTGATGCTGCTGTCCGAATCCGCGCTCAAGGACTATCTGCGCATGGGCCTGGTCAGGGCGCTGCCGGTCTGCATCGACGTGCCCATGGCGCCCTTCGGCATCCTCACCCGCACCGACGACGCGCCCACGCAGGAGCAGCAGCGCTTCATCGCGCTGCTGCGCGCGCAGGCCCGGGGGCTGGCTCAGGCGGGTTGAGCCAGCACCTGCCCCATCGCGGCCTGGAACCTCGGATCCAGCATCGCGCTGACGTTGCACCGCGACCAGCGCGATACGGCCGAGGGATCGACATGGAAGACACGGCCCGGCGCCATGCTGAGCTTGCGCGGCACCAGTTGCTCTGCCAGCCGCAGCGAGTCCTGCACACCGGGGAAGGCCACCCACAGGTACAGGCTTTGCGGGCTGCGCGCAAAGACTTCGCAGCCATGGGCATCAAGCCAGCCCAGCGCCTGGGCCGTGGCCTGGCCCAGCTTGTGGCGCAGGCGCACCAGGTGGCGCTCGTAATGGCCCTCGCGCAGCATCACGTCCACCATGCGCTCGCAGTACTCGGAGCCGCTGACGTGGATCAGCGCCTTGAGGTCGGCCAGGTCGCTGGCCAGCGCGTCGTTGCAGGCGATGAAGCCCACGCGCAGCGCGGCCGAGAAGGATTTGGAGAAGCTGCCGATGTAGATGGTGCGCTCCAGTTGGTCCAGCGTGGACAGGCGCACGGCCGAGGTGGGCTTGAAGTCGGCCAGCGGATCGTCCTCGACGATGAGCAGGTTGTGGCGCTCGGCCAGCTGCAGCACCTTGTAGGCCTTGGCGGCGGAGATGTCCGAGCCCGTGGGATTGTGGGCCAGCGACTGCGTGAAGAACAGGCGCGGCCGGTGCTGGGCCAGCAGTGATTCGAGCGCGGCCACGTCGGGCCCGTCGGCCAGGCGCGGCACGCCGACCACATGGGCGCCGGCCAGCCTGAGCTTGCCGAACAGCGGGTAGTAGCCGGGCTCATCCACGAGCACGGTGGCCCCCGGCGGCACGAAGTAGCGGATGACCAGGTCCATGGCCTCGTTGGCGCCATGGGTCAGCACCAGCTGGCCCGGCGTGGCCTGCAGGCCGAAGTCACCCAGCTTGCGCACCAGGCTGTCGCGCAGCGGCGCATAGCCGTAGCGGCTGCCGTAGCGGAACAGCGATCCCAGCCCCGTGCGCACCACCTTCTGGTGGTAGCGGTCCAGCCGCATGTCGGCCAGCCATTCCACGGGCGGAAAGCCGTCGCCCACGCCCACGCAGTCGGGCTGGGTCTTGAGCTGCTCGCGCATCAGCCAGACGATATCCATGGCGCGGCCCAGCTGGCCCGCGTCCTCATCGGTGCGCTGGGCACCGCGGCCCGAGCCCAGCACGTAAAAGCCCGAGCCCCGGCGCGGCTCCACGATGCCGCGCGAGACCAGCAGATCGAAGGCCGAGACCACGGTGTTCTTGGCATAGCGGTGCAGCTGCGCCAGCTCGCGCAGCGAGGGCAGCTTGTCGCCAGGGCGGTACACGCCGTCGGCGATCTGCTGGCCGATCAGGTCGGCCAGCTTCTCGGCAATGGGGGCCGAGCGCCCTCTGGTGTCTGCCATGCGCCCTCCGTTCATGTTGCAGTGCGATGGTACTGTTCCCCGAAACTGTACCTTTTGAAAGCGGTACAGTTTTCCTACAGTCCGGCGACCAGAGTTTTGATCCGAGGAGATGTCTTCCATGGTTGCCGATTCGCGCCTGCCCAATTTCCGTGCCCTCCCACCGGCCCAGCGCCGGGATTTCCTGGCCGATGCCTGCGGCCTGTCCGATGCCGAGCGCGCCCTGCTCGCCGCCCCCGGCGCCCTGCCCCTGGCGCTGGCCGACGGCATGATCGAGAACGTGTTCGGCAGCTTCGAGCTGCCGCTGGGCGTGGCCGGCAACTTCCGCGTCAACGGCCGCGACGTGCTGGTGCCCATGGCGGTGGAGGAGCCCTCGGTGGTGGCCGCCGCCTCGTACATGGCCAAGTTGGCGCGCGAGGACGGGGGCTTTCAGACCTCCAGCACGCTGCCGCTGATGCGCGCCCAGGTCCAGGTGCTGGGCGTGACCGATCCGCACGGCGCGCGCCTGGCCGTGCTGCAGGCGCGTGCGCAGATCATCGAGCGCGCCAACAGCCGCGACAAGGTGCTGATCGGCCTGGGCGGCGGCTGCAAGGACATCGAGGTCCATGTCTTCCCCGACACGCCGCGCGGCCCCATGCTGGTGGTCCACCTGATCGTGGACGTGCGCGACGCCATGGGCGCCAACACCGTCAACACCATGGCCGAATCGGTGGCACCCCTGGTCGAGCAGATCACGGGCGGCAGCGTGCGGCTGCGCATCCTGTCCAACCTGGCCGACCTGCGGCTGGCCCGCGCCCGCGTGCGGCTCACGCCGCACACCCTGGCCACGCAGGAGCGCAGCGGCGAGGAGATCATCGAAGGCGTGCTGGACGCCTATACCTTCGCCGCCATCGACCCCTACCGCGCGGCCACGCACAACAAGGGAATCATGAACGGCATCGACCCCGTCATCGTAGCCACGGGCAACGACTGGCGCGCGGTCGAGGCCGGCGCCCATGCCTATGCCAGCCGCAGCGGCAGCTACACCTCGCTGACGCGCTGGGAAAAGGATGCCGGCGGCGCCCTGGTAGGCAGCATCGAGCTGCCCATGCCGGTGGGCCTGGTCGGCGGCGCCACCAAGACCCATCCGCTGGCACGCCTGGCGCTGAAGATCATGGACCTGCAATCCGCCCAGCAGCTGGGCGAGATCGCCGCCGCCGTGGGCCTGGCGCAGAACCTGGGCGCCCTGCGCGCCCTGGCCACCGAAGGCATACAGCGCGGCCACATGGCCCTGCATGCCCGCAACATCGCCCTGGTGGCCGGCGCCACGGGCGACGAGGTCGATGCCGTGGCGCGCCAGCTGGCCGCCGAGCACGACGTGCGCACCGACCGCGCGCTGGAAGTGCTGGCCGCGCTGCGCACCAGGGCCTGACCAGCGCGCGGCCACACAAACAAAAACCCAAGGAGACACACATGACAAGCAAGGATCCCGCCGACTGGCGGCTGGCCGAGGTCTGGGGCGACACCGTGGACCTGCGCCACCTGGCCTGGGCGATTGCCATCGGCACCGGCATCAGCGTGCTGGGCTTCTACCTGGCCAGCCGCTGGCTGGCCACGGTGGTCGAGTCGCGCCAGCTGGCCCACGCCTACGCCATGCTCGCGGGCCTGGCAGGCTGCGTGATCGCCGGCGTGATCTGCGCACGCGCCTTTCCGCCCAAGCGGGAAGTGACCGAGCTGGACACCTCGAACGACCCCGAATGGCGCCGCGAAGTGCTGGAGGAACTGGCCCGCCAGCCCGGCGGTCTGGGCACGGTGCAGGACCTGCCGCCCGCCGTGGTGCAGGAACTCAAGGAGCTCAAGCTCTACGAGCTGTTCGCCGACAAGGCCGGGAGGGCATGAGATGGAAACCCTGCTGACCAATGACATCGCCGTCGCAGCCGCCATGGGACTGATAGGCGCCGTGGTGTTCGCCGCCATCGGCCTGGTCTCCGGCACGGACGAGACCACCACGCTGGCCCCGCTCACCCTGCTGGTGGTGCTGCTGGGCGTTCCGCCCGCTGGCGTGTTCACCTTCTTCCTGGCCGGCGCCGTGGCCAAGCACATGACGCATGCCGTGCCCACGGCGCTGCTGGGCATTCCCGGCGACACGCTGGCCACGCCGCTGCTGCAGGACGCCAACATGCTGCGCAAGCTGGGCGTGCCCCATATCGCGCTGCGCAAGATGGTCTCGGGCGGCATCGTCGCGGCCTTTGTCGCCGTGCCGCTGGCGGTGCTGTTCGCGGTGATGCTTGCGCCCTTCGGCAGCATGATCACCAAGACGGCGCCCTGGATCTTCCTGGCCGCCGCCCTCCTCATCGCCTACTTCTCGGCGGGGCGCTGGGCCTCGGTGATGCTGCTGATTCCGTTCGTGGTGGTCATCATTGCGCTGCAAAGCCTCACCGCCAAGTACGAGGTCAAGCTCAGCATCAGCTACTTCCTGGGCATTGCCATCGGGCCGCTGATCGCCGACCTGTTCACCGTGATCTCGCCGGCCGGCCGCCAGCGCATGCTGCGCGACAAGCTGCGCCAGTTCAACCTGGCGCCCGACGTGAAGGGCTGGTCGGGCTACTTCCCCAACCCGCTCAAGGTGCTGGACCGCGTGCAGACGCGCTGGACCCTGGCCACGGCCACCATCTCCAGCGCCACCTTCGTCTTCAGCCCCGTGGCCATGACCGTGGTGCTGGGCGAGCTGGTGGGCTCGCGCATCAAGCATGCCTACCACCGCCTGACCACGGTGCTGAGCGCGCGCAACGGCGTGACCGAGGCCACCTACATCGCCGAGGCGCTGATCCCGCTGATCGCCTTCGGCCTGCCGCTGAGCCCCGTGGCCGCCGGCCCCGCCGCACCGCTGTTCAACGCGCCGCCGCGCTTCACCGTCGATGCCGCCACGGGCCAGGTGAACAACCTGCACAACCTGCTCAGCCACTGGGAGTTCCTGGGCTACGGCATGCTGGCCGTGGTGCTGGCGGCCCTCGTGTCCTACCCCTTCGCCATGAACTTCGCGCGCAGCGCGGCGCTGTTCGTCTCGCGCCGGGTCAGCCACGAGGCCATCATCGCCACCTTCGTGGGCCTGATCATCGTCATCAGCGTCTGGGAAGGCCAGTTGCTGGGCCTGCTCGTGATCCTGACCATGGGCCTGCTCGGCGGCCTGCTGTCGCGCGGCTTCGGCTTCAACACCGGCGTGCAGTTCATGGGCTACTACACGGCCGTGCTGAGCGTGCCGGCGCTGGTGAAGCTGTTCTGATTTCAGTGGTTGCGCTTTCGGTGTTCCCTGTCATCTCTTGGGGATTGCCGATGGCGCTCTATTTCTTTGCCTGAAATTTTGGGAATATATTGGTGGGTAAATCTATGCTTCAGATCTCTTGTGCATAAACTTGATCGACGCTCACGCTGATGGAAGCGGTTGAGAAACGGAACACAGCATCTCAGCAGATATTTACAGCCACATTGAAAAGCTCGATATCAAGTCATTGATTTCGCAGAGAGAATCCATCAAAGATCTTGCAATAATCATCCCATAAATAACTGGTAATCCTTGTCCCGAGAATCAGATTATCCCAGTGGCACTGCAATGCACCTTCGACCGTTGATGGAGCAGCATCCCTTTCTGCCGCTCGACTTACCATCAAGTCACCGGCTAGTCTCCAGAGATTGATCTTTGCACTGGCGTCCAGATCGACATCTCGTCTCAACCCTTCAATCGCGTTGAAGGGAAAAATCCTCAGCGAACGTGATCGCCTGTTTTCCTGCAAAGCAAGAGCGAAATCAGAATTTGCGGCCGCGACCATGCCACGCATATGTGCAGCAACGGAAGATTCTTTATTAAACTCAAGAACTCCATCAAAAGCCTGCAACCCAGTTGGAAGGAGTACTGCAAAACGGTAAGCATCCCATATCGCTGCCTCCAAGTAGCGTTCTCCATTCAGAATCTTCGAGAAGATTTTTGATGCTGCCTCGTAATCTGCAAAAGGAGGCATGAGCAGCGATATGCCGCACAGGAGGCATTCCGCCTCCGTGGCCTCGCCTGCATATACTCTGGGCTCAAGAGCTTCAACGATCGCCGGGCTATTATGAGAACTAATTGCCTGCTGCAATGATTCATTGTAGGTCAACGGCATACTACCCCGCTCGCTACCGCGGAAGCTGCTCAAGAAAGATTAAACCCATTGAAGAAGCACCCACATTTTGCATATTGAAATTTGTGCAATCCAAATTTATTTAACACATTCAAAGAAGGCAGGAACATCCAGCGTCCTGCTTCCGGAAAACAAAATCTCAGCAAATATCACCGACTCAGCAATTGAGAAAATATTCGAAGGAAGAGAATCCAATTTTAACGGCATAGATGGCATCGCCACCTGCTCATATAATTCAAGAGATTCTCTTTTTGTTCGAGTTACATCAGTCCAATCGTAAACAAATAAGCCGCGCTCTGCAAAATCAATATAGTCATCAGGCCTCTTAACCGATACCAACAGATTCGCTGTGGACGATACAGGCAGAAGGCAAATCTCCGCCTCAATTTCATAGATTGACTTTGATTCAAAGTCTAAGGCAACACTAGGGATTGGTCCCATGCCAGCAGTTATGAATAC
Source organism: Delftia sp. WSY_7 (assembly GCF_043104845.1). NCBI lineage: Bacteria > Pseudomonadati > Pseudomonadota > Betaproteobacteria > Burkholderiales > Comamonadaceae > Delftia > Delftia sp. WSY_7. Next base: position 127,388 of record NZ_JBICLB010000044.1, on the reverse strand, counting down.
CCCCAAATTACCCGCTCTATCAGCGGCAATCCACACACAATCAATTCCATCTGGATAACTCTTCAAATTCACACCTATCCTTTTATTCATCGGATTTGAATCGAGTATTTGACGGAAATGGCTCCCGTCCAAATGTAACCTCACAACGAGTGCAAACAGGCACCTCTGCTCCAGTTCTTGGTCTTACAGCTTCTGTGAAGCGTATGTCACTCTTCACTCCACCAAGAGCATCCACCACGTGATTTTCCGCACAAAGTCCTCCACCACATGAACGCGCCGCCACTTCACCAGTCTTAACGTTGTATCCCCCTGTTACCGTTGCTGGAGCTCTGCCTCTAAGTGGTGCCAGTTCTGCAGCAAGCGCATCGCGCGCAGCTCGCGCTTCAGAAAGTCCGCTCTTAACAACATCAGCCCCACTTCCTTTCGCTGCGCTGGCACCAAACACTGGCCCCAATATTAATCCGTCGCCCGCAGCATCCAGCACACCTCCAACGCCCCCCCAACGAATCTGGCCAGCCATCATTTGCTGAGCGCCTGCACTTACAGCACCACTTGTAACTGCACCCGTAGCACTCCAGACGACTGGTATTAATACCAAGAGAGGAAATTTGCCATCGGGATCAATGTATTTGACTGGATTGTTGTTTCCGTAGGTGAACCGGTTGAAGCTGTGCAGATTTCCTTCCTGGAAATCTACGGGATCCACCCCCAGGAAACGCCCTACCGCAGGGTCGTAGTAGCGGGCGCCGAAGTACTGCAGGCCCGTGGCCGCATCCTGTTCCTTGCCATGGAACCACTGCGTCTGTTGGCCAGTACCGGACTGCTGCAGCCAGCGTTCGCCATAGGCCCGGTAACTTTCCTTCCAGACCACAGCGCCATTGCTGTCCGTGGCCGCCAGCGGGCTGCCGCTGACATCGGTATGGATGTAGGTGACCGTTTCGGTGGCCGCACTGGCGGCACTTGCCGCCACCAACAGCGCACAGCCGAGCATCAGCGGCAGCGCGACCTGAAGCCAAAGGCCCCGGGTTCTGGACCGAAGCGCGCCAGTCCATTGCGACAGCGCCATCAGCGTCACGCTGAGCCATGCGTGCCACAGCCCCTGTTTATCGTTTGAGTACATATTGCCTCCGAATAGTCTGGATGGCGCGGCACAGCACTGCGGTCGATACAACCGCCGCACCTGTGCAGCAACGGTGGATAGCGCAGCATTTACCGATGCCGGCCAAAAGAAGTCGTGATTGCTACGGGAGCAGCGCCTTGGGAATCGATCGCCCAGGCCCCGGCTCCACTCCGATCAACCGCGCTTGCGCGACATGCGCATGCTGGCCGCGCCTACCAGGGCCGCCAGCAACACCAGCCCCCCTTGCGACAGTGTCGGTATGCCGACCGGCTCGCCTGCAGCTTGCGCACGAACAAGAACTTCCCCACCGGTGGCAGCCGTCGGCAAGTTCGGAACAAGCATGTTTGCGCGTCCATACTCACCGGATGCGATGGCCATGGCCGTCGGTGGAACGCGCGCCGATGCCGCTCTCTCCAGGAGGGCCAATTGCTGCAGGCCGCCATGGTCGAATCCACCTGATCGGCCATGCGGAGTGGCAGAGGGTTGGACCTCAAAAGAGGAAGCCGGCCCCTTTCTCACGGGGGCACAGCCCTGGCTACCATGAGCGCTTGCTTTTTCGTTGGGCGCCATGCTTGGTCGCGGCCCGGGCGATTGCGCAGCTGCATCCACCTGGCAACCACGACCGGAAAGGGTGCGGGACACGGACTTGGCCGCCTGCGGCTTGATGGCCTGCAGCAGGGGAGCAGCTTCCTGCCTTTGCTCCGGCATCGACGGGCCTTGCGGCTCTGCGCCATCTTGCGGCGCGGCTGCGAGGGCGGCCACGGGACTCAAGGCCAGCAGCAGTCCAAGCTGCAGCAGCCCCTCGCCCGGTCGGCTACGGCGCGATGAATGGATATGCGTTGATGTCATGGCGTTTCTCCTCCTGTGCCCTCAGTCCACCACACGTCGCTGCGCCACTTGGCGGCGACCCAGATAGATGTGTTCCTTGCGTTCCACGCCAGGTACCAGCGTCTGCAGCAGCAGACCTTGCTGTCCGTGCAGGTACTGCGTAGTTCCTGTGGCATCGCTTGTCTGCACGCGTGTGTTGTCGCCGTCGTAGGTATGCGCCGTGGGCACGGTGGCCGCGCAGGCGATGCAGCGCAGGTTGTTGGCCCGGTCATGGCCAAACGTCCAGACTCCATCGTCCTTGACGTTGCCGGCAGAGTCGTACTGGTATGCACGGCTTAGACCGCCGCCTGAAACACCTGTGAGCAGCCCCGAGGTTGCGGCATAGGAGTAGGTACGCAGCGATCCCGGTTGGGCCACATGGGTGATGTTTCCAACACCATCGTAGAAATACTCCCGGTAACCGCCTACGTCGTTGTCCAGCGTGAGTCGGTTGAGCTTGTCGTACTCGAAGTAGCGCGAATATGCGGAGTCCGCCGAATCGTTGATGCCGGTGAGGTTGCCCACCGGGTCATACGCATAGGTGCTGTCAATGAAACTGCTTCCGGCGCGCGTCATCTTGAGGCCGGCAGGCCACTGGCGATCATTGACGCCCATGGTGGACACAACGCCATTGGCATAGTGAAGCTCACTGGGCATGCCATTGGGATGGTAGCGAACCTGGTTCACATAGGGCAGCACGGCACGGGCCCTGCCAAACGCATCCGGGCTGTACTGCACTTGGTGCCCCGAGGGATAGGTAATGCTGGCCAGTGCTTCGCTGGAGTTGTAGGTGTAGGAGACCTGCTGGGTGGCGCCACCCATCGCCAGCTCTTCCGCAATCAGATTGTCTCCGTCGTCGTAGTCGAATCCGCGCACGACACCGCCACTGCTGATGCCTGTCACAAGATCGTTGCCGTTGTAGGTGCGCGTGACATTGGAAGCATTGGGAACGCCCGGCTGCTCGGAACTCGGGTATGTGATGCCTGTCAGGCGGTTGCGGCCATCGTAGGCATAGGTTGTTGCCGGCTGGGTGCCTATGCTCTTGCTGGTCAAATTGCCCAGCGCATCGCGTCCGAATACCGTCGTGCCGGTTTCAGGATCAGCGCGCGAAACCAGGTAGTAGCGACTGTCGTAGCCGTAGGTTCGCGCCTTGTCTCCCATCGTGGCTGTCGTCATCTGCCCCAGCAGGTCACGGGTCATGGTCACGTCGTAGTCCACATACATGCCCTGAGCGGATATTTCCCTGGCAAGCGAGCGCACGGCGTGCTGCTCCTGCGGATTGCCAAAAGCGCGGAACCACACAAGCGATGCCCGGTTCGTGGTGTCGTAGCGAAGCACCTGCAGGCTGTCATAGAAGGTCTCCTCGATGACATTGGCGGAGTTGGTGCCCACGGGGTTGCCGTGCAGCGTCTGCACCACCCGCCCCAGGGTGTCGTAGCGAAACCCTGTGCCCTTGGCGCTGTTTGGATAGGACTGGTAGAGCCGCCGCCCCAGCATGTCGTAGCTGAAGTCGACCCAGATGGGCGTCTCCCCTGCCGCACTGACCTCACGGCGCAGCTGGCGGCCCAGCCCGTCAAACGTGGCTTTGTCCGTCATTCCCCCTCGCTGCACCTGACGGGTCGTCGCGCCCCAGGTGATCGAGACGGGGCTGCCGAAGGGCTTTGCGATGGCCGTCGGACGATTCAGCCCATCGTAGGTGTACGTTGTCGTTTTGCCGCGCCCGTTGGTGATCGATGTGACATTGCCCGCAGCATCGACGTTTCGTGAAATAGCCACGCCTTCTGGCTGCGACTCGCTGCGGGGAATGCCTCGCAGGTAGCTGTTGTACGTTGTCACCTGCCCCTTGGCATTGGTGATGGTGTGTACGTCCCCTGTGCCGTGATAAGTGAAGGAGGTTGGTACGCCGGCAACCGTTTGCGACTGCAGATTGCCGTTGATATCGAACTGCCGCGTGGTGGCATGGGTTTGAGCCCCTACCGTCACCAACGCATTGCTCACCTGGCGCAGCAACCACTTGCTTGTGTTGACGTTGTGGGTCAGTTCGGTCTGCCGGGTGTAGGTCCGGTCATTGTTCGTTCCGGTTTCATCGATGAAGGAAGGATTTCCCCACTCGTCATAGCCAGACTTGGAAACCACGAAAGTCTCACCTGGCCGGAACCGGTACTGGTCACTGGCGATCGCCGCGGCCGGATAGAAGTAGCTGTTGGAGAAATAGTTGGCCACCACGTCCTGCTGCTCGGAGATCGGCACGGATGTGTAGCCGACAAGCGTGTTTTCCGACTCGCTGACGCTGCCCATCAACAGGCCTACGTCCGTCGGGACCACCCGCACGGAATGCACGCCCAAGTGGAAGTGCTCCGTGGCCTTGCCCAGCGGATCCGTCACGGTCGTCACATTCACCTGGGACCGCACATCGGGCGGTACCCCATAGGTATAGGTGTATTGCGATCCATTGACCGTGTAGGGCAGCTCGTCGGTCGCCACTTCATACGCCCAGTTCCATGTGCCGGACTTGCCATCGGACGTATTGGTACTGGCGGTTTTGCTCGAGACAACGGTGCTGTTTCCGCTGCGTGTTGTTCCTGCCCTGAAATCCACATGGCTGTAGACATAGTCGATGGAAGCACCGCTCGGATACTCGACACGACTCATTGAACCCGTCCCGGGCGTCCCCGTCCGGTAGGCGTACTTCCACGAAAGCCCATCGGGCCGCTGCACGCGATTCAGTTGCATATGCCCCGCCAATCCCGCCCCCACCGTGTACTGCCATACCCGGTTGGACAAGGTGTCCGTGATGCTCGCCAAGGTCGATCCGCTGTATGCAAACGAGACGGAGCGTCCATCGCTCGTGGTGATCTGGCTCAGTGCATAGACGCCAATCGGCAAAAAGCTATAGCTCAGGTTGAACCAGTTGCCGTTGCGATCAACGATCCGGCCCGCATAGAACGTACGCTGCAGGCTGCCGGGCTCGCCAAAAGAATGCCCCATCGCCGTCATTTCGTAGGTGGTGCCATCGGGGGACTGCACATGCAAAAATCCGCTTTGGCACTTGGCGCGCCAGAAGTCCTTGGTAAGCCAGGTGGGAGTGCTGGCACCGGCCTCGTAGTATTCATACAGGATCTGTCGGCTTCCGTCGGGCAACTCCAGCACCGGATTGGCCGAAGCCAAAGCCCAGGATGCAGAGCAAATGGCCTTGTTGGCCCCCCGAATCACCCTGCCCATGTGCATGGTCCAACCCAGTCCAACGGGGCTGTACTCATAACTGGCCCATGTCGTGGGTGTCGCCAGGGGATCGTCGATGCTGTTGTAGCTTCTCCGAATGGCCAGATCCATACCGCCATTTCCAGGAAGGAGCAAGTCAGTGAAGTGGTACTGGAGCTTTCCTGTGAAGGTATTGATCAATTCATTGGCGGACTGGGCCTCCACGCCCTGTGCGCGAGGCAGTCCCTTTTGCTGGAAAAAATCAGGAATGCTGGGAAGGCTGGTGTCATTGGACCCTTGTGCAAACACACCTGACATACAGAAAGAGGCACAGCCAAGGAGCATGGCGGACTTCATCAACCGCCGTGTCTCCAAGAGTTGCCGATGGAGTGCAGCTACACCCTCAAGACGCCCGAAAACTCTTATTCGATTCAACATCTTTCCTCCCTGCGAAAGCATCAGTGGTCCGCCAAGACGACACGGGTTCGCACTACGCCTTCAAGAAAGGCGCAAAGCATTTGTATGGGAATTGAAAATTCAAATACAACGCCACACCCAAATCGAAATTCAAAGATCGGATTGGATGGCATGCGAATCAATGATGGGATCTCCATCAATCGATGGAGATGCTTAAGACATGGCCATTTTTTATTGGCATTCAGCCATGTGCCAAAGCATTGTTCTTCTGAAATACCAGCCCGACACAAATAACCACATTCCGTAGTCTGGAACTCACGCAAATACACCGGGATTGGGTGTGCAAATTGATAGCAGACAAATCCCTCGAGGCCTACTCATCCCGGCACATTGGAATTTTGCAAGAGGTGTCCATCAAAAATCAAGTTAGCACACCACTCTTCTCTATACCCAATGGGGCCATCTCTTCCCGGCGAGAAATAACCACGGATGCCTTATCTGCTTCTGCTCTCGAAAACAGGTGATTGATCCGTCAGAAACCCATTTTTTTGCTCAGCGGAGGTCAGCATCCACACCATGAGGCAGTCGGGCAAGACTCGCCCAGCAACATCAGGCTATTCTGATTTTTGCGGTGCAGGCATCGGACTACTCCGAGATTGTCGCCATCACGCCTCCAACCCCCTGGACCCTGGCCATACTGGCCCACCGAGGCCGCAGCACCGCTGGCGCCTCTTCCTTCGTGTCTGGCTTTGTGTCTGCCGTTCCTGCGAGGTGCCCATGGGTCTGGCCCTGGTTCAAAGTCGTGCGCTGCTGGGGCTGGCCGCCCCGCGTGTCACCGTGGAAGTGCATCTGGCCAACGGCCTGCCGTCGTTCACGCTGGTGGGTCTGGCCGATGTCGAGGTCAAGGAAGCGCGTGAACGCGTGCGCTCGGCGCTGCTGAACTCAGGGCTGGAGTTCCCGAGCAACAAACGCATCATCGTCAACCTGGCACCCGCCGACCTGCCCAAGGATTCGGGGCGCTTCGACCTGCCCATTGCGCTGGGCATTCTCGCGGCCAGCGGCCAGATCAATGGCGATGCGCTGGCCGACTACGAATTCGCGGGCGAGCTGTCGCTGTCGGGCGCGCTGCGGCCCGTGCGCGGCGCGCTGGCCACAGCCCTGGCCCTGCACCGCCAGCAGGACGGCGCCCGCCTGGTGCTGCCGCCGGGCAGCGCGCAGGAGGCGGCCTTCGTGCCGTCGGCCCAGGTGTTCTGCGCGCACCACCTGCTGGACGTGGTGCGCCGCTTCATCACACGCTCGGCCAATGCCCTGGTGCAGGCGGAGCAGGAACCGGACGATGCCTGCTGCAGCGACGAAAGCGAGGACACCGACGAAACCGACGCCTTGCCGGCAGCAGGCGACACCCATACATGCCCCGGCCCGGGCTGGCATGCGGTGCAGCCGCAGCCCGCCGTCGCCGTGCGCAGCAGCCTGGACCTGGCCGAGGTGCGTGGCCAGGCACAGGCACGGCGCGCGCTGGAGATTGCGGCGGCCGGAGGCCACGGCCTGCTGCTGGTGGGGCCGCCGGGTTCGGGCAAGTCCATGCTGGCCCAGCGCTTTGCCGACCTGCTGCCGCCCATGAGCGACGACGAGGCGCTGGAAGCCGCCGCCATCGCCAGCCTGGCCGGCCGCTTCGCGCCCGAGCGCTGGCGCCAGCGCCCCACGGCCAGTCCGCATCACACGGCCAGCGCCGTGGCCCTGGTCGGAGGAGGTTCGCCGCCGCGCCCTGGCGAGATCTCGCAGTCCCATCACGGAGTACTGTTTCTGGACGAATTCCCCGAGTTCGCACGCAGCGCGCTGGAGGCGCTGCGCGAGCCGCTGGAGACCGGCCAGATCACCATCGCCAGAGCCGCCCAGCGCTGCGAATTCCCCGCGCGCTTCCAGCTCGTCGCGGCCATGAATCCCTGCCCCTGCGGCCATTGGGGGTCGACGGTGCAGCGCTGCCGCTGCACGCCCGACAAGGTGGCGCGCTACCAGGCGCGCATCAGCGGCCCGCTGCTGGATCGCATCGACCTGCATGTGGAAGTCGGCGCCCTGCCCCCGCAGGAGCTGCTGGCCGCGCGCTCGGGCGAAACCAGCGAGGCCGTGCGCGAGCGCGTGGTCCAGGCCCGCGCGCTGGCCCTGCAGCGCCAGGGCAGTGCCAACCACCAGCTCCAGGGCCAGGCCCTGGACGACCACCTGGGCCTGTCGCCCGAGGCCCTGGCCTTCGCCCACAAGGCCGCCGCACGCCTGGGCTGGTCGGCCCGCAGCACCCACCGCGCGCTCAAGGTGACGCGCACCATTGCCGACTTGGCCGGCAGCGCGGCTGTGGAGACCGGGCATGTGGCCGAGGCCATGCAGTATCGGAGGGTGTTGCGGTTGCCTTCATGAGGATCTGCATTGGACGCGGTTGCATGGTTGTCGGAATTATTTCTGATATTCCGAAATTTCCTCCTGAATGAAACGAAGTACTCCTGAATTTCGGAATATTGGAAATTGTTTTGAAAATTCCCTAAGAAATCCTAGAATTTCGGAATATCAGAAATAAAGCCAATCCATCCATGCCGTCTTCCACGCCCATGAACGGCCCGCAGCAGGATCCCCTGCAGCCCGGGGCCGTGGTCATCGCTGACCTGTCCAGGCTCGGCGCCCAGATCCGTGCCATGCGCAAGGCCCAGCACCTGCGCATCGATGACACGGCAGCCCTGTGCGGCGTGTCGCTGGATCTGCTCTCCCGTCTGGAGAACGGCAAGGGCGGCGTGGGCTCCGACAAGCTGCTGGCCGTACTCGACGGGCTGGGTCTCGCCATGGTCATCGCGCCCAAGCAGGACGCCCTGATGGCACGGCTTCCACGGGCCTGAAGCGCACATGGCCACGCCGCCGTCGCTTTCGCTTTCGCTGTGGAACGATGTCGGCACGCACGTGGCCGATGTGACCCATGACCCGCACAACGATCTTTGGGGACTGCGGTATGCGCCTGCATGGCTGGAGCATGAACGGCCTTTCTACTTGGCGCCCTGCCTGCCGCTGGCCGCTCCCGAAGGGGGCTACGACTCGCGCTCCATCCGGCGTTTCATCGAGAACCTGCTGCCCGAAGGCGCGGCGCTGGATGTAGTGGCCAGAAGTCAGGGCATAGGCAAGGGCAACATCTTCGGTCTGATACGCGCCCTCGGCGCCGAGACCACCGGGGCCTTCCGGTTTCAGGCGGATGGCAGCAGGCCCGATCCACAGGCCGCCAATGCCGCTCGCACCATATCGACCGCAGAACTCTCCCAACGCATTGCAGACCGAGAGACACGCCCTTTCATCGAGTGGGATGGCAAAGTGCGCATGTCGGTGGCCGGCTACCAGGACAAGCTGCCCGTGCACGTGGAAGGCGAGAGCGTGCAGGAGGGCTCCATCTTCCTTCCCGACAACGTTCCGTCCACCCACATCCTCAAACCCCAGCCGCGCGACAGCGCGGTGCCGCACATGGTGGTGAACGAGCATTTCTGCATGCGCCTGGCAGCGGCCATGCGCTTGCCTGCAGCCGAGGTGCAGATGCTGCACGTGCCACAGCCGGTGCTGGCAGTCAGGCGCTTTGACCGTGTGCGGCAGGCGCCGCAAAGGCGGGTCCTGCGCACACACATCATCGATGCATGCCAAGCGGGCGATCTGCCCGTCAGCTACAAGTACGAACACCACATCGGCAGCGTGGGCGATGCCCGGCTATACCGCGACGGCATGAGCTTTCCCCGGCTGTTCGGTCTACTGGAGCACTCGGTGGCGAAGGCTGCGGACAAGCTGTCAATGATCCGATGGGCGCTGTTCCAGATACTGATCGGCAATGGCGACGCACATGGCAAGAACTTCTCCTTCCACGTGCTGCCGCAGGGCCTGGCGACCGCACCCTGGTACGACCTCGTCAGCGTGGCCCAGTATCCCGATGTGTCCCAGGAACTGGCGATGGCCTTCGGCGACTGCTTTGCGCTGGAGGAACTCACACCCTTCGAGTTTGCGCATTTCGCGCACCTGTGTGCGATAGACCGCAGGCTGCTCGCACGTGAAGCCCAGCGCATGGCCAGGGCAGCTCCTGGTGCGGCGGCCAAGGTTCTGCGCGAATCGCCTTACACGCCAGAAGAGCACGTCTTCGCCCAGCGCATCGCCGCCTATGCGACCACCCAGGCCCAAAGACTGGTGGACATCGCCCAAAAGGCAGCAGCCTTACCTTCCGACCTGTTCTGAGTTTCAGGCAGACGCTGCCGGGACGGCTTCCATGCCCAGGGCCTCTTCGCCCTGCACACCCTCGATCCCCAACACCTCCACGCACGCATGCAGCGCAGGCGACCAGCCCTGGCGCGCGGGCACGACGAACCAGGTTTCCACGCGGGCGACTTCCTGGGCGAGTGCTCCGGGCAGGGCCGTGATGTGCACGCCGAAGCGGTGCTGCTGGGCCTGGACCACGCTGCGCGGCAGCAGGCCGTAGCCCATGCCGGCGGCCACGCAGCCGAGGATGGCGTCCAGCGACCCCATTTCCATGATGCGTGCGGCCACGCCGCGCGCGGCCAGCAGCAGCTCGATGCGCTGGCGGTAGCTGCAGCCCTGGCGGAAGGCCAGGAAGGGCACGGCGCTGAGCTGGGCGGCATCGGGAAAGCGCGGCAGCGCGAAGGCGGTGACCAGCACCAGTTCCTCCTCGAAAACCTTCCAGCCCTGCAGCCGCGACTGGGGCGGCATGCCCGAGACGAAGGCGCAGTCCAGCCGCCCGGCAAGCAGGTCGGCCAGCAGCTCGGCCGTGGTGGCCGTGCGCAGCTCCAGGTCCAGGCCGGGCCGGGCCTGGTGCAGGCGCGCCAGCAGCGGCGGCAGACGCAGCGCGGCCGTGGTTTCCATGGAGCCTATGCGCAGCGCGCCTGCGGCCCGGGCGCTGCCCTGCAGCAGCGCCAGCGCTTCGTCGTGGTCGGCCAGCATGCGCCGCGCGTATTGCTCCAGCAGGCGGCCGGCAGGCGTGGCGTGCACGGGAGCGCTGCGCTCCAGCAACTGCACGCCAGCCTCGTCCTCGAGCTTTTTCACATGGGCCGTCACGTTGGACTGCACGGTGTGCAGTTGCTGCGCGGCAGCGCCGAAGCTGCCGCTGTCGCAGACGGCCAGGAACATGCGCAGGGACTTCAGTTGCATCGCGGCTCCAGTGGCATTCATCTTCAATCGAGATCGACGCCATCATTTTGAATCATTGGACATGATGAATCCGGCGGCTTAAGGTATGCCCATCCTCCCCGCATGGCGCCCACTCCCGTGATCCAACGCAACGAAATTTCCCTGCTGCTGACCGGCTTCATGGCCACGCTCAGCGGCGTCGGCCTGGCGCGCTTTGCCTACACGGCGCTGATGCCGCAGATGGTGCATGCCGGCTGGTTCAGCGGCGAGCAGGTGGCCTACCTGGGCGCGGCCAATCTGCTGGGCTATCTGATCGGGGCGCTGGCGGCCGCGCCGCTGGCCGAACGCCTGGGCGCGCTGCGCGTGCTGCTGTGGTGCTGGGTGGCCCTGGCGCTGAGCTTTGCGGCCTGCGCCTGGCCGCTGCCCATGCCCTGGTTCTTTGCCTGGCGCTGCATCTCGGGCATTGGCGGCGCCATCCTGATGGTGCTGGGTCCCTCGGTGGCCCTGGCGGCCACGCCCCTGCAGCGGCGTGCGGCCCTGGGGCCGCTGATGTTCTGCGGCATAGGTGCCGGCGCCCTGCTGTCGGCCACGCTGATACCGCTGCTGGCGCGCCAGAGCCTGGGCGCCGTCTGGTGGGCGCTGGCGGCGGTCTGCGCCTGGGCCGGCTGGCTGGGCTGGCGCCATGTGCGGCGGCTGCCGGTGCCTGCGCCCATCGCCATCACGCCCCATGCCCGGCCCGTGCCCGCCGCGCCCCTGTGGACGCTGCCCGTGGTGCTGGTGATGCTGGCCTATATGACGGATGCCTTCGGCTTTGTGCCGCACACGGTGTTCTGGGTGGACTACCTGGCGCGCGAGCTGCAGTTGGGCGATGCCTACGCCTCCACGCAGTGGGCCGTGTTCGGCCTGGGCGCCATTGCCGGGCCGCTGGTGGCCTCGCTGTGCGCCACGCGCTTTGGCTGGTGGGGCACGACCACGGGCGCCTATGCGGTCAAGACCCTGGCCATTGCCATGCCGCTGTTCTGGGTGGGATTTGCGGGGCATGCGACCTCGTCCTTCCTGGTGGGCGCCTTGTCGCCGGGCATGGCGGCCATCACCTCGGGCTATCTGATGCAATTGATCGGCCCCGCGCAGCACAAGCGCATGTGGGGCTATGCCACGGCGGCCTTTGCGCTGATGCAGGCCGTGTCGGGGTATTTCATGGCCTGGAGCTATGCGGGCCTGGGCTCGTACCAGCGCCTGTTCGTCATCGGCAGCGTGTCGCTGCTGCTGGGCACGCTGATGATCGCCGCCAGCCGCGCCAGCGCACGCCGGCAGGCCGCCGCATGAGTGCGCGGATTCGAGGCAGGAAACAAGGAGTCGTATGAGCACCGCAAAGACCGCGTGGATGGCCCGACTGGGCATGCGCCATCCCATCATCCAGGCCCCCATGGCCGGCACGTCCACGCCCGCGCTGGCGGCCGCCGTCACCGAGGCCGGCGGCCTGGGCTCGCTGGGCATTGGCGCCAGCGGCACGGAGCAGGCGCGCCAGCAGATCGTGCAGACGCGCGCGCTGACCTCGGGCGCCGTCAACATCAATCTGTTCTGCCACCGGCCGGCCCGGGCCGATGCGCAGCGCGAGGCCGCCTGGCTGGCCCATCTGGCGCCCGAGTTCGCGCGCTTCGGCGCCACGCCGCCTGCCACGCTCAACGAGATCTACGCCACCGCCGTCGGCAACGCCGCGCTGCAGGCCATGCTGCTGCAGGAGCGGCCCGCCGTGGTGAGCTTTCATTTCGGGCTGCCTGAGCAGGGCTTCATCGACGCGCTGCGCGCAGCCGGCGTCGTGACCCTGGCCAGCGCCACGTCGCTGGACGAGGCGCGCCAGGTGGAGCAGGCCGGTGTCGATGCCATCGTGGCCCAGGGCGCGGAGGCCGGGGGGCACCGCGGCACGTTCGATCCCACGCAGGACCGCATGATGGGCACCTTCGCCCTGGTGCGCGTGCTGGCGCGCAACACGGCCCTGCCGGTGATCGCGGCGGGCGGCATCATGGACGGCGAAGGCATTGCGGCCGCGCTGGGCCTGGGCGCCTGTGCGGCGCAGTTGGGCACGGCCTTCATCCTCTGCCCTGAATCGTCCGCCAGCCCGGCCTACCGTGCCGAGCTGCGCAGCGAACGCGCCCACCACACAGGCATCACCGCAGCCATCTCGGGCCGGCCGGCGCGCGGCATGGTCAACCGACTGCATGCGCTGGGCGCCAGCCATGGCCAGCCCCTGCCCGACTACCCGCGCGTCTACGACGCAGGCAAGGCCCTGCACCAGGCGGCGTCCGCCCAGGGCAGCTCCGACTACGCAGCCCACTGGGCCGGCCAGGGTGCGCCGCTGGCGCGTGAGATGCCGGCCGCTGCGCTGGTGCAGACGCTGGCCGGCGAACTGGCGCGCGCTCAGAGGGCCTGATCGCTCAGGCAGGCATGTCCAGCGCCGCCAACCCCTGCTCCAGGTCGGCGATGAGGTCGCGCGGCGACTCCAGGCCGATGTGCAGGCGCACCACGGGCCCGCGCGCACTCCAGTCGGTGACGCTGCGCGCCTGCGCCATGTGCGCGGCCGTCGCCAGGCTCTCGTAGCCGCCCCAGGAGGCGCCGATGCCGAAGAGGCGCAGGCCGTCGATGAAGCGGTCCACGGCGGCCTCGGCGGTGCCGGGCTGCAGCTCCAGCGACACCAGGCCGTTGGTGCCCTGGCAGTCGCGCAGCCACAGCGCATGGCCGGGGTGCGTGGGCAGCGCGGGGCAGAACACGGTGGCCACGGCCGGGTGCTGCTGCAGCCAGTGCGCCACCTCCAGCGCATGCGCCTCGTGCATCTGCAGCCGTGCGGCCAGCGAGCGCATGCCGCGCAGCACCAGCCAGGCATCGTCGGGGCTGACCGCCATGCCGAAGGCATCGCAGCGCGCGGCCAGCGGCTCCCAGGCGGCCTCGGTGGTGGCCACGGTGCCCATCATCACGTCGGAGTGGCCCGACAGGTACTTGGTGGCTGCCATCACCGAGACATCGGCCCCCAGCGCCAGCGGCCGGTACTGGCAGCCCGACCCCCAGGTGTTGTCGGCCACGACCAGGGCGCCGCGCGCATGGGCCATGGCCGCCAGCGCGGGCAGGTCGCACATCTCGTAGACCAGCGATCCCGGGCATTCGGCATAGACCATGCGGGTGTTGGGGCGCATGCGCGCCTGGGCGTCGCTGCCATCGGCCGCGAAGAAGTCGTACTCGATGCCGTAGGGCCGCAGCCATTGCCCGGCCAGGTGGCGCACGGGCTGGTAGGCGCTGTCGGTCAGCAGCACATGGTCGCCGGGGCGCAGGTAGCTGAGCAGGGCCATGCCGATGGCCGCCAAGCCGGTAGGCAGCAGCCGCGTGCGGTGGGCGCCTTCCAGCTCGCTGACGGCGTCTTCCAGCGCAAAGCTGGTGGGTGTGCCGCGCGCGCCGTAGCTGAAGATGCGCTCGCCGGCGCGGCGCTCGCGCATCTCGCGCTGCTGTGCCGTGCTCTCGAACAGCACGGTGCTGGCGCGCACCAGGGGCGGGTTGACGGCCGTGCCGCCGGCATAGGCCGGGCGCTTGCCCGCATGCAGCAGCCGGGTCTGCAGGTCCAGCGCGGAGGCGTCAGGGGCGGATGCGCCAGGCACAGGGGCGTGTTCGGCAGCCATCAGTCGATCTTCGCGCCCGAGAGCTTGACCACGCGCGACCAGCGCTCCATGTCCTGGCGCAGCTGGGCGGCAAAGGCCTCGGGCGTATTGGCCACGACTTCGCTGCCGCCATCGACGACGAGCTTGGTCACTTCCGGCAGTTGCAGGGTGCGCACGATGGCGTCGTGCAGATAGGCCACGCGCTCGGGCGGCGTGCCGGCGGGTGCGAAGAAGCCGTACCAGTCCTCGAAGCGCGCATTGCGCAGGCCCAGTTCCTCCAGCGTGGGCACCTTGCCGAACACGCCGATGCGGCGCGGGCTGGTGACGGCCAGCGCACGCACCTGGCCCGCCTGGATCATGCCGGCCACGGACGAGGTGGAGGTGATCAGCACATCGACCTGCTGGCCCAGCAGATCGTTGATGGCCGGCCCCGCGCCCTTGTAGGGCACATGGGTCATGGGCACGCCGTTTTCCTTGGACAGCACCACGCCCACCAGGTGCGACAGCGTGCCGTTGCCGGGCGTGGCATAGGTGACGCGGCCCGGCTCGCCCTTGCTGCGCGCCACCAGGTCGGCAAAGCTCTTGAGGGGCGAGGCCGAGGCGACCACGATGGCCAGCGGCGCCGCGTTGATCTGCGTGATGGGCACGAAGTTCTTGAGCGGATCAAACCCCGGCGCGCTGTAGAGCGCGGGGTTCACCGCCATCAGCGAGACCTGGCCCGTGAGCACGGTGTAGCCATCGGGCTTGGCCTCGGCCACGGCCTTGGCGCCGATGTTGCCGCCCGCACCGCCCCGGTTTTCCACCACGGAGGGCTGGCCCGTGGCCTCGGTCAGCCGCGTGGTGACCCAGCGCGTGCTGGCGTCGTTGCCGCCGCCCGGCGGGAAGGGCGAGATGAAGCGGATCGGCTGGGCCGGATAGCCGTTGCGTGCAGCCAGCGGCTCGGCCGTGGCCTGCGAGAGCATGGCCAGGGCCGCGAGGCTGGCGGCCAGCATCCTGGCAAGGTTGAGAGTTGCGAACATGTCTTGTCTCCTGTCGTTATGTGATCTGATTTATGTCGCTCTACGGCAAGTCAGCGATATATGGCGCTGCCTTTGCAACTGACGTGACTTTGGCCAGGGGCACCAAGCAAGGGCCTACGCCGGCCGCGCCGCCCCCGCAGCGAGGGTGCCGTCCCCCTCCCGCGCAGCGAGAGAGGGGGAAGCGGCGAAGCCGCTCAGGGGGAGCTTCATGCACTCGGCAGGCGGAAGGCGGCCAGTTCCTGGGCATCGAGCTGCGGCACCAGGCCCGTCTCCCAGGCCAGGTAGCGGCGTGCCGCTTCCTTGTTGCCGTCGTGGCGGTCGTGCACGAAGAACAGGTAGTCGATGCATTCGGCGTCGGTGGGGCTGTCGGGCGTGGCCTCGACGGGCAGGCCGGCCTGCTGCCATGCGGCCAGGCCGCCTTCGAGCAGCAGCGGCGCGGCGCCCTGCAGCTCCAGCGCGGCCCATTGCGCCATGCCGGGCTCGTCGGCCACCAGCACGATCTGGCGCGTCTCGCCGGCCAGATCGCTGGCAAGGCACGGGCGGATGGACCAGCGGGCCCCGGCGATGTGGCCTGCGCGGTACTTCATGCCCGCGCGCAGATCGACCACGGCCACCTCGCCCTGGCGCATGCGCTCGTGCAGGGCCTGCGCCGCGATGCCTGCCAGTGCGGGGACCTGGGGCGGCTGGGCCGGTGCCAGGTCCAGGCCGCTGTGCAGGCCTCCCCGCAGCACGCAGGCGTCATGGCCGAGCTGGCGCAACCAGCTGGCCACCACGGGGGCGCGCACGCCATCGCTGTCGAACAGCACCAGGCGCGCACCGCGCACGCCCACGTACTGGTCGCCGGCCTGCATGAGCTGGCCGCCGGGCGTGTGCTGGGCGCCGGGCAGCGAGCCGGCCTTGAATTCCTCGGGCGTGCGCACATCGCACAGGAACAGCGTGCGCGCAGCATCCTGGCTCCAGGCGCGCACGGTGTCGGCATCGACCTCGGGCACGTCGAAGCGTTCGGCCAGGGCGCGGGCCTGTGCTTGCAGCGCGCTGCTGGCCGAGTCGTCGCCATAGCGCTGCGTGCCGCCATGCTCCAGCGGCAGGTCGGCCAGGTACCAGCCCTGGGTGCCGTTCTCCAGCGCGTAGACGGGGTTGGGAATGCCCAGGTTGATCAAGGTCTGCGCGCCGATGATGGAGCGCGTGCGGCCCGCGCAATTGACCACGATGGGCGTGGCCGCATCGGGCACCAGGCGGCTCACGCGCAGCGCCAGCTCGCCATTGGGGCAGCAGATGGCGCCGGGGATGTTCATCTTGTGGAACTCGGAGACGGGCCTGCCGTCCAGCACCACCAGGGGCAGGCCCGCCGCCTGGCGCGCCGCCAGCTGCTGGGCCGTGATGCGCGGCGTGCCGTAGGCGTGCTCGGCCAGTTCGCCAAAGGTCTTGGAGGGCAGGTTCACGCCGGCGAACAGCGTGTAGCCTGCCGCGCTCCAGGCCTGGGTGCCGCCTTCCAGCACAGACACCTGGGTGTAGCCCAGGGCTTCGAGGCGGCGCGCGGCGCGCCCGGCCACGCCCGCGTCGGCATCGCCCTCGCCACCGTCGTAGGTGACGACGCGCACCTGCCTGCGCGGCACCAGGCGGGGCACATCCAGCTCCAGCCGGCTGTAGGGCAGGGGCGTGGCGTAGAACAGGTGCGACTCGCCGTACTGGCCGTGCTCGCGCACGTCGAGCAGCGCGATCTCCTGGCCGTCGTGCAGCCAGGATTTGAGGGTGTGGGCGTCAATGGATGCGGTCATTGCATGCGGTCCGGGAAAAAGATCGGCAAGGAATTTCGGGCAAAGCCCTGCCACGCGCGCCCCGTGGGGCGCGCTGCGGCATGGACAGGGAAAAGGCAGGAAGCGGGAGGTAGCGGCCGGAAGGCCGGGGCTCAGCGGCGCGTCTGCACGCCGATGGCCATGGTCTGGCAGGTGCCGGCGGCCAGGTCGTAGCTGGTGCGCTCGTTGAGCGTCTCCAGCGCGCGGCCGTACATGTGCAGGTGGCGGATAACCTGCTCGCCCTGGATCTCCACGGAGTGGATGTCCTCGGGCATGAGGGCGATGCCCTGGCCTGGCGCCACCACCACGAGATCCGTCTCACGCAGCGTGGCCTTGCCGGGGACGGAGCCGTCGTCGGTGCGCTCGTAGACGCGGTTGTGCTCCGTGCCTTCCACGGCGGCAATGCAGGCCCAGGTCGTGTGGTTGTGCGGCACGATGCGCTTGCCCGGGCGCATGACGTTGAGGTACAGCGCATAGCTCTGGTCGGCGTCCTCGGCGATCAGGTAGCGCGCCTGGTGCTCGCCCTCTTCGGGCGCGGCGTAGTCGGCCTGCTGCCAGAAGTCTCGGCGCGCGGCCAGGCCCAGCAGCTGCTGGAGCACGGCGTCCAGGCTGGCGCGCGTGGCAGCGCCTTCGCCAATGGCCTGCTTCATGTGGTCGATGGCCGCTGTCACGGCGGCGCTGCGCTGTTCGGTGATGGTGGTGGTGGTGTTCAAAGGGGACTCCTTGTCGTCGTTGAAGCCCACTGTAGTGAGGCGTCCGGCCCGCAACAATCCACGCACCCTCAACAAATACTTCAATAAAATTGAAGTATGGAGACGCTTGACCTGGACCTGCTGCGCACCCTGGCCGCCATTGCCAGCCACGACAGCTTTGCCGCCGCCGCCGTGCAGATGGGCCGCACGCAATCGGCCATCACCCAGCAGATGCAGCGGCTGGAGGAGAAGATCGGCCACGCGCTGTTCGAGAAGCAGGGCCGGCAAAAACGCCTCACCGACCACGGCCAGCGCCTGCTGGGCTATGCGCGCCACATGCTGGCCATCCACGACGAGGCGCTGCGCAACCTGCAGCACCGCCAGGTGCAGGGCCTGGTGCGCATTGGCGCACCCCACGACGCGGCCGATAACATGCTGCCGCCCGTGCTGCAGGAGATCGCGCTGAACTTTCCGGGCATGCAGATCGACATCCATGTGGGGCGCAGCCCTTTCCTGATGGAGTCGCTCAAGCAGGGCGAGCTGGACCTGGCCATCTCCAACCGCGAGGATGAGGGCTTCGAGGGCTTTGCCCTGCGCTCCACACCCACGGTCTGGCTGTGCGGCGCGGGCTATGCCCATGACCCGGGCAAGCCCGTGCCCCTGGTCATGGCCGACGGGCCCAGCATCTTCCGCCGCCTGGGCTGCGACGCGCTGGATGCGGCAGGCATCACCTGGACACCGCGCCACACCTGCACCAGCCTGGTCGGCATACGCGCAGCGCTGCGCGCGGGCCTGGGCGTGACGGCGCGCGGCGTGGAGCAACTGGACCCGGGCCTGCGCGTGCTGGGTGCGGGCGACGGCATGCCGCCGCTGCCGGACCTGGTCTACCGCCTGTACATCCGCAGCCATGTGATCAGCCCCGTCACGCGCCAGATCTTCGAGAACCTGCAGGCACGCATGCGGCTGCCGGCCGGCTGAGGGACAGCGTTGGGGAGGCGGAGGGACGGCAGGCGTGCAGCTTGCCAGCGTTGCTTGTAATGGGACTTATTCTCAAATAACATCCGCGCCACCGCCGCCTCCTCTGCCGGTGTTTTTCGAGCCTTTCCAGGCCCCGTGCCATGCCATCTCCCACTCTTGCCCGCACCCATGACTGGTTCCGTGATTGGTTCCGTGACTACGGGCCGCTGATCTCCCGCATCCTCGCTGCGCTGTTCGGCGGCTATGCCGTGGCCGCCCTGGCCAGCGTGGCCGTTGTGGCCCTGCCTGCAGACCGCACGCAGGCGGCGATCTCGGGCACCTTGCTGAGCTTTGCCGTCTACGCGGGCGCGGTGATCTGGGTGTTTGCCGTGCGCAGCGCCACGCGCGCCTGGGCCGGCCTGCTGGTCGCCGCCCTGGTGCTGGCGCCTGCCGCGTGGTGGACCTGGGGCAAGGGGCTGGGCGCATGAACACGAACACCACGGACACCACGAACACGGCCGGCAAGTCTGCCAAGCTCGGGAAAGCCGCCAAGGCACCCGGCATCCGCCAGACCATGTCCGACCTGCACACCTGGGTCGGCCTGCTGCTGGGCTGGTTCCTCTACGCCATGTTCCTCACGGGCACGGTGAGCTATTTCAGGAACGAGATCACGCAGTGGATGCAGCCCGAGCAACCGCACCAGAGCCAGGCGAGCGAGCCCGCGCTCGTGGCCCAGCGGATCGGCGACGCCATGGCGCATGTGGCGCCGCAAAGCCCGCAATGGCTGATCAACCTGCCCGATGCGCGCAGCACGGTGGCCACGGTGTTCTGGAGCCCGCCGCAGACCGAAAAGGGCGCCAGGCGCCGCTTCGAGAACGGCCGCTTCGACCCGGCCACCGGCACGCGCCTCGAAGGTCCGGTGCGCGAGACGCGCGGCGGCGAGTTCTTCTACCGCTTCCACTTCCAGTTCCACTACATGCCCGTGCTCTGGGGCCGCTATCTGGCGGGGCTGTGCGCCATGTTCATGCTGGTGGCCATCGTCAGCGGGGTGATCACGCACAAGAAGATCTTTGCCGACTTCTTCACCTTCCGCTGGGGCAAGGGCCAGCGCTCCTGGCTGGACGCGCACAACGCGCTGTCCGTGCTGGGCCTGCCCTTCCACCTGATGATCACGTACACCGGCCTGGTGACCCTGGCCCTGATGTACATGCCCTGGGCCAGCCTGGCCACGACCATGACGCCCGAGCAGCGCGTGGTGGCAGGCCAGCAGCTCAGCGCCTTCGTTCCGGCTGGCAAGCCCTCGGGGCAGGCCGCGCCCCTGGCACCGCTGGCCGACATGGTGCGCCAGGCCGAGCAGCGCTGGGGCGCGGGCCAGGTGGAGCGCCTGAACGTCAACCTGCCCGGCGATGCCAAGGCCAGCGTGGTCGTGGTGCGCGGCGACAACGGCCGCGTCTCCATCAGCCCGCAGTTCATGACGTTCGACGGCGTCAGCGGCCAACTGCTCAAGGCCCAGGACAGCGTGGGCGCCGCCGCCGAGACGCGCGGCGTGCTCTATGCGCTGCACATGGGCCGCTTCGGCGACCTGCCCACGCGCTGGCTGTACTTCATCGTCAGTCTTGCGGGCACGGCCATGGTGGGCACGGGACTGGTGCTGTGGAACGTGAAGCGGCGCAGCAAGCTGCCCGACCCGGAAAGGCCGCGTTTCGGCTTCCGGCTCGTGGAACGGCTGAACATCGCCACCATCGCCGGCCTGTCCATCGGCATGGCCGGCATGCTCTGGGCCAACCGCCTGCTGCCGGTGGAGATGGCGCAGCGCGCCGAGTGGGAGGTGCACGCCATGTTCATCGCCTGGGGTGCCACCCTGTTCTGGGCGATGGGCCGGCCCGCCAGGCGGGCCTGGATCGAGTTGCTGTGGGCCGGCGCCGCCGTTCTGGCCCTGCTGCCCGTGGTCAACGCGCTGACCACGGATCGCGGCCTCTTGGCCAGCCTGCGCGCGGGCGACTGGGTGTTTGCCGGCATGGACCTCATGCTGCTGGCCCTGGCCGCACTGCATGCCCATCTGGCCCTGCGCACCCAGCGCCACCAGCCCAAGGCCAAACCGGTGCGCGCCGCCCGGCCCGCGCCTACGGCAGCCGCCACTGCAGCAGCCGCCACGGCAGTGGCCGCCACAGCAGCGGCCGCCGCAGCGGAGACCAGCGCATGAGCATGGCCCATCTGTTCTGTCAGCTGCTGGCCCTGGGCGCCTTCGCCTGCCTGGCCCTGGCCATGGACCGCCACCAGAGCGACCTGTTCGGCAAGGAACTGCCACCCGCCCGCACACGGCGCCTGCGCGCGGCCGGCTGGGTGCTGCTGGCGCTGTCGCTGTGGGCGGCGCTGCAGGTGGAGCCCTGGTCGCTGGGGCTGGTGGCCTGGTTCGGCCACATCAGCGCAGCCGCCGCCATCGTGCTGCTGTCCATGGTGGCGCGCGAGCGGCTGCGCTGACGCCCCTCCCGGCGCCTTCAGAGAAACATTCCCCCCGAGGCCTCGATGCGCTGGCCCTGCACCCAGCCCATGCCGGGCTGCAGCAGGGCGGCCATCACGGGGCCGATGTCGTCGGGCTGGCCCACGCGGCCCAGCGCCGTCTGGCTGGCCAGGGCGGCGCCGACCTGTGCATCGTCGCGCACACGGCCGCCGCCAAAATCCGTGGCAATCGCCCCCGGCGCCACCGTGTTGACGCGAATGCCGCGCGCCCCCAGCTCGCGCGCCAGGTAGCGCGTCAACACCTCCACGCCGCCCTTCATGGCCGCATAGGCCGCATAACCGGGCTGGGTGAAGCGCGTGAGCCCGCTGGACAGGTGGATGATGCTGCCGCCGTCGCGCAGCAGGGGCAGCAGGTGCTGGCTCAGGAAGAACGGCGCCTTCAGGTGGATGGCGAACAGTTCGTCGAACTGCGCCTCGGTGGTGGTGGCGAATGGCGCGTTGATGCCGATGCCGGCGTTGTGCACCAGCGCATCGAGGCGGTCGGCCTGCCAGGTCTCGGCCAGCGCCTGGCGCACGCGGGCCGCAAAGTCCGCAAAGCCCGCGCTGCGCGCCACGTCCAGCTGCAGGGCGGCGGCCCGCCCGCCCAGCGCCTCGATGGCGGCCACGGCGGCCTGGGCCTGGTCGGCACGCTCGCGGTAGGTCAGCAACACGTCCAGGCCCTGGCGCGCCAGGTGCTCGGCCGTGTTGCGGCCCAGGCCGCGGCTGCCGCCCGTGACGAGGACGATGCGGCGGGCGGCAGAGGAAGAAGCGGTCGAAGGAGAAGCTGTCATGGCGGACCTCGTTAGGTGGTTTGCAATGACAGCGACTGTATTGAAGGTCTATTTTTGGATAAATTGGCTGTTTCTGATTTATTTGTTCTCCCCATGCAAACAATCAAGCTTCTGGAGCAGATGCAGATCTTCAGCCGCGTGGCCGAGATGGCCAGCTTCACGCGTGCGGCCGACAGCATGGGTTTGCCCAAGGCCAGCGTCTCCCAGGCCGTGCAGCAGCTGGAGGCGCGGCTGGGCACGCGGCTGCTGCACCGGACCACGCGGCGCGTGCAGCTCACCCAGGACGGCCAGGCCTGCTACGAACGCTGTCAGGACCTGCTGGCCGACGTGGACGAGTTCCAGGGCCAGTTCCAGCAGGCCGGCGACGCGCCGCTGCAGGGCAAGGTGCGGCTGGACATGACCACGGGCCTGGCGCGCCACGTCGTCATGCCCTTGCTGCCGCAACTGCTGCAAAGCCATCCGGCGCTGGAGCTGGAACTGAGCTGCACCGAGCGCCGCGTGGACCTGGTGCGCGAAGGCTTTGATTGCGTGCTGCGCCTGGGCCCCGTGGACGAGCCCGGGCTGGTCGCCCGCCCGCTGGGCCGGCTGGCGCTGGTCACCTGCGCCAGCTCCGGCTATGCGCAGGCCCACGGCCTGCCGGCCACGCTGGCCGACCTGGGCGGACACCGGCTGGTGCACTACCAGCGCACGCTGGGCGCGCGGCCGCTGGGCTTCGAGTACGAGGAGGACGGCCAGGCACTCAGCCTGCCCATGGCGGGCGCGCTCACCGTGAACAACGCCGAGGCCTATCTCTCGGCCTGCCAGGCCGGCCTGGGCCTGATCCAGGTCCCGCGCCTGGCCGTGCAGCCGCTGCTGGATGCCGGGGAGCTGATCGAGGTGTTGCCCCGCCATCCGCCCCCGCCCATGCCCTTGCACCTGATCTATGCCCACCGCCGCCAATTGCCACGCCGCGTGCGCGTGCTCATGGACTGGCTGGCACAGGCCATACAGCCCTGGACACTCGACGCTGGCCTGCCCGAAAAGCAATAGGCGATGGCCCGCTGGACTCGGCCAGCGTCATTTTGCTTATCACTAATCCGTATCAAGACAAAGGTTCGCGCCTGCCCCTTTTGACGCCATTTACCGGACAATAGCGACCTTGCCCCGGTCACCGGCCGCCACGAAGCAGCGGCAACGCGCACACCGCGCCTGCCCCCTGTGCTTCCCGCCACCGCGTGCCTGAATGGCACTGACCTCTCATTGCAACGTCCCGGCGGGCACTGTCCGCCCCG
This sequence comes from Delftia sp. WSY_7, assembly GCF_043104845.1. NCBI lineage: Bacteria > Pseudomonadati > Pseudomonadota > Betaproteobacteria > Burkholderiales > Comamonadaceae > Delftia > Delftia sp. WSY_7. The sequence goes on along the minus strand of NZ_JBICLB010000044.1, from coordinate 103,966 downwards.
AATTCACCGTATTGCCAACATGAGTGCTTTTCTTGAAGAACGCGTGCTGTCCGTCCACCACTGGACCGACCGCCTTTTCTCCTTCACCACCACCCGTGACACTGCGCTGCGCTTTTCCAACGGCCATTTCACGATGATCGGCCTGAAGGTCGACGGCAAGAACCTGCTGCGCGCCTACTCCATTGCCAGCCCCAATTACGAGGAGCACCTGGAGTTCCTGTCCATCAAGGTGCCCGACGGCCCGCTGACCTCGCGCCTGCAGAACATCAAGGTGGGCGACACCATCATCGTCGGCAAGAAGCCCACGGGCACGCTGCTGATCGACTACCTGCTGCCCGGCAAGAACCTGTACCTGATCGGCACCGGCACGGGCCTGGCCCCCTGGCTGGCCGTGGCGCGCGACCCCGAGACCTACGAGCGCTACGAGAAGGTGGTCGTGGTGCACGGCGTGCGCCATGCCAACGAGCTGGCCTACCAGGAGCTGTTCGAGAAGGAACTGCCCGAGCACGAGTTCCTCGGCGAGATCGTCAAGGACAAGCTCATCTACTACCCCACGGTGACGCGCGAGCCCTTCCGCAACCAGGGCCGCATCTCCAACCAGATCACGGCCGGAACCTTCCCGCAGAACATCGGCCTGCCCGAGCTCAACCCCGAGACCGACCGTGTCATGCTGTGCGGCAGCCCCGCCATGCTGAACGAACTCAAGGAGCTGCTGGAGCACCGCGGCTTCAAGGAAGGCAACACCACCACGCCCGGCGACTTCGTGGTCGAGCGCGCCTTCGTCGAGAAGTAAAGCCCACGACACCCCGTGGCGGGGCGGCTGCCGATAATCGGCGCATGCCGCCCTCCTCCCTTCCTTCAGCCCCGCCAGGCGACGAAGACCGCAACTTCATCGTCGCACTGGCGCGCGGGCTGGACGTGCTGTCGTGCTTTCGCTCCGGCGAGAAGCTGCTGGGCAACCAGGACATCGCCAGGCGCTGCGGACTGCCCAAGTCCACGGTCTCGCGCCTGACGCACACGCTGACCACGCTGGGTTACCTCATCCATGTGCCCGAAGAGGGCAAATACCGCCTGGGCACGGCCACGCTGGCGCTGGGCAGCGCCATGCTCTCGCGCCTGGACGTGCGCCAGATCGCGCGCCCGCTGATGCGCAAGCTGGCGGCCGCCACCGATGCCGAGGTGGCCCTGGCCACGCGCGACCGGCACAACATGGTCTACATCGAGCACTGCCCCAGCGCGCGCTTCATGCACCGCGACCTGGACATGGGCTCGCGCATCCCCCTGGCCACCACGGCCGTGGGCCGCGCCTGGCTGGCCGCCAGCCCCGCGTCCGAGCGCCAGCGCGCGCTGGACTATCTGCAGTCTCACGCGCCCGAGCAATGGGCCGCCGCACAGGCCCAGCTGCCGCTGTGGCCGGAGGCAGGCAACCAGCCCCAGCCCTGGCTGTCGCGCTCGTTCGGCGACTGGCAGCCCGAGGTCAACGCCATTGCCCTGGCCTTCTCGCCGGGGCGCGGCCTGCCGCTGATGGCCGTCAGCCTGGGCGGGCCCTCGCGCTTCGTCACGGCCGACGCGCTGCGCCAGGACGGCGTGCCCGCGCTGCAGCGCATGGTGCGGCGGCTGCAGCAGGACATCGACAGGGCCTGAACGCCTGTCCCGCAGGTGCCCGCGCGGTACCGCTCAGCACGGCGCAGCACGGCAAAGTAGCCAAGACGACAGCGTGCACGGTGCCGGCGCCATAGCATGCAGGTGTTGCTCAACCACCAGAAACCCAAGCCAGGAGACATACAGCATGAGCGTGAAAGCATTGTTCGACCTCACGGGCAAGACCGCCCTCATCACCGGAGGCTCGCGCGGCCTGGGCCTGCAGATGGCCGAGGCGCTGGGCGAGATGGGCGCCCGGCTCGCCATCACGGCGCGCAAGTCCGACGAGCTGGCCGAGGCCAAGGCCCACCTGCAGGGCCTGGGCTACCAGGTCGAGACCTTCACCAACGACCTGCAGAAGTTCGACACCATCCCCGCCATGGTCGAGGACGTGCTGGCGCGCTGCGGCGACATCGACATCCTCGTCAACAACGCGGGCGCCACCTGGGGCGCCAAGGCCGAGGAATACCCGGACGAGGCCTGGAACAAGGTCATGAACCTCAACGTCTCCGCGCCCTTCTTCCTCACCCGCGAAGTGGCCAGGCGCGTGATGATCCCCAAGGGCCGGGGCAACGTGATCATCACGGCCTCGGTCGCCGCCTTCAAGGGCACGCCGCCCGGCATGAACACCGTGGCCTACAACACCTCCAAGGCGGCCGCCGTGCACCTGGCGCGCACCCTGGCCTCGGAATGGGGCCACTACGGCATCCGCGTCAACTCCATCTGCCCGGGCTTTTTCCCCAGCAAGCTGGCCAACGGCCTCATCGACAAGCTCGGCGACCAGCTCATCGCCCGCGCCCCGCTGCGACGCATCGGCGGCGAGGAGGACCTCAAGGGCGCCGTGGTCTACCTGGCGTCCGATGCGTCTCGGCACATGACGGGGCAGGCGTTGGTGCTGGATGGTGGAGCGAGCTTGTTGTAAGGCGCATCGCGCTGACCACAGAGGAGCGCCGAGGCGCTCCTTTTTGTTTCAATAAAAGCCTTTGTATGCCAAGGCCGAGCAAACAAACTCCTACCCAAGGACATCCGAAGGAGTTGACCATGGTGAAGTCCCTGAAGTCCCTGAAGGCCCTGCAGGCCATGGACACGGAAAAGCTGGCCCAGGCCATCGAGGCCGACGCGGGCGAGGCGGTTCCCGGCCTGCGTCAGGCGCTGCAAGAGGCCAAGACAGGCCAGTTTGCCGCAGTGCACACGCCCGAGCAGATTGCCGCGCGCAAACGGGGCCGCCCGCAAGGCTCGGTCAAGGCAGATGCCAAGATCGCCACCAACATTCGCTTCGACCCCGACGTACTGCAAGCGCTCAAGGCCACCGGCCAGGGCTGGCAAACACGCGTCAACGAACTGCTGCGTGCGGACATCGAATCCGGGCGCCTCAAGCGCAGCCTCTGAGGCGCGGCCGGACACGAAGGCACGGCCGCGCTCAATAGCTTTACCTGCTCCCCACCGTCATCACCGCCTCAATCTTGCCGTCGCGCACAGCGGCGCCGCGTTCCGTGGTCAACGTGCCGCCGCGCTCATCCACACCCTTGACGCCGCCGGGGTTCACGTCGGGGCGCAGGGATTTGTAGGCCTCGTCGAGCTTGGCGTGGATGGCCTTGGTGTCCGAGGCCGAGCCGGCCAACTGCATGGCCTTGACGGTGGCGTGCACGGCCGTGTAGTTCCACTGCGCCTCCGAGCCAGGGATGCGGCCCGGGTAGACCTTGCCGAAGCGTTCGACGAAGGCCTTGTTCTCGGGCTTGGTGTCCTCGGAGACGGGCATGACGCCGATGGCGCCTTCCAGCGGCGCATAGCCGCCGACCACGCGGGCCATTTCGTCGAGCTTGGCCTGGTCCATGACCACGAAGCCGCCCTTGAAGCCCAGCTCGCGCGCCTGCTTGACGACCAGGGCCGTGGGCTCGGAGGCTCCGCCCACGAAGAGCACATCGGGCTTTTCGGCCAGGGCCTTGCTCACGCCGCTGTAGAAATCGGTGGCGCGGTTGTAGCTCATGGCGTTCTCGGCCACCACGGTGCCGCCCAGCTTTTCCCAGCCGGGCTTGAAGGCGGCGACCCAGGCCTTGGCGTAGTCGTGGTCGGCGCCCACCAGGGCCACCTTCTTGCCGAAGCGGCCCATCACGTACTTGGAGAACGGGTCGATGTACGAGGTGAACTCGGGCGGGATGCGCAGGGTCAGCTTGTTGCCCCGGTTGGTGATCTGCGGCACCGAGCTGTAGGCCAGCACGATGAAGTTGCTGCGCTCGTTGGTGGTCTGCAGCGCGAAGATGCCGCCCGAATGCGGCACCAGGATGGCCGCCGTCTTGTGCTGCTGCACCAGGCGCTGGGCGTTGATCGCGGTCTCGGACGGGTTGTACTTGTCGTCCAGCGGAACGATCTCGATCTTGACCTTCTTGCCACCGATCTCGGGCGCTGCGGCATTGATCTCGGAGACGGCCATCTGCATGCCGTCGAGCACGTTCTTGCCGTACTGGGCAGCGCCGCCCGACAGCGGGCCGGAGTAGCCGATCTTGACGACTTCCTGGGCCAGCGCAGGGCCGGCGGCGGCCACGGCGGCGCAGGCCAGGGCCAGCGTGCCCACCCTGCGGCGGGTCAATGGTGCGAATGCTGTCATGTCTGTCTCCTTGGATCGTTGGTGGTGGTGGCTTGGGTAGAGGCAAGAGGCGGCGTCATGCGCCGATGTAGGCCTTGCGGATGGAGTCGTCGGCCAGCAATTCGGCGGGCCTGCCCTCGCGCACGATGCGGCCGCTTTCCATCACATAGGCGCGGTGCGCGATCTTCAGCGCCGCATAGGCGTTCTGCTCGGCCAGCAGCACGGTGGTGCCGGCCGCGTTGATGCGCTGTATGGCCTCGAACATCTGCTTGATGACCAGGGGCGCCAGGCCCAGCGAGGGCTCGTCCAGCAGCAGGGCCTGGGGCCGGCCCATCATGGCGCGGCCGATGGCCACCATCTGCTGCTGGCCGCCCGACAGCGAGCCGGCCGGGTCGTGCTGCTTCTCGCGCAGGATGGGAAACAGCTCCATCACCTCCTGCAGCGTCTTCTGGCTGGGACCGGGGTCGCGGCGGTGCACGTAGGCGCCCAGCTGCAGGTTGCGCAGCACCGACATCTGGGGAAACAGCTTGCGCCCTTCGGGGCACTGCACCACGCCGGACTGCACGATGGCCGAAGGCTTGCGCCCGGCCAGCTCCTGCCCGTTCCAGACGATGGAGCCACCCGCGGCCTTGTGGATGCCGCTGGCCGTGAGGAACAGCGAACTCTTGCCTGCGCCGTTGGCGCCCAGCAGCACCACCAGCTCGCCCCGGTCGGCATGCAGGCTGACCCCGTCCAGCGCCAGGAAGCTGCCGTAGCGCAGCGACACGTTCTCAAACTTCAGCATGCTCGCTCCCCAGGTAGGCATCGATGACGGCGGGGTTGCGGCGTATCTCCTCGGGCGTGCCCTCGGCGATCTTCTCGCCGTAGCTGAGCACCAGGATCTTGTCGGCCAGGCTCATGATCATGCCCATCTTGTGCTCGATCAGCGCCACCGTGATGCCGTGGCGCACCAGCTTGCGGATCAGCTCGGCCAGGCCCTCGGTCTCCTCGGGGTTGACGCCGCCGGCGGGCTCGTCGAGCAGCATCAGCTTGGGGTCGGTGGCCAGGGCCAGCGCGAAGGCCACGCGCTTGCGCTCCTCCTGCGTGATGTCGCCCGCAATGCGGCCGGCCACGTGCGACAGGCCCACGAAGTCCAGCGCGTCGCGCGCCTTTTCGCGGCACACGCGCTCTTCCTCGCGCAGGCGGCTGGAGCCGCGCAGCACATCCCATAGCCCTGAGCGCGTGCGCAGCCGGTGGCCCACGATAAGGTTGTCCAACACCGTGGCGCGGTCGAACAGCGCCGTGGTCTGGAAGGTGCGCGCCACGCCCAGTTTCGCCACCTGGTCGGTGCGCAGCGAGGTCACGTCCTGGCCATTGAAGGTGATGGTGCCCGAGGTGGGCTTGTGCACGCAGCTGATCAGGTTGAAGAACGTGGTCTTGCCGGCGCCGTTGGGGCCGATGATGGCGTTGATGCGGCCTTCCTCGATCACGGTGCTGACATCGCTCACGGCGGCCAGTCCGCCGAACCGCTTGGTCAGGTGGTCAATCTTGAGCATGCGGCTTGCCCTCCTTGGCATTGCGGCGCGCGCGCCAGGCGGTGACGCTGCCCACCACGCCGTAGGGCATGAAGATCACCAGCATCACGAGAATGGGGCCGAAGACGATGAAGCGGTACTCCTGCAGGAACTGCAGGTACTGCGTGATCCAGGGCATGCCGATGGCGCCCAGCAGCGGGCCCAGCACCGTGCCCATGCCGCCGACCATGGCGAAGATCATCATGTCGAAGGTGTGGTGCACGCCCGCCATGTCCGGCCCGATGAAGCGCACGAAGCCCGCATACAGGCCGCCGGCCACGCCCGCGTAGACCACGCTCAGCATGAAGGCCAGCACCTTGTTGCGCATGAGGTTGATGCCCAGCGCCTCGGCCAGCTCGTCGCTGTTGCGGATGGCCATGAAGGTGCGGCCCAGCAGCGACCGGACGATGCGCCGCATCACCCAGACCGAGGCCACGAGGAAGGCCAGCACCAGGTAGTACAGCGCCAGCGGCGACTCGAAGCTCAGCGCACCCAGGGCCTCGGGCGCGGGGATGCCCATGATGCCCACCGTGCCGTGGGTCAGGCCCTCCCACTTCTCGATGACGAGGAACATGATGTAGCCCACGCACAGCGTGAAGATGGAGAAGTAGTGGCCCTTGAGCCGCAGCGAGACGATGCCGATCAGGTAGCCCAGCACCGCGCACACCACGCCCGACATCACCAGCCCGCCCCAGAACGGCCAGCCATGGTCCACCGTGAGGATGCCCACGGTATAGGCGCCCGCGGCCATGAAGCCCGCATGCGCCAGATTGAGCTGGCCCGTGTAGCCCGTGATCAGGTTCAGGCCCAGCGTGGCGATGGCGAAGATGTAGGCCGTGCTCATCACCGTGAGGTGGTAGTCGTTGCCCGCCAGCCAGGGAAAGGCGATGCCGGCGGCCAGCAGCAGGCCCCAGGCGATGCGGGAGTCGATGAATCCGTTCATTCAATGACTCCTCTTGGCGAACAGGCCCTGAGGGCGCAGCGACAGGATCACCACCAGCAGCACGAAGGCGATGATGTCCTTGTAGTCGGTGGAGATGTAGTAGGCGCCGAAGCTCTCGGCGAAGCCGATGATCAGCCCGCCCAGCACGGCGCCCGGGATGCTGCCCATGCCGCCCAGGATGATGATCACGAAGGCCTTGGTGATGACCAGGTGGCCCATGGCCGGATAGACCAGGTTGATGGGCGCATACAGCGTGGCCGCCACGGCCGCGAGCACGCCCGAGATGGCAAAGGTCAGCATGGATACGCGGTTGGCGTCGATGCCCACCATCGATGCGCCCTCGCGGTTCTGGGCCATGGCGATGATGGTCGAGCCCGTGGTGGTGCGCGTCAGGAACAGGTGCAGCGCCACCATCAGCGCAAAGGCCGCGACTATGATCAGCAGGCGCTGCGCAGGCGCCGTGATGCCGCCCATCTCCACGATGGAGGTATAGGGCGTGGGCATGCGCTGGAAGTCCGCGCCCCACAGCGCCTGGGCGCCCGCTTCCAGAAACAGCAGCAGGCCGATGGAGGCGATCTTGGGATGCAGGGGAGAGGCCTTGCGCAGCGGATGGAAGATCAGCCGCTCGCTGACGATGCCCAGCACCGCCACCGCCACCGCCGCCACCAGCATGGCCGCCCAGTAGCCCCAGCTCCAGGCCACCATGGCCTGGAAGGCCACGAAGGCGCCGATCATGTAGAAGCCCCCGTGCGCGAAGTTGGGCACGTGCAGGATGCCGTAGACCAGGGTCAGGCCCAGGGCCACGAGGCCATAGATGCCGCCCAGGGTCAGTCCGTTGAGCACTTGCTGCAAGAAGACGTCCATCACCGCCTCCCGCCTGCCGCCGCCGGTGGCCGCCACCGGACCAGGGTCTGTTCTCGCATTGCCTTGCCTCCTTGTTTGCTGTGAACCAGCTTAGGAGGCGGTGCCGTGCACCATCAACCCGAAGATTCCGCACAGCGGAATTCACCTGGGAAACCCCGAGGCGCAAACCGCTGCGGCAGTAACCTAGATGACAGGCGCAGGCCGGCAGGAGCGGGGAACGCTAGATGGACAGCGCCGGCAGGTTCTCGGGCAGGCCCTGCATGGAGCGCTGCGTGTGCTCGGCCACGAAGTCAAGGAAGCTGCGCACGCGCGCCGGCATGAACTTGCGCGTGGGCAGGGTGGCGTAGAGCGTGAATCGGCCCGTGGTCCATTCGGGCAGCACATGGCGCAGCCGGCCCGAGCGCAGGTGGCGCGCGATCAGGTCCAGCGGCTGGGTGCTGATGCCCGCGCCGTCCAGCGTGGCGCGCAGCAGCGTGCCCGTGTGGTTGGCCACCAGCACGGGGCGCACGGCCACCTCGACCTCGCCCGCGTTGCCGTCGAGCCGGCGCATGCGCAGCATGTCGGAGCGGCCCTGGATGCGCCGGCGCAGCAGGCACTGGTGGCCGGCCAGGTCCTCGGGCACGACAGGCACGCCATGGGCGTCCAGGTACTCGGGCGCGGCGCAGGCCAGGCCGCAGGTGGTGACGATGGGCCGGGCCACCACGTTGCCGTCGTAGCCCTCCTCGGCATTGACGAAGGTGATGTCGTATTCGCCCACGGCCGCCTCGCTGGCCGACTCCACGAAGACCTCGATGCAGATGCGCGGGTGCAGGCGGTGGAAGTCCGCCACCAGCGGCGCCAGCACATGCTCGGCGAACACGGGCGGCGTGAGCACGCGCACGGCGCCAGACAGCTCCAGCGTGTGCGCCTGGGCCAGGCTGAAGGCGTCCTCCACATCGGCCAGGATGCCGCGCACGCGCTCCAGGTAGGCCTCGCCAGCCTCGGTCAGCGAGACGCTTCGCGTGGTGCGCTGCAGCAGCCGCGTGCCCAGGTGCTGCTCCAGGTCGGCCACCAGGCGCGTGACCGTGGGCACGGACATGTCCAGGCGCCGCGCCGCCGCCGAAAACCCGGCCTCGTCGGCCACGGTCTGGAATACCCGCATGGTCTGCAATCGGTCCATCTTGTCCTTGGCCCCCGGCCTTGGTGCCAGGGGACTTTGATGCATTGTTCCATTGCCCAAACGCCTGCGCCGCGGCTTTGCGGGCCGCGGCGCAGGCGTTCATCTTCGTCGAAATGCGGGAACTCAGCCCTTGCCGCCTGGAGTGTCCCCGGCGCTGGCCGCCTCGGCGGGCGGCGCCCAGCGGATAGGGTGGGTGAAGCGCACGCCGGCATCGCTGAAGGCCTTGGCCGTGGCGGCCGACAGCAGCAGGATGGCCGAGGAAAAGTAGATCCACATCAGCAGCACCACCAGCGAGCCCGCCGCGCCATAGGCCGAGACCACGGCCGCCGTGGCCAGGTACCAGGCCAGGGCCTGCTTGCCCAGCGTGAACAGCAGGGCGCCGATGATGGCACCGAAGATCAGATAGCGCAGCCGGGGCTTGGGGCCGCCGCCTATGCGCATCAGCCCCACGAAGAGCAGCACGGTGATGCCGAAGGACACGCACTCGTTGATCAGGCTGACCAGCGGCCCCAGCGGCTGCATCTGCAGCTTGGTGCCGGCCCAGTTGGTGATCAGCTGGATGGCCGTGGACAGGGCCATGGACACCAGCAGCAAGAAGCCCAGCGCCAGCACATAGGTCAGGCCGCGCAGCCGCAGCGCGGCCATGCGCCACCACACGGCCTTGGGCGGCGGCGGCTCGCCGTTCGAGGTCCAGAGCCTTTCCAGCGCGGACTGCAGCTCCACGAAGACACCGGTGGCGCCCGACATCAGCAGGATGAAGCCGAACAGCGAAGCCAGCCGCCCCTCGTCGGGCCGCTGGGCGCTTTCCAGCGCGCCGCGCACCACCTGGGCGCCGCGCTCGCCGATCACGTCCTGCACCTGGTCGATGAGCTGGTGCTCCACATAGCTGCGGTCCACCCACCAGCCCAGCAGGCCGACCAGCAGCAGCAGCAGCGGCGCCAGGCTCAGGATGCCGTAGAAGGACATGGCGGCGCTCATGCGCAGGCCATCGGCGTCCAGCCACAGCTGCACGGCGTTCCACATGGCGCGCAGCGGGTTCAGTTCCAGCAGCCGGTCCAGGCGTGCGGACCAGGACGAGGCGGGGGGAGTTTCCGGGGTATCTGAGGGCATGGCCCCCATTGTGCGCAGCGGCGCACCGGCGCCCTGTCAGCCTGTGCCGACAGGGGCCTGTGCGCGTGGCTCAGGTCACGGGCGCTGGATTGAACAGCACCAGGGCGTTGTGCAGCTTCCACTGCTCGGCCCAGGTCTTCCTGCGGCCGCTGGCCACGTCCAGCATCAGGCGGAACATCTCCCAGCCCACGTCCTCGATGCTGGCCTGGCCCTCAGCGATGCGGCCCGCGTTCACGTCCATCAGGTCATGCCAGCGCCGCGCCAGGTCGCTGCGCGTGGCCACCTTGATCACGGGCACCTGGGCCAGGCCGTAGGGCGTGCCCCGGCCCGTGGTGAACACATGCAGGTTCATGCCGGCGGCCAGCTGCAGCGTGCCGCAGATGAAGTCGCTGGCCGGCGTGGCCGCGTAGACCAGGCCGCTTTGGATGCCCCGGTCGGCCAGACGCTGGCCCGGCGACAGCACGCCGGTGATGGGCGCCGTGCCGCTCTTGATGATGGAGCCCATGGCCTTCTCGACGATGTTGGACAGGCCGCCCTTCTTGTTGCCCGGCGTGGTGTTGGCGCTGCGGTCCACGCGGCCCTTGTCCAGGTAGGCGTCGTACCAGGCCATCTCCTCGATCATGGCCTGGGCCACCTCGGGGCTGGAGGCGCGCGAGGTGAGCTGGTCGATGCCGTCGCGCACCTCGGTCACCTCGCTGAACATCACGGTGGCGCCTGCGCGCACCAGCAAATCGGTGCAAAAGCCCACGGCCGGATTGGCCGTGACGCCGCTGAACGCATCGCTGCCGCCGCACTGCACGCCCACCACCAGGGCGCTGGCCGGCACGGTTTCGCGCCGGCGCGCGTTCAGCCGCTCCAGATGCACCCTGGCGCTGCCCATGATGGAGTCCACCATGGACATGAAGCCCACATGCGCCTCGTCCTGCAGGCAGACCACGTCCAGCGCGGGCTCGCGCTCATCGACGATTGGGAAGGACCCCGGGGGCAGCAGCCGCTCGGGCTGCAGCTTCTCGCAGCCCAGGCTCACCACCATCACCTCGCCGCCAAAATTCGGGTTGTGGCTGATGTTGCGCAGCGTGCGCTGCGGAATCTCGGCGCCCACGGCATCGATGGCCACGCCGCAGCCATAGCTGTGCTCCAGGCCCACCACATCGTCCACATTCGGATAACGCGGCAGCAGCTCGGCCTTGATGCGGCCCACCGCGAAATCCAGCACCCCGGCCACGCACTGCACCGTGGTGGTGATGGCCAGGATATTGCGCGTGCCCACCGTGCCATCGGCATTGCGGTAGCCCTCGAAGGTGTAGCCCGTCAGCGGCGGCAGCTCGGGCGGCTGCACCGTGGCGATCGGCAACCCCTCAAGAGACAGCGCCCCCGGCATGCGCAGCAGCCGCTCATGCACCCAGCTGCCCGCGGCAATGGCCTGCAGCGCATAGCCGATCACCACGTTGTAGCGGCGCACCTCGCCGCCCTCGGCAATGTCCACCAGCGCCACCTTGTGCGCCTGCGGCACCTTGTCGACCAGCACCAGCCCCCCGGGCATCACCGTGCCCGCAGGCAACCCCCCGTCATTGGCCACGATGGCCACGTTGTCGGCCGGATGCATGCGGATGGAAAGAGGAAGTGGGGTACTCATGGCAATGTCTCAATTTTCTAGGGGCCTGTCGCAATCGGAGTGCAGCCCTCGCAACCGTCACGTCCCAACTCAGCAACGCCGAGCAAGAGCCGCCTCGCGGCGGGGGCGCCCAGCCGAAGGCGTTGTCCCCCTCCGCGAAGCGAGAAGGGGGAAGGCGCGAAGCGCCTCAGGGGGTCACTCTGCCTTTATTCCAGCAGCCTTGATCACCTTCCCCCACTTGACCACCTCGGCCTTCTGGTACTCGCCCAGCTCGGCCGGCGTCATCTGCGAGGGCAGCATGCCGAAGTTCTTCAGGCGCGCCTGCACCTCGGGCGTGGCGACGATCTTCATGATCTCCGCATGCAGCCGGTCCACGATGGGCTTGGGCGTGCCTGCGGGCGCGAACACGGCCTGCCACGATCCCATGTCGAAGCCCTTCTCGCCCGCCTCGGCGATGGTGGGCACATCGGGCAGCGACTCCAGGCGCCGCGAGCTGGTCACGGCAATGGGGCGCAGCTTGCCGGCCTGCACGTGGGGGCCGACGACCAGGGCGGTGTCGAACATCATGTCCACCTGGCCGCCGATCACGTCCTGCACGGCCGGGCCGCTGCCCTTGTAGGGCACGTGGGTGAACTTCACGCCCGTCTGGTAGCCCAGCAGCTCCAGCGCCATGTGGTTGGAGGTGCCGCTGCCCGGCGAGGCCGAGGTCAGTCCACCCGCCGCCGCCTTGGCCTTGCTGGCGGCCAGCACGTCGGCCAGCGTCTTGTAGGGGCTGGAGGCCGGCACCACCAGCACCAGCGGGCCCGAGCCCAGCATGGCCACCGGCGTGAAGGACTTGACCGGGTCGTAGTCCAGCTTGGCGTACAGGCTCACATTGATGGCGTGCGAGCTGATGGTGCCGCCCAGGATGGTGTAGCCATCGGCCGGTGCGCGCGCCGCAATGGCCGAGCCCACGCTGCCGCCCGCGCCGCCCTTGTTCTCGATCACCACGGGCGTGCCCAGGGCCTTGCTCAGCGGCTGGGCGATCACGCGCGCCAGCGTATCGGTATTGCCGCCAGGCGGGAACGGCACCAGGTAGGTGATGGGCTTGCCCGTGGGCCAGTTGCCCTGCGCGGCGGCGGGCATGGCGGCCAGGGCCGTGCCCAGCAGCAGGGCGCTGGCGAGGGAATGTTGGATGAGTGTGCGGCGTTGCATGGTGCTTGTCTCCGGGAAGGGCTTGTCGTTGGAATGGTGTGAAAGCGGGTTCAGAAGCGCGGCTGGTGGCCGGTGAACGCGGGGTCGTACTTGCGCATCTGCCCCAGGTCGTCGCGGTTGCGGATGCCGCAGTGCAGGTAGTTGTCGTGCAGGCGGGCCAGGGCCTCGCGGTCCAGCCGCACACCCAGGCCGGGCGCCGTGGGCACGCGCAGGCTGCCCTGCTCGAACTGCAGCCGGCCGCCCTCGACCACTTCCTCGTCCTGCCAGGGGTAGTGCGTGTCGCAGGCATAGGTCAGCAGGGGCACGCTGGCGCACAGGTGCGTCATGGCCACCAGGCTGATGCCCAGGTGCGAGTTGCTGTGCATGGACAAGCCCAGGTCGAAGGTGCGGCAAAGCGTGGACAGGCGCTGCGTGGCGCGCAGCCCGCCCCAGTAATGGTGGTCGCTGAGCACGATCTTCACGGGGCAGCCCATGTCGGCATTGCGGCGGAACTCGGCAAAGTCCGTGACCACCATGTTGGTGGCCAGCGGCACATCGCACTCGCGTGCCACGGCCGCCATGCCGTCCAGGCCGGGCGCCGGGTCCTCGTAGTACTCGAGCACGCCCTGCAGCTGCTGCACGATCTTCAGGCTGGTCTCCACCGTCCAGTTGCCATTGGGATCGATGCGCAGCGGCGTGCCCGGAAAGGCATCGGCCAGCGCCAGGATGCCGGCCGCCTCCTGCTCGGGCGGCAGCGCGCCGGCCTTGAGCTTGATGCTCTGGAAGCCGTACTGCGCAATCATGCGCCGCGCCTGCTCCACCAGCTGCTGCGGCGCCAGGGCCTCGCCCCAGGCGTCGGGCGAAGAATCTGGCCCATAGGGCCTGTCGATGTGCTCGGCGTACTTGTAGAACAGGTAGGCCGAGAACGGCACGCTGTTGCGCGCCGCCCCGCCCAGCAGGTCCACGATGGGCGCCCCGGCCATCTGGCCCTGCAGATCCAGCATGGCGACCTCGAAGGCGCTGACCACCTTGGCCACGGTCTTGGACACATGTGTGCCCGGCGCCAGCGACACCTGCTGGCCCAGGAACTCCGACGCCGTCAGCGCAGGCGGTGCCACCAGGGCCGCGACGCGGGCCTCCATCTCGTTGAGCGCCCAGGGCGACAGCCCCACCAGCGCGGGCGCGGCCTTGGCCAGCGCATCGAGCATGGGCTGGTCGCCGTAGCTTTCGTTGATGCCGACCAGGCCCGAGGCCGTCTCGATCTCGATGATGGAGCGCAGCGCCCAGGGCTCGTGGATGCCGGCCGCATTGAGCAGCGGCGGATCACGGAAGGCAATGGGCGTGATGCGGACGTGGCGGATCGCGTGGGTCGCTTGGGAGGTGCTCATCTGGACTGCGGACGGGGTCGGAAAATCGGAAAAATCTGCGAAAGCGTTGACGTCTTGTGATACGTTGTCGTACAACTTGGAGCGATTATGATCAGCACCATGGAAAGTTCGGCAAAGGGATTTCCCGCATCACCCCCAACGATCGAGCTTCCCCTGCGAGGAAAGTCCGGTCGCAGCGGCCGCAATCTGGCCGCCCTGCTGTTCGACGAGTTCGCGAGCAAGATCCGCAACGGCCTGCTGGCCGAAGGCGAGAAGCTGCCCACGGAATCGTCGCTGGTGCAGACCTACGAAGTCAGCCGCACCGTGGTGCGCGAGGCGCTGTCGCGCCTGCAGGCCTCGGGCCTGGTGGAGACGCGCCATGGCATAGGCACCTTCGTGCGCGCCGCCCAGCCCGCATCCACGCTGATGCTCAATGCCGACGAGCTGACGGCCGCCGTGGACGTGATGGCCGTGCTGGAGCTGCGCATCAGCCTGGAGACCGAAAGCGCCGGCCTGGCCGCGCTGCGCCGCAGCCCCGAGCAGCTGCAGGGCATACGTACGGCGCTGCAGGCCTTCGAGATCGCCTTTGCGCGCGGCGAGGACACGGTGGCCCATGACCTGGCCTTCCACACCCAGATCGCCGAGGCCACGGGCAACCGCTACTTCGGCGACATCCTGCGCCACTTCGGCGCCCAGCTGATTCCGCGCACGCGCATCGCCTCCATCCACCAGCCCCAGCGCGACCCCGACTACCTGCGCCGCGTCAACCGCGAGCATGAGGAAATCCTCGCCGCCATCGAGCGCCAGGACGCCGACTCGGCCCGCGCGGCCATGCGCATCCACCTGACCAACAGCCGCGAACGCCTGCGCCTGGCGCAAAAGACCAGCGCCGCCTGACGCCTTCTGGGCATCCTGGACCGCCCTGCGCCCTGCGGGACCGATGGCGCCGGCACAGGAATTCAGACAACCAAGGGAAAACCCTTTATCACGGCATGCATGTCTCGGTTGAAAATTCGCTCCAGTTGTACGACAACTGACAACATAAAACCCGGAGACAAGAGCATGACCCTGAGCCGAAAGCAATTCCTGCGCGCCGCTGGCGCCACCGCCCTCGTGGCCACCGGCGCCGGCGCGCTGGCCCAGAGCAACTGGCCCACGCGGCCGCTGCGCCTGGTGGTGCCCTACCCGCCGGGCGGCAGCTCGGACATCATTGCGCGCGCCATCGGCCCGCTGCTGTCGGCGGAACTCAAGCAGCCCGTGGTCATCGAGAACAAGCCTGGCGCCAACGGCAACCTGGGCGCCGACATGGTGGCCAAGGCCCAGCCCGACGGCCACACGCTGATGCTGTGCGACCTGGGTGCGCTGGCCATCTCGCCCTCGCTCTACACCAAGCTGTCCTTCGACCTGTCCCGGGACCTGCGCGGCACCGCCATGCTGGCCTACTCGCCCCACCTGCTGGTGGTCCACCCCTCGGTGCCGGCCAACAACCTGCAGGAGCTGGTGGCCCTGTCCAAGAAGGAAGACCTGAGCTTTGCCGTCACCGCCACGGGCAGCGCCCCGCACCTGGCCGGCGTGGAACTGGCGCGCGCCACGGGCGCCCGCTGGGAATACGTGCCCTACAAGGGCGGCGTGCAGTCCATACAGGACACGGTGGCCGGCCAGACCCAGGTGCTGATGAACGGCATGCTGGCCACCTATCCCCATGTGCAAAGCGGCAAGCTCAAGCTGCTGGGACTGTCCAAGGGCACGCGCATGCCGCTGGCCGCCAACGTGCCCACCATCGCCGAGCAGGGCGTGCCCGGCTTCGAGACCGGCACCTGGCAAGGCGTGGTCGTTCCCGCCAAGACGCCCGAGGCCGTGGTCCAGCGCCTGCATGAGGCCCTGATCACCGCCATCCGCTCGCCCGAGGTGCGCGCCCGCCTCACGGGCCAGGGCGCCGAGGTCGTGACCATGAACCCCGCCGAGACCGCGCGCTTCCTGGCCACCGAACGCCAGCGCTGGCAAAAAGTGGTTCAGACAGCCGGTTTGAAGCTCGACTGATTCCACCCTTTTTTCTTTCTTCCCCACCTTATTCCCGAGAGCACCATGACCCCCCAAGACCTCAAAGACGTGATGAGTTCCGGCCTGCTGTCCTTCCCCGTGACGGACTTCGACAGCAACGGCAACTTCAATGCCAAGGGCTATGCGGCCCGCCTCGAATGGCTGGCCCCCTACGGCGCCAGCGCGCTGTTCGCGGCCGGCGGCACGGGCGAGTACTTCTCGCTGTACGGCGAGGAATACGGCCAGATCATCAAGACCGCCGTGGACACCTGCCGCGGCAAGGTGCCCATCATCGCGGGCGCCGGCGGCCCCACGCGCACGGCCATCGCACACGCCCAGGAGGCCGAGCGCCTGGGCGCCCACGGCGTCCTGCTGCTGCCCCACTACCTGACCGAAGCCGGCCAGGAAGGCCTGATCGCCCATGTGGAGCAGGTCTGCAAGAGCGTGAAGTTCGGCGTCATCGTCTACAACCGCGACCGCACCCGCTTCACGCCCGAATCGCTGGCCATCCTGGCCGAGCGCTGCCCCAACCTGGTGGGCTTCAAGGACGGCATGGGCAACATCGAGACCATGTCCTCCATCTTCATGACGATGGGCGACCGCTTCGCCTACCTGGGCGGCCTGCCCACGGCCGAGGTCTATGCGGCCGCCTACAAGGCCCTGGGCACGCCGGTGTACTCCTCGGCCGTCTTCAACTTCATCCCCAGGACGGCGATGGCGTTCTACGAAGCCGTGCGCACCGACGACATGGCCACGCAGCACAAGCTGCTCAAGGAATTCTTCATGCCCTACCTGAAGATCCGCAACCGCGTCGAAGGCTACGGCGTGAGCATCATCAAGGCCGGCGCCAAGCTGGTGGGCCACGACGCCGGCCCCGTGCGCGCCCCGCTGACGGACCTCAAGCCCTCCGAGCTGGAAGAGCTCAAGGCCCTGATCGACAAGCTCGGCCCCCAATAAGCCACAAGACCGGGCGCAGGGGCCAGTCCGGCCCTTGCGCCCCCCAGGAGACAAGAACATGAAAAAGATTCTGATCGCGCTGGGTGCCGCACTGGCCCTCACGGCGCAGGCGGCCGGCAGCTTCCCGGACAAGGCCGTCAACATCATCGTGCCCTTCCCGGCTGGCGGCTCCACCGACACCGTGGCCCGCGCCATGGCCCTGAGCATGGGCGAGCAGCTGGGCAAGCCCTTCGTGGTGGAAAACCGCCCCGGCGCCACGGGCACCATCGGCGCAGGCGCCGTCAAGCGCGCACCGGCCGATGGCTACACGCTGCTGGTGGCCTCGCTGGGCCCCTTCGTGGTCACGCCGCACCTGGTCAAGAACGTGCCCTATGACGCAGGCAAGGACTTCGACTACATCACCATCCCCGTGCAGGCGCCCAACGTGCTCGTGGCCAGCCCCGCGCAGAAGGCCCGCACCGTGGCCGAGGTCATCGCCGCGCTCAAGGCCAACCCCGGCAAGATCAGTTTCGCGAGCTCGGGCAACGGCTCCTCGGACCATCTGTCGGCCGAGCTGTTCTGGCAGCAAAGCGGCACCGAAGGCATGCACGTTCCCTACAAGGGCGGCGCCCCGGCCATCACCGACCTGATCGGCGGCCAGGTGGACTTCTCGTTCCAGAACGTCAACGCTGTGCTGCCCCATCTGCGCAGCGGCAAGCTGCATGCGATCGCCGTGACCGGCAGCCAGCGCTCGCCCGTGCTGCCCGATGTGCCCACGCTGGCAGAGGTCGGTGTCAAGGGTGCCGAGGTCTACTCCTGGCAAGGCCTGGCCGCACCCAAGGGCCTGCCCGCCGATGTGAAGGCCAAGCTGGCCAAGGCCGCCATCGCCTCCGTGCAGCAGCCCGACATCCGCAAGCGCTTCGTGGAGCAGGGCCTGGAGATCGTGGGCAACACGCCCGAGGAATTCACGCGCTACCAGGCCCAGGAGTCGGAGCGCTGGAAGCAACTGATCCAGACCCGAAAAATCACCGCTGATTGAGCTGGAAACAACGGGCCGGCCCCAGGGCCGTTCCCGCTGGCCTGCGCACCGCAGGCCCTTTTCACCGGGGCTTGCAGCCCCTGCAAGTTCCAAGGATTCCAAGGCATGGCGACCTCCCGTCCACGCGTTCTCCAGTTCGGCAAGATGCCGCTGCCCCAGCTCGATGCCGAGCTGGCCCAGGCCTATGAGGTGACGCTGCTGTCCGAGCAGCCCGACCGCGAGCGCTTTCTCGCCGAGCACGGCGCGCAGTTCGAATACCTGGTCACCTCGGCCGCCATGGGCGTGCCCGCGAGCGTGGTGCAGGCCCTGCCCCAGCTGCGCTTCGTGAGCAGCTTCGGCGTGGGCTTTGACGCGCTGGACCGCGAGTCCCTGCTGCGCCAGGGAGCCCGCGTGGGCTACACGCCCGGCGTGCTCGACGACTGCGTGGCCGACATGGCCTTTGCCCTGCTGCTGGACGCCGCGCGTGGCCTGAGCGAGTCCGACCGCTTCGTGCGCCGGGGCGACTGGAGGCAGGGCCGCTTCGGCATCCGCACGCGCGCCAGCGGCAAGCGCCTGGGCATCTTCGGCATGGGCCGCATCGGCTCCACCGTGGCGCGCCGCGCGGCCGGCTTCGACATGGAGGTGGCCTATCACAACCGCCGCCCGGTCGAGGGATCGCCCCACCTCTACCAGCCCTCGCTGCTGGAACTGGCGCGCTGGGCCGACTTCCTCGTCATCACGGCCGCAGGCGGCGACGGCACGCAGCACCTGGTCAACGCCGAGGTGCTGGACGCTCTGGGCCCGCAGGGCTTTCTGGTCAACGTGGCGCGCGGCAGCGTGGTCGACGAGGCCGCCCTGGTCCAGGCCCTGCAGCAGGGCCGCATCGCGGGCGCGGGCCTGGATGTGTTCGAGGACGAGCCCCGCCCCCATGCCGAGCTGCTGTCGCAGGACAACGTGGTGCTTGCGCCCCACATCGCCAGCGGCACGCATGAAACCCGCCGCGCCATGGCCGACCTCGTGCTGAGCAACCTGGCGCAGTTCATCGCCACGGGCCGGCCCGAGGCCGAAGTGCCCTGGTCGGCCGCGCAGCAGCCGGCCACCGCCGCCACCGCATAGCCCTTTTTTTCCCAGAGACCGATCCAAACGATCCAAGAGCACGCCATGTCCTCCACCCCGACCATCACCGAGATCGAAGTCATTCCCGTCGCCGGCCGCGACGGCATGCTCATGAACCTCAGCGGCGCGCATGCGCCCTACTTCACGCGCAACATCGTGCTCATCCACGACAGCGCGGGCCACACCGGTGTGGGCGAAGTGCCTGGCGGCGAAGGCATACGCCAGGCGCTGGAGGACAGCAAGGCGCTGCTCATCGGCCAGTCCGTGGGCAACCACCTCAAGCTGCTGCAAAACGTGCAGCAGGCCCTGGCCGGCCGCGACACGGGCGGGCGCGGCCTGCAGACCTTCGATCTGCGCATTGCCGTGCATGCCGTCACCGCCGTGGAATCGGCCCTGCTGGACCTGCTGGGCCAGCACCTGGGCGTGCCCGTGGCAGCCCTGCTGGGCGAAGGCCAGCAGCGCGACCGCGTGGAGATGCTGGGCTACCTGTTCTTCACCGGCCCCACCGACAGGACCGACCTGCCCTACGTCAGGCCCGGCGAAGACCAAAGCGGCAGCGACGACTGGACGCAGGTGCGCCACATGACCGCCATGGACCCGGCCGCCATCGTGCGCCAGGCCGAGGCGGCGCACGCGCGCTACGGCTTCAACGACTTCAAGCTCAAGGGCGGCGTGCTGGCAGGCGAGCAGGAGGTGGAGGCCGTCACCGCGCTGGCCAGGCGCTTCCCGCAGGCGCGCGTCACGCTGGACCCCAACGGCGGCTGGCTGCTCAAGGACGCCATCCGCCTCATGCGCGACATGCACGGCGTGCTCGCCTATGCCGAAGACCCCTGCGGCGCCGAGAACGGCTTCTCGGGCCGCGAAGTCATGGCCGAATTCCGCCGCGCCACCGGCCTGCCCACGGCCACCAACATGATCGCCACCGACTGGCGCCAGATGGTGCATGCGCTGTCGCTGCAGTCCGTGGACATCCCGCTGGCCGACCCGCATTTCTGGACCATGGCCGGCTCCGTGCGCGTGGGCCAGACCTGCCGCGACTGGGGCCTGACCTGGGGCTCGCACTCCAACAACCACTTCGACATCTCGCTGGCCATGTTCACCCACGTGGCCGCCGCCGTGCCCGGCAAGGTCACGGCCATCGACACGCACTGGATCTGGCAGGACGGCCAGTACCTCACCCAGAACCCGCTGCAGATCAAGGGCGGCTTCGTCGAAGTGCCCAAGACCCCGGGCCTGGGCGTCACCGTGGACCGCGCCGCGCTGCAGCGCGCCAACGCCCTGTACCTGGAGCACGGCCTGGGCGCCCGCAATGACGCCATGGCCATGCAGTACCTGATCCCGGGCTGGACCTTCGACAACAAGCGCCCCTGCATGGTCCGCTGACCCCTTCCTTCCGTTACCCCTTTCCCGGAGCACCTCATGTCCCGCTACGACAACCTCATCAACGGCCAATGGAAGGCCGCCGACGGCTACAGCGCCAACACCAACCCCAGCGACCTGTCCGATGTGATCGGCGAGTACGCCCAGGGCAATGCCGCCGATGTGGAAGCCGCCATCGCCGCGGCAGCCGCGGCCTTTCCCGCCTGGAGCACCTCGGGCATCCAGGCCCGCCACGACGCCCTGGACAGGATCGGCAACGAAATCCTGGCCCGCAAGGAAGAGCTGGGCGACCTGCTGGCGCGCGAGGAAGGCAAGACCCGCCCCGAAGCCATTGGCGAAGTCGGCCGCGCAGGCCAGATCTTCAAGTTCTTCGCGGGTGAATGCCTGCGCCTGGCCGGCGAAACCCTGCCCTCCGTGCGCCCCGGCATCGGCGTGGAAATCACGCGCGAGCCCGTCGGCGTGGTGGGCCTGATCACGCCGTGGAACTTCCCCATCGCCATTCCCGCCTGGAAGATCGCCCCGGCCCTGGCCTTCGGCAACTGCGTGGTCCTGAAGCCTGCCGACCTCGTGCCCGGCAGCGCCTGGGCGCTGGCCGACATCATTCACCGCTCGGGCATTCCGGCCGGTGTCTTCAACCTCGTCATGGGCCCGGGCCGCGTCATCGGTGATGCCCTGGTGCGCCACAGCGACGTGGCCGCCATCAGCTTCACCGGCTCCGTCGGCGTGGGCCGCGGCATTGCCCGCGCCTGCGTGGAAAGCGGCAAGAAGGTGCAGCTGGAGATGGGCGGCAAGAACCCGCAGATCGTGCTGGACGACGCCGACCTCACCCAGGCCGTGGAGCTGTCCGCGCAAAGCGGCTTCTACTCCACGGGCCAGCGCTGCACGGCATCGAGCCGCCTCATCGTCACCGACAGGATCTACCCCGCCTTCATCGAGGCCCTGCAGGCCCGCATGGCCAGGATCAAGGTGGGCGACGCCCGCGCCGCAGGCACCGACATGGGCCCCGTGGTCAGCCAGGCCCAGCTGGAGCAGGACCTGAGCTACGTGGAAATCGCCAAGGCCGAAGGCGCCGTGCTGGCTGCCGGCGGCGCTGCCGCCGCCTGCCACACCGGCAGCGGCAACCAGGGCTACTACATGGCGCCCACCCTGTTCGTGGACACCCAGGCCGCCATGCGCATCAACCGCGAGGAAGTCTTCGGCCCCGTGGCCAGCGTCATCCGCGTCAAGGACTACGAGGAAGCCCTGGCCGTGGCCAACGACACCCCCTTCGGCCTGGCCGCAGGCATTGCCACCACCAGCCTCAAGCACGCCACCCACTTCAAGCGCCACAGCCAGGCCGGCATGGTCATGGTCAACCTGCCCACGGCCGGCGTGGACTACCACGTGCCCTTCGGCGGCCGCAAGGGCAGCAGCTACGGCCCGCGCGAACAGGGCCGCTATGCGCAGGAGTTCTATACGACGGTGAAGACCGCCTACACGCTGGCCTGAGGCAGGCCCCAAAGCAGCCGCCAGGACCTGGCGACTGCTTTCATCCCTGACGCCATCCGCAACAAAACGATGCGGATGGCGTTTTTTCATTCGTCGTTGCGCCCACAGTCAAATCCCGTGCGCGAAAGTGCAAACCGCCCCTTCAATTGCACCAGGGCCTTGCATAGCATCTTCCTCAACGTGAGAGCCGGCTTCAGCCGGCCGGCGTCCATACCGGAGGGAGACCATGGCAACAACTGCAAGAATTTCCGGCCCCGTGGGGCGGGCGGCAATGAATCATCCCAAAGACGTGTTCACTGTCCAGCAATTGCTCAACGGACATATGCAGCGCGATCCCTGCCGCAAACTGCTGCGCGAGGACGGCAGATGGTCCAGGGCACTGGAGCGCTCGATCGCCACCTTTCAGCAACTGTCCGGCTCGCCCGTCATGACCCAGGGCCGGATTGCACCAGCGACCCGCATGTTCGAACTGCTGGCCCAGCCGCCAGCAATCTTTGGCTACGAACGGCGCATGGCGCAATTCATGGGGCCGGAGCCGATGATCGAGGAGCCTACGATCGAGGTGTTCATCTTTGATGGAAGGTTTATCAGCTCAGGGTCCCAATGGGGGCATGCTGCGATTGATATCGATGGAAAGATATACAGTCGTGCGCCGACAAAATATGCAGTTCTGGATCGAGAAGAGTATATTTATGAAAATATACATAGAGTTAAAAGAGATATCATCGGCCTAGTGATACGCCTGTCCAATGAAGAGAAATCAATTGTCAAGAAGGAGCTTGACAAAAGGGTAAAGGAGAATAAACCCTACAGCATCACAGCCAACAGCTGCTCCACCAATGTTGCTGAGATTCTTGAGATGATAGGCATTCTCTCCCACGATCCTCGGTTCAAGAACAATCCTTCATCCGGCCATCTAACCTCTCCCAAGGAACTACTGCTTGCAGTTTCCAAATCTGGGCGTGTAATTAGAAAAGTGAACTATTCAAAGGCAAATTGATGAAAAAAATTACTCGATTCATGGGCCCTATTTTCGCCGCCACATTGGTTGCTTGCAGCTATGAACCAACAGGTCGATGGGAGGCTACAGACACGGTAAATATTTATTCAAACAACGATCACCCACTCGTAATCGCCTTTGTTGTGGAAAAAGGAGAAATATGTGCTATCAGCGAAGACATCATCATAAGAAAGGATCTTGGATATGCACAGGTCTCCTGCGAAAAGGGCCGTGGATGGGATAAATCCGGCCGGTTCAAGAAGATCAGCGACTGAATCTCATGGCCTGCATTATTTTCCATATGACTTATGTCCAGTAGGGTTTCAGTGGCGTGAAGACACCCTAATGAAAACTCCTCGCTTTTCGATCATTTTTGGTTGGTGTGCCGTAATATTCGCCTGGACTTGCTGGGTTCTGGCCTACATACAATCTAGCTGGTGGTGGCTGGTAGTTTCGTTGATTCCATATCTGATCTACCAAACATTCCTAAACAAGGATGGACAGGCCGGTGGCGAATAAGGGGACTGCCGCTGGTTTCCTTGAACCGTAAACCGTATCCCATGATAGGAATTCTCTGGGTCATCAAAAGTCTCAGTGAATCACGGTCTGTGCACACACCCATGCAGACTACATACATCTAGATTCACAAAGCTTAGAAGTGATTTACCGAAACCCGGGGCGCAATGCCCCGGCAGGCCTGTCACAAGAAAGCCTGAATCAGCGCTGGAACGCCGCCGCAGCAGCCGCTATCCGCCGCAGATACGCCGGGTCTTCCTGCAGGCAATGCACGTAGTTGACCTCGTCCTCCACCAGTTCCTCCATCCGCTGCGCAGCCCCGCAAATGGCCTGCAGCGCATTGGCCACCACCTCCAGATTGCGGTAGCCCTCGGGCCGCTCCAGCCAGGCCAGCGCCAGTTGGCCCAGCGAATACACCTCGCTGCTGCCCTGCAGCGTCAGCCGGCCGATCTCGGTCACGGCATGGCTCAACTGCTGCGGCGTGGGCTGGGTCAGGGTTGTGGAAGCGGTACTCATGGCGCAACCCTTCCCACGGCAGATGCGCCAGAGTGAGGCGCTTGGGTGGCAGAGGGGAATGCAAAAGAAGAAATGCCGTGCATGGTTTCGTACTCCTTCGTGAGAACAAAAACCACCGGCCCGTGTTCTTACGCACAGACAGGTGGACGGGATGTTAAGAACACGAACGAAGCCGTGCGGACGCCCTTGCGGGTAGCCCCATCCCGTCCGTAACCGCAGGAACGCAGGCTTGCGCCCACGCTCCGGAAATCAGACGTGACAAGGCCTCCTTGACGGCGAGGCCGCACCGCTTCGTTTTGGGTGTTCTTACGCACCGGCCCCGGAACAGGGGGCTGCCGCGATGATAGAGGCTTTCAAGAGGGCAAGCGCCCCAGCACTCCAGGCCGAGCGCAGCGAAGGCCCGCGCCCACTCCCCGTATGTCCGCGCCTGCGCCGTGGCGGTTGCGGGGTTGCAGTCCTGCCGAAGGACAGGACTGCTTCGTCACCTGACTCGCCGTGATTGTTTGAACGTAGCTCGCAGCGCGAAGTGAGTTTCACGGCGAACCCCGCAACCGCCACGGCGCAGGTGGCCCCGCAGCGCAGCGAAGGGGTCGCGGACATTCGGGCGCTTTTCTTTGCTCACTTTCTTGTAGCGAGACAAGAAAGTGAGTCGGCCGCCGGGCCGAGACCCGGCCTCGAAAAACAACCACCCGGCAGGGGCAAAAGATTGCACCTAAGCCAAAAGCAAACAAGGTGGGCGGGAGTCAAGACCATGTGCCAGGCATGCGGACGCCCTCACGGGCAGCCCCATCCCGCCCCAAACCCAAAGACAGCCAGGCCCCCAAAAGCCCCAGCCATCAAACCCCGGTCAAGGATGGCAGCTCCCGCATCACTTCAGCAAATCACTTCAGAAAAACAGCACCCTCACCCAAGGCGCCACCACCACATTCAACGCCCCCGCAATCATCATCACCAACGAAGCAACCACCGCCTGCACATCCCCAAACTGCCGCGCCTTCGCCACCCCGCTGCCATGCGCGGCACCACCCAGAATGGCGCCCGCAGCCAGCTTGCTGCGCACGTGCGGCAGCAGCCGCAGGATGGTCTCGCCCATGAGCATGCCGCTGACGCCCGTGAGCAGCACGAACAGCGCGGCCAGGTCGGTGGGCCCGCCCAGCACGCGCTCGGCCTCGATGGCGAAGGGGGTGGTCACCGAGCGCACGGCCAGGCCCTTTTGCAGGTCCACGGGCAGTCCGAAGGCCTGTGCGAACCAGATGGTGGTGGCAATGGACACGCCACTGGCCACGAGCACGCCGGTGGCGATCGACATCCAGTGCTTGCGCAGCAAGTGGCGGTTTTCGTGCAGGGGCAGCGCAAAGGCCACCGTGGTGGGGCCCAGCAGCCAGACCAGCCAGTGCGTCTGGGCGATGTACTGCGGGTAGCGCACATGGGTCAGCAGCGCCAGCGCGATCAGCACCATGGGCGTGGCGACGATGGGCATGAGCAGCGGATGCGGATGGCGGCGGTACACGCGCTTGTTGGCCGCATAGCAGGCCAGCGTGGCCAGCAGCGACAGCAGGCCTATCGTCTGGTCGGACATGGCGTTCATTCCTGCTCCCTGTGCAGCCCGGCGCGCGTGGAGCGGCGCCGGGCCAGCCACAGCTCCAGCCGGTAGACGCGGTCCACGGCCAGCGCCGTGGCGGCCATCACGCAGGCCGTGCTGGCCACGATGACGCCCAGGATGCGCAGGCCCTGGTGCTGGATCAGCTCGGTGTATTCGGTGACGACCAGCATGGCGGGCACGAAGAACAGCAGCATCTCGGCCAGCAGCCAGTTGGTGCCGCCCTGCAGCCAGCGCGCCTTGACCAGCCCGCTGAACAGGCCCGTGGCCAGCAGGGCGAAGCCGATCAGCCCGGCCGGCATGCCCCAGCCGAAATGGGCGCGCACGGCCTCCATGGCCACCCACAGCGCACTGAGCAGCCCCACCTGCAGCACGCCGCGCAGCAGCGGCCAGCAGCGGTGCAGCAGGCCCTGAAACACCTGCGGCCTCAGGACGGGCATGGCGGAAATCTTTGACATGGGGAAATCCTAGGGTTTGCACTCAGATTCGTAAAATGAATAATCTCCATTTTTCCCATGCACAAAAGGAATCCTCATGGACCTGCGCGCGCTGCGCTACTTTGTCGAGGTGGTGCGCTGCAACAGCTTCACGCGTGCGGCCGAGGCGCTGCATGTGACCCAGCCCACCATCAGCAAGATGGTGCGGGCGCTGGAGGAGGAGCTGGGCGGCCCGCTGCTGCTGCGCGAGGGGCGCGGTGTGCAACTGACCGACGCAGGCCAGGTGGTCCATGCGCGCGGCCTGCAGGTGCTGGAGCAGTCACGCCAGCTGCTGCAGGAGGTGGCCGAGGTGGACGGCATTGCGCGCGGCAGCCTGAGCGTGGGCATCATGCCCACGGCCGGGCACTACATGGCGCCCGTGATCGCGCGCTTTCAGCAACTGCATCCGGGCGTGGAACTGCATGTGCAGGAGCAGGGCGCACGCGCCCAGCGCCAGCTGCTGCTGGACGGCAAGCTGGACATGGCGCTGGGCCTGCACGGCGCGGGCGAGGCGAGTGGTGACCTGGCCGGAGAGGGCCTGGAGTACTGCACCATCGCCCACCAGAAGACACGCGTGGCCTTTGCCGCGCACGAGGTGCCCGACCCGGACGCACCCGTGCACTGGAGCGAGCTGGCCCGGCGGCCCTTTGTGTTCTACACCTCGGACTTCGCCCTGCACCAGGCCGTGCTGGAACATTGCGCGGCGGCAGGCTTCAGCCCACAGGTGCGGCTGCAGACGCGCTACTGGGACTTCATCGGCGACCTGGTGGCAGAAGGCGTGGGCGTGGCCGTGATGTTCGAGCACGTGATCGCGCGGTTCGACCCCCGGCGCGTGTCCAGCCGCCCGCTGGTGGGGCCTGAACTGCACTGGGACGTGGTGCAGCTGTGGCGCAGCGGCTATCTGTCACGCGCGGCGAGGGCCTGGCTGGAGTGCGTGCGTGCGGTCTATCCCGACGACAATCGCTGAGTCCATGCAACCCAGAAAACGCCCTCCCTCGCGCTCCTTTGCGGGCCCATCCCGGCGCCTGCAGACCGCCTTCGCCGACCGGCCCGACACCGGCCCCTCACGCCTGCTGTGCTTCAACAAGCCCTACGGCGTACTCAGCCAGTTCACCCCCGAGGGCCGCTGGCGTGGCCTCAAGGAATACATCGACGTGCCGGGCGTGCATGCGGCAGGCCGTCTCGACGCCGACAGCGAAGGACTGCTGCTGCTGACCAATGACGGCCCGCTGCAGGCGCGCATCGCCGATCCGCGCTTCAAGATGGAGAAGACCTACTGGGTACAGGTCGAGGGACTGCCCGACGAGGCCGCGCTGCAGGCCCTGCGCCAGGGCGTGCAGCTCAACGACGGTATGACGCTGCCCGCGCAGGCGCGCCGGCTGGAGCCGCCGCCCGTGCTGTGGCAGCGCGACCCGCCCATCCGCGTGCGCCAGAACATTCCCGACTGCTGGATCGAGCTGGTCATCCGCGAAGGCCGCAACCGCCAGGTGCGCCGCATGACGGCGGCCATTGGCCACCCCACGCTGCGGCTGGTGCGCGCGGCCATCGGGCCCTACACGCTGGACGGCCTGGAGCCCGGCCAGTGGAAGGATGTGGAGCCCGCCTAGGGTTCCGGATTGTCGGTAGGTGCCACAGCCTTCCAGCGCTGCAGGCCGAGCCACGGATGAAAGCGCCGCGCCTCGCCCACCTCCACGCGCTCGACGCTGCCGGCCAGCAGCGGCCACAGGCGCTGCAATTGCGCCGAGCGCTGCTGCGTGCAGCGCCGCGCGCGGGCCAGCAGCTCGCTGCCCTGGCCCAGCAGGCGCGACAGCTCGCGCAGGCGCGGCGGCGGCAGGCATTGGGCGCTGGCCAGCATCAGCCAGGACGGTGCCTGGCCCGCCTGGGCGGGGCCGCTGGCGGCGAACTGCTCCAGCAAAGCGACATGGGCGCTGAGCAGGGGCGCGGGCGGTTTCTCGGCCAGCATGACCTCCAGCAGAGTGCCCTCGATGCGCCAGCGGGCGGGCACCACGGCATGCTCGACCGAGTTGCCGAAGCGCGTGGACTGGCGATGACTGACGGCGCGGCTGCCCTGCTCCAGCAAGGGCTGCAGCAGTTCGGCCAGGGCCTGCTCGCGCTGCGCCGTGGGCGCTTCGGCCAGCGTGATGCGCAGCGGCACGGCCTCGTAGCCGCGCAGCTGGTCGCGCCAGGCCATCCAGCCCGCCGTATCGGGGCCGCCCAGCAGCAGGGCGAGGAAGGCGCCCAGGCCGGCCAGGGCCGATCCGGTCCACCATGACACCTGCACAGGCTGCCGCCCGGCGATCAGCCAGCCCGTCAACCAGACCAGCGCCCCGGCGCAGGTGGCTGCCAGCAGGCCCATGCCGAAGGCGAGGAAGGGCGCGCCGTCGAGCCGGTCGGGCAGCAGCACCAGCATGGCCACGCAGGCCGCGCCGGCGCACAGCGCAACGGCCCACCAGCCCGCCACGGGCAGGGTGCGCGCGGTGCGCTCTGTGTGGCCTATGCGCCCCGCCACCGCAAGCAGCATGAGGGCCACCACTGCGCCAGCGGTCAGCGCAATGAACAGGGGCGCAAACACCCACAGCGCCAGCAGCCCGAGGACCGCCGATACCGCAAGCGACAGCGCCAGCATGCTCAGGCCTTCTTGAGGAACTCCGACTTGAGCAGCATGGAGCCCAGTTCGGTCTTGCAGTCCACGTTGTGGCCGTCGGCGCCATCGACCAGGCGGATGCCCTTGATCTTGCTGCCCTTCTTGAGCACGGTGGACGAGCCCTTGACCTTGAGGTCCTTGACCAGGATCACGGCATCGCCGTCGGCCAGCGCATTGCCGTTGGCGTCGCGCACGATGCCGTCGCCAGCGGCGGCTTCGCCGGACTCTTCTTCGGCCTGCATGGGCCATTCGAAGGCGCAGTCGGGGCAGATGTAGCTGGTGGCGTCGGGATAGGTGTTTTCAAGGCCGCACTGGGGGCAGGCGGGAGTGGTCTGGGGCATGGGATGGACAGATTCGGTGAAGACAAAGAGGCGCGGCGGGCGCGCCGTACCTGGCGATTGTCGCCCCTGCCCCCGCAGGCATGCCCCGGCAAACCCGAGCGGCCTGCTACGCTGCGCGCCACTCTTTGCTTTTTCCCCATGGATACGCTGACCCCCTTGCGCGCCTTCCGGCGCATCGTAGAACTGGGCTCCATCGCCAAGGCGGCCGACGCGCTGGACCTGTCCTCGGCCGCGCTGAGCAAGCAGCTGCGCGCGCTCGAAGCCCATCTGGGCGCCGTGCTGCTGCAGCGCACCACGCGCCGCATGAGCCTGACCGACACGGGCCAGGCCTACTACGCCGAGTGCTGCCGCCTGCTCGATGAATTCGATGCGCTGGAGCAGTCGGTGCGCGCGCAGTCGCAGCAGGTGGCCGGCCGGCTGCGCGTGAATGCGCCGCTGTCGTTTGCGCTGAGCACGCTGTCGCCGCTGCTGGCGCGCTTCATGCAGCGCCATCCGCAGCTGCAGATCGACCTGTCCATGGAAGACCGGCTGGTGGATGCGGTGGGCCAGGGCTTCGATGTGTCCATCCGCCTGAGCGCGGAGCTGGCGGACTCCTCGCTGATCGCGCGGCGCCTGGCCTCGCTGTCGCAGATGCTGTGCGCGGCCCCGTCCTATCTGCAGGCGCATGGCCGCCCGGCCAGTGCCGCCGGGCTGCGCGGCCATGCGCTGCTGAACTACAGCCTGGCGCATGCGCCCCGCGAAGCGGGCGAGATTCCCCAGGCGCCGTCCGAGGCGCGCGCCAACGTCAACAACAGCCTGATGCTGCGCGACCTGCTGGTGGCGGGCCTGGGCATTGGCGCCCTGCCCTCGTTCCTGGCGCGGCCGGCGATTGCGGCAGGCCAGCTGGTCGCACTGGACCTTGCGGACCAGGCCGCGCAGGCCCGCCATGTCTACGCGGTCTATCCCACGCAGCGCCACCTGCTGCCCAAGGTGCGCGCCTTCGTGGACTTCCTGGCCGAGGAGCTGCCCGCCGCCATGGGCGGGGATTGTTGACGCCGCGTTAAGAGTTCCTCAAGCGCGCGCCCCTTTTTCGCGCCGGGCCTGCGGCCTACGCTTGCCGTCCATCACAGCCATGAAGGACACAAGCATGACGCAATGCAATGATTTTTCCTGCGCCCTGCCCGCGCAAGATGCGGCGGCCGCCTCGCCGCAGCAGGCCCTGCAGGCGGCGCCCGCAGCGGCGCCTGCGGTCGCCCCCGCCATCGACTTCTTCCATGACGTGGTCTGCGGCTGGTGCTACGTGATGTCGCCACGCCTGCGCCAGGTGGCGCGCGAGCTGGGCCTGCGCGTGCGCCACCGCAGCTTCGTGCTGCAGGCCTCGCGCGCCGAGATGGTGGCGGCCTTCGGCTCCATGGAGCGCGCCAAGCAGGTCATCCTGGAGCACTGGCAGGCCTGCGCGCAGCATGACGACGAGGACCGCATCGACATCGAGGGCATGCGCCGCGAGGCCTTCGAGTACCCCAGCGGCATGGCCGGCGCACTGGCCTGCCAGGCGGCCCAGATCCTGGGCGGCGATGACGCGCACTGGGATCTGTTCGACGCCATCCAGCATGCCCACATGAGCGAGCACCGCAACATCGGCGACGCCGAAGTGCTGCTGGACATCGCCACGCGCACGGGCTTCGAGCGCAACGCCTTCGCAGGCTGCATGGAAGGCGCCCAGGCGCTGGAGCAGGTGCGCCAGGACCGCGCTCTGGCGCAGCGCATGGGCCTGCGCTCCATTCCCACGCTGATCGCGCCGGGCCTGCCGCCGCTGCAGACCCAGTCGCTGGCTGCGCTGCGCGAACGGCTGCACTTCCTGGCGGCCTGAGCGCCCCCGTCTTTGCTTTTTTTCATCGGCGTTTTCCGCCTTCCCTCGCGCGCGGCATGCGCGCCCTTTATCAGCAGACCAAGGACTCTTGCATGACTCTCCAACGCTTCGCTCGCCGCATGGCGCTGCCCTCTCTCGTGATCGCCCTGGCCGCCGCCTTCGCGGGCACCGCGGCCCAGGCCCATGGCGGCCACGAGCCCCCGGCCGGCGCACGCCAGGACGTGGGCACCAGCCCCTGGGGGCCGGCCGACGAGATCGGCCGCCTGAACCTGATCACGCCGGCCTCGCGCGCGGCCATCCTGCAGCGCATCACGGGCGGGCAGGTCTATGACCTGGCCACCGAGTACTACGTGGGCATGCCCAGCTGGCAGGACGCGGGCGATCCGCACTACCAGTTCTGGATGACGCACACGCCGCGCGGCACCGTGGTGGACGACCCGATGAAC
This sequence comes from Delftia sp. WSY_7, assembly GCF_043104845.1. Taxonomy (NCBI): domain Bacteria; kingdom Pseudomonadati; phylum Pseudomonadota; class Betaproteobacteria; order Burkholderiales; family Comamonadaceae; genus Delftia; species Delftia sp. WSY_7. Next base: position 72,591 of record NZ_JBICLB010000044.1, on the reverse strand, counting down.
GTGGGCAAGGACATGAACGCCACGCGCAGCTACACGGGCACGGCGTTTTCCATGTACAGCCACACGGGCACGCACATCGATGCGCTCAACCACTTCGGCATCCGCGGCAGGATCTGGAACGGCTTCAGCGCCGACCAGCACCTGGGCGACCGGGGCTGGCAGCGCACGGGCATCGAGAAATTCCCGCCGCTGGTGGCGCGCGGCGTGCTGATCGACGTGGCGGCCGCCAAGGGCCTGGAGATGCTGCCCGACCAGTACCGCATCACGCGCCAGGACCTCAAGGATGCGCTGGCACGCCAGAAGGTGACGCTGCAGGAGGGCGACATCGTGCTGGTGCGCACGGGCCGCATGAAGCTGTACGGCCAGCCCCAGGCCTACATGGCCAAGCCGCCGGGCCTGGGCCTGGATGCCGCGCGCTTCCTGGTGGAGGAAGGCGGCGCCATGATCGTGGGCGCCGACAACCTGAGCCTGGAGACGTTCCCGTCCGAGGTGGACGACGACTACGTACCGCTGCACAGCTACCTGCTGGCGCAAAAGGGCGTGCCCATCATGGAGCTGGTGGCGCTGGACGACCTGTCGCGCGACAAGGTCTACGAGTTCGCCTTCATCGGCGGCCCGCTCAAGATCCGCGGCGGCGACGCCGCGCCGCTGCGGCCCATCGCCATTCCTGTGCGCTGAGCGGGGCAAGACGAGATTTCTTGAGCTTGACCTCGAAACTCCCGCGCCCCCAAGGCGAGGGACACCGAGCAAGGGCCGCCCCGCAGCAAGGGTGTCGTCCCCCTCCGAAGAGAGGGGGAAGGCGCGAAGCGACTCAGGGGGTGATCACAGACTCGTGCCCATTTTGCTGAGGAAGCGCTCGCAGGCGTCGAGCTGGGCCAGCTCGACGAACTCGTCGGGCTTGTGCGCCTGCTCGATGGAGCCGGGGCCACAGACCACGGTGGGAATGCCGGCGTTGTGGAACAGGCCGGCCTCGGTGCCGTAGGCCACCTTGCGCTTTTCCTGGTCGGCGGTCAGCGCGCGCACCAGCTGGGTGATGGCGGCTTCTTCCGAGGCTTCCAGCGCAGGCGCGCTGGCGCCGGTCTCGATCTCGATGCGCGCGTCGGCGAACTCGGCACGCATGCGCGGCAGCAGTTCGTCGCGCACATAGGACTCGACCTGGGCCTGGATGCCGTCCACCGACATGCCGGGCAGGTTGCGGAATTCATAGGCGAATTCGCACAGCTCGGGGATGGTGTTGACCGCGATGCCGCCCTGGATCTGGTTGGTGGTCATGGTGGTGAAGGGCACGTCGAAGAATTCGTCGTAGGGGCCGTGCGCCTTGAAGTGGTCGGCGATGTCCCGGATGCGACAGATCAGCCGCGCCGCGTATTCGATGGCATTGCTGCCGCGCGGCGTGAGCGACGAATGCGCGGCCTTGCCGTGCACGCGGCAGCGGTAGAGGTTGATGCCCTTGTGCGCCACCACGACCTGCATGCTGGTGGGCTCGCCGACCACGCAGCCGTCGAAGCGCGCGCCCTCGGCCTTGAGCTGGTTGATCATCACGGGCGCGCCCGCGCAGCCGATTTCCTCGTCGTATGAGAAGGCCAGGTGCACGGGCCTGGCGCGCTGCGTGGCCAGGAATTCGGGCACCAGCGCCAGCGAGGCGGCGATGAAGCCCTTCATGTCGCAGCTGCCGCGCCCATACAGGCGCCCGCCCTTTTCGGTGAGCGCAAAGGGGTTGGTGCTCCACTGCTGGCCATCGACCGGCACCACGTCGGTATGGCCGGACAGCACGATGCCACCCTGCGTTTCGCCATTGCTGGCCGGCAAAGTGGCGAAGAGATTGGCCTTGGCGCCGTCCGGAGAGTGGAACAATCGGGCACTCACGCCCAGCGTGGCCAACTCATCGCGTACACACTCGATCAGCGCCAGGTTGGAGTTGCGGCTGGTGGTGTCGAATGCGACCAGTGTTTCCAGCCAGTCGCGGGTGTTTTTCCAGGTAGTCATGTGGTTCCATCTGCGCCATGGCCTGCGCCGCCCTTCGTGGACGACGCAGGCCATGGCATAGGCATTGCATATGGCGAAGCAGTGTACGCCCGGGTTGCGGCCCGGGCAGGCACGCCGCCCCATGCCCCGGGCGTGACTGCCGTCTTTTCAATCCCTTTTCGGAAATGGACCCTGCTTTGACCAAGCAAACCGTCTCGACCCGCAACATCGTGGCTGCCGTCATCGGCAACGCGCTGGAGTGGTATGACTTCCTGGTGTTCGCCTTCATGACACCCATCGTCGCCAAGCTGTTCTTCCCCAGCAATCCCGACAATCCGGACGACAACATCAACCGCATCCTGATGACCACGGCCGTGTTCGGCGTGGGCTTCTTCATGCGGCCCGTGGGCGGCATCCTGCTGGGCCTGTACGGGGACCGCAAGGGCCGCAAGGCGGCCATGGTGATGGTGACGGGCCTGATGGCGGTGGCGATCGCGCTGATCACGCTGGCGCCCACGTATGCGGCGGTGGGCATCCTGGCGCCGCTGTTCATCGTGCTGGCACGGCTGCTGCAGGGCTTTGCGGCCGGCGGCGAGTTCGGCACGTCCACGGCACTGCTGATCGAGCTGGCACCGCCCGGCAAGCGCGGCTTCTATGGTTCCTGGCAGATGGCCGGCCAGATGCTGGCCCTGCTGATCGGCGCGGCCACGGGCACGCTGATCACCGAGATCTTCACCGAGGAAGAGCTGATGGCCTGGGCCTGGCGCGTGCCCTTCGCCGTGGGCCTGCTGATCGTTCCCGTGGCGCTGTACATCCGCCGCCATGTGGAGGAGCCCGAGGTCTTCAAGGAAATGCAGGCCGCGCAGGCCAGCGGCAAGGCGCGCCAGATCGGCATCATGGAGATGCTGCGCACGCATGCGCGCGAGACGCTGGTGGGCATGGGCCTGGTGGTCACGGCCACGGTGTCCATCTACATCACCTTCACCTATCTGGTGACCTATGCCACGGTGACGCTGAAGCTGCCCATGCGCGATGCCTTCATGGTGCAGATGGCCGGCGCCGCGCTGATGGTGGTGATCATGCCGTTCTTCGGCGCCCTGTCGGACCGCGTGGGCCGCCGCATGCTGACCATCGGCTCGCTGATCGGCTACCTGGTGGTGCTCTACCCGCTGTATGCCTGGCTGACCGACGGCCCCACGGTGCAGAAGCTGCTGATCACCCAGTTGGTGGTCTGCGTGTTCGTGGCCGTGTTCTTCGGCGTGTTCAGCACGGTGATGGCCGAGCTGTTCCCGCCCCAGGTGCGTTCGGCCGGCATGTCCATGGCCTACAACGTGGCGGTGATGATCTTCGGCGGCTTCGCGCAGTTCATCGTGACCTGGCTGATCCGCTCCACGGGCTCGCCCATGGCGCCGGCCTTCTATGTGATGTTCGGCGTGACGCTGGGCCTGTTCGCGGCCTTCTTCATCAAGGACCGCGCTCTGGAGCGCAACCTGCGCTGATCCCGGTGCGGTGCGCAAGGCACCGCGCCCGCGCATGCCCCGCATGCCCCGCCACGGGGCCTGCGCCCCGCCCGCGCACCCGCCTGCGCACCATGCGCGGGCATGACGGCCACCCGCCCTGCACCACGGCGGGGAGGCCCGCCCGCATCGGCGGATTTCATGCAGAAAAAGTCAGGGCTGATGCTCTCTGGAGTGCCGCAAATCTGCAGGGATTACCCTCTGCTGGCACGCGTTTCGCTTGTCTACATTCTTGCATGCAAGTTGCAGAGCCACTTGCATACAAGATTCCACAACTTGCGAAAGACGACTATGCGCCGCTTTGCCAGATCACTGTTCGGACAGGTGGTGATCGCACTCATCCTGGGTGTGCTCGCCGGAATATTGGCCCCTGAATGGGCCGTGAAGCTCAAGCCCCTGGGCGATGGCTTCATCAAGCTCATCAAGATGATCATTCCCGTGCTGGTGTTCTGCGTGGTGGTGCACGGCATCGCGGGCGCAGGCGACCTCAAGCGCGTGGGCCGGGTCGGCGTCAAGTCGCTGATCTACTTCGAGGTGCTGACCACCATCGCCCTGGTGCTGGGCCTGGTGCTGGCCTTCGTGTTCCAGCCCGGCGCGGGCATGAACGTGGACCCGAGCAAGCTCGACGCATCGGCCATGAGCGCCTATGCCAGCAACGCCGACAAGCTGACCAGTGGCGGCACGGTGGACTTCCTGATGAAGCTCATCCCCACCACCGTGGTGCAGGCCTTTGCCACGGGCGACGTGCTGCAGGTGCTGCTGTTCGCCGTGCTGTTCGGCTGCGCGCTGACCATGCTGGGCGAGCGCGGCGCGCCCGTGCATGCGCTGATCGACACGCTGTCGAACGTGCTGTTCAAGATCATGGGCATCCTCATCAAGCTGGCCCCGCTGGGCGTGCTGGGTGCGATCTCGTTCACCGTGGGCCAGTACGGCATCGGCTCGCTCAAGCAGCTGGGCATGCTGGTGCTGCTGTTCTACGTGGCGGTGATCTTCTTCGTCTTCGTGGTGCTGGGGCTGGTGATGCGCTTTTCGGGCTTCAGCCTGATCAAGCTGCTGCGCTACCTGCGCGAGGAGCTGATGGTGGTCTTCGCCACCACCTCCTCGGACAGCGTGCTGCCCCAGATCATGGCCAAGCTGCGCAACATGGGCGTGCGCGACTCCACCGTGGGCCTGGTGATTCCCACGGGCTACTCGTTCAACCTGGACGCCTTCTCCATCTACATCACGCTGGCGGCCGTGTTCATCGCCCAAGCCACGAACACGCCCATCGGCATGGCCGACCTGCTGACTATCCTGGCGATTGCGCTGGTGACCTCCAAGGGCGCCCACGGCGTGCCGGGCTCGGCCATCGTGGTGCTGGCGGCCACGCTGCATGCGATTCCGGCCATCCCCGCCATCGGCCTGGTGCTGGTGCTGTCGGTGGACTGGTTCATGGGCATTGCCCGCGCGCTGGGCAACCTGATCGGCAACTGCGTGGCCACCGTGGCCATCGCGGCCTGGGAAGGTGACATCGACCGCGAGCGCGCCCATGCCGTGCTCGACGGCCTGGCCGACAATCAGGGGCCCGACGCCGAGCCCTCCGGCGCCGCCGCCGTCCCCGCAACCGTGACTCCTGCCCACCCTGCAACGCAATGACACCTGTAAGCCCCCAGCACATCGCCGAGCGCGTCGTCGAAGCCATCCTGGCCCAGAAACTGGCGCCCGGTGAACGGCTGGGGGAGCAGGAGCTGGCCGACAACTTCGAGGTCAGCCGCACCATGGTGCGCGAGGCGCTGATGCAGCTGCAGGCGCGCGGCTTCGTGCAGGTGCAGCCCCGGCGCGGCTGGTACGTGGTCCAGCCCTCGGCCGAGGAGGCGCAGGACGCCTTCGCGGCGCGCCGCATCATCGAGACCGGCATCCTGGGCGAGGCCGGGCGCCCCCTGCAAAGCGTGATCGGCCAACTGCGCCGCCACATCGCCCAGGAGCAGGAGGCCATTGCGGGCGCCGACGCCGCCACGCGCGCCTTCCTGCTGGCCGACTTCCACGTCTGCCTGGCCGAGCAGATGGGCCACCGCCTGCTGGCGCTCACGCTGCGCGACCTCACGGCGCGCACCACGCTGGCGGCCACATTGTTCCAGTCCACCCACAGCGCCAGCCAGTCCTGCGCCGAGCACGAGCGCATCGTCGAGGCGCTGGAGCGCGGCGACACCGAGGGCGCCAAGGCCCTGCTGCTGGAGCACATCGGCACGGTGGAGCGTTCGCTGGAGATCCGCCCGAGCGAGGCGCCCGACGCCGGCGACCGCCTGCGTGCCACGCTGGCGCCCCTGTTCGGGGGATAACCCTGTGTCGGTGGGTCGGCAAATTTCCACCGACCGTCGCTAAAACGCCAATCCGGGCCCTACGGGGCGCACTGTCATGGTGCCGACACGGCTGACTGCATACGCTGCTGAGCTGGCGCATTGCGCGCCGTTCATCAACCCACCACTGCTTCGGATATGACCCAACGTCCTATGTCCTTTTCCCGCACTCCCCTGCTCGCGTCCCTGTGCGCGGCTGCAGTCCTCACGGCCTGCGGCGGCGACGGCGGCTCGTTCTACCTCACGCTCGACGGAAAGCAGCCCCAGGTGATCGCCCACCGCGGCTTCTCGGGCAAGTTCCCGGAGCAGACACGCATGGCCTACGAGGCCGCCGCCGACGCGGGCGCGGACATGCTCGAACTCGACATGCACCTGACGAAGGACTGCCAGCTGGTCGCCCGCCACAACGCCTGGCTCAGCGACAGCACCAACGTGGCCGACGTGGCCAAGACCAATGCCGAAGTGGCGCGCCGCCAGCGCACTGCGGCCGGCGTGCTGGTCAACGTGAAGTACCCCGCCGTGCCTGTCAACGGCCCCTCGCAATACCTGAGCGACCAGCTCGATGCCAACGATCCCAAGTCCGTGCTCAAGGCCCTGGTGGTCGATGGCGAGGACCACCGCAACGACTGGTCCATCAGCGACTTCACGATGCAGGAGCTGCGCACCTGGCTGGGCGGCACGATCCTGGACAACCGCAGCGAGCGCCCCACCGAGTGGAACGGCAAGCTGCCCCTGATCAGCGCCCAGGACGTGCTGGACATCGCCGCCGCCAAGGGCAAGGCCCTGGGCCGCACCATCCCCGTCTACGCCGAGACCAAGAACCCGTACTGGAACAACCAGCAGGCGATCGCCAACGGCTGCGGCGCGCCCGGCTCGCGCCCGTTTGAAGACGCGGTGATCAAGCTGCTGGACCAGAACAAGCTCAACGCCAAGGATTCGCCCATCTACATCCAGAGCTTCGACCCGGCCAGCCTCAAGTACCTGCGCCAGGCCGGCATGAAGGCCAAGGGCGTGCAGCTGATCGACGGCAACGACTTCAATCTGCGCGACGGCTCCATGGTCTACATCACCAACGATGAGTGGACCTTCATCAGCGGCCGCCCCTACAGCTGGACCCTGGCCGGCGACGCGCGCACCTTCGCCACCATGCTCACGCCCGCAGGCCTGGCCGAGATCAAGACCTATGCCGACGGCATCGGCCCCTGGAAGCCCCAGGTCCTGGCCCACTCCGTCGTGCCCTACAAGGAGGGCGCCGGCCTCAAGGACGTGAACACCGTCAAGGACACGGGCCTGATCCGCGACGCCCACAAGGCCGGCCTGATCGTGCACAGCTTCACCTTCCGCAACGAGCCGGGCCGCCTGGCCGGCCTGTACAAGGGCGACCCCGTGCAGGAATACCTGACCTACTACCGCCTGGGCATCGACGGCGTGTTCACCGACTTCACGGACACGGCCGTTGCGGCGCGCAAGGCGTACAACAAGGAAATCGGGCTCTGAAACTCCCATCCCGCTGACCCATGACAAGGCGCCTCGTGCGCCTTGTTTTTTTGGACTCTGGCAGTGGGCATATTCAGGCGATCTCATACATGGCAATCAGGTATACCTGAATGCGATTGCAGCGAATTGGTATACAAGATCGTTACAGCATGTCGCAAAAACACGTTCCCTCCAACTTGCCTTCGAGGCAATAAGCGCATTAAGCTGCCCCGATCTCTGATCCAGATGAAGCTTATGAATCTGGATGGCATCAAACCGTGGCTACCGAGAAACTCGATTGATGCGACTTTAGAAAATTGGAGGGACAGTTTGTGATACCAGATATGGAGTTTGATGGGCAGAAGCTGACATGGAATGGCTCCGGTAGCTTCAAGGCAACGACAGGACTTCCAGGTTTTCAGATGCCAGAAAATCAGTGCATCAAAGACAGCGGACCAATTCCGGAGGGGGTGTACAAGGTGCTCGTCACCGATCGTGGGGCGGCGAAGGATGACGGTGCGGGAAGATGCAACCTGTCTCCCGGATGGGGAGTCCAGACGATTCCACGCGGAGCTGCCGCCGGAAGCTGCGAAGCCTATTGGGCAAACTGGGGGCAGAACCGGGCGCGGATGGAGCCCGCCGACACTCAAACGCGCATCGCTTGCAACCCCGTTCGCAGCGGCTTTTATCTGCATGATTCAACCAAAGGCTTCAGCCACGGATGTATTGAGGTTGAGCATAGATTCTTCCCGATTCTTCGGTCGAAGGCGAAGTCCAGTTCACGTAGCTATTTCATTCTGAAAGTCAATTACGTCCCGGCAAGAGTGACAAACGGAGGCACACGTGCATAGCATGGCTCGATTTTTAATATGGTCTGCCTTGTTTGGCGGATCCGCCTTTGCTGCCCATGCCGACCAGATAACGTTTCAGAACGATCTTTCAGCCTGCGTGTCGATCACGGCGACGAAGACTTCCACAGAGTCCAACGTGGTGTGGGCGAACACCCGTGTTCAACTGCGCAAATCGATTGGCGAGTGCGGATGCCTTTCGGCTCTGGCGACCTACACGAGCAGCGTGAACCGAGGGGGCGTCCGGCAGGTACTGCAGGAAGGCCTGATCGACCTGGGCAGCGGGGGAGAGAGAAAACTCGTCCTTGCGACCGATCCGGCCCTGGTCGCCAACAAGGAGGTGCGGGTTCGGCTGGCGTGCACCGGGCCCTTATAGGGCATCCTGGCCCCGGCAGCATCGGCGCGCGCGTGAACGCTCAGCCGGATCACATCCTCGGACTGGCCTGGCAACGGCGTGTGCTGCGGGCGGCGGCGGATGTGCGCAAGCACGGTTGGTCAACGCGACTTCTGATCGACTGCCTGCGCCGCTGGCGCGCCCTGTCCGCTATTCCAGTCAAAGATGAATGCCTTTGTCCAAAATAGCGAAAAATCGCACGCCTGACCGGCGTAGCCAAGCCAGCGGTCAACCCAATATCAGGCGAGATTCGGCGCCAGCAACCGGCGCAGTTCCTCGATATCCATGCCCCGGCGCGCGGCCATGTCGGCCAGTTGGTCCTCGCCGATCTCGCCGACGTTGAAGTAGACGGAGTCGGGGTGGCCGATGTAGAAGCCGCTGACGCTGGAGGCCGGGTTCATGGCCAGGCTTTCGGTCAGCGTCATGCCGATCTCGTCGGCCTTGAGCACGGCGAACAGGTCGGTCTTGGCGCTGTGGTCGGGGCAGGCCGGGTAGCCAGGCGCGGGGCGCACGCCCTTGTACTGTTCCTTGATCAGCGCTTCGTTGCTGAGGTCCTCGTCGGGCGCATAGCCCCACAGGTCCTTGCGCACGCGCTGGTGCAGGCATTCGGCGAAGGCCTCGGCCAGGCGGTCGGCCAGGGCCTTGAACATGATGCCGGAGTAGTCGTCCAGCGCGTCCTGGAACTCCTTGTCCTTCTTCTCGGCGCCGATGCCGGCCGTGACGGCGAACAGGCCCGCGTAGTCCTGGATGCCCGATTCCTTGGTGGCCACGAAGTCGGACAGGCAGCGGCTGGGGCGCATCACGGGCTGGCCATCCGGGCCTTCCACCATCTGCTTTTCGGTCTGCTGGCGCATGCCGTACCAGGTCATGAGCACCTGGCTGCGGGACTCGTCGGCGTAGAACTCGATGTCATCGCCCACGCGGTTGGCAGGGAACAGGCCGATGGCGCCGTTGGCCTGCAGCCAGCGGCCTTCGATGATCTTCCTGAGCATGGCCTGGCCGTCGGCCAGCACCTGGCGGGCCTGCACGCCCACGATCTCGTCGTCGAGGATGGCCGGATAGGGGCCGGCCAGGTCCCAGGTCTGGAAGAACGGGCCCCAGTCGATGTATTCTGCGATCTCGGCCAGGTCGAAGTTGCGAAACACGCGCCGGCCCAGGGCGCGCGGCGCCACGGGGGCCTGGGAAAAGTCCACGGGCGTGGCGTTGGCGCGGGCCTTGTCCAGCGGCCACAGCGGCGTCTTCTTCTTGTTGGCGTGCTGGGTGCGGACCTTGTCGTAGTCGGCCTGGATCTCGGCCAGGTAGTTGCCCTTGTTCTCGCCCAGCAGGCTCTGGGCCACGCTGACGCTGCGCGAGGCATCGGGCACGTAGACCACGGGGCCTTCGTACTTGGGCGCGATCTTGACGGCGGTGTGCACGCGCGAGCAGGTGGCGCCGCCGATCAGCAGCGGAATCTTCTTGATGCGGAAGTAGTCGTCCTTGTGCATCTCGCCGGCGACGTACTGCATCTCTTCGAGGCTGGGCGTGATCAGGCCCGACAGGCCGATGATGTCCGCGCCCTCGGCCTTGGCCTTGGCCAGGATCTCGTGGCAGGGCACCATCACGCCCATGTTGATGACCTCGAAGTTGTTGCACTGCAGGACCACGGTGACGATGTTCTTGCCGATGTCGTGCACGTCGCCCTTGACGGTGGCGATGACGATCTTGCCCTTGCTGGACACGTCCAGGCCCGCCGCTTCCTGCTGGCGCTTTTCCTCTTCGATGTAGGGCACGAGGTGGGCCACGGCCTGCTTCATCACGCGCGCCGACTTGACCACCTGGGGCAGGAACATCTTGCCGGCGCCGAACAGGTCGCCCACGATGTTCATGCCGTCCATGAGCGGGCCTTCGATCACGTGCAGCGGGCGGCCGCCGCCCTGCACCACGATCTGCTGGTAGGCCTCTTCGGTGTCGACGACGATGAAGTCGGTGATGCCGTGCACCAGGGCGTGCGACAGGCGCTCGCCCACGGTCTTCGGGTTCTCGGGCGTGCCGCGCCATTCGAGCTTCTTGCTGTCGTCCTTGGCGGCGCCCTTGGCGGCGTCGGCAATCTCCAGCAGGCGTTCCGCAGCGTCAGGGCGGCGGTTGAGCACCACGTCTTCCACGCGCTCGCGCAGTTCGGGCTCCAGGTCGTCATAGACGCCGACCATGCCGGCGTTGACGATGCCCATGTCCATGCCCGCCGAGATGGCGTGGTAGAGGAACACGGTGTGGATGGCCTCGCGCACGGGGTCGTTGCCGCGGAAGCTGAAGCTCACGTTGGAGACGCCGCCCGAGACCTTGGCGCCGGGCAGGTTCTGCTTGATCCAGCGCACGGCCTCGATGAAGTCCACGGCGTAGTTGTCGTGCTCCTCGATGCCGGTGGCCACGGCGAAGATGTTGGGGTCGAAGACGATGTCCTCGGGCGGGAAGCCCACCTCGTCCACCAGGATGCGGTAGGCGCGCTCGCAGATCTCGATCTTGCGCTGGTAGGTGTCGGCCTGGCCCTTCTCGTCGAAGGCCATGACCACGGCGGCCGCGCCGTAGCGCTTGATCAGCCGGGCCTGGCGCTTGAATTCATCCAGGCCTTCCTTCATGGAGATGGAGTTGACGATGCCCTTGCCCTGCAGGCAGCGCAGGCCGGCCTCGATGACCTCCCACTTGGAGCTGTCCACCATGACCGGCACCTTGGCGATGTCGGGCTCGGAGGCGATGAGGTTCAGGAAGCGCACCATGGCGGCCTTGCTGTCGAGCATGGCCTCGTCCATGTTCACGTCGATGACCTGGGCGCCGTTTTCCACCTGCTGGCGCGCCACGGACAGCGCTTCCTCGTACTGCTCGTTGAGGATCATGCGCGCAAAGGCCTTGGAACCCGTGACGTTGGTGCGCTCGCCCACGTTGACGAACAGCGTGCCCTCGCCGATGGTCACCGGCTCCAGGCCGGACAGCTTCATGGGAGGGGGAGTGAAAGAGGACGACATCAAGCTCACCTGCAAAAACGGCATGGCAACAGGTGAGCGTCGTTGGCACCGTGGGCGCGGTCCGGCCGGGAACCTGCACCTGGCCCAAGCCTGACGCGGCACGCGATCCGGTGTACGGATGGGCGGGTGCCGCGCTGCAACGCTCCTCGGGCCAAAGCCCGGGATTCTACGGCGGCTGGCGGCGGCCTGCAGTGCGGGTTTTACGCCCGCATTCGGGGCAGGCCTGCACAAAGCCATGCGGCACTGCACCAAAGCGCGGCAGCGCGGGCCGCTGGCGGCGCCTTCGGGGCGGATTGTCGATGTCCCATCGCCCCGGATTCTTTGCAATGCCTGAGGACAACGCTCCTTTTTTTGCATCTGGCACGCAATTCGCTATCTGCTGGGTACGTGGTCTGACCAGTCAGGCCAAAACCCTCCACCCGCGCCAGCCCATGCAAAGCATTCCGATCTCGATGGCCCAGACGCTGCAGCAGCACATCCTGAGCGGCCACTACCCCGGCGGCAGCCAGCTGCCGCCGCAGCGCGAGCTGGCCCGGCAGCTGGGCATCAGCCGCGCTTCGCTGCGCGAGGCGCTGTCCATGCTGGAGGCCCTGGGCCTGGTCGAGATCCAGCCGGGCAAGGGCGTGCGCATCAACGGCCCGCACAGCGGCCGTGCACGCATGCACCGCGCCTATGCCACCCCGGCGCTGGGCACGCTGTCGCCGCGCCAACTGATCGAGCTGCGCCTGGTGCTGGAGCCGGGCTGGGCCGCGCTGGCGGCCATGCGCGCCGACGACAGCGGCCTGCGCCAGCTGCAATGGACCCAGTCCCAACTGGCCCACGCCCTGGACCGCAGCGACCTGCTGGCCGCCGCCGACGCCGATCTGCAGTTCCACCTGCTGCTGGCCCAGCTGTCGGGCAACCCGGGCCTGGTGGCCATGGCGCGCCAGCTGGAGCTGGCCATCAGCCACAGCCTGCGCCTGCCCTTTGCCTGGAGCGGTGCCGACGACCAGCCGGTGCGCGAGCACGACGCCATCGTGCAGGCGGTCTGCGCAGGCGATGCGCCGGGCGCCGCGGGCGCCATGCGCGCCCACCTGCTGTCGGCCGCCAGGCGCAGCGGCATCGATCTCGACACGCCGGACGACGCGACGGCGCCCGACGCATCTGCGCCCGATACATCTGCGCCCGACCCTGACCCGCTTTCCTTTCGCCTCATCCCACCTTCTGAAGGAGCTTTCGCATGACTTCCCCCCTGACACCCCGCCGCGCATTCATCCGCACCGCCCTGGCGGCCGCCACCCTGGCCGCTGCCGGCCTGGGCGGCGCCGCCCATGCCGACATGCTGGCCAACATCCAGAAGGCCGGCGTGCTGCGCGTGGCGATTCCGCAGGACTTCCCGCCCTTCGGCTCGCTGGGCACCGACCTGAAGCTGCAGGGCTATGACATCGACATGGCGGCCCTGGTGGCCCAGGAGCTGGGCGTGAAGGTGGAGCTGGTGCCCGTGACCAGCACCAACCGCATCCCCTTCCTGACCACGGGCAAGGCCGACATCGTCATCTCCAGCCTGGGCAAGAACGCCGAGCGCGCCAAGGTGATCGACTTCACCCAGGCCTATGCCCCCTTCCCCAAGAGCGTCTACGGCCCCAAGGACATGAGCATCAAGGCCCCTGCCGACCTGGCCGGCAAGACCGTGGGCGTGACGCGCGGCTCCACCGAGGACCTGGCCCTCACGCAGGTGGCGCCGGCCTCGGCCACCATCAAGCGCTACGAGGACAACAACGCCACCGCGCAAAGCTATCTGACGGGCCAGGTGCAGCTGGTGACGCTGGGCAACATCGTGGCCAACGCCGTGAACGAGCGCACCAGGCTGCGCCAGCTGGACGTGAAGTTCGCGGTCGAGGACACGCCCTGCTACATCGGCGTGGCCAAGGGCGAGCCGGCGCTGCTGCAGAAGGTGGACGCCATCATCACCAAGCTCAAGGCCGACGGCCGCCTGACCAGCCTGTCCCAGCGCTGGATGAAGATGCCGCTGCCCGCCACCCTGTAACCGCTGCGCCCCTGTTCCCGGAAATCCTTCCATGGCCTATCAATTCGACTTCGGCGCCGTGTTCGACTACAGCGGCCTGCTGGCACAGGGCGCGGGCTTCACGCTGGCGCTGACGGCGGCGGGCGCCGTGCTGGGCGGCGCCATCGGCGTGGCCGGCGGCGTCAGCCGCGCCTGGCGCATTGCGCCGCTGCACTGGCTGTTCAAGGTGTACGTGGAGGGCATACGCAACACGCCCTTCCTGGTGCAGCTGATGTTCGTGTTCTTCGGCCTGCCTTCGCTGGGCGTGCAGATCAACGAATGGCAGGCCTGCCTGCTGACCACGGTGATCAACCTGGGCGCCTACATCACCGAGATCGTGCGCGCCGGCATCCAGGAGACGCCGCGCGGCCAGCTGGAAGCCGCTGGCGCGCTGGGCATGGGCCGCTGGGCGGTCTTCCGCCATGTGGTGCTGCGCCCTGCGCTGCAGCGGGTCTGGCCCTCGCTGAGCAGCCAGATCGTGATCGTGATGCTGGGCACCTCGGTGGTCTCGCAGATCGCGGCCCAGGACCTGACGTTTGCGGCCAACTTCATCCAGTCGCGCAACTTCCGCGCGTTCGAGACCTACCTGGTGGTGACGGCGGCGTACTTCGTGCTGGCCCTGGCACTGCGCCAGTTGCTGGCCTGGATAGGCCAGCGCTTCGTGGTGGGCCGCCGCACGCCGCGTGCAGCCAGGCCCGCTGCACCCGCTGCACCCGCTGCACCTGCAACCACTGCCGGAGACGCCGCATGATTGCCGACATTCCCCTGCTGCCCATCCTGGCCAAGCTGGCCGAGGGCCTGCTGGCCACGCTGGCGCTGTCGCTGCTGGCCTTCGTGCTGGGCGGCGCCACCGGATTGCTGGTGCTGTTCGCCCGCGTGGGCCGCAGCCTGAACCTGCGCCGCCTGGCCAAGGCCTATATCCAGGCCTTCCAGAACACGCCGCTGCTGATGCAGATGTTCATCGTGTTCTTCGGCTCGTCCATGGCCGGCCTGGACATCTCGCCCTGGACGGCGGCCGCCATCGGCCTGACGCTGTACACCAGCGCCTACCTGGCCGAGGTCTGGCGCGGCTGCGTGGAATCCATTCCCCGCGGCCAGTGGGAAGCCTCGTCCAGCCTGGCCATGGGCTACCTGCAGCAGATGCGCCATGTGGTGCTGCCGCAGGCGCTGCGCCTGTCGATAGCGCCCACGGTCGGCTTCTCGGTGCAGATCATCAAGGGCACGGCCGTGGCCTCGATCATCGGCTTCAGCGAGCTGACCAAGCTCGGCTCCATGCTGGCCAACGCCACCTTCCAGCCCTTCCTCATCTACGGCCTGGTCGCCGCAGGCTACTTCCTGCTGTGCTGGCCCCTGTCCCTCTACGCATCCCATCTGGAGAAGAAACTCTATGCCGCTCGTTGATGTGCGCGCCGTTCACAAGCATTACGGCAACAACCATGTGCTCAAGGGCGTGGACCTGAGCGTGGACAGCGGCCAGGTGGTCGCCATCATCGGCCGCAGCGGCTCGGGCAAGAGCACGCTGCTGCGCTCCATCAACGGGCTGGAGGCCATCCAGTCCGGCCAGATCGTGGTGGACGACGCCGTGCTCAAGGGCTCGGAGGGCAGCGCGCCCTCGCCCGCCCAGCTGCGCGCGCTGCGCCTGAACGTGGGCATGGTGTTCCAGCAGTTCAACCTGTTCCCCCACCTGACGGCGGGCGAGAACGTGGCCCTGTCGCCCACCGTGGTCAAGGGCGTGAAAAAGCCCGAGGCGGCGGCGCTGGCGCGCCAGATGCTGGCCAAGGTCGGCCTGGGCGACAAGTACGACAGCTACCCCGACCAGCTCAGCGGCGGCCAGCAGCAGCGCGTGGCCATTGCACGCGCGCTGGCCATGCAGCCCAAGGTGCTGCTGTGCGACGAGATCACCTCGGCCCTGGACCCGGAGCTGGTCAACGAGGTGCTGGCCGTGGTCAAGCAGCTCGCCGCCGAGGGCATGACGCTGATCATGGTCACGCACGAGATGCGCTTTGCCCGCGACGTGGGCGACCAGCTGGTGTTCATGCACCAGGGCCTGATCCACGAAAGCGGCCCGGCCAAGCAGCTGTTCGCCAGCCCGCAGACGCCGGAGCTGGCCGGCTTCATCGGCGCCGTGCACTGAGCGGTACGGCCAGGCAGGACAAAGGCCCGCGTCGCGGGCCTTTTTTGCATCGGTGCGGCGCAGGGGCCGCGGTCAGTGGCTGATCATCCAGGGCCGCTTGGTCGGGAAGGTCTTGGCGCCGTTGGGCGCCGTGACCGTGGAGCCGCGCTTGCTGGCGCCGCTGCAGCAGCCGCAGCCCGAAGGGTGGCGCATGCGCGCGTAGCTGCCCTCGGCCACATCGCGTGAGCGCCTGGGCTCGTGCCGGGCGCGCTCGTTGGTGTCATGGGCGCGGCGCTGCTCGGGGCTGGTGCAGGCCAGGCGCGGCGCGCTGACGAAGACGCGGGGCGAGGCCGCCTCGCAGATGGGGCAGGGCGCGGGCTCGTTGCGCTGCGAGAGGCTGCGCAGCGCGTCGAAGCCGCCGCATGCGGCGCAGTGGTAGTCATAGGTGGGCATGGGCGGCCTCTGGCGGATGGTGGATGGCGGGTGTCGTATGCCGGGCTTACTTGTCCTGGGCGATGGGCAGGTCCACCCCGCCCGTGATGATCTTCTGTGGTCCCTCGGCCGTGGGATTGATGTCGAAGTCGAAGATCTCCGTGGGCAGCCACAGCGTGGCGCAGGCATTGGGCACGTCCACCACGCCGCTGATGTGGCCCTGCACGGGCGCCGTGCCCAGCAGCGAGTAGGCCTGGGCACCGCTGTAGCCGAATTTCTTCAGGTACTCGATGGCGTTCAGGCAGGCCTGGCGGTAGGCCACGGTCACGTCCAGGTAGTGCTGCTTGCCCTTTTCGTCCACCGAGATGCCTTCGAAGATCAGGTAGTCCTTGTAGTTGGGCGTCATGGGGCTGGGCTTGAAGATGGGGTTCTTGATGCCGTACTTGGCCATGCCGCCCTTGATCAGCGAAACCTTCATGTGCACCCATCCGGCCATCTCGATGGCGCCGCAGAAGGTGATCTCGCCATCGCCCTGGCTGAAGTGCAGGTCGCCCACGCTCAGGCCCGCGCCGTCCACGTAGACGGGGAAGAACACGCGCGAGCCGCGCGAAAGATCCTTGATGTCGCAGTTGCCGCCATGCTCGCGCGGCGGCACGGTGCGTGCGCCTTCGGCGGCGGCCTTGTCGCGCGCCTCGCCCTGCATCTGGCCCATGTGGGCGGTGGTGGCGTTGGGCGGATTGGCCAGGCCGGGGATGCGGTCGGGGTCGGTGGCGATGAGGCCGGTCTCGCGCTCATTCCAGCTGGCCAGCATCTTGGGGTCGGGCAGGCAGCCGATCAGGCCCGGGTGGATGAGGCCTGCGAAGTTGACGCCGGGGATGTGGCGGCTCTTGGTGAACATGCCGTGGAAGTCCCAGATGGACTTCTGGGCCAGCGGGAAATGCTCGTCCAGGAAGCCGCCGCCGTTTTGCTTGGAGAAAAAGCCGTTGAAGCCCCAGAGGCTGTCGTCGCGCGCGCCGATGTCCAGCAGGTCCACCACCAGCAGGTCGCCGGGCTCGGCGCCCTTGACGCCCACGGGGCCGGACAGGAAGTGGACGGTGGACAGGTCCACGTCACGCACGTCTTCGGCGCTGTCGTCGTTCTTGATGGCGCCGCCGGTCCAGTCATAGGTCTCCAGCTTGAACTCCGCGCCCGGCTCCACCCAGACCGCCATGGGGATGTCGGGATGCCAGCGGTTGTGCACCTGCGGGTTGTCGTAGGGGGACTGGTTGAGATCGACCTTGATCAGGGTTTCGGCCATGGTGTGCTCCTTGCGATGGCAGTGGAAAAAGAGAGGAACTCGGCGCCTGCATCGACCGCGGTGAATGAAACCGGCACGGCACAACCCAGGGACACCAAGGAAGGGCCGCCCCGCACCGAGGGTGTCGTCCCCCTCCCGCGTGCGAGAGAGGGGGAAGCGGCGCAGCCGCTCAGGGGGTGCTTCATACAGAGAGGTAGGACTTGATGCGCTGCTCGTCGGTATCTGCTCTGGCCGTCTCATGGACCAGGCGGCCGCCCTCGATGACGAACAGCCGGTCGGCCACATCCATGGCGAAGGAAAGCACCTGCTCGCTGACCACGATGGTGATGCGGCGCAGCTTGCGGATCTCGTTGAGCGCCTTGGCGATGTCCTTGATGATGGAAGGCTGTATGCCCTCGGTGGGCTCGTCCAGCAGCAGCACCTTGGGGTCGGTGACCAGCGCGCGCGCAATGGCCAGCTGCTGCTGCTGCCCGCCCGAGAGGTTGCCGCCCTTGCGCCGGCGCATGTCCCAGAGCACGGGGAACAGGGCGTAGATGTCTTCGGGCACCTGGCGCGTCTTCGCGTTCTCCAGGCCCGTCTGTATGTTCTCTTCCACGGTCAGCGTGGGGAAGATCATGCGGCCCTGGGGCACGTAGGCAATGCCCTTGGCCACGCGCCGGAAGCTCTCGTCCTTCGTGACGTCCTGGCCGGCCACGGTGATCTGGCCGCTCTTGGCGGGCATGACGCCCATCAGGCTTTTGAACAGCGTGGTCTTGCCCATGCCGTTGCGGCCCATGATGGCCACGGTTTCGTTCTCGCGGCCCTCGAAGCTGATGCCGTGCAGCGCCTCGCTCTGGCCATAGGCCACGTACAGATCCTTGACTTGCAGCATGTGAATTCCTTGTGCGTGCCTCAGTGGCCGAGGTAGACGTCGATGACCTTGGGGTCGGCCTGCACCTTGTCCATGGGGCCCTCGGCGAGGATCTTTCCCTGGTGCATGACGGTGACCTTGTGCGCGATGCGCGCCACGAACTCCATGTCGTGCTCGATGACGATGACGGAGCGGTTCTTGCAGATGCGCTGCAGCAGCTCGGCCGTCAGCTCGCGCTCGCGGGCGCTCATGCCGGCGATGGGCTCGTCCAGCATCAGCAGCTCGGGCTCCTGCATGAGCAGCATGCCGATCTCCAGCCACTGCTTCTGGCCATGGCTGAGCAGGCCGGCCTCGGTGTCCAGGCGCTCGTCCAGGCCGATGTCGGCGGCCACGGCCTGCACGCGATCGCGCACCGCCTCCGTGCACTTGAAGGCCAGCGCGCCGAAGACCGAGCGGCCTTCGGGGTAGGAGACCTCCAGGTTCTGGAAGACCGACAGGTTCTCGTAGATGGACGGCGTCTGGAACTTGCGCCCGATCCCCAGGCGCACGCGCTTGTGCTCGGCCATGCGCGTGAGTTCCTCGTTCTTGAACTTGATGCTGCCGGCCGTGGCGCGGGTCTTGCCGCAGATCAGGTCCAGCAGCGTGGTCTTGCCCGCGCCGTTGGGGCCGATGATGACGCGCAGCTCGTTCCTGTCGATGTACAGGTTCAGCGCGTCGATGGCCTTGAAGCCGTCGAAGGAGACCGTCAGGTCTTCCACGGCCAGCGTGAAGTCGGTATTGCTCATGGTGTGCTCCCGCTGTGGTTCAGGCGCCCTGGCGGCCCATGCCTTCGGACAGGGCGGACGTGGGCTTGGTGGCGGCCGGGGCAGGTGCTGCCTGGGCTCCCTGCGCTGCGGCAGGCGCTGCGGCCGGTGCCGCGCCCTTGCGGCGGCTGTTCCACCAGGGAACGATGCGGCTTTCCCACAGCCCGGCCAGCCCCATCGGGAAGGCCATGGTCACGCCGATGAACAGGCCCGCCATGAGGAACAGCCACAGGTCCGGGAAGCTCTCCGAGAAATAGGTCTTGCCCGCGTTGACCAGCAGCGTGCCGTACACGGCGCCCACCAGGCTCATGCGCCCGCCCACGGCGGCGTAGATGACCATCTCGATGGAGGGAACGATGCCCACGAAGCTGGGCGACATGAAGCCCACCTGCAGCGTGAACAGCGCGCCGCCCACGCCCGACAGCGCAGCGGCCAGGCAGAACACGAAGACCTTGAAATTGGCCACGTCGTAGCCGGAAAAGCGCACGCGGTCTTCCTTGTCGCGCATGGCCAGCAGCAGGGTGCCCACCTTGCCCGTCTGAATCCAGCGGCACAGGACGATGGCGCCGATCAGCAGGGCCACGCAGACGTAGTAGAGGATGTACTTGGCGCTGTCCGTGCGCGTGTCCCAGCCCCACAGGGTCTTGAGGTCGGTCATGCCGTTGACGCCGCCCGTGTAGCCCTGCTGGCCGATGATGAGCACGGTGACGATCAGCGCCACGGCCTGCGTGATGATGGCGAAGTACACCCCGCCCACGCGGCGCTTGAACATGGCGAAGCTGATGAGCCAGGCCAGCAGCGTGGGCACGGCGATGACGGCGGCCAGCGAGAACGGCAGGCTCTTGAAGGGCAGCCAGAACGAGGGCAGCTCGGTCAGCTGGTTCCAGTCCATGAAGTCGGGGATGCCGGGCGTGGACTGGATCTTGGTGCTGATGGGGTCGGACGCCTCCAGCTTCAGGAACATGGCCATGGCGTAGCCGCCCAGGCCGAAGAACACGCCCTGGCCCAGGCTGAGCACGCCGCCATAGCCCCAGACCATGACCAGGCCGATGGCGACGAAGGCATAGGTCAGGTACTTGCCGACCAGGTTGAGGCGGAAGATGTCCAGCGCCAGGGGCAGCACCACCGCCAGCAGGACGGTGAGCAGCACCAGGCTGGCGAGCTGGTAGCGCTGTATCCAGGCTTTGAGGGCTTGCATGGAATGACTCCGGTGAACTCAGGGGAAATCGGGGGAACGCGGGGGAATTCGTGGACAGGGCCGGCGCCGGGATCAGCGCCGCACCTTGGACGCGAACAGGCCCTGGGGACGCAGCATCAGGATGAAGACGATCAGCGACAGCGTGATCACCTTGGCCATGGAGCCCGCGAGGAAGAACTCGGTGATGGACTGCGTCTGCGCAATGCCGAAGGCCGAGACCACGGTGCCCAGCAGGCTGGCCGCGCCGCCGAAGGTGACCACCAGGAAGGCGTCCACGATGTACAGCGAGCCCGAGGTGGGGCCGGTGGAGCCGATGGTGGTGAAGGCCGCGCCCGCCACGCCCGCGATGCCGCAGCCGATGGCAAAGGTCAGGCGGTCGGTCTTCTTGGTGTCGATGCCGATGGCGTTGGCCATCACGCGGTTGCTGACCGTGGCGCGAACGCGCAGGCCCCAGCGGCTCTTGTGCAGCGCGATCAGCACGCCGGCCGTGACGGCCATGGTCAGCGCCAGCACGAACAGGCCGTTGATGGGAATGTCCAGCCCCTCGGCCGGCGCCCACGAGCCCATCAGCCAGTCAGGCAGGGTGGGGCTGACTTCCTTGGGGCCGATGAAGGTGCGAAAGCACTGCTGCAGCGCCAGGCTCACGCCCCAGGTGGCCAGCAGCGTGTCCAGCGGCCGCTTGTAGAGGTGGCGGATCAGCCCCCATTCCACCAGCCAGCCGGCCACGAAGGCGAACAGGAAGGCGGCCACGATGGCCAGCGGGAAGTAGTAGGGCATGAACTCGGGCGCGTGCTGCGCCGTGAGCGTGGAGCCCAGGTAGATGGTGTAGGCGCCGATGGTCATGAACTCGCCATGCGCCATGTTGATCACGCCCATCTGGCCAAAGATGATGGCCAGGCCCAGGCCCATCAGCAGCAGCACGGCGAACAGGCTCAGCCCCGCGAAGCCCTGCATCAGGCCGATGTTCATCATGTCGGAAAAACTCATGGTGCTGCTCCTGCGCGCAAGCCAATCGGGAGAGGGGGAAACGATTCACGCGGCAGCCCGCCCACCAGGCCGCAGGCCGCCGCGCATCACCTGCCTGAACGGATCAGGGCTTACTGGTAACCCTTGGGGAAGGGATCGGGTTTGATGAGTTCAGGCGACTCCGAGACCACCTTGAACGTGCCGTCCGGCTGCCCCACGGCAATGCGCGACTTGCTCCACAGGTGGTGGTTGGCGTCCACCTTCACGTAGCCTTCGGGCGCGGTCTTGAGTTCCAGCCCCGGCGATGCGGCCACCACCTTGTCCACGTCGAAGCTCTTGGCCTTTTCCACGGCGGCCTTCCACAGCCAGGGGCCCAGGTAGCCGGCCTGGGTGACGTCGCCGATGACGGCGTTGGGGCCGTACTTGGCCTTGAAGGCGGCCACGAACTTCTTGTTGTTCTCGTTGTCCAGCGTCTGGAAGTACTTCATCGAGGAGTAGAAGCCCGTGAAGTTCTCGCCGCCCACGCCGGTCATCTCGTCCTCGGTCACCGACAGCGTGACCAGCAGTTGCTTGTCACCCGTGATGCCCGCTGCCTTGAGCGCCTTGTAGAAGGCCACGTTGGAGCCGCCCACCACGGCCACGAAGATGCAGTCCGGCTTTTGCAGCTTGATCTTGTTGACCAGCGAGCCGAAGTTGGTGCTGCCCAGCGGGTAGTACTCCTCGCCGACGACCTTGCCCTTCTGGAAGTTCTCGATGTGCTTGCGCGCGATCTTCATCGAGGTGCGCGGCCAGATGTAGTCCGAGCCGATCAGGAAGAAGGTCTTGGCCTTTTTCTCGGCCTTGGCCCAGTCCAGGCTGTACAGGATCTGCTGCGTGGCTTCCTGGCCCGTGTAGATCACGTTCTTGGACTGCTCCAGGCCTTCGTAGAAGGTGGGGTAGTACAGCAGGCCGTTTTCCTTCTCGAACACGGGCAGCACGGCCTTGCGCGAGGCGCTGGTCCAGCAGCCGAAGACGGCGGCGCAGCGGTCGTTGATGAGCAGTTTCTTGGACTTCTCGGCGAAGGTGGGCCAGTCGGAGGCACCGTCTTCCTTGATCACGCGGATCTTGCGGCCCAGGATGCCGCCCATGGCGTTGATCTGGTCGATGGCCAGTTGCTCGGCCTGGATGGAGCCGGTCTCGGAGATCGCCATGGTGCCCGTGGCCGAGTGCAGCTGGCCCACGACGACCTCGGTGTCGGTCACGGCCAGCTTGGTGGTGTTGACCTGGGCCGTGGGCTGGGCGAAGGACCAGGCCGGCAGCCCGGCCACCGAGGCGGCGCCAAGCGCCTGCAGGACGCGGCGGCGGCCCATTTCCGTGCCGGGGGAACCAGGTGTGCGGGGGTCGGAGGGGTGGCTCATGGTGACTCTCCTGTAAGGATCGGTTGGGTGATCTGCAAGTGGCTGAAAACTGGCGTTGCGGTTACGGCTTGTTTCCGCGCTGGGTCCAAGATTAGGAAGAACCCTTGAAACCGCCCATACGTCAATTGACGTAGCCACCTGCGTACGCACCCCGGCTACCCCTCTTGCAAGCCGCGCCAGCATTGGCCCCGCACGTTTCTTGCTAGACCTGGGAATGCACTCCGCCCCCCCGCCCGACAGCCCCACCGGCACCGCAGCCGCGCCGCAGACCATCTTCCGGTTCCGGCGCGAGTACAACGCCTGGGTGGCCGACGAGACCATGGAGGACTACGCGCTGCGCTACACGCCGCGCAGCTTCCGGCGCTGGAGCGAGTTCCGTGTGGCCAACACGGCCTTCGGCTCGCTGTCCTTCCTGGCGCTGGAGGCCATCGGCGGCGCCATTGCGCTGAACTACGGCTTCGCCAACGCCATGTGGGCCATCGTCACCGTGGGGCTGGTGATCTTCCTGACGGGGCTGCCCATCGCCGTCTGCGCCGCACGCTACGGGCTGGACATGGACCTGCTGACGCGCGGCGCGGGCTTCGGCTACCTGGGCTCGACCATCACCTCGCTGATCTACGCCGTCTTCACCTTCATCTTCTTCGCGCTGGAGGCGGCCATCATGGCGCTGGCCCTGCAGCTGGTGGTGGACTGGCCGCTGCAGTGGTGCTATGCGCTGTCGGCCCTGGTGGTGCTGCCGCTGGCCATGCGCGGCATCACGCTGATCTCGCGCCTGCAGGCCTGGACGCAGCCGCTGTGGCTGTTCCTGCTGGTGCTGCCCTTCGTGTGGATGGCGCTGGCCCAGCCGCAGCTGTACCGCGACTTCGCCAGCCTCACCGGCCTGCGCTCGGGCAGCAGCCAGTTCGATCCGCTGATGTTCGGCGCGGCGGCAGCCGTGATCTTCGCGCTGGTGGTGCAGATCGGCGAGCAGGTGGACTTCCTGCGCTTTCTGCCGCCGCGCACCCAGGCCAACCGGCTGCGCTGGTGGGGCGCGGTGCTGGTGGCCGGCCCGGGCTGGGCCGTGATGGGCATGCTCAAGATGGCGGGCGGCGCCTTTCTCGCCTTCGCGGCCATGCAGCTGCAGGGGGTGGACGCCACGCGCGCGGCCGAGCCCACGCAGATGTTCCTGGCAGGCTTCCAGCAGGTGCTGCAGGCCCTGGGCCTGCCGGGGCTGGCCGTGGCGGTGACCGTGGTCTTCGTGGTCATCTCGCAGGTCAAGATCAACGTGACCAATGCCTATGCGGGGTCGCTTGCCTGGTCCAACTTCTTCGCGCGCATCACGCGCAGCCATCCGGGGCGCGTGGTCTGGATGGTGTTCAACGTGGTCATCGCCACCTTGCTGATGACGCTGGGCGTGTTCGGCGCGCTGGAGAAGGTGCTGACCATCTACAGCAACGTGGCCATCGCCTGGGTGGGCGCGCTGGTGGCCGACCTGGTCATCAACAAGCCGCTGGGGCTGAGCCCGCCGGGCATCGAATTCCGCCGCGCCCATCTGTACGACTTCAATCCCGTGGGACCCGTCGCCATGCTGCTGGCCGCCGCCGTGGCCTGCTGCGCCTATGCGGGCCTGCTGGGCGAGACGGCGGCCGCGTTCTCGCCCTTCATCGCGCTGGCGCTGTCCATGCTGCTGTCGCCGCTGCTGGCCTGGCTGACGGGCGGGCGCTACTACCTGGCACGGCCCGCAGGCAATCTGTGGAAGCCCGGCGAGACGGTGCGCTGCGCCGTCTGCCAGAACCAGTTCGAGTCCGAGGACATGGCGCGCTGCCCGGCCTACGGCGCGCCCATCTGCTCGCTGTGCTGCTCGCTGGAGTCGCGCTGCCATGACCGCTGCAAGACCGGCTCGCGCGCGGGCGAGCAGCTGCGCGCGCTGGCCTCGGCCATGCTGCCGCCGCGCTGGGCCACCAAGGTGAACTTCCGCGCGGGCCAGTACCTGGTGGTGATGCTGTCTCTGTGCGCGGTGACGGCCTTCATGGTGGGCGTGGTCTACATGCAGGAAAGCCTGCAGGCAGGCAGCGTCGATGGCGGCGCGCTGCGCATCCCCTTCCTCAAGGTCTTCGCGCTGCTGGCCCTGCTGTGCGCCGTGGCCGCCTGGTGGGTGGTGCTGAGCACGGACAGCCGGCGCATGGCCCAGGACGAGTCCGAGCGCCAGAACCAGCTGCTGCTGCAGGAGATCGCCGCCCACAAGCGCACCGATGCCGAGCTGCAGGCCGCCAAGGACCATGCCGAGCAGGCCAGCCAGGCCAAGACCCGCTATGTGGCCGGCATGACGCACGAGCTGCGCTCGCCGCTCAACAGCCTGCTGGGCTATACGCAGATCCTGCTCAAGAGCCCGCAGGTCGATGGCTGGGTGCGCGAGACCCTGTCCACCATGCAGCACAGCGGCCAGCACCTGCGCGCGCTGATCGACGAATCGCTGGAGCTGGCCAGCATCGAGGCCGGCCGCCTGCGCCTGGACCTCGCCCCCCTGCCCCTGCCCGCGCTGATCGACGGCATCGAGGCCATGATGCGGCCCCAGGCCCAGGCCAGGGGGCTGCAGTTCTCGGTCGAGACGCTGGGCACCATGCCGCGCTGGGTGCGGGCCGACGCCAAGCGGCTGCGCCAGATCCTGATCAACCTGCTGTCCAACGCCGTGCGCTTCACCCAGCGCGGCGAGGTGCGGCTGCGCATGGATTTCCGGCCCCATGTCTCGCGCATCGAGGTCATCGATACCGGCATCGGGATCGAACCGCAGGACATGGAGCGCATCTTCGTGCCCTTCGAGCGCGGCAGCGCGGGCCGGCGCGTCAGCGAGGCGGGCACGGGCCTGGGGCTGACCATCACCCACCTGCTGACCGAGCTGATGGGCGGGCAGCTCACCCTGAGCAGCACGCCCGGCGAGGGCAGCTGCTTCACCGTGCGCCTGTACCTGCCCGAGATGGCGCCCGACGCGTCCTGGGTGCCCCCCGGCGCCGCCGCCACGCTGCACACCGTCATCGGCTATCTGCCGCCCCGGCGCACCCTGCTGGTGGTGGACGACCAGCCGCTGCAGCGCCAGCTGCTGGCCGGCCTGCTGCTGCCGCTGGGCTTCGAGATCCGCGAGGCCGCCAGCGGCCGCGAGTGCCTGGAGATCGTGGAGCAAAGCCTGCCTGACCTGGTGCTGCTGGACATCAGCATGGACGACCTGGACGGCTGGCAGACCGCCGCCCTGCTGCGCGCGCGCCGGGATGCGCAGCAGCTTCCCATGGTCTTCGTCTCGGCCAACCTGTTCGACAACGACCCGCCGCGCCTGGCCGATGCGCATTGCCAGGGCTTTGTCGCCAAGCCGGTGATCGAGTCCGAGCTGCTGCAGGTGCTCGAGCGCGTGCTGCGGATCGAATGGGTGCATGACAACCGCCCGTTGCTGCTGCCGGCGCCGCGCGC
Source organism: Delftia sp. WSY_7 (assembly GCF_043104845.1). Lineage (NCBI taxonomy): Bacteria > Pseudomonadati > Pseudomonadota > Betaproteobacteria > Burkholderiales > Comamonadaceae > Delftia > Delftia sp. WSY_7. The sequence goes on along the minus strand of NZ_JBICLB010000044.1, from coordinate 46,521 downwards.
GGAGCAGGCAGAGGCAAAGGCAGCGCAGGCGCCGGCAGCCGCGCCCTTCCCGCCCGACCTGCGCGAAGACCTGGCCCGGCTGGCGCGCTCGGGCCAGGCCACGGCCCTGCGCGAGCGCCTGCGCCAGGCGCGCCAGCAGGCGCCCGCGCATGCCGCGCTGCTCGATGCGCTGCAGGCCTGCGCGAACCGCTTCGACTTCGATGCGCTGGCGCGCCTGCTGCCGCAGCCCCGGGAAGAAGACGAACAGGAACAGGAGGAGACAGATGAATGAACATCCAGGAGGGCAGGAAATGACCGCCACCACCACCGCCACCAGCCGCAGCAGCCATGGCAACGGCGCCCATGTGATCCTCGTGGTGGACGACGCGCTGGACAGCCTGCGCATGCTGTGCGACGCGCTGGCCGCCGAAGGCTACGTGGTGCTCGCCGCCCGCGACGCCGACGAGGCCCTGCAGCGCTTCGCCCTCACCGTGCCCGACGGCGTGCTGCTGGACGCCGTCATGCCCGGCATGGACGGCTTCACGCTGTGCCGCACGCTCAAGGCCACGCCGGCCTGGGCCCATGTGCCCGTGGTGTTCATGACCGGCCTGTCGGACACGGACCAGATCATCCGCGGCTTTGCCAGCGGTGGCGTGGACTACGTGGTCAAGCCGCTGCGCATCCCCGAGGTGCTGGTGCGCCTGGCCACCCATGTGCGCAATGCCCGCGCCACGCGCCAGGCGCAGGAGGCCGTGGACGTGGCGGGGCTGGGCGTGGTGGTGCTCGACGGCCAGGGCCGCGTGGCCTGGCGCTCTCCCCAGGCAGCGCGCTGGCTGGAGGAGGCCTTTGCGGACCAGCCCTTCCCCATGGAGGCGGCCGGGGACTGGCTGGCCGGTGCCCACCAGCCGGACCAGGCCGGTCACCAGGATCTGGCGCTGGCCCTGGCCGATGGCCGCCAGTTGCTGGCGCGCCACATGGGCGCCAGCGGCCTGGGGGAGTCGATGGTGCTGCTCAGCCACGAGGCGCCGCAGGCGCCCGCCGCGCGCAGGCTGCAGCAGGTGGCGCTCACCCCGCGCGAGACCGAGGTACTGTCATGGCTGAGCAAGGGCAAGACCAACCGCGACATCGCCGACATCCTGGGCATGAGCCCGCGCACGGTCAACAAGCACCTGGAGCACATCTTCGAGAAACTCGGCGTGGAGACCCGCACGGCCGCCGCCGCCGTGGCCGGTCAGCTGCTGCAGGCCGGCTCGCCCTGAGCGCGGGGTGCCACCGCAGCGGATGCCGAGGCCGAGGCCGGCAGGCCGAACACATGGTCGAAGCACCAGTTGAAGACATAGGTGTAGACCAGGAAGAAGACCAGCAGGCCGGCCTCCATCACCGTGGCCTCCCACAGCGTGACACCGAACCACCAGGCCATCAGCGGGATCAGCACCATGGCCAGCCCGCCCTCGAAGCCCAGGGCGTGCACCACGCGGCGCATCACCGAGCGGCCCTTGACGCTCTGGCGCGCCTCCCATTGCTCGAACAGGTGATTGAAGGTCAGGTTCCAGACGATGGCCAGCGTGGAAGCGGCAATCGCCATGCCGCCCGAATGCCCGGCGCTCTGGCCGATGGCCATGAACAGCAGGCTGGAGGCGAGGATGGCGATCAGTTCATACAGGGTCACAAAGACCACTTTGCGCTTGGGCCCCTGGAGGCCCTTTTTGTGTGTCTGCAAGGTCATAGGGGGCGCAGTTTATTTGTCCGGAATTGAACGTTAAAGTCAGATTCTTTCAATAAAACTGACAGGTTCCCGCCATGTCCTTCCCCGCTGACCAGGTGCCGCTGTTCCTTGCCGTGCTGGACCACGGCTCGTTTTCCGCTGCCGCGCGCCGGCTGGGCCGCGTGCCCTCGGCCGTGAGCATGGCCATCGCCCAGCTGGAGGCGGAGCTGGACCTGCAGCTGTTCGACCGCAGCGGCCGCGAGCCCCGGCCCACGGCGGCGGCGCGCGCACTGGAGCCCCAGGCCCGGCTGCTGGCCGCCCAGCTGCAGCAGCTCAACCACCAGGCGCTGGCCCTGCACCAGGGACTGGAGGAGCGGCTGACCCTGGTGATCGCGCCCGAGCTGCTGTCCACGGCCTGGGCCGCGCCACTGCAGCCGCTGGTCGAGGAATTCCCGGGTCTGGAGGTGGAAGTGCTGGTGGCCGCCCAGGTCGATGCGCTCAAGGAACTGCACTCGGGCCGCGCACATCTGGCCCTGGTCTTCGAGCGCCCGGCCATCGACGGGCGCGAGGATTTCCAGGAGATGGGCCAGGAAACCATGATCGCCGTGATGGCGGCCAGGCACCCGCTGGCCCGGCAACTGGGCGTGGACGGGCAGCAACGCCTGGACGTGGGCCAGCTGGCCGGCGCGCGCCAGATCCTGCTGGCCAGCCGAGACCTGGCCCACACCGATCCGCGCTTCGTGTTCTCGCACCAGCTGTGGCGCACGGACAGCCATCTGGCGGCCCTGTCACTGATCTCGGCCGGCCTGGGCTGGGGGTGGCTGCCCTTCAGCGTCGCCGAGCCCCTGCTGCAGACGGGCGCGCTGCTGCGCATCCCGCTGTGCAACATCAGCAACGGCACCCAGCTGTTCGTCGATTGGGTGTGGTCCAAGGAGCGCCCTCTGGGGCTGGCGGCGCGGCGGTTCGTGGAGCAGTTGCAGGTGCCGGTGCGGCTGGAGCCGGACAGCGATGCGGATCGCATCGGGTAGCATCTCTCGCCATATCGGACCAAAAATCCACATCTCCAGCAGCAGGTCACACAAGAGGAAGGGAAAACATGTTCTTTGATCATCATCACAGCAAGACCGCCATCGCACTGGCCCTGGGCGCCGTTCTGGCCGGTTGCGGCGGAGGTGGAGGCGGCGGCCCGTCCGGCCCGTCTTCGCAGTTGACCGCCGCCTGCTCGGGCACGGCCTGCGGCGCGGCCAATGCCACCACCTATTCGGGCCAGGGCGTGGGCGTCTGGAGCTACACCAACACCACGCAGGCCGAGCAGCAGATCCCTGTGGGTCTGACCAACCTGGGCAGCAAGCAGGTCACGCTGATCTACACCAACAACGGCGACGCCAGCGTGCCCATGCCCGCCCTGACGCTGACTCCGCCTGCGGCGACCACCGCCACGGCCCAGAAAAGCCTCAGCGCCGCACCCGCAACGGTCAACCGGATTCCCGAGCGCATCCGCAACTTCAAGCCCCGCCTGACGGCAGCGGACATGCAGGCGCGGCAATCCATCAAGCCGCAGGCAGCGGCGATCCTGCCCGTGGGCAGCCAGCGCAGCTGGTTCGTCCAACCCGGCGACTCCCGCATCGAAGCCCGCCAGGCCACGCTCAGACGCCAGGCCAGCGTGCCCACGCCCACCGGCACCCGCACCATCAACGTCTGGCTGGAAGACAGCGAGTACGACGCTGCCAAGGTCAGCGATGCGATGCTCGACACGCTGCTCCAGCGATTCACCAGCGGCTCCGACGCGGTCTATCCCCTGATCACGGGGCTGTCGGGCGAGCCCTGGGGCGCTCACTCCTACAGCGACCTCATCGACCCCGAACAGCCCCTGGACATCGTGTTCGTGAATTTCGTTCCGGACCGCACTCCGTACGGGCTGCTGGGCTATTTCTGGTCTCTGAACAACTTCAAGCAGGACCCGGCGAACCCCGACCTCAAGTACAGCAATCAATCGCTGTCGTTCTACATGGATACGGAAACGCTGTACCTGGATCCTGCCGAAGGCATGACCAACCAGATGAGCACGCTGTCCCATGAGTTCGTCCACATGACGAACTTCTACCGCCGCAGCGTCCAGCTGTCCAAGCCGGGAACCGACTACGCGTTCGACACCTTCCTGGAGGAAATGAGCGCCATGATGGGCGAAGACATCGTGGCCCAGCGCGTCACGCCCGGCTTCAACTCCATCGCCAATGGACGCGTCCCTTCCTGGCTGTCCCGCTCGGGCTTCAACTGCGACCCCGCCGCCTGGAGCGCCGACACCGCCGCGCCCTGCTTCGGCTACGACGTCAACGGCAGCCTGGGCGCCTATCTGGTGCGCCAGTACGGCGTGGGCTTCTACAAGCAGCTGCTGAGCAACACCACGTCCACCGATTCGCTGCAGGTCCTGGGCAATGCCATACAGCAAGCGGGCGGCCCCACGCTGCCGGTCGCCATCCAGCGCTGGGGCGCCAACATCGCACTGCTGCCCGGCGATGTGCCCAGCGGCTATGGCTGGCCCGCGCGCACGGAGCAGGGCTTCACCCTGGCCGCGATCAACGGCAGCAGCCTGGCGTCTTCCCGGGTCCTGCCCACCACGGTACCGGTGAACCTCAATGCGCGCGGCCATTTCCCCTTCCTGCGTCAGCCTGATGCGCAAGGCACCTACCAGGAACAGCTGCGTGTTCCGGCAGGCAGCACGCTGACAGCCGTCGTACGCTGAACGCCATGAACCACGCACACCCGACTGCTTCCGCCCGCGGCCTGCGCCGCAGTCTGCCGCTGCTGCTGGCCAGCGGCCTGGCCCTGCTGAGCGCCTGCTCGGCCCCGGCTTCGCCCGCCGCCAGCGCGGCTGCGCCGGCCTCGGGTGCGGCGGCTGAACCAAGCCAGCCCCTGACCCTGCAAGGCCGTCTGGTGCTGCGCGGCAATGCGCCCCATGAGCAGCCCGTTCTGCAGACCACCTCCGGCGAGACCTGGCAGCTCCAGGGCCTGAGCGCCGAGCAGATCACGCAGTGGCAGCGGCAGAACGTGGAGGTCCGGGGCCAGCCCGGCCCCAGGCCCGCCGCTGGCGCCGCGCCTTCGATGGCGCAGCCGCAACTGCAGGTGCAATCCATTCGCGCCCGGCCCTGACATTCCACCTCATCCACCGCTCTATCCATGGACGCCTCCAACCCTTTCTCCAGCCGCGATGCGGCCGTGCAAAAGCTCTGGGAACAATGGCAGCCGCGCTCCGCCAGGTCCGACAAGGACAAGGACAAACCCATTGCCATGGCCGACTTCGACCCGGGCGCCAAGCCCTTTTCCAATGGCAACGGCAAGGCCGAGGACAAGGTCGCCGTCGAGGCCCTGGCCGAGGAGCTGGATGCGCTGCAGAACCTGCTGTACGCCGACCGCCGCTACAAGCTGCTGGTCGTGCTGCAGGGCACGGACACGGCGGGCAAGGACGGCACCATCCGTGGCGTCTTCGGCCGCATGAGTGCGCTGGGCGTGCACGCCGTGGGCTGGAAGGCCCCCACCGAGGCCGAGCGCGCCCATGACTACCTGTGGCGCATCCACCAGCAGGTGCCTGCCGCTGGCGAAATCACGGTCTTCAACCGCAGCCATTACGAGGACGTGCTGGTGCCCGTGGTCAACGGCTGGATCACACCCGAGCAGCAGCGCCAGCGCTTTGCCCACATCAACGACTTCGAGCGCATGCTCAGCGAGACGGGCACCGTGGTCGTCAAGTTCCTGCTGCACATCAGCGCCGACGAACAGCGCATGCGCCTGCAGGAGCGCCTGGACGACCCGGCCAAGCACTGGAAGTTCGACGAGAACGACATGAAGGTGCGCACGCAGTGGAAGGACTACCAGCAGGCCTACGGCCAGCTGCTGGGCGCCACGCATACGCCCTGGGCGCCCTGGACCATCGTGCCGGCCGACTCCAAGACGCACCGCAACCTCATGATCGCCACCTTGCTGCGCGAGGTGCTGCGCAACCTGGAACTGCGCTTTCCGCCCGGCGATCCGGCCCTCAAGGACTACAAGATCACCTGATCACTCGATGTCCTGCCTGAAGCCTCACAGCTGCAGGCGGGCTTCGGCGATGCCGTCCAGCTCGGCCACCACCAGGTCGCCGGCCTGGGCAAAGGCCAGTCCATTCCACGTGCCCGTGGTCACCACCGTGCCTGCGGGCACGCTGCCATAGCGGCGCACCAGCTCCTGCAGCCAGCCGGCCAGCAGCCACAGCGGATCGCCCAGCGGATGCGTTCCGGTGAACGCCTGCAGCGGCGCCGCACCCACGCGCAGCCGGCAGACCTGGGCAGACCAGTCCCGCGGCGACTCGCGCGGCAGCAGCCGCGAAGCGTCCTGCCACGGCCCCAGCACCAGGGCGCCATGGCACAGGCCGTCGGCGGCCAGCAGCAGCGGCGGCGCCTTCAGGTGCTGGCGCCAGCGCGTATCCACCACCTCGATGGCGGCGGTGATGCCGTCGATCAGCCCCAGCCCATCGCCGGGCTGCAGCGCGGCAGCCATCTCGGCCGTCACCTCGCGGCCCAGGCGCAGGGCGATCTCGGCTTCGATGCCGCGCAGGTGCAGCGGCGCGCCACCGGCCACCGAAGGGCTGGCCCAGACGCCTACTTCGGGCAGCGGCGCATGGGTTAGCGGGGCATCGCGGCGCGGCGCGCCAGACTTCCAGTAGCCCGGAACGCGGCCCGGTCCCTGCTGGCTGCCGGCCACGCGCCAGCCCAGGGCGGGCGCCATGGCGGCCTGCACGGCCTGCGCATCTGCGGGCGCGCGCACCACGTCGGCCCAGTCGTCGGCATCCAGCAATTCGCCGCTGTGGCGTGCCTGGAGCAGCGCATGGGCCAAGGCTGTGGGAGTGCGGGGGTTGTTCGTCATGGAGCGGCTTTCTTGGAGTGCATCGGAGGGTCGCAAGCGGCCCCGATTGTCCGCTGGACAAGGCGATCCCATGGTTATGCATTAAATGCATAAGGCTCTCGCGCATAAGGCGTTGGACAGCGCATAGCCCCGGGAATAAGCTCAAAACCCTCAGACAACTCTTGTGTGGAACCACCATGCAGCAACCCGCTTCGGCCGGCGTTACCAACCACGCCATCCCTTCCTACCTGCAGGCCGATCACCTCGGCCCCTGGGGCAATTACCTGCAGCAGGTCGATCGCGTCACCCCCTACCTGGGCCATCTCGCCCGCTGGGTCGAAACCCTCAAGCGCCCCAAGCGCATCCTGATCGTCGATGTGCCGATCGAGCTGGACAACGGCACCATCGCCCACTACGAAGGCTACCGCGTGCAGCACAACCTGAGCCGCGGCCCCGGCAAGGGCGGCGTGCGCTTCCACCAGGACGTGACCCTGTCCGAAGTCATGGCCCTGTCGGCCTGGATGTCGGTCAAGAACGCGGCCGTCAACGTGCCCTACGGCGGCGCCAAGGGCGGCATCCGTGTCGATCCCAAGACGCTGTCGCGCGGTGAGCTGGAGCGCCTGACGCGCCGCTACACCAGCGAGATCGGCCTGCTGATCGGCCCCTCCAAGGACATTCCAGCGCCTGACGTCAACACGAACGGCCAGATCATGTCCTGGATGATGGACACCTACTCCATGAACACCGGCGCCACCGCCACCGGCGTGGTCACGGGCAAGCCCGTGGACCTGGGCGGCTCGCTGGGCCGCGTCGAGGCCACCGGCCGCGGCGTGTTCACCGTGGGCGTGGAAGCGGCCAAGCTGACCGGCCTGTCGGTCCAGGGCGCGCGCATTGCCGTGCAGGGCTTCGGCAACGTGGGCGGCACGGCCGGCAAGCTGTTCGCCGACGCGGGCGCCAAGGTCGTGGCCGTGCAGGACCACACCGGCACCATCCGCAACGCCAACGGCCTGGATGTGACGGCCCTGCTGGCCCACGTGGCCGCCAAGGGCGGCGTGGGCGGCTTTGACGGCGCCGAGGCCATGGACGCTGCCGATTTCTGGGGCGTGGACTGCGACATCCTGATCCCCGCCGCACTGGAAGGTCAGATCACCAAGGACAACGCCGGCAAGATCAAGGCCAAGATGGTGATCGAGGGTGCCAACGGCCCCACCACCACCGAGGCCGACGACATCCTGACCGAAAAGGGCGTGCTGGTGCTGCCCGACGTGCTGGCCAATGCCGGCGGCGTGACGGTGAGCTACTTCGAATGGGTGCAGGACTTCTCCAGCTTCTTCTGGAGCGAGGACGAGATCAACGCCCGCCTGGTGCGCATCATGCAGGACGCCTTCGCGGCCATCTGGCAGGTGGCCCAGCAGCACGGCGTGACGCTGCGCACCGCCACCTTCATCGTGGCCTGCCAGCGCATCCTGCATGCCCGCGAGATGCGGGGACTGTATCCCTGATCACCCCCTGAGGCGCTGACGCGCCTTCCCCCTCTCTGCTTGCTTCGCAAGGGAGGGGGACGACACCCTCGCGGCGGGGCGGCCCTTGCTCGGTGTCCCTGACTTGGGCCGCGCCAGTTTTTGGCGCTGTGCACCACACGGTCAATGAAAGGCGCTTCGGCGCCTTTTTTCTTGGGCTCTTTTCTGGTGCTGGCAAGGGGTTAGCACCCGTTCCAGTAGGCCTAAGCGCGGGTTTCCGAATGGCGAAGCGGATCTCCAGTCAAACCCTGGTGCCCTGTGGCCCAGGGTTTTCTATCGTTGCGGGCAGTGAACTGGAGACTGCCCATGACCGTCCGCCGCAGCCTGCTGGCCCTGCTGGCCGCTTTGCCTTTTTTCTCCCTGGCTCCTGCCGCCGCGCTGGCGGCGGCCTGGCCTGAACGCCCCATCACCATCGTGGTGCCGGCCGCCGCTGGCGGCACCACGGACATTGCCGCGCGCGTGCTGGCCGAGAAGATGGGCAAGGACCTGGGCACGTCGGTGGTGGTGGAGAACAAGGGCGGGGGCGGCGGCAGCATCGGCACGGCCCAGGTGGCGCGCGCCAGGCCCGATGGCTACACGCTGCTCATGGGCAACATCGGCCCGGTGGCCATCAATTTCAGCCTGTACAAGCAGCTCAGCTACAAGGAAAGCGATCTGCGCGGCATCACCAATGTGATCTCCGTGCCCAACATCCTCGTGGTCCATGCCGATTCGCCCGTGCGCAGCGTGCGCGAGCTGGTGGAGCTGGCCAGGACCCGGCGCCTGAACGTGTCCACCTCGGGCGTGGGCCAGTCGCCGCACATGTCCTCGGAGATGTTCCGCCAGAAGGCCGGCATCGAGGTCACGCTCGTGCCCTTTCCCGGGGCCGCGCCTGCGGTCACGGCGCTGCTGGGCCAGCAGGTGGACTACATGATCGACAACCTGCCCAGCTCCATGCCGCACATCAGGAGCGGCAAGTTCCGCGCGCTGGCCATCACCAGCGCCACGCGCTCGGCCCAGTTGCCCGAGGTGCCCACCATGACCGAGGCCGGCGTGCCCATGCAGGTCACGGCCTGGTTCGGGCTGCTGGCCCCTGCCGGCACGCCCGATGCCGTTGTCGAGCGCATCCAGCAGTCGGCCCGGCGCGCCATGCAGACGGCCGAGGTGCGCCAGCGCTTTGCCGACCTGGGCGGCGTGCCCGGTGGCGAGACACCGGCCGAGTACGACGCCTTCATCGCCCAGGAACGCAAGAGCTGGGCCCAGATCGTCAAGGCCGCAGGCCTGTCGCTGGAATAGTTCTCCCCTCCCGTCCCTCCCGCCCCTCCCATGCAAGAAGACATCGCCGCCCTGCTGCGCCAGCCCTTTGGCTCGCTGCCCGAACTCGTCGCGCTGCAGGCCAGCCAGCGCCCCAGCCACACCGCCCTGGCCATGGACGGCCGCAGCCTCGACTACGCCGCGCTACGCCTGGGCATGGACCGCGTGGCCCTGCGCCTGCAACGCCAGGGCCTGGGCCCCGGCGACGTGGTGGCCATCTGCGCGGGCAGCTCGCCCGAGTACGTGCTGGCCTTCCTGGGCGCGCTGCGCGCGGGCGTGGCCGTGGCGCCGCTGGCCCCGTCGGCCACCGCCGGCCACCTGAGCGCCATGCTGGACAACTGCGGCGCCCGGCTGGTGCTGCGCGACGCGGACACCGCAGCGCAATGGCCGCTGCAGGGCGGACAGGATCTGCAATGCGTGGCCCTGGACGGCGCTGTCGAAGCCGGCATGCCGTGGTCGCAATGGCTGGCTGCGGACGAAGCGGACCATGGCACCGCACCCACGCCCATCCACCCCCAGCCCGACTGGCCCTTCAACGTCATCTACTCCTCGGGCACCACGGGCGTGCCCAAGGGCATCGTCCAGTCCTGGGCCATGCGCTGGGCCCATGTGCAGCGCGCCATCCACAACGGCTACGGGCCCGATGCCATCTCGCTGTGCGCCACGCCGCTGTACTCCAACACCACCCTGGTCGCGGCCCTGCCCACGCTGGGCCTGGGCGGCACCCTGGTGCTGGTGCGCAAGTTCGACGCGGCGCACTACCTGGAACTGGCCGAGCGCCACCGTGCCACCCACACCATGCTCGTGCCCGTGCAGTACCAGCGGCTGATGCAGTGCCCGGGGTTCGACGGCGCCGACCTGAGCCGCCTGCGGCACAAGTTCTGCACCAGCGCACCCTTCCATCCCGCGCTCAAGGCCGAGGTGCTGCGCCGCTGGCCCGGACGGCTCATCGAGTACTACGGCATGACCGAAGGCGGCGTGCGCTGCGAGCTGCACTGCCATGACTTCCCAGACAAGCTTCACACCGTGGGCAGGCCGGGACCGGGCGCCGACATCCGCTTCATCGATGAGCAGGGCCGCGAACTGCCGCCCGGCGAGCAGGGCGAGATCGTGGGCCGCTCGGCCGGGATGATGAGCGGCTACCACCGCCTGCCCGACAAGACGCAGGAGGCCGAATGGTTCGATGCCCAGGGCCTGCGCTTCATCCGCAGCGGCGACGTGGGCCGCCTGGACGAGGACGGCTTCATCGTGCTGGGCGACCGCAAGAAGGACATGATCATCACGGGCGGCTTCAACGTCTACCCGAGCGACATCGAGTCCGTGCTGCTGCAGCACCCGCAGGTGGCCGAATGCGCGGTGATCGGCGTGCCCTCCGATGCTTGGGGCGAGACCCCCGTGGCCTACGCCGTGGCGCACCCCGATGCCACACCCTCGGCCGCCGCGCTGCGCGAATGGCTCAACGCCCGCGTGGGCAAGACCCAGCGCGTGGCCGAGCTGCGGCTGGCCGCCAGCCTGCCGCGCAGCGAGATCGGCAAAGTGCTCAAGCGCGCGCTGCGCGAGCAGTACCAAGCCGGCGCCCTGTCCTCTTCATGAAACGGAGTCCCCCCATGCCCATGCCCATGCACCCACTCCCGCGCCGCCGCCTGCTGTCCTGCCTGGCCCTGGCGACCTGCGCCCTGCTGGCCCCGGCCACCCATCTCGCCCATGCTGCCGAGGCCTGGCCTGCCAAGCCCATCCAGCTGGTCATTCCCTATCCACCCGGCGGCAGTGCCGACCTGCTGGGCCGCCCGCTGGCCGTGCAGCTGCAGCAGCAGCTGGGCCAACCCGTGGTGCTCGAATACAAGCCCGGCGCGGGCGGCACGCTGGCCTCGCAATACGTGGCGCGCGCCAGGCCCGATGGCTACACCGTGCTCATGGTGCTGGCCGCCCATGCCATCAACGACAGCCTCTATCCCAAGCTGCCCTACGACACCCGCCGCGACTTCGCGCCCGTGTCTTTGGTGGCCAACCTGCCCATGGTGGTTGCGGCCAGCAGCAAGCTGCCGGCAAAGAACATCCAGGAACTCATCCAGGCCGCCAAGGCCAACCCCGGCAAGCTCACCTTCGGCTCGGCAGGCAACGGCAACACGGGGCATCTTGCGGCCGAGTACTTCGGCTCCATGGCAGGCGTGCGCATGACCCATGTGCCCTACAAGGGCAGCGCGGGCGTGGTCAACGCCATGCTGGCCGGCGACATCGACCTGACCTTCGACAGCATCTCCACCTCCATGCCCCACATCCGCAGCGGGCGCATGCACGCGCTGGCCGTCACCAGCCCGCAGCGCTCGGCGCTGGCGCCCGAGGTGGCCACCATCCAGGAGCAGGGCATCGCAGGCTTCGACGTGACCGGCTGGTACGCCGTCATCGCGCCGGCCGGCACGCCCGCCGAAGCCACCCAGCGCCTGAGCCGCGAGATCGCCTCCGCCCTGCGCCAGCCCGCGCTGCAGGCCCAGCTGGCCGCCGGCGGCTACGAGCCCGTGGGCTCCACGCCCGAGGCGCTGCAGGCGCATATCGACAAGGAAATCACGCGCTGGGCCACTGTCGTCAAATCGACAGGTGCACGGGTGGATTGAAAGTCACCCCCTGAGCGGCTGCGCCGCTTCCCCCGTGTGCACGGCGCCCTCTCTCGCTTCGCGGGAGGGGGACGGCACCCTCGGTGCGGGACGGCCCTTCCTCGGTGCCCCGGAGTCGGTACACGCCAGTCTCGAGCGCCGCGCCCAATGCGATGATCATGTCCATGAATACACCCATCAAAGACCACCCGGCCAACCCCTTCGAAGGCGAGGCGCCCGGCATCCTCTTCGGCCTGCCCATGCCCATGGCCCGCGCCATGAAGCTCAGCGGTGAACGCATCGGCGAGGACCGCGCCCAGATCCGCATGGGCTTTCAACCGGACCAGGCCAACAGCCGCGGCGACGTGCACGGCGGCGCCATCGCCTCGCTGCTGGACTGCGCCCTGGCCTCGGCCTGCCGCTCGCACGACCCCACGGCCTTCGGCGTGGCCACCATCGACCTCACGCTGCACTACGTCTCGGCCGGCAGCGGCGATCTCATCGCCACCGCCCACTGCGAGCGGCGCGGCCGCTCCATCAGCTTCGCGCGCGGCGAAGTGCGCTCCGAGGATGGCACCCTGGTGGCCCTGGCCACGGGGACGTTCAAGCTGATGGCGCGCAGCCCGGCACAGGCCTGAGCGCAGGGCACGCGCGGCGCCGGATGGCGCCGGACGGCACTTGCGTGCCGCCGCGTCGTCAGAGCCGCTTTTCCTTGGCCTCGATCAGCTTTTGCATCAGTTCGCAGACCTGCCTGGCCTGCTCCTGGGTGATGTCGATGTTCTCGATCACCGAGCGCTTGAACTGGATGCCGTTGACTGCGCCGCTGTTCTCGATGAAGCCCAGCGTCAGGGTGCGGTTCAGGAAGTAGATGACGGCGGCGATGCCCCAGCCGATCAGCATGACCACCAGGCCTGCAAAGAAGCTCTGGGCCATCATGGACCCGCCCATGAACAGGGACAGGGCACCGATGCCCAGCGCCGTCTTCCAGGGCTTGTGATAGCCGTAGTAGGTGGAGCAGATGCCCTGCAGCGGGATCAGGCGCGACTGGGTGCCCGACAGCGAGGCGCTGCTGAACTCCAGGCGCTCGCTGCCCACGCGGATGGTGGTGGTGGGATCGATGTTGACCTTGGACAGGATCCAGGCGACCAGGCCGCCTTCGCGGCCTGTGATGGCAATGTGGTTGCCCTTGTCGTCTATGGGTTGCTCGCTGGCTTTCCAGGCCTTGATGACCAATGCACTCACGGTAATACCCTCTCTTGAATGTTTGAGAAACCACGGGCTGTCCCGCCATGGCATTGCACCACCGGGGCCGCCTGAGGAGGGGCGATTACAGCACAGGGCATGAGTGCAGCCTTGGGCAACCAGGGCCGCTGTGCGCCATCAACCGGGTTGCACCCCCGCCGACTGCAGCAGCCGCCCCCAGACCGGAGCCTCCTGCGCCCAGGCCTTGCCGAAGCGCTGAGGGCTGTCGTCATCGACAGGGACGAAACCGGCCGCGATGATGCGGGCCGTGCCTTCGCGGCTGGCCACGGCGCGGTTGGAGATCTCGCCCCATTGCCGCGTGAGGTCGGCCGGCAGGCCCCTGGGGCCGGCGATGGCCAGCCAGCCGGACAGTTCCATGGCCTCATGGCGGTAGCCGGCCTCGGCAAAGGTGGGCACCTCGGGCAGCAGGGGCACGCGGCGCGTGCCGGTGACGGCCAGAGCGCGCAGCTTGCCTGCATCGATGTGGGGCTTGAGCGTGAGCAGGCTGCCCATGCCGATGGGGATGCGCCCGCCCAGCATGTCCTGCACCATCAGCGCCTCGCCCCGGTAGGCCGCATGCGCCATGCCGGCACCGGCCATGTCGCTGAGCACGGCGCAGGCCAGGTGGCCGTGCGAGCCTATGCCGTAGGAGCCATACGAGAGCTTGCCCGCGTTGGCCTGGGCCCAGGCCATGAATTCGCGCAGGTTGGAGGCGGGCACGTCGGCCGTGACCACCAGGGCGATGGGCGCCATGCACACGCGCGACAGGGGCGTGAGGTCGGTCAGCGGGTCGTAGGCGGTCTTCTTGTAGAGGTATTTGTTGGTGAGCATGGTGGAGGTGGTGCCCAGCAGCAGGGTGAGCCCGTCGGGCGCGGAGCGGACCACCATTTCGCCGCCGATCAGTCCGGCCGCACCGGGCTTGTTGTCCACCACCACGGTCTGGCCCAGCTGCTGGGCCATGCGCTCGCCCAGGATGCGCGCAATCACGTCGGTGGCGCCGCCCGCCGCAAAGGGCACGACGATGCGCACGGGCCGCGTGGCAAAGCCGGCCTGCGCCAGCACGCTGCCGGGCCCCGCCGCCACGGCGCCGGCCGCCAGGGCCAGCGCCTGGCGCCGATTCAATCGGTTATCCAGTCGGTCATCCATTCGGTCTTCAAGTCGGTCATTCAACTGGCCGTTGAATCCGCTGTTCGATGCCGTCCCCGAGATCACTGCCATCACACGCTCCTTTGCCTGGGTGCCACCGTGGGTGGAGACACCGGATCAAGAAACCGCCGTCTCGAAATCAATCGAGTTGGCCAAGCGTATTCGAGGCAGATGGATTCACCATCAGGGAAATCATTGGACTTTTTGCGCCAGAATCAGAAAACTCTGAGTGCAAAACGGACTTTCAGTCTCATTTCTATCAAAATCGTGCTGCAGATCTCTGTTGCGCCCAGGCATGGCGCAGCAGCACCTGTTCGGCCTGCTTGAGTACGGGCGCATCGACCATGCGGCCGTCCAGCACGCAGACGCCGCCTCCGGCCTCGGCCAGGGCCTGGCGCAGGCGCTGCGCGTGGGCCACGGCCGCTGCATCGGGGTCGAAGACGGCGTGCAGGGGCTGGACCTGGGCCGGGTGGATGCACAGCTTGCCGCCAAAGCCCATGCGCCGCGCGCGTGCCGCGTCCTGGGCCAGCCGCTCGGGGTTGCGCGTGTCCACCGTCACGCCGTCCACGGCCGCGCCGATGCCGGCGCGGCGCGAGGCCAGGACCATGGCCATGCGCATGGGCAGCAGCTCTTCCTCGCCCTGCTCGCAGGCCATGCCCGCATCGACCTGGAAGTCCAGGTGGCCGAAGGCCAGGCGCACCACCTGGGGCGCGGCAGCCAGGGCGTCGGCCGCGTCCAGGCCGGCCACGCTTTCGATGAGGGGCAGCACGGCTGCCCGTGCGCCCGCAGCCTGGGCCACCGCATGCAGGGTCTGGACGCGCTCGGCCTTGGAGACCATGGCGCCGGCCACGCCCTGCTCCACCAGCTGCGCCAGCGCGCGCAGGTCATCCGCATGCCAGGGCGTGCCTTCGGCGTTGATGCGCACCAGCAGGCGGGCACGGGCCGGGCCTTCCAGCGCACCCACGGCCTGGGCCAGCGCCTGGCGGGCGCCGTCCTTGTCGGCCGGGGCCACGGCGTCCTCCCAGTCGGCGATGACCATGTCGGCACCGCTGTCCAGGGCCTTGCCCAGGCGCTCGGGCCGCGTGGCGGGGACGAAGAGAAAGGAAGTGGCCTGTCGCGCCAGATCGTGCATGCGGATGTCCTTGGGAGAGCGGTTTATTCGGCCGAGACGCCTGCGGCCTTGATGACCTTGTCCCAGCGCGCCACCTCGGCCTGCAGGTGGGTGCGCAGGCCTTCGGGCGTGGCCTTGTCGGGCGTGACCAGGTCGGAGCTGAGTTCGGCGATGCGCTTTTTGACGTTCTCGTCCTTGATGGCCACGTTCAGCGCCTTGTTGATGGCCATGACCACTTCCTTGGGCGTGCCCTTGGGCGCGTACATGCCGTGCCAGACCTTGACGTCGAAGCCCTTGAGGCCCTGCTCATCCAGCGTGGGGATGTCGGGCAGCGAGGACAGGCGCTTGGGCGTGGTCACGCCGAAGACCTTGGCGCGCTGGCCGTCCTTGATCACGGGCACGGTCTGCGTGGTCTGGTCGCACAGCAGGTCCACCTGGCCGCCCATGAGGTCGTTCATGGCCGGGCCTGCGCCCTTGTAGGGCACGGTGGTGAGCTTGACGCCCGCCTGGTGCATGAACAGCATGCCGCACAGCTGGGAGACGGCGCCGATGCCGGCATTGGCCAGCGAGACCTTCTCCTGGTTCTTCTTCACGTAGTCCAGCAGCTCGGCAAAGTTGTTGGCCGGGAAGTCCTTGCGCGACAGCAGGGTCATGGGCACGTCCAGCACCTGGCCGATGTACTCGAAGTCCTTGAGCGGGTCATAGGGCAGCTTCTTGTACAGCGCAGGCGCCGTGGCCATGCCCATGTGGTGGATGAGGATGGTGTAGCCGTCGGCCTTGGCCTTGGCCACGCGGTTGGGCGCAATGGTGCCGCCCGCTCCCACGGTGTTCTCGACCAGCACGCTCTGGCCCAGCACCTGGCCCATGGGCACGGCCAGCAGGCGCGCCACCACATCGGTGGGGCCGCCAGCGCTGTAGGGCACGACGAGGACGACGGGCTTGTCGGGCCAGGCCGCGGCCAGGGCGCCGGTGGTCGTCCCGCCGGCGGCAAGGGCGCAGGCGGCGGCCGCTGCGTAAACGAGGCGGCGGCGGAAAGAAGTGGTGCGTTGCATGGTTTGTCTCCTGTGCACTTGGGTGGAAGCGGGAGGTGCTCTGTGGTGGCGCCTTTCCCATGGATTCGCCGGCCGGGGCCGGCGCGAAAACTCAGTCAAGAACTCAGTCAAGCAGGCGCTGCACGCGCGGCCAGTGCGCGACCTGCCACAGCCGCGCTACGGCGGCCTGGGCGGGGTCGTCCTGCAGGGCACCGCCATAGGCGATCAGTCGCAGCGCCTTGGCCGTGATCTCCTCGCGCGACAGCGTGTTGCCCGGATCGCCCTTGGGCTCTTCCACGCGGCCGTGCAGCGTGCGGCCATCGGTGGTGAGCACGGTGACCTTGCCGATCCAGCGCTGCGGGTAGGCGGCATCGACCTCGGGGTCCAGCACCATGCCCACCTTCTCGCGCAGGGCCACCGTGGTGGCGGCCAGGTATTCGTTGTCGAACTCGTCCAGGCCCGCATGGCCGTGGCGCGCGGCCAGCGCCAGCACCGTGCCCATGGAGAACTTGCTCTGGTGCACCGTGCCGGGATCGACCACGGGGCCCAGCACGTCGATGGCGCCCTGGTGCACGTGGCAGGTAACCTGCGCCAGGTCGGCGGGGGCCAGGCCGTGGTCCTGCATGACCTGCAGCAGCGCGTCGGCGGCCGGGTGCGTGTGGCGGCAGGAGGCATGCCATTTGAACGAGGTCTCGGCCGTGGCCCAGCGCGTGCCCAGGCCGTCCGTGAGGCGCGTGGGATCTGCATCCGTGGACATGCCTGCCGCCAGGCCCTGCGGTCCCGTGAAGATGTCCTGCGCGCCCGTGAATCCGTCCTTGGCCAGGTAGGCCGACATCAGGCCCGCCGCGGCCGCATGGGCCGTGTGCAGCTGCTTGCTGTCGGCCGCGGTGCGCAGGAATTCCCACAGCCCTGCCGACTGCGTGCCGGCCGAGCCGAAAGCATGCTGCATCTGCGCGGGCGTGAGGCCCAGCAGCCGGCCCACGGCAGCGGCTGCAGCCAGGGTGCCGGCCGTGGCCGTGGTGTGGAAGATGCGGTAGTGGCTGCGGCCCAGGAACTCGCCCACGCGGATACCGACCTCGTAGCCGGCCACGCAGGCGGCCATGAGTTCGGCGCCGCTGGCGCCGATGCTCTGCGCCACCGCCAGCGCGGGCGGGAAGACCACGGCGGCAGGGTGGAAGACCGAGCCGTTGTGCACATCGTCCTGCTCGGCCACATGCGAGGCTGCGGCATTGGCCAGGGCCGCCATCATGGGCGAGGTGGTGTCGGCACTGCCCAGGATCTCGCTAGGCCCCTGCGCCGGTCCCTGGGACAGCGCAAAGCGCGTGATGCTCTGCACGGGGCGCGCGCCCTGGCCTGCCAGCACGGAGCCGAACCAGTCCACCCAGAGGTCTTCGGCGCGCTGCTGAACGGCGGCGGGAACGTCGTCCCAGCGCAGCGAGGCAGCGAATTGGGCCAGCGGATGGATGCTCACTTGCGGATCATGTTTCATGAGGGGGTCTCCGGCGCATTCTGCGCATGCGCCCAGGTTTCAGGGAGTGGGTTTTCCAGACTGCGTGCACAAAGCCTGGATGCGCTCGGCGCTCCAGCCCAGCTCGGCCAGGATGGCGGCGCTGTGCTCGCCCACGGCGGGCACGGCCTCCATGCGGTAGTCGAAGGCGCTGTTGGCACCGGGGGGCAGCAGCGCCTGCACCGGACCGGCCGGCGTGTCCACGCTGCACCAGCGCTGGCGTGCGGCCAGCTGCGGATGGGCCCACAGGCCGGCCATGTCGTTGACGCGCGCATTGGCAATGCCGGCCGCATCCAGACGCTGCACGACCTGGGCAGCATCGAGCGCGTTGAACACGCCCAGGATCAGCGCGCGCAGCTCCTCGCGGTTGGCGTTGCGGCGCGCATTGCTGTCAAAGCGCGCATCCGTGGCCAGCGCGGGCTGCAGCAGCACCTGTTCGCAAAAGAGCTTCCACTCGCGTTCGTTTTGCAGGCCCAGCATCACCGTCCCGCCGTCACCGGCCTCGAACGGCCCGTAGGGATAGATGCTGGCGTGCGAGGCGCCGGTGCGCGGCGGCGGCGGCGCGCCGTCGAAGGCGTAGTACATGGGGTAACCCATCCACTCGCCCAGCGCCTCCAGCATGGACACGTCGATGTGGCTGCCCTCGCCCGTGCGCCCGCGCAGCAGCAGGGCCGACAGGATGTTGGTGTAGGCGTACATTCCGGCCGCGATGTCGGCCACCGAGATGCCGGCCTTGGACGGCACCTCGGGCGTGCCCGTGACCGAGAGAAAGCCCGCCTCGCTCTGGATCAGCAGGTCGTAGGCCTTCTTGTCGCGGTAGGGGCCGTCAGCGCCGTAGCCGCTGATGTCGCAGACGATGAGGCGCGGGAAGCGCTCTCGCAGCGCCGCATAGGACAGGCCCATGCGCGCGGCAGCGCCGGGCGCCAGGTTCTGCACCAGCACGTCGGCACCCTCCAGCAGCTGCAGCAGCGCCTGCATGGCCTCGTCCTGCTTGAGGTCCAGCGCCAGGCTCTGCTTGCTGCGGTTGATCCAGGTGAAGTGCGAGGACTGGCCCTGCACGCGCTGGTCATAGCCGCGCGCAAAGTCGCCGCTGCCGGGCCGCTCGACCTTGATCACGCGCGCGCCCAGGTCGGCCAGCTGGCGCGTGCAAAACGGTGCGGCCACCGCATGTTCCAGCGAGACGACGGTGGTGCCGTCAAGCGGCCGAAGACTTTGCTTTTTCATCTTGGAAATCCATTGCACATTGGCGAAACCCACGACCCGACCAACTGGCGCGCTCCAAGCCAGGGACAGCAAGCAAGGGCCGCCCCCGCAGCGAGGCTGTCGTCCCCCTTCCAGGGGGAAGGCGCGAAGCGACTCAGGGGGTTTTCCATTTCAGAAAGAACGCGGGAGACCGAGGATGTGCTCGGCTACGTAGGAGTAAATGAGATTGGTCGAGATCGGCGCCACCTGGTACAGGCGCGTCTCGCGGAACTTGCGCTCCACGTCGTATTCGCAGGCAAAGCCGAAGCCGCCGTGGAACTGGATGCAGGCATTGGCCGCCTCCCAGCTGGCCTTGGCCGCCAGGTACTTGGCCATGTTGGCCTGGGCGCCCATGGCCTGGTTGGCGTCGAACATCTCGCAGGCCTTCCAGCGCATGAGGTTGGCGGCCTCGACCTCGATGAAAGCATCGGCAATGGGGAACTGCACGCCCTGGTTCTGCCCGATGGGGCGGCCGAACACGTTGCGGTCGCGCACGTAGTTGGTCACGCGGTCCAGGAACCAGTAGCCGTCGCCAATGCATTCGGCCGCAATCAGCGTGCGCTCGGCATTGAGGCCGTCCAGGATGTACTTGAAGCCCTTGCCTTCCTCGCCGATCAGGTTCTCCTCGGGGATTTCCAGGTTCTCGAAGAACAGCTCGTTGGTCTCGTGGTTGACCATGTTGGGGATGGGGCGCACGGTCAGGCCGCTCTTTTGCGCCTCGGCCAGGTCCACCATGAAGATGGACATGCCCTCGCTCTTTTTCTTCACCTCGGCCAGCGGCGTGGTGCGCGCCAGCAGGATCATCCAGTCGCTGTGCTGCACGCGGCTGATCCAGACCTTCTGGCCGTTGACCACGTAGCGGCCATCCTTCTTGACGGCGCTGGTCTTGATCTTGGTGGTATCCGTGCCCGTGGTGGGCTCGGTCACGCCCATGGACTGCAGGCGCCATTCGCCCGAGGCGATGCGCGGCAGGTATTTCTCCTTTTGCGCCTGCGAGCCGTGGCGCAGCAGCGTGCCCATGTTGTACATCTGGCCATGGCAGGCGCCCGAGTTGCCGCCGCAGCGGTTGATCTCTTCCATGATCACGCTGGCCTCGGTCAGGCCCAGGCCCGAGCCGCCGTACTCCTGCGGGATCAGCGCGGCCAGCCAGCCAGCCTTGGTCAGCGCGTCCACGAAGGTCTCGGGATAGGCGCGCTGCTCGTCGATCTTGCGGAAATACTCGTCGGGGAACTCGGCGCACAGCGCACGGATGGCGTCGCGGATCTCGGGGAAATTGTTGGAAAGCGTGTGTTCGATCATGGTGGTCTCAAGGCTTTATGGTCAGCGCCTTCACAGCGCGGAATGTGTTGAATACCAATTCAGTTATCGCAGCGGGAGCCAAAGCCGGCGCCGCCCAAAGCAAGGGACACCGAGGAAGGGCCGCCCCGCACCGAGGGTGTCGTCCCCCTCCCCCGCGAAGCGGGTAGAGAGGGGGAAGGCGCGAAGCGACTCAGGGGGAGACACTTGCCGTGCCGGTCATGGTCAGCCAGCCCTCGTGGTCCTGTGCCCACAGCTGCACGGTCTTGCCGTCCGCAGAAGGCTTGCCGTGCACGCTGAAGGCATGCAGGTCGAAGGTGGGGCGCACGGCCTTGAACTCGAAGGACAGCACGCGCGCCTGGGGCAGCTCGCGGCGCAGCAGGTCCAGCAGCAGGGTGGCGATCAGCGGGCCGTGCACGATCAGGCCCGGATAGCCCTCCACGCCCGTGACGTAGCGGCGGTCGTAGTGGATGCGGTGGCCGTTGAAGGTCAGGGCCGAGTAGCGGAACAGCAGCACGTCGTCGGGAACGATGGTGCGCGACCAGGTTTGCTGGCCGTCCAGCGGCGGCTTCTGCGGCGTGGGCGCGGGATCGCCGGGCTGGGCAGCGGCGCGGTAGACGATGTCGTGCTCCTCGGTCAGCGCCAGGCCCTGTTCATTGCTGTAGGCATGCTCGACCAGCACGAACAGCAGCTCGCCCGAGCGGCCGCTCTTGTGGCTGACCGAGCCGATGGTGGAGCGGCGCTGCACCTTCTGGCCCACCTGCAGCGCGTTGCCTGCCTCCCAGCGCAGTCGCCCGCCGGCCCACATGCGGCGCGGCAGCGGCACGGGCGGCAGAAAGCCGCCACGGCGCGGGTGGCCGTCGGGGCCGAGCTCGCTTTGGCGTGCATGGGGCAGGAAGTACATCCAGTGCCACAGCGGCGGCAGCGCCGTGCCGTCGGCGGGCTCAGGGTCTTCCCGGTCCAGCGTGGCCGACAGCGCGGCCACGGGCGCGGCCGTGATGCTGTCTGCCAGGGTTTCGCTGCGGCCCTGCCAGGACTGAAGATGCGCCAGCGCGGCGGCGTCGAGGGTGTCGGTAGCTTGCTTGTCTGTCATGGCCGCCATGGTCGGTGCAAGCGCGGCGGCCCGCAATCCGCGTTTTCTTAAGCAAGCCTTTGGCCGCGCTGAAGGCTGGGCCGGCGCGGCCTGCCCGCCCCTGCTTTCATTCCCGCGAAGTCCGCCCTTGTGATTGGCGAATGGCGCGGTGCGGTGTTTGCCGGCATCCTTGGTCCCGACTTCTTTCCAACGAACACTGAACGGGGACGACAGGCCATGGCGCAGAAAATGATGCAGGACAAGGTAGTGGTGGTGACGGGTGCCGGCGGCGGCATCGGGCGCGACATGGCGCTGGCCATGGCGGCCGAGGGCGCCAAGGTGGTGGTCAACGACATAGGCACCTCCACCACGGGCGAGGGCACGGACGCCGGCCCGGCGCAGAAGGTGGTCGATGAGATCAAGGCCGCAGGCGGCCAGGCCGTGGCCAACACCGACAGCGTGGCCGAGGCCGCCAGCGCGGGCCGCATCGTGCAGTGCGCCGTGGACAGCTTCGGCCGCATCGATGGCGTGGTCAACAACGCCGGCATCCTGCGCGACCGGTTCTTCCACAAGATGAGCCTGGACGAGTGGGACGCCGTCATCAAGGTCCACCTGTACGGCAGCTACTACATGAGCCGCGCGGCCGCCAACCATTTCAAGGAGCAGGAAAGCGGCGCCTTCGTGCACATGACCTCGACCTCGGGCCTGATCGGCAACCTGGGCCAGGCCAACTACAGCGCGGCCAAGCTGGGGCTGACGGCCCTGTCCAAGTCCATTGCGCTGGACATGCAGAAGTTCAACGTGCGCTCCAACTGCATCGCGCCGTTCGCCTGGAGCCGCATGATCGGCTCCATCCCCACCGACACGCCCGAGCAGCAGGCGCGCGTGGCCAAGATCCAGCAGATGACGCCCAACAAGATCGCCCCGCTGGCCGTCTACCTGCTGTCCGACGCGGCCCGCGACGTGAACGCCCAGGTCTTCGCCGTGCGCAACAACGAGATCTTCGTCATGAGCCAGCCGCGCCCGCTGCGTTCGGTGCACCGCAGCGAGGGCTGGTCGCCCCAGTTCATTGCCGAGCACGGCATGCCGGCGCTCAAGGCGTCGTTCGTGCCGCTGGACCGCTCGGCAGATGTCTTCAGCTGGGACCCTGTTTGAACGACACCCCCTGAGGCGCTACGCGCCTTCCCCCTCTCTACTCGCTTCGCGAGGGAGGGGGACGACACCCTCGGTGCGGGGCGGCCCTTCCTCGGTGTCCCTGAGTCGGGCCGCGCCAGTTGCGAGGGTTGAAGCGCGCCAGCGCAATCAAACACTGAGAGGAACCGTGATGGCCATCAGCTATCAGCACCTGAAACAGCGCCCCTTCGAGCCCGTGCGCCAGCACTATGGCGAACGCGACACCATGCTCTATGCCTTGAGCCTGGGCTTGGGCAGCGATCCGCTGTCGGATGCGGCCCTGCCCTTTTTCTACGAAGGGGCGCCCGGCGGGCTGCGCGCCCTGCCCTCGCAGGCCGTGGTGCTGGGCTACCCGGGCTTCTGGGCGCGCGAGGCCGATACGGGCATCGACTGGGTGAAGCTGCTGCATGGCGAGCAGCGCATGCGGCTGCACCGCCCGCTGCCGGCCAGCGCCGACGTGGTGGGCCACAACCGCATCACGCACCTGACAGACAAGGGTGAGGGCAAGGGCGCCATCATGGTCACCGAGCGGCGCCTGGAGACCACTGGCGGCGAGCTGCTGGCCACCGTGCAGCAGGTCAGCTTTCTGCGCGGCGATGGCGGCTACAGCCTGCTGGACGGCGGCCAGCCCAGCGACGCGCCCCTGGCGCCGCTGCGCCCCACGCCGGAGGACCGCGCGCCCGACTTCACCGACACCCAGGCCATACGCCCCGAGGCCGCGCTGCTGTACCGCCTGATGGGCGACTACAACCCGCTGCATGCCGACCCGGCCGTGGCGCGCAAGGCCGGCTTCGAGCGGCCCATCCTGCATGGCCTGGCCAGCTACGGCCTGGTGGCCCATGCCGTGCTGCGCCAATGCGGCGACCGCAATCCCGCGCGCCTGAAGGCACTGGATGTGCGCTTCACCGCGCCCGTCTATCCCGGCGAAACCCTGGTCACCGAGATCTGGCGCACGCTCGACCAGCCCTGCCAGCTGCAGTTGCGCGCCCGCGTGCTCGAACGTGACAAAGTGGTCCTGAGTCACGGCTACGCCGAACTCGCCTGATGCACGGCGGCCTCGCAAGAGGCCGCTCCTTCCCCCTGCCCTGGAGTTCCCATGAACACCTCACCCGTATTGACCTCCGTCCAGGACGGCATAGGCACGATCACGCTGAACCGGCCCGAGGCCCGCAACGCGCTCAACCAGGCCATGCGCCCGGCCCTGGCCGCCGCCGTGGCGCAGATGCGCGATGACGCGCAGGTGCACACCGTCATCCTCACGGGCGCGGGCGGCGCCTTCTGCTCGGGCGGCGACATCAGCCAGATGATGGATGCCAGCCAGGCCGGCCTGCCCTGGCGCCAGCGCATGCGCAGCCTGCACCAGTGGTTCCCCGAGCTGGTCAACCTCGAAAAGCCCGCGATCGCCGCCGTGGACGGCCCGGCCTTCGGCGCGGGCCTGAGCCTGGCGCTGGCCGCCGACTTCGTGCTGTGCACGCGGCGCGCGAAATTCTGCGCCGTGTTCGGCCGCATCGGCCTGGTGCCCGACCTGGGCGCCATGCACATGCTGCCGCGCATCGTGGGCCTGCAAAAGGCCAAGGAGCTGGTCTTCACCGCGCGCACCGTGCAGGCCGAGGAAGCCAGGTCGCTGGGCATGGTCTACGAGATCGTGGAAGACGACGAGGCCCTGCAGGCCGCCGCCGTGGCACTGGCCCGGCGCTTCGGCGAGGCATCCACGGCCGCCATCGGCATGGCCAAGACGGCCATGAACCAGGCCTTCGAGCTGGACGCACGCGCCATGGCCGAGCTGGAAGCCTATGCCCAGACGATGTGCCGTGGCTCCGACTACCACCAGGAGGCGGTGCAGCGCTTCAAGGACAAGCAGCCCACGCGCTTCGACTGGGACCGCGCGCCATGAGCGTGCTGTCGCCGGACGCCCTGCAAGAAAGGCTGCAGGCCCTGATCCGCCCCGGCGACACCCTGTGGTGGGGCCAGGCCACGGCCGAGCCGCTGACGCTCACGCGCGCCGTGGTCGCGCAGCGCCATGCACTGGCCCGGCACGGTGGCCAGGGCCGGCTGCGCGTCTTCGTGGGCATGGGCGCATCAGACACGCTGCAACCGGCGCATGCCGACGCCATCGACTTCTTCGGCTACGCGGCCGGCGGCCCCCACCGCGCGCTGGCCCAGGCGGGCGTACTGGACATCCTGCCCAGCCACTACTCCCACCTGCCCGGCCTGATCGACGAGGGTCTGCTGCCTGCCGACGTGGTGCTGCTCCAGGTCTCGCCACCCGATGCACAAGGCCGCTACAGCCTGGGCCTGGTCCATGAATACCTGCCGGCCGCCATACGCAAGGCGCGCGTGCTGATCGGCGAGGTCAACCCCGCCATTCCGTGGACGCACGGCAGCCTGCACCTGCAGGCCGGCGACTTCGCCCTGCTGGTCGATGCCGAACACCCTCCGCTGGACCAGGCGCGCAGCGCGCCCGGCCCTGCCGAGCAGGCCATTGCCGGCCATGTGGCCGCCCTCATCGAAGACGGCGCCACGCTGCAGGTGGGCGTGGGCAACCTGCCCGAGGCCGTGCTCGCCGCCCTGCACGGCCACCGCGACCTGGGCCTGCACAGCGGCGCCGTGGGCGACGGCATTGCAGCCCTGGCCGAAGCCGGCGTGCTGACCCACGCGCGCAAGAGCCAGGACCGCGGCGTGGGCATCGGCGGCATCCTCATGGGCGGCGAATCGCTCAGGCGCTGGGCCCACCGCAACCCCGCCCTGCAGCTGCGCGAGACGCGCTACACGCACGATCCCGAGGTGCTGGCCGCCAGCCACCGGCTGGCTGCCATCAATTCGGCGGTGGAGGTGGACCTCACGGGCCAGATCAACTCCGAGGTGGCGGGCGGCGTCTACGTGGGCGCCGTGGGGGGCGCCGTGGACTTTCTGCGCGGCGCGGCACGCAGCCGCGGGGGCCTGCCCATCATCGCCCTGCCCGCCACGGCCAGGGGGGCCACGCGCATCGTTGCGCGGCTGTCCGGCCCCGTCAGCACGCCGCGCAGCGACGCCGGGCTCATCGTCACCGAACACGGCGTGGCCGACCTGCGCGGCCAGACGCTGTCGCGCCGCGTGAAACGGCTGATCGACATCGCGGCGCCGGAGCACCGCGCCGACCTGGAACAACAGGCACATACCCTGCTGCGCCAATGCGGCGCAGCCTTTTCCTGATCCACTGATCCACTGATTCCCAAGGAGACAACACCATGCGCAGAGCCGCCATCGTCACCCCCCTTCGCACGCCCGTGGGCACCTTCGGCGGCAGCCTGCGGCCGGTATCGGTCGAGGAGCTGGCCGCCACCACGGTGCGCGCCGTGGTCGAGAAAAGCGGCATCGACCCCGCACGCATCGACGACGTGGTCTTCGCCCAGTCCTACGCCAGCAGCGAGACGCCCTGCGTGGGCCGCTGGGCCGCGCTGCAGGCCGGCCTGCCGGTGACGGTGCCGGGCATGCAGCTGGACCGGCGCTGCGGCGGCGGCCTGCAGGCCGTGGCCACGGCGGCCATGATGGTGCAGAGCGGCGCCGCCGACGTGGTGATCGCAGGCGGCGTGGAGAGCATGAGCAACATCGAGTACTACAGCACCGACATGCGCTGGGGTGCGCGCTCGGGCAATGTGCGCTTCTACGACCGGCTGGACCGCGGCCGCGAGCGCTCCCAGCCCGTGGAGCGCTTCGGAAAGATCTCGGGAATGATCGAGACCGCCGAGAACCTGGCGCGCGACTACGGCATCAGCCGCGAGGCAGCCGACGCCTATGCCGTGCGCAGCCACCAGCGCGCCGCCGCCGCCTGGGAGGCGGGCCGCTTCGCCGACGAGATCGTCCCCGTCAAGGTGCCCCAGCGCAAGGGCGACCCCGTGCTGTTCACGCGCGACGAAGGCTTTCGCGCCGACGCCACCACCGACAGCATGGGCAAGCTGCGCGTGCTCATGCCCAATGGAACGGTCACGGCCGGCAACGCCAGCCAGCAGAACGACGCCAGCGCCGCATGCCTGATCGTGGCCGAGGACAGACTGGCCGAACTGGGCCTCACCCCCATGGCCACCCTGGTGGGCTGGGCCGCCGCAGGCTGCGAGCCCTCGCACATGGGCATAGGCCCCGTGCCCGCCGTCAAGAAGCTGCTGGCGCGCCTGAACCTCACGCTGGACCAGATGGACCTGGTCGAACTCAACGAAGCCTTTGCCTGCCAGGTGCTGTCCGTACTCAAGGGCTGGGAGTGGAACGACCAGGGCGCCATAGACCACAAGCTCAACGTCAACGGCTCCGGCATCTCCCTGGGCCACCCCATAGGCGCCACCGGCGTGCGCATCCTGGCCACCCTGCTGCACGAGCTGGAGCGCCGCAAGGGCCGCTATGGGCTGGAGACCATGTGCATAGGCGGCGGCCAGGGGATTGCGGCGGTGTTCGAGCGGGTGTGAGGAACCCGTCATGTCGACACGTCCAGTGAATCTGAGCCAGCAACAACATCGAATCGTTGAAGCTCAGACCCAAGCGACCAAGCTGGAAACGCTACGGCAAGCGGCTATGCGGGGGTGGGCGGATGTCGCCTCGGGTCACTACATTGACGTGCCGGATGAAGACTTTGACCTCTTTATCGCGGATCTGGGAAGGCAGGCAGCCAGCCGAATCAAGGCTGGTGCCTGACGGCGGCCTCCTCAATCCGCCCGCGCTCCCGACGCCTTCACGATCTCTTCCCACTTGCGGGCTTCGGCCTGGATGTAGCGCGCGAACTCGGCGGGCGTGGAGCCCACGGGCTCGGCGCCCAGGCGGCGGTATTGCGCGGCGATCTGGGGTTCGGCAAGCACGCGGCGGGACTCGGTCCACAGTTTCTGCACCACGTCCTGGGGCGTGTTCTTCGGCGCCCACAGTCCGTACCAGGTGCTGGTGCGAAAGCCCGGCATGCCGGCCTCTTCCATGGTGGGCACATCGGGCAGGGAGGGCGAGCGACTGGCCGAGGTGACGGCCAGCGCACGCAGCCGGCCCGAGGCGATGAAGGGCATGGCCGAGGGCATGGAGTCGAACATGAGCTGGATCTGCCCGCCCATCAGGTCGGTCAGGGCCGGCGAGCTGCCCTTGTAGGGCACATGCTGCATCTGCGCGCCGGTTTTCAGGCGGAACAGCTCGCCCGACAGGTGCTGTGACGACGCATTGCCGGCCGAGCCGAAGTTCACCTGTCCCGGATGGGCCTTGGCCCAGGCGATCAGCTCCTGCACATTGCGCACCGGAAGCTGGCTGCCCACGACCAGCACCAGCGGGACATCGACCAGCTGCGTGACCGGCTCGAAATCGCGGAAGGCGTCATAGGGCGCGCTGGCATAGACGTAGGGGTTGATGACGTGGATGGAGGCGTTGACCAGCAGCGTGTAGCCATCGGCCGGCGCCTTGGCCACCAGGGCCGCGCCGACCATGCCGCTGGCGCCGGCCTTGTTGTCCACGACCAGCGGCTGGCCCAGCGCCTCGCCCAGCCGCGTGGTGACCACGCGCCCGACCACGTCGGTAGGCCCGCCCGGTGGATAGGGCACGACGACGCGGATGGGCGCCTTGGGATAGCCCTGGGCCCCGGCGGATGGCTGCGCCCCTGCCGTTCTCCATGCGGCCAGCGCCGCAGCGGCGCCCAGCAGGGTGCGGCGGGAAAGCGCGGAGCCTGTGCGTTGCGTTGTCATACCTTGTCTCCTTGAATGGCGAGCGCGAGCTTGCCGGTCACGTTGCGGCCGTGCAGCGCGTGCAGCGCCTCCGGCAGTTCATGCATGGCGAAGACCTGGCTGACCTGGGGATGGATGCATCCCCGGGCAGCCCAGTCGAGCAGCGTGGCAATGACGGGCTGCAGCTGCGCCGCGAAGGCCTGGCGCTCATCGGCCGGCGTCCAGCCGATGTAGCGGCCGTAGAAGAAGCCGTGCAGCGTGAGGTTCTTGACCAGGGCCAGGTTCATGGGCACGGCGGGAATGGAACCGCTGGCGAAGCCCACGCTCAGCAGCTGCGCGTTCTGCGCGGCCGCGCGCAGTGCCTGCAGCAAGAGATCGCCCCCCACGGGGTCGAAGACCAGGGAGGCGCCCCGGCCCTGCGTGGCCTGCTTGACCTGGGCGGCCAGGTCCTGCGGGGTGACTGCCTGGTGCGCGCCGCGGCGCAGCGCATCGGCGCGCTTGGCCTCGGTGCTGGCGCAGGCGATGACCTGCACGCCGGGCGTCTGCCGGGCCACTTCCACCGCCGCAGCGCCCACGCCCGAACCGGCGCCCAGCACCAGCACCACATCGCCTTCCTGCAGGCGCGCGCGCCAGTGCAGGGCCGTGTAGGCCGTGCCGTAGGACAGGGGAATGGGCAGGGCCTGCAGCCAGGGCATGCCCGCAGGCAGGCGGTAGACGGTGGACGCATCCACCACCGTTTCCTGCGCAAAGGCACCCCAGTCGGCAATGAAGGCCACGGCATCGCCGGGCTGCAGGTGCTGCACCGCGCTGCCGCATTCCAGCACGCGCCCCACGCCTTCGGTGCCGGGCACGAAGGGCAGCGGCGGGCGCCGCTGGTAGCGGCCCTCGATCAGCAGCCCCGTGGCGTGGCTGACGTTGGCGTAGGCCACGGCAATCCGCGCCTGGTGCGCGCCCAGGGGCTGGCCGGGCCGGTCCATGGACTGCAGGCTGACCACCTCGTGCGGCGCGCCGAATTGATGGCAGACCAGGGCCTGCATGGAGGTGTCCGGGGAGGTGTCCGGGGAGGTGTCCGGGGAGGTGTCCGGGTATGTGTCCGGAGAGGTGGGTGTGAACGTGGATGTGGAAGCGCTCATGCCATGACCTCCTGCGCGCACTGGTGCACCACGCCGCTGGCCATCCATTGCTCCATCTCC
Source organism: Delftia sp. WSY_7 (assembly GCF_043104845.1). Taxonomy (NCBI): domain Bacteria; kingdom Pseudomonadati; phylum Pseudomonadota; class Betaproteobacteria; order Burkholderiales; family Comamonadaceae; genus Delftia; species Delftia sp. WSY_7. Next base: position 16,882 of record NZ_JBICLB010000044.1, on the reverse strand, counting down.
TGCGGCGTGCAGCCGGCCTCGGCCAGGATCTGGCGCGTGTGCTCGCCCGTGCGCGGCGCGGCGCCAAGGGATGCACCGCAGGCTGCTGCGTCTGCCGGCCAGGGTGAAGCCGCATACAGCAGCGGCCCGAAGCCGGGCTGCGCCAGCGTGGCGAACGATGCGCGGTGCACGGCCTGGGGATGCGCCACCACGTCGGCCAGCGTGCGCACGCCCGCATGCAGGGCGCCCTGCGCTGCCAGGCGCTGCTCCCAGTGGGCGCGCGGCTGCTGCGCCAGCAAGGCCTGCAGCCCGGCATGCAGGACATGGCGGTGGGCCATGCGGCCCGCATTGGAGGCAAAGCGCGCGTCCTGCAGCCAGTGCGGCAGGTCCAGCGCTCGGCACAGCCGCTCGAACTGGTCGTTGTTCAGGGCCAGCACGGTGATGAAGCCATCGGCCGTGGCGAACACGCCGTTGGGGGCGCTCACGCCTTCGGCGGGCAGGCCGCCGCGCAGCGCGTCTTCGGCCAGCACCGTGGATTGCAGGGCGCAGCAGACCTCGAACAGGTTCAGCTCCACATGGCGTCCGCGCCCGCTGCGCGCCTTGCCCAGCAGGGCCGCCGTGCACGCCTGTGCGGCGTAGACGCCGGCCGCGATGTCGGCCAGCAGCAGGCCCACGCGCTGGGGCTGGCCCTGCGCGTCGCGGTTGCTGGTCATCAGCCCCGTGTCGGCCTGCATGACGGAGTCGGTGGCGGGCCGGTCGGCATACGGCCCCGTGGGTCCGTAGCCGCTGATGGAGACGTACACCGGGTCCAGGCCGGCCGCGCGCAGGCTGTCGTAGTCCACGCCCATGCGCTGCACGACCTGGGGGCGGAAGTTCTGCACCACGATGTCGGCCTCGCGCGCCAGCCGCAGCAGCAGCGCGCGCCCCTGGGCCTGGCGCGCATCAATGGCAATGCTGCGCTTGCCCGCGTTGTAGGTGGCAGACAGGCTGCTGTGTCCGTTGCGCGAGATGCCCACGTGGCGCGCCCAGTCGCCTTCGGGCGGATCGACCTTGATCACCTCGGCGCCCTGGCGCGACAGCAGGTGGGTGCAGTAGGGGCCGGCCACGCCCTGGCTCAGATCGAGCACACGGTAGTGCGCCAGGGGCGCCAGCGGCGCGGTTTGCAAAGCTTCTTGGTTCACGGTCAGCGGCCTTTCGCCATGGTTTCCTCCATGCTAGGGAGGCAGGGCTGGCGCCACAATCCTCGCCAGCAGGCCAGGCCTGGTGACTCCCGATCAACAATGGCCGGCCCCGGCCCTGCAAAGAATGCCGAGATGGACCTGAACCTGTGCCGCGTCTTCATCGACATCGCCGAGGCCAAGAGCCTCACGCGGGCGGCCGAGCGCGGCGGCATGACGCGCTCCAACGTCTCGCGCCGGCTGCGTGCGCTGGAGACCGAGATGGGCGCGCAGCTGCTGCGCCGCACCACGCGCAATGTGGAGCTCACCCAGGCTGGCCAGCTGCTGTACCGGCGCTGCCTGGCCATGATGGAGGAGCTGCAGCGCGCCCGCGATGCCATCCACCAGTTGCGCTCCACCGTGAGCGGCGAGGTGGGCGTGCGCGTGCCCACCGGCTTCGGGCATTTCTATCTCAAGCCGCTGATCCTGGGCTTTTGCCGCGAGCATCCCGACATCCGCCTGCGCCTGCTGATCAACGACCAGATGGTCGACCTCGTGGCCTCCAAGGTCGATCTGGCGGTGCAGATCACCTCCGCGCCGCTGGACGATCTGGTGGCCACGCGGCTGTGCGATGTGCGCTGGAACTTCGTGGCCACGCCCGCCTGCCTGCAGGCGCTGGAGCAGTCGCTGGGCCGGCCCCTGCGCGCGCCTGCCGACCTGCTGCAGGCCCGCCTCATCCTGCCGCTGGCCATGGGCGGCAGGCTGGCCTGGCTGACCGGCAGCGGCGACGATGGCGTGGCCGCTGCCCTCGATGTGCTGCCCTCGCTGCAATCGGGCGACTACCGCCTGCTGTACGACGCCGTGCTGGACGGCCTGGGCCTGGCCCTGCTGCCGGACTACGTGACCTCGGCCGCGCTGGCCGGCGGCACGCTGGTGGCCGTGCTGGACCAGGTGGTGTTCTCCGGCCTGGGCAATGCCATGTACCTGGTGCGCATGCCCGACCGCCAGCCCACCATGGCCGCGCGCGCCTTCCAGCAGTTCCTGCGCGAGGCCATCGTCACCGCCGCACCCAGCTGGCAGGCGGGGGCTGAAGAGGGTGGTGAAGAAGGCGGTGAAGAAGGCGGCGGAGGGGGCTGCACGCACCGCTCTTCCTAGGATTGCCCTAACAGCCGGCAAACCCCGGCTTAGGCAAAAGCAGATTCCCAAGAAGCGCCGGCGTGCGCACCATTGCCTGCATGTCCGGCGCAGACCGGGCGCGCCGCCGTGCAGGCCACGGCAGTGCTTCATTCATTTTTTGCAGGAGACATGCACATGCCCGCCCAACACCGCCGCAAGGCCCTGGCCACCCTGGCCCATGCCCCGCTTCTGGCGTCCCTGGTGACCGCCCTGGCCACCCTCCCCGCCGCCGCGCAGGACGCGCAGCCCGTGCGCCTCATCGTGGGCTACTCGGCCGGTGGCCCCGTGGACCAGGGCGCCCGCCTGCTCAGCGTGGCGCTGACCAAGGAGCTGGGTGCCTCGGTGGTGGTGGAGAACAAGCCCGGCGCCAACGCCACCATGGCCGGCAGCGAGGTCGTGCGCGCCAGGCCCGACGGCCTCACGCTGTGGTTCGCGGCCAGCCCTACCATCACCATCAGCCCCAACGTGATGAGCAAGATGTCCTTCGACCCGGCCCGTGACCTCACGCCCGTGGCGCCCGTGCTCAGCTACTACAACGTGCTGGTGGTCAACAACAACGAGCCCTACAAGACCACGGCCGAGCTCGTGGCCTATGCCAAGGCCCATCCGCAAAAGCTCAACTACGGCTCGGCCGGCGTGGGCGGCTCCAACCACCTGGGCGCGCTGCTGTTCGCGCGGCGCAGCGGCATCGAGATGAACCACATCCCCTACAAGGGCAACGCACCGGCCATGACCGACGTGATCGGCGGCCAGCTGAGCATGATGCTGGACATCATCAGCACCGCCAGCAGCTACATCCAGGGCGGCAAGGTGCGGGCCATCGCCGTCACCTCGCCGCAGCGCAATGCGTCCCTGCCCGATGTGCCCACCTTTGCCGAGTCCGGCATCGAAGGCCTCAAGGGCTTCGACGTGGGCGGCTGGTATGGCGTCTATGGGCCCAAGGGCATGTCGCCTGAACTCGTGGCCCGCCTGAACAAGTCCATCAACGCCGCCCTGGCCCAGCCGGAGCTGCGCAAGCGCCTCAAGGAACTGGGCTACGAAGAGTGGACCGGCGCACCCCAGAAACTGGCCGAGCGCGGTGCCAAGGAGCGCGCCATGTGGGCCACCGTCACGCAAGGCATTGTGGTGGACTGAGGGATACGCGGAGCATGAATCAACGAATACACCATCTGCTGGACCGCTGGCTGGCCGAAGCGCCGCAGCGTCCCTTCATCCACCTGCCCGACGGCAGCAGCCTGAGCTTTGCCGACCTGGGCGCGCTGGCGGACACGGCCGAGGCCGAGCTGCGCGCGCTGCAGGTGCGGCCCGGCGACCGCGTGCTGGTCGTGGCCGAGAACTGCCCCGAGCATGCGGCGCTGATCCTGGCCTGCAGCCGCGTGGGCGCCTGGTCCTGTGGCGTGAACGCACGCATGGCGCCCGGCGAGATCGATGCCTTTGCGGCCAAGGCCGATGCGCGCGTGGTGTATTTCACCTCGGCCGCATCGGACAGCGCCAGCGGCCACGCGCGGCGCTTTGGCGCAGGCGACTCGGCCCTGGCCGGCATGCAGCACAGCCCCGTGCGCGCTGAGGCGGTGGCCGAATCCGGCGCGCTGCAGGACGAGGTGGCGGCGCTGATCTTCACCTCGGGCACCACGGGCACGCCCAAGGGCGTGATGGTGGGGCATGAGGCGCTGACGCTGTTCGCGCGCGTCTCGGCCGCATCGCGCGGGCTGGGCCCCGGGGACCGCAGCTACGCCTTCGTGCCCATGACCCACATCTTCGGGCTGGGCACGGTGCTGCTGGCCTCGCTGCATGCGGGCGCGCAGATGGTGATGCGCCCGCAGTTCGACCCGGCCGACCTGCTGGATGCGCTGGCGCGCCACGGCATCTCGCAACTGCAGGGGCCGCCTGCGCTGTACGCGCGCCTGCTGGCCCATCTGCAGGAGCAGGGCATTGCACACCCGCAGGCGCCTGCGCTGCGCTATGTCTACACAGGCGCAGGCCCGCTGGACCTGACGCTCAAGAAACGCGTGGAGGCCGCCTTCGGCCAGGCGCTGCACCATGGCTACGGCCTGTCGGAATACGCAGGGTCGGTCCACCTCACGCGACAGGGCGAGCAGCGGCCCGACACCAGCGCCGGCTACGTGGTGGAAGGCGCCGAGGTGCGCGCCGTGGACCCGGCCACGGGCCGGCCCCTGCCGGTGGGCGAGCGCGGCGAGCTGTGGATACGCGGGCGCGGCCTGATGCACGGCTACTTCCGCGATGACCAGGCCACGGCCGCCGTGATGCGCGAGGGCGGCTGGTACGCCAGCGGCGACCTGGGCGAGCTGCATGACGACGGCGCGCTCTTCGTGGTGGGGCGGCTCAAGGAAATGATCATCCGCTCGGGCTTCAATGTGTATCCGGCCGAGGTGGAACTGGCGCTCAACGAGCTGCCCGGCGTGCAGCGCAGCGCCGTGGTCGGCCGCCCCGAAAACGATGGCAACGAGGAGGTCATCGCCTTCGTCGAGCTGCAGCCCGGCGCCACGCTGGACAACGCTGCCGCGCGTGCCCACCTGCGAGAACGGCTGGCGCCCTACAAGCTGCCCGCCCGCATCGTGCCCCTGGCCGAGCTGCCCACCAGCCCCAACGGCAAGGTGCTCAAGCGCCTGCTGCAGGAACAGGCGCTGCGCGCTTGAGCCAACACGCCCGCTGAATCGTTGCGCCGGTGCCACTGCCGGTGCAACCTTTCACCCTCCCTGCCCTGAATCCCGACGCGCGCCAAGGCCATCGCCGTCGGAAACCCTTATCTGCGGCATCGATGCAACACCCCTACGCCAAGCGTGGCGCAGGCCTTGCACCCCTTCTTTCATGATGTAAAACTATGGAACTTAATATCTCGATAGTTTAAAAAGATTCATTAACTGAACGCTTGCCATGCCCGGGCTGCAGGCAGCCGCAGTGGTGCACATCCCATGTGCCTGCTCACGTCTGCAAAAAGACAAGCCCCATTTCCGCAACCATTTGAATCAAGCGAATGAAAAAAATCCTCAATCTGATTTTCGGAGGTATTTTCCTGATCGCTGCCAGCTTGGTTCATGCGGCCTGGCCAGACCGGCAGATCACGCTGGTTGTACCTTTCCCGGCAGGCGGTGGCACCGATATCGTGGGGCGCATCATCGCCAAGGAGCTTGCACAACGCCTGCGCGTCAACGTGGTGGTGGAAAACCGCCCTGGCGCCTCGGGCAACATCGGTGCGCGCCAGGTCTCCAAGGCCCGTCCCGATGGATATACGCTGCTGATCTGCTCCACGGCCCAGACCATCTCGGGCGCGCTGTACACGCAGGCCGGCTATGACGTGGTCAACGACCTCGAAGCCATCTCCACCATCAACGACGGTCCTCTGGTGCTCATCACACGCCCGGGCCTGAAGCTGGCGTCGGTGCAGGACCTGATCGAGCTGGCGCGGCGCAGCCCCGGCAAGCTGACCTATGCCACGCCGGGCTACGGCAGCGCGGGCCACATGGCGGCCGAGGCCCTGAGCCTGGCCGCCGACATACGCATGCTGCACATCCCCTACCAGGGCGCCGCGCCCATGATGAGCGACCTGGTGAGCGGCCAGGTCGATATCGCCTTCGACCTGCTGATCACGGCCAAGCAGTATGTGCACCAGGGCAAGGTCAATCGCGTGGGCGTGGCCACGCGCGAGCGCTCGCCCCTCATGCCCGACTGGCAGACGCTCAGCGAGCAAAGCCCGGCCCGGCTCGGCAATTTCAACGAGACCTCATGGAATGTGCTCATGGCACCCAAGGGCACGCCGGCCGCGATAGTGAACGCCATCAATGCACAGATGAAAAATATCCTGACCGACGAAAAGGTGCAGAAGAAATTCATGGAGCTTGGCAGCATTCCCCTTTGGAAATCCGTGGACAGCACCAAGGCATTCGTATCCGACGACGCCAGAAAATGGAGAAAGGTGGTCAGTGATGCCGGCATCGCGAAAATCTGAAATACCCCCTTCGCCGCAGAAACTGGCAGGGCCCGATGTCAATGCGCTGCACGAATTGCTCAATGCGCTGAAAAAGCACGGCATCGACATCCCCTTCGAGCGGCTGGGACCCATCCTGGCGGAGCACCAGTTGCTGATGGAGCACCGCGGCCTCGTCAACGAACTGGCGCATGAGGCGGGACCCTCGCAGATCCACACCACCATCTCCCGTCAGAGCAAGCATGAGCGGCAGTCCTGAACTTTCGATACGACAGATGGCCAGCGCGCTGCGCGCCGGCAAGACCACTTCGGAGATGCTGACCCGGGCGGCGCTGGGACGCATCCGCGCCATGGACATCGACATCCATGCCTTCACCAATCTCGATGCCAGCGGTGCCATGGAGGCTGCGCGCAACGCAGACATGGCGCGCGGAGAAAGCGCCGATCTGCCGTTGCTCCACGGCATTGCCGTGGCCATCAAGGACGTCTACGACGTGGCCGGCCTGCCGACCACCTGCCAGTCCTGGCTGAGCCTGGACTATGTGCCCGAAGACGATTCCACGCCGGTGCGGCGCCTGCGCGATGCGGGCGCCGTCATCCTGGGCAAGCTGGCCACGCACGAGTTCGCCATCGGCGCGCCCAGCCCCGACCTGCCGTTTCCCGCAGCCCGCAACCCCTGGGACCTGGCCCATATCCCGGGCGGATCGTCGTCGGGCTCGGGCGCCGCCATTGCGGCAGGCTTCACGCGGCTGGCCCTGGGCACCTGCACGGGCGGCTCCATCCTCATACCGGCCGCCTGGTGCGGCGCCGTGGGGCTGAAACCCACCTACGGCCGCGTCTCCAAGCACGGCGTGTTCCCCCTGGCCTGGACGCTGGACCACTGCGGCCCGCTGTCGCGCAGCGTGGAGGATGCGGCCATCGCGCTGCAGGTGCTGGCCGGGCACGACCCGCTGGACCCGGCCAGCTCCACCGAACCCGTGGACGACTACAGCACGGGGCTTGAGCAGGGCGTGAAGGGCCTGACCATCGGCGTGCCGCAGGACCACTTCCAGTCGTCGCCCCAGGCGTCGCCCACGTTCCTTTCGGCCTTCGACCGCACGGCCGCGCTGCTGGCCGAGGCCGGCGCCCGTCCCATCCACGTGAGCCTGCCCCACAGCCAGCAGTTCCTGGCGGCCGGCCGCGTCATCCTCAGTGCCGAGATGTTCACCATCCATGCGCAGGACCTGCGCTCGCGCCCGCTGGACTATGGCGAGCTCACGGCGGCGCGGCTGCTGCTGGGCGCCACCGTGTCCTCGGAGGACTACCTGAACGCCCTGCGCGTGCGCCGCATGCTGGCGGCCCGCGTGGACGCGGCCCTGGACCGCTGCGACGTGCTGCTGACCGCCATCACCCTGGATACGGCGCCGCGCTTCGACCCCATGCCGCATTTCCGCCACTGGCCGGTGCAGACCCATGCCTTCAACGTGACCGGGCACCCGGCCATCAGCGTGCCGGTGGGCCTGTCGCCGCAAGGCCTGCCGCTGGCCGTGCAGGTGGTGGGACGCTACTTCGACGAGGCCCGCATCCTGCAGGTGGCCCGGGCCATCGAGCGGCTGACCGGCTGGGAAAACCAGCTGCTGCCCGACGGCACCTGACCGCCGTGCTTGGCTTGGACACAGCAGCAGCAGCCCCGGTCCTCGCTGATCAGCCTGACTTCCTATCAGGCCTCCATGCGGATGATCTGGCGTATGGCCTCGCCCCGCGCCAGGCGGTCGAAGCCCTCGTTGATCTGGTCCAGCGTCAGGTGGCCGGTGACCAGGCGGTCCACCGGCAGCCTGCCGGCCGCATGCAGGGCGAGATAGCGGTCGATGTCGCGGCGCGGCACGCAGCTGCCCATGTAGCAGCCCTTGAGCGTGCGCCCCTCGGCCACCAGGTGCCAGACCGGCAGGCTGATGGCCTGGGCGCTGGAAGGCAGGCCCGCCGTCACGGTCTGGCCCCCGCGCCGCGTGATGCGGTAGGCCATCTCCAGTGCCTTGGCCGAGCCCACCATCTCGAAGGCATGGTCCACGCCGCCGCCCGTCAGCGCCCGCACCTGCTTGACGGCATCCTCGTCGCCGGCATTGACGGTGTCGGTGGCGCCGAAATCGCGCGCCATGGCCAGCTTGTCGGCATTGAGGTCCACGGCCACCACGCGGGCCGCGCCCGCCGCCGCCGCGCCCATCACCGAGGACAGGCCCACGCCGCCCAGCCCCACCACGGCCACGCTCTGGCCGGGGCTCACCCTGGCGGTATTGGCCACCGCGCCCACGCCGGTCATCACGGCGCAGCCGAACAGCGCAGCCAGCTCCAGCGGCACCGACTTGTCGATGCGGTGCACGCCGCGGCGCGAGAGCACGGCATGCTCGGCAAAGGCCGAGACGCCGACGAAGTGCGAGATGGGCTGGCCATTGCGCGACAGCCGCCTGGCGCCCGACAGCAGGGTGCCCGCCACGCCGGCCTGGCCCGCGGGCTCGCAGAGCACCGGCCGGCCCTCGGCGCAGGGCTGGCAGTTGCCGCAGCCGGGCACGAAGAGCATGACCACGTGGTCGCCCACCTCCAGGTCGGTCACGCCCTCGCCGAGCGCCTGGATCACGCCTGCGGCCTCATGGCCGAGCACGATGGGCGTGTCGCGCGGACGGTCGCCGTTGATGATGGACAGGTCGGAGTGGCACACGCCTGCGGCGGCCACCTTGACCAGCACCTCGCCGGGGCCGGGCGGCGCCAGGTCCACCTCCCAGATCTCCAGCGGGCGGCTGTCGGCATAGGGCGCGGCTGCGCCCGTTCTCGTGAGTACGGCGGCGCGTGTCTTCATGATGTCTTCACCAGCTTGCAGCTGCTCCTGGACAGCGGGCGGAAGGCCTCGTCACCGGGGATGGTGGAGAGCACCTTGTAGTAGTCCCAGGGGTATCTGGATTCCTCGGGCTTCTTGATCTGCACCAGGTACATGTCGTGCACCATGCGGCCGTCCTCGCGCACCTTGCCGTTCTGGGCGAAGAAGTCCTCGATGGGCATCTGCTTGAGCTGGCGCGCCACCGCGTTGCCGTCGTCGCCCCTGGTGGCCTGCACGGCCTTGAGGTAGTTGGTGACGGCCGAGTAGGCGCCCGCATGGATCATGGAGGGCATCTTCTTCATCTTCTCGAAGAAGCGCCGCGACCAGCCACGCGTGGCTTCGGTGCGGTCCCAGTAAAAGCCCGTGGTCAGCACCATGCCCTGGCCGTAGCGCAGGCCCAGCGCATGCACGTCGTTGATGAACAGCAGGCTGGGCACCAGGGTCTGCCTGGGCGCGATGCCGAACTCGTGCGCGGCCTTGATGGCGTTGACCGTGTCGCTGGTGGCATTGGCCAGGTTGATCACCGAGGCCTTGGAGGCCTGGGCCTGCAGCAGGAAGGACGAGAAATCGCTGGCATTGAGCGGATGGAAGGTGGTGCCCACCAGCTTGCCGCCGCCGTCCTTCAGGAAGTCGGTCACGTTGGCCGTCATGGCCTTGCCGAAGGCGTAGTCCACGCCCAGGATGAACCATTCCTTCTTGCCCTGGGCCAGGATGCCGCGCACCGCGCCGTTGGCCAGCGCATAGCTGTCGTAGGTGTAGTGGATGGCCGTGGGTGCGCAGTGCTCGTTGGTGAGGATGTCCGAGGCGCCGCCGGTGTTGATCACCATCTTGCCGCGCTCGCGCGCCAGGTTGTTGACGGCGATGGCGACGGCCGTGTTGTTGATGTCCACGATCAGGTCCACGCCGTCGCGGTCGAACCAGGTGCGCGCATGGGTGGCGCCCACGTCGGCCTTGTTCTGGTGGTCGGCCCAGACCACCTCGATCTTCCTGCCCAGCACCTGGCCGCCGAAGTCGGCCACGGCCATCTTCGCGGCCTCGACGGAGCCGCGCCCCGCCGTGTCCGCGTACAGGCCCGACATGTCGCTGAGCACGCCGATGCGCACCACGTCGTCCGATATCTGCTGCGCCTGCGCCGCCGCCGTCCACAGCAGGCCGGCGCCCAGCGCGCAGCCGGCAGCGCGCGCCTTGGTCAAGCCGCCTCGCATCAAGCCTTTCCGCATATCCGTCTCCTTGTCTCGGGGTTGTTTTTCTGGATACCGGAGGCAAGCCTAAGCAGGCAGGCCCGGACCGCCTATGCGCGATTGCGAAAGACCGGGTTGCAGCGCTGCGAAGCCGGGTTTGTCCCGGGTACGGGCACGCCGCCGTGCTCAGTCCGCCTGGATGCCGGCCACCTTGACCACCTGGGCCCATTTGCGCAGCTCGCTGCTCAGGCGCTCGCGCATCTGCTGCTGGGTGCCGGGGTCGGCCTCGGCGCCGGCCGTCAGCAGGCGCTCGCGCACGGCGGCATCGCGCAGCGCGGTGTTGAAGTCGGCATTGATGCGCGCCAGCACGGCGGGCGGCGTGCGGGCCGGCGCGAACAGCGCGGCCCAGGAATAGGCCTCGTACTCGGGCAGGCCCGACTCGGCGATGGTGGGCACCTCGGGCAGCATGGCCGAGCGCTGGCGGCTGGCCACGCCCAGCACCTTGATGCGGCCCGACTTGATGTGCTGCAGCGCACTGGGCGCATCGGCAAACATCAGCTGCACCTGGCCGCCCAGCAGGTCGTTCATGGCCGGCGCGCTGCCCTTGTAGGGAATGTGCTGCAGCTTGATGCCCGCATGCATGTTGAACAGCTCGCCGGCCAGGTGCGTGCCGCCGCCATTGCCCGAGGAGCCGAAGCTCAGCCCGTTGCCGGACTTGGCCAGCGCGATCAGCTCGCGCACGTTGCGGGCGGGCACCGAGGGATGGGCCACCAGGAAGACCGGGAACATGGCCGCAAAGCTCACGGGCGCGAAGTCGCGCTCTATGTCGTAGGTCATCTTCGGCTGCAGCGCCGGGTTGACCGCATGGTGGATGGAGCCCACGAACAGCGTGTAGCCGTCGGCAGGCTCCTTGGCTGCGAGGGCCGCGCCCACCATGCCGCCGGCGCCCGCGCGGTTGTCCACGATGCAGGGCTGCGGCCAGATCTCGCCCAGCTTCTGGGTGAAGGCGCGTGCCGTGGTGTCCACCGGGCCGCCGGGCGGAAAGGGCACGATGAAGCGCACGGGCCGCGTGGGCCAGGCATCGGCCGCAAACGCCGGCCGGACTGCAGGCAAGAGGCTGCCGGCCGCCAGCGCGCCACCGGCGGACAGCAGGCGGCGGCGGCGCGAAGAGAAGGAGGAAGTGGCAGAAGGCAGGAAGGAAGACGGGGGCATGGCGAAACTCCGGGCAACGGGCGGCGGCTTGCCGCGCGGCCCATTCTGGGCAAGCCGCCCTGCGCCGTGTTTCGCGAATGTGGAAGGCGCGCTTCCAGGGCTCCCAAGCGGTGGAAACCCTGGGAATCGGTCCACCCCGATGCAGCCTAGTGGCTGATCATCCAGGGCCGCCGCGAGGGCGCGGACTTCGCGCCGTTGGGCGCCGTCACCGTGGCGCTGCGCCGGCCCGATCCGCAGCAGCCGCAGCCTGCCGGGTGCCTGAGCCGCGCATAGTCATAGTCGCGCGAGCTGGCGGGCTCGTGGCGCGCGCGCTCGTTGGTGTCCATGGCGCGGCGCGTGCCGTCGGCCATCAGCGCCAGCCGGGGCGCGGCGGCCAGCACGCGCGCAGCCGCCGTGCCGCAGCCGGGGCAGGCCGCAGGCTCGTCGCGCAGGCGCAGCGGCCGCAGGGCCTCGAAGCCGCCGCATTGCACGCAGTCATAGTCGTAGGTGGGCATGGGCGGGCTCCTTGGCGTCAGCGCAGGTCGGGGGACAGGGGCATGTCCACGCTGCCGTCGAACTGGACGACCGGCCCTGCGGCGTTGGGGTTGATGTCGAAGTCGAAGATGCCCGTGGGCAGCCACAGCGTGGCGCAGGAGTTGGGCACGTCCACCACGCCGCTGATATGGCCCTGCACGGGCGCCGTGCCCAGGATGGAATACGCCTGGGCGCCGCTGTAGCCGAACTTCTTCAGGTATTCGATGGCGTTCAGGCAGGCCTGGCGGTAGGCCACGTTGACATCCAGGTAGTGCTGCCTGCCGCTCTCGTCCACCGAGATGCCCTCGAAGATCAGGTAGTCGTCATAGCGCGGCGTGACGGGGCTGGGCTTGAAGATGGGGTTCTTGATGCCGTACTTGGCCATGCCGCCCTTGATGAGTCCGACCTTCATGTGCACCCAGCCGGCCATCTCGATGGCGCCGCAGAAGGTGATCTCGCCATCGCCCTGGCTGAAGTGCAGGTCGCCCACGCTCAGGCCGGCGCCGTCCACATAGACGGGGAAGAACACCTTGGCGCCGCGCGAGAGGTCCTTGATGTCGCAGTTGCCGCCATGCTCGCGCGGCGGCACGGTGCGTGCGCCTTCGGCGGCGGCCTTGTCGCGGGCCTCGCCGCGCATCTGGCCCATGTGGGCCGTGCCGGCCGACGGCGGGTTGGCCAGGCCGGGCACGCGCTCGGGATCGGTGGCGACCAGGGCGCGCTCGCGCTCGTTCCACATCTCCAGCATGGGCCGGTCAGGCAGGCAGCCGATGAGGCCGGGATGGATGAGGCCGGGGAAGTTCACGCCTGGTATGTGGCGCGAGCTGGTGAACATGCCCTTGAAGTCCCAGATCGATTTCTGGGCCGAGGGGAAATGGTCGGTCAGGAAGCCGCCGCCATTGTTCTTGGAGAAAAAGCCGTTGAAGCCCCAGAGGCTGTCGGGCTTGGCGCCGATGTCCAGCAGGTCCACCACCAGCAGGTCGCCGGGCTGGGCGCCCTTCACGCCCACGGGGCCGGACAGGTAGTGCACCGTGGTCAGGTCGATATCGCGCACATCGTCGGCGCTGTCGTTGTTCTTGATGAAGCCGCCGGTCCAGTCGTAGGTCTCCAGGATGAAGTCGTCGCCGGGCTGGACCCAGCAGGCCATGGGAATGTCCGGGTGCCAGCGGTTGTGGACCCTTTCGTTGTCGGTGGGCGGGCGGTTCAGGTCCACCTTGATCAGCGTATCCGTCATGTGCAAAAACCTCCTGGGTGGGTGGGGATCGACAGCGGAGAACGGGCCGGGGTGCGGCACGCCATTGCCGGCCTTCCTGTGGCGCCACGCCGTGACAAAGCGGCGGCGCGCCCTCGGTGCGCCGGCAGGCGGCGCAGGGCGGGTATGAAGAAAAGGCCGGGAATGCATAAACACCATAGCAGCCGTGCCTGCCGGCCCGCCTAGGCAGCAACCCTGGGTTGACAGCCGGACGCCGGCGCTGGTGAAGCCACCCTTCCAGATTGGCGAATTGAAGCGGCCCCGCGATGCGGGCATGCTGGCGGACAGCCGCTGCCCTGCATGCCGCCGGGCGCAGCGCCAAGAACACAAAGAATGGAAACACCGCCCATGCACCTGAGCGCACAGACCCACTACCAGGCCGAACTCGATGCCGGCCGTTTCTGCATACAGCAGTGCCCGCAATGCACGCGCCATGTCTTCACCCCGCGCGAGCTGTGCCCGCACTGCGGTGCCAGCCCGCTGCGCTGGGTGCGCGCCAGCGGCCAGGGCACGGTCTACTCCACCTCCACCGTCGCACGCAAGAGCGATGCCGGCGGCGACTACAACGTGGCCCTGATCGACCTGGACGAAGGCGTGCGCATGATGGGCCGCGTCGAAGGCATTGCGCCGGCCGACGTGCGCATAGGCCAGCGCGTGAGCGCCCATGTGGCGAGCAAGGACGGACGCGGCCTGGTGCTGTTCCAGCCCGCGCTGCAACCGGCTCCACAGGCTTCCCATGGAGGTGCAGCATGAGCGCCCGTATCCCCCAATCCACCCTGGACGCCGCCGCCGTGAACCGCCCGCTGCGCGGGCGCGTGGCCATTGCCGGCGCCGCCACCTATGGCTGCGGCGAGGCACCCGGCATGGACGACATGACCCTGCTGGTGCGCGCCGCCCATGCGGCCGTGGCCGATGCCGGCCTGACCATGCAGGACATCGACGGCCTGGCCACCTGCAGCGTCAACGCCAGCATGTGGACCATGCCCGTGATCGAGCACCTGGGCATCAACCCCACCTACGTGGACGGCACGATGATCGGCGGCAGCAGCTTCATCGCCCACCTGCTGCCCGCCATCCGCGCGCTGGAGGCCGGCCAGTGCAAGGCCGTGCTGGTGTGCTACGGCAGCGCCCAGCGCTCGGCCACCTTCGGCCGCAAGGAAGGCCAGGCGGCGCGGCGTTTCCTGGACCCGCAGCCCTATGAGTTCCCCTACGAGCCCGTGCTGCCCGTGACCGCCTATGCGCTGGCGGCCGCGCGCCACATGCACGAGTTCGGCACCACGCGCGAGCAGCTGGCCGAGGTGGCCGTGGCCGCGCGTGCCTGGGCCCAGCTCAACCCCGAAGCCTTCATGCGCGACCCGCTGACCATCGAGGACGTGCTCTCGGCCCGCCCCATCGCCAGCCCCTTGAGCGTGCGCGACTGCTGCCTGGTGACGGACGGCGCGGGCGCCATCGTGCTGGTGCGCGGCGAGCGCGCCCGCGACCTGCCGCGCCCCCCCGTCTACGTGCTGGGCAATGCCACGGCCATCTGGAACCGCCAGATCTCCTGCATGCCCGACCTGACCACCACGGCTGCCGCGCAGTCGGGCGCCCAGGCCTTTGCCATGGCCGGGCTCACCGCTGCCGACATGGACATGGCCCAGGTCTACGACGCCTTCACCATCAACACCCTGCTGTTCCTGGAGGACCTGGGCTTTTGCGCCAAGGGCGAAGGCGGCGCCTTCGTGTCCAAGGGCGGTATCGCGCCCGGCGGGCGGCTGGCCGTCAACACCAACGGCGGCGGCCTGTCCTGCGTGCACCCGGGCATGTACGGCATCTTTGCGCTGATCGAGGCCGTGCGCCAGCTGCGCGGCGAGGCCGGCCAGCGCCAGCTGGGACGCCACCGCACGGCCGTGGTGCACGGCAACGGCGGCACGCTGTCAAGCCAATCCACGGCGGTGCTGGGAACCGCCGAAACCCTCTGAACCGCACAGGAAGCACACCGCAATGATCCGCGACCAAGAAACCCTCGAAGCCCTGCTGGACAGCGTGCGCCGCTTTGTGCGCGAGCGCCTGGTGCCCGCCGAGAACGAAGTGGCCGAGACCGACGAGATTCCCGAGTCCATCGTGCAGGAGATGCGCAACCTGGGCCTGTTCGGCATGACCATCCCCGAGCAGTTCGGCGGGCTGGAACTGACCATGGAGGAAGAGGTGCGCGTGCTCTTCGAGCTGTGCCAGACCGCGCCGGCCTTCCGCTCGGTGATCGGCACGACCGTGGGCATAGGCTCGCAGGGCATCCTCATCGACGGCACGCCCGAGCAGCAGGCGGCCTGGCTGCCCAAGCTGGCCACGGGCGAGATCATGGCCTCGTTCGCGCTGACCGAGCCCGAGGCGGGATCGGACGCGGCCTCGCTGCGCACCACCGCCATCAGGGACGGTGACCACTATGTGGTCAACGGCAACAAGCGATTCATCACCAATGCGCCGCATGCGGGCATGTTCACGCTGATGGCGCGCACCGACCCGGCCAACAAGGGCGCGGGCGGCGTCTCGGCCTTCATCGTGGATGCGAAGTCGCCGGGCATCAGCTTCGGCAAGAACGACGTGAAGATGGGCCAGAAGGGCGCGCACACCTGCGACGTGTTCTTCGACAACGTGCGCGTGCCGGCGGCCAACCTCATCGGCCTGAAGGAAGGCCAGGGCTTCAAGACCGCCATGAAGGTGCTGGACAAGGGCCGCATCCACATCGCGGCCGTGAGCGTGGGCGTGGCGCAGCGCATCCTGCGCGACGCGCTGAACTATGCGCTGGAGCGCAAGCAGTTCGGCCAGCCCATCTGCGAGTTCCAGCTGGTGCAGGCCATGCTGGCCGACAGCCAGGCCGAGCTGTATGCGGCCGAGTGCATGGTGATCGACGCAGCGCGCCGCCGCGACGAGGGCCGCAACGTCTCCACCGAGGCCTCGTGCTGCAAGATGTTCGCCACCGAGATGGTGGGCCGCGTGGCCGACCGCGCCGTGCAGATCCTGGGCGGCTCGGGCTACCTGGCCGAGTTCGGCATCGAGCGCTTCTACCGCGACGTGCGGCTGTTCCGCCTGTACGAAGGCACGACCCAGATCCAGCAGGTCATCATCGCGCGCAACATGGTGCGCGAGGCGCGCGCCGCATGAGCCACATGAGTGCACCGGCCCCCGACCGCAATGCCTTCATGCGGCTGATCGGCGCCTCGCAGGTGCCCGCGCCGCCCGGCAAGGTCCATGTGCACCTGCCCCACATGCGCGAGGAACTGCTCAACCAGCTGCCCGCCGCGCACGGCGGCGTGCTCATGACGCTGCTGGACTCCGTGATGTCGCGCGCCGCCGGCGAGCTGCCCGGTGCGCCATCGCAGACCGCCGTGACGGTGGAGATGAGCAGCCGCTTCCACCGCCCGGGCAAGGGCGCGCTGCTGGCCGAAGGCTGGGTGGTGCACTCCAGCCGCAGCCTGTGCAGCTGCGCGGCGCAGTTGCTCGATGAAGACGGAAAGCTCGTGGCCACGGCCACCGGCACCTTCAAATACTGGCTGGCACCGACCACGCTGGACCGGGGCACGGCCCAGGCCGACTGAACGGGCGGCGGTCGGCGGGCAGCCGTCGGTGGGCCGCTACTCCAGC
>NZ_JBICLB010000043.1:0-918 GCF_043104845.1 Delftia sp. WSY_7 | reverse complement strand
CCCTGGGTGGTGCTCAGATTGCGCTGGGCATTGAGCGATTGCATGTTGGTGTTGATGGTCATGGCCATGGTGGCAGCTCCTCAGTGAAATCTGTGTGAAACCGGGTCATCTCGATCGCTAGACCCCATGCCCAGCGACCCTCGCTACCCAATCAACCTGCCATCAGCGGCTTGCTTCGTATTCAGAAATCGCAAGAGCTGCTGGAGGGGCTCAGGATGTTTCATCCATCTGCTGATAGGAATTTCGACATCGACTTACAGTACTTGAATATTTTTTTAAAGAAGTTTTTCATCTCACCTGCCTCAACCCGCAAGTGCAGACGGGACTCAGATAGCAACCCAAGCCACAGAAAGCAAAAAGGCAGCGTGCATCAAGCACGCTGCCTTCCGCCATCCTCCGGGACAGGCTAGGCCTGGTTCAGCGCAGGAGGGCAAGAACGCCCTGGGGCAGTTGGTTGGCCTGGGCCACCATGGCCGTGCCAGCCTGTTGCAGGATCTGGGCGCGGCTCAGGTTCGAGGTTTCACCAGCGAAGTCGGCGTCCATGATGCGACCACGGGCTGCCGCGGTGTTTTCCGAAGCCACTTGCAGGTTGGCGATCGTGGCTTCGAAACGGTTCTGAGCCGCGCCGTAGTCGGCACGCATACCGCTGACGGTATCCAGTGCGGCGTCAATCGCAGTCATTGCGGTTTTGGCGGTCGTTTCATCTGCGCCAAGAGTGTCCGTCGAATTGTTCAATCCAGCCAGTGCATTGGTTGCAACGTTCACGGTGATCTGGTTGTCACCTGCCGTGTTGGCTCCGACCTGGAATACAAAGCTGGTCGGAGCGTCGGAATTAAGCAGTTTCTTGCCGTTGAACTCCGTGTTCTCGATGACGCGGCCGATTTCCGCAGCCAGCGCTTTGTACTCCTTGTCCAGAGC
>NZ_JBICLB010000042.1:0-27262 GCF_043104845.1 Delftia sp. WSY_7 | reverse complement strand
TGCTGAAGCTGAAATTCTACTGCATTTTTTGCAGCGAAGTCCTGGTCTTCGATTTTTTCTTGAGACTGTGATCGGCCAAGTCATGAAGCCAGGGAGCCACCTTCTTGTGAAGATAGTTCCTCAGTTCACCGCAACCTCTGCAGGTTGTCGTTAAACTTGGTGCCCAGGAGAGGACTCGAACCTCCACGGAGTTACCCGCTAGTACCTGAAACTAGTGCGTCTACCAATTCCGCCACCTGGGCATCTCAGGAAAGATTTAGATTGTATACCAAGAAAATGAACCCTCACGCAAAAAGTGCCGACGCGAACGACGAAATCGGGGGCAGTGTGCAGGGGCACCGCGACGGACATGGCTTCGTCATCCGTGATGACGGCGAAGGCGACATCTTCCTTCCTCCCAATGAAATGCGTGCGGTGCTGCACAAGGACCGTGTCAAGGTTCGCATCGTGCGGCAGGACCGCCGCGGCAGGCCTGAAGGCCGCGTGGTCGAGATCATCGAGCGGCCTGCGCACAACATCATTGGCCGCTTCTTGCAGGAAAGCGGCGTGTATCTGGTCGCTCCCGAAGACAAGCGCTATGGCCAGGACATCCTGATCCCTGCCAACGCGACGGGTTCGGCCAAGATCGGGCAGGTGGTCGTGGTGGAGTTGACCGAGGCGCCTGCACTGTTCGGCCAGCCCGTGGGGCGCATCATTGAAGTGCTCGGTGAGGTCGACGATCCCGGCATGGAGATCGAGATTGCGGTGCGCAAGTACGGCGTGCCCCATGTGTTTTCCGATGCCTGCCTGGCACAGGCCAAGGCCCTGCCGGACAGGGTGCGGCCTGCCGATCGCAAGAATCGCATCGATCTGACCGATGTGCCCCTGGTCACCATCGATGGCGAGGATGCGCGCGACTTCGACGACGCCGTCTACTGCGAGCCTGCCAAGGTCGGGCGCGGCAAGGGCTGGCGCCTGCTGGTGGCGATTGCCGATGTGAGTCACTACGTGACCACGGGCAGTGCCATCGATATCGATGCCTATGACCGTGCCACCAGCGTCTATTTCCCGCGCCGCGTGATCCCCATGCTGCCCGAGAAGCTCAGCAATGGCCTGTGCTCGCTCAATCCCGATGTGGATCGCCTGTGCATGGTCTGCGACATGCTGATCACTGCAAAGGGCGATATCCATGCCTATCAGTTCTACCCCGCGGTGATGCACAGCCATGCGCGCTTCACCTATAACGAGGTGGCTGCCATCCTGGCCAATACGCGTGGCCCGGAGGCTGCCAAGCGCTCCGATCGCGTGGGCGACTTGCTGAATCTGCATGGGGTGTACCAGGCGCTGCTCAAGTCGCGCGAAGCACGCGGCGCCGTGGACTTCGAGACCACGGAGACGCAGATCGTCTGTGACGAGAACGGCCGCATCGAGAAGATCGTGCCGCGCACGCGCAACGAGGCGCACAAGCTGATCGAGGAGGCCATGCTGGCCGCCAACGTCTGCAGCGCGGACTTCATCGAGCACAGCGGCCGCGTTGGCCTGTTCCGCGTGCACGACAAGCCCTCGCTGGAGAAGCAGGACATCCTGCGCAACTACCTCAAGGCCATGGGAGTGGGTATGGCGCTTGGCGAGAATCCGGCCACGTCCGAATTCCAGGCCATTGCCAATGCCACCAAGGACCGGCCTGATGCCCAGCAGATCCACACCATGCTGCTGCGCTCGATGATGCAGGCCTTCTACACGCCTGAAAATTCGGGCCACTTCGGGCTGGCCTTCGATGCCTATACGCACTTCACCAGTCCGATTCGCCGCTATCCCGACTTGCTCGTGCACCGCGTGATCAAGGCCGAGCTTGAAGGCACGCACTATCGCCTGCCCGAGCTGCCCACGCCTGGAGAGGCCGAAGCCAAGCTGGCCAAGCGTCTGGCCTCGCGTGTCAGTGCACCCGGCCAGAAGCCGCGCAAGCGCGCGCCCGCCGCCGAGGTCCAGGCCTGGGAGGCTGCAGGCCTGCACTGCAGCGCGAACGAGCGCCGCGCCGATGAGGCCAGCCGAGATGTCGAGGCCTGGCTCAAGTGCAAGTACATGCGTGAGCATCTGGGGGAGGAGTTCGCAGGCGTGGTCTCTGCGGTCACCACCTTCGGCATCTTCGTCACGCTCGATGCCATGTATGTGGAGGGTCTGGTCCACATCACCGAGCTGGGGGGGGACTACTTCCGCTTTGATGAGGCGCGCCAGGAACTGCGGGGCGAGCGCTCGGGCATCCGCTACGGCATAGGTACGCGGCTGCGCGTTCAGGTCAGCCGTGTGGACCTGGATGGCCGGCGCATCGATTTCCGCCTGGTGCGCGACGGCGAAGAGCAGCCGGCTTCGGGTCGTTCCGGCAGGGCGCCGGCGCGCACGGAAGCCCATCAGGGCGAAAAATGGGGGCGCCGCGACGCCAAGGAAAAGCGTGCGCAGCGTAACTCCGGCGGTGCCGGCGGAGCCCGGTCTGAATCCGACGGCGCGGTGTCTTCCGGCAAGCAGGGGCGCAAGGCGTCCAAGAAGGCCATGGTCAAGGGCGTGAACCTGGCCGCGCTGGAGGCTGAATATGCGAGTGCCCAGTCCCGCCCGGCCGCGCCAGTGCGTCAAAGCGACGTGAGTGAGCCGGCCGTGGTGCCAGGTTCGTCCGCACCTGCGGCACGCGCCTCCCGCAGGGGCAGGGCGGCTGAAGCGCGCAAGTCTGTCGCCGTCGATGCTGACCACGGTCTGCCGCAGTTGCCGCCGCCATCGCCGGTGCAGGCGCTGCGCGCCTTGGGTAAGAAGGCCTTGGGGGCCGTCAAGTCCAAGGTGGCAGGCAAGACATCCAAGCCCCGGCGCAAGCCCTGAGGGCGTCTATTGGCCCAGCCGCTGGGCCAGCGCGCTGGCGCTGAACGGCATTTGCGAAGGCCATTGGTCTGCCGCATGGCCGTGGCGCCAGGCCGCCAGTGTTGCGGCCTGCGCGGGGTCCAGCCCTTGCGCCCATAGCGCGGCAATCAGCCCGGCGAGAACATCTCCGGTTCCTCCGGTGGACAGCCGGGCGTTGCCTGTGGGGTTGATCCAGCAGGGCGGCGATGCATTGCCGTCGCCCTGCGATCCGGCGATCACGGTGCCCGAGCCCTTCAGCAACGCCGTGCAGTGGAATTGCAGCGCCAGCTGCCTGGCTGCTGAAAGTCGCTGGGCCTGGACCTGGGCAGTGCTCATTTTCAGCAGGCGGGCGGCCTCCAGCGGGTGCGGTGTCAGCACCGTGTGCTGGCTGCGTCGGCTGCGTTCTTTCAGAAGCAGGGCCAGCGACTCATCTTCGGCAACCGCGTTCAGTGCGTCTGCGTCCAGTACCAGCCTGGGCGCCTGATCCAGAATTTGGGGTAGCCAGGCGCGCACCGCCATGCCGCCGCCACATCCGCACACGACAGTGGCGCCGCGCCAGTCTTGTGCTTCGGGGCTGCGCAACATGATTTCGGGCCAGGGGGAGATAGCCTGGCCTGACCCGTGCGAGGCATCGAGCAGTGCCAGCATCACGCGTCCCGCCCCGCCGTGCAAGGCTGCCAGTGCGGCCAGCCAGGCGGCGCCGGTCATGGACAGGCCGCGGTATTCCAGCCCCTCTCCGCCCAGAATGGCCACGTCGCCAAAGCTCCCCTTATGGCTGGCATGCGGACGCGGGGCGCGGGCTTCCGGGGAGAAAAGTTGTGCGCACGGTGAGATGGCGAAGGGTGGCGCGCTGCTTGCCAGTCCTGTGTCCAGATCGTCCCACCATATCTGGCCGCAGGCGTCGCGGCCGCTTCCTGTGAACAGGCCGGGATGCAGTGTCAGCAGAGCCAGCGTATGCCGTGCGCTGACCGGGAGGTTCATGGGCTCGAATCCAGGCAGGTATTGCCCGGTGTCGGCATCCAGGCCGGATGCGATGTCCACGCAAAGGACGGGGCTGATGCCGGACTGCAGGCTGCGCAGCAGCGACAGCAATCGGTCATCTTTTCGGGTGGGTGGGCTTGCCGTGTCGGGTCGGCGCAGGCCGATGCCGAGCAAGGCATCAATGCACAGATCCTGAGGCCCCATGTCAGGGGGCATGTGGGCGATCCATTGCACGCCGGCCTTGTGGGCCGCATCCCATGCGGCACGCGCGTCGGCGGGCATGCGGACGCGTTCGCGCACGCAGCTGACCAGGATGCGGCAATTGCAGGATCGTGCCGGCATCGTGTTCAGGTGCTGTTGAAGCCAGGCGGCTGCCTGCAAGCCGTCTCCGCCGTTGTTCCCAGGGCCGCAGGCGATCCAGATGCGGTTGGCGTGAGGGGCGATGGCGCGTGCCAGGCGTGCCAGCCCCATGCCTGCGCGCTGCATGAGGCAGTGTTCGGGCAGTCGGGCCGCGGCCTGCTGTTCCAGGGTGCGTGTGGCCACTGTATCGAACAGTGGCAATGCGGTGGATGTGGGAATGCGCAGCATGGCCTGAGCATAGCCGCCAGCCGCAGGGCGGGGTGTCCGCAGCGGTCAGCCGAAGCGGCGCGGATCCAGCAATGCGCTGTCCAGGAAGCTGGTGCGGTTGTCCATCAGGTCGCTCAGCATGCTGGCGCAGCCTTGGGCAATGGCGGCACCACAGCTGCCATGGCCCAGGTTGAGCCAGATGCCGGGCAAACCGCTGGCGCCCAGTAGGGGCAGTCCATCGGCTGTGCACATGCGTGTGCCATGCCAGATCTGAACGCCCGAGGTCAGCACGGCGCTGCCGGGAAAGACCATGTTGAGTCGGTGGTACATGCGCTGCAGCGTGGCCTCGTGCATGGGGCCGTGGCTGCCCAGTTCAGCGCCGGCCACGACCCGCATGCGCTGGCCAAGGCGCACCAGGGTCATCTGCTCGCTCCAGTCGACGATGGCGTGGCGGGGCGCGTAGCCTTGTTCGCGCAGCGGAGCACTGATGCCATAGCCGCGCAGGGCGATCATGGGCAGGCGCAGGCTCAGCGGCGCGAGCAGGTTTGCGGCCTCGGCGCCAGCGCAGACGACGATGGCATCGTGCGACCGGGGCGTGTCTTCGCCTTGCAGCTGCAGGCGAGCGGTGCGCTCGGCGCCGCCGGGCTGCAGTCGCTGCACAAGGCGTTGCGTCTCGAATCGTGCTCCTGCGGACTGTGCGGCCTGCCTTTGCATCAGCGTGGCCAGGCGGCCGTTGGCGGCGCCAGCCTGCGGGAAATACAAGGAGCCTGCGAGTGCGGTCTCCTCGCCCAGCGCGGGCTCACGCAGGCGGGTCTGGGCGGCATCCAGTGCCTCGCAGCGCGTGCCGGCCTCGGCCAGCGCTGCCAGTGCAGGTTTCAGTTGCTCATGGTCGGCCTCGCTGCCCAGCAGCACCAGGCTGCCGGAGACATATTCCGGGTCCAGCTCCCACTGCCGCCACAGCGATTGCTGGAACTGCTGGCTGCGCTGGGTGAGTGTCTCCAGTGCCGCCATCGTGGCTGTGGGTTCGCCGGCTTTGCGCAGGCGCCGCCCAGCCTGGCGCCATTGCCATAGCCAGCGCAGCTGGGCTGCGAGGTTTCCGGAGCCGAGGCGTGGCAAAGCCTGCCGGCCGGGAAGCGTGGGTGAGCGTTCTGTGGTGGAGAGACCGGGGACGCTCCACGGTTGGAGCAGGCTGGGGCCCAGCCAGCCGGCATGTCCGAAGCTGGCTTCCTCGGCCACCGTGCCATGGCGCTCGTAGACGGTGACCTCGTGCCCGACCTGGGCCAGTGCGTGGGCTGTCGCAACGCCAATGCTGCCGGCGCCCACAATCGCGATGTTCATTTTGGGGTGGAATCTGCTGAAGTGCCTGAATTATCAAGCGGATGTAGCTATCACTACAGGAGTGTGTGGCCGATGCGGCAGCCGTGGCTATGCGGGGTGTGAGCGCGCGTTGGGTGCGAAGCCTCAGTCTTGGGATGGCGTATGCTAGAATCTTGCGGCTTTGCTAGGGGTTCACCCTGATTTTCTTCGGAATTGCCGGAGATCAGGTGATGGCTTTGGGGTGCGAGGTGTTCGTCATGAATGCCTGCCCATGCTTGCAACCCCCGTTGCAAAGTCAATCGCAAACCAGTCCCTTCAAGGTGTTGCTTCCTGTATCCGGGGGGCAATTGTCGGGCTGGATTTTAGACCTAACCTTTGAGGTATTCATATGTCCGTCACTATGCGCGATATGCTGGAAGCAGGCGTCCACTTCGGTCACCAGACCCGTTTCTGGAACCCCAAGATGGCCCCCTTCATCTTCGGCCACCGCAACAAGATCCACATCATCAACCTGGAAAAGTCGCTGCCGATGTTCCAGGACGCCCAGAAGTTCGTGAAGCAGCTGGCTTCCAACGGCGGCACCATCCTGATGGTCGGCACCAAGCGCCAGGCCCGCGAGCTGGTGGCTGCCGAAGCCCAGCGCGCTGGCGTTCCTTTCGTTGACCAGCGCTGGCTGGGCGGCATGCTGACCAACTTCAAGACCGTCAAGACGTCCATCAAGCGTCTGAAGGAAATGAAGGCCCAGCAGGAAGCCGGTCTGGAAGCCATGAGCAAGAAGGAACAGCTGATGTTCGTTCGCGAACTGGAAAAGCTGGAAAAGGACATCGGCGGCATTCAGGACATGAACAGCCTGCCCGACGCCATCTTCGTGATCGACGTGGGCTTCCACAAGATTGCCGTGGCCGAAGCCAAGAAGCTGGGCATCCCCCTGGTCGGCGTGGTTGACTCCAACCACAATCCCGAAGGCATCGACTATGTCATCCCCGGTAACGACGACTCTGCCAAGGCCGTGCAACTGTACGCCCAAGGCATCGCCGACGCGATCCTGGAAGGCCGCGCTGCTGCACTGACCGACGTGGTCAAGGCCGCATCCGGCGAGAGCGGTGACGAGTTCGTGGAAGTGGAAGAATCCGCTGCCTGATTGAGCTTGTCCGGCTGAGCGACCTCGTCGCCGAATAAAAAGCGGGGCTCAGGGTAGCCCCGTTTTTTTAAGCCGAAATCCTGTAACGAATCGAACTGACATTGGAGAAATACGATGGCTGCAATTACCGCAAGCATGGTGGCTGAACTGCGCGCAAAGACTGACGCGCCCATGATGGAGTGCAAGAAGGCCCTGACCGAAGCCGAAGGCGACCTGGTCAAGGCGGAAGAGCTGCTGCGCGTCAAGCTCGGCACCAAGGCTGGCAAGGCTGCCTCGCGCGTGACCGCCGAAGGCGTGATCGCCGCCTTCATCAATGGCAACCAGGGTGCCATGATCGAAGTCAACAGCGAAACCGACTTCGTGTCCAAGAACGACAGCTTCATCGCGATGGCCAACGCCGCCGCCAAGCTGGTCGCCGAGCAAAACCCCGCCGACGTGGCCGCGCTGAGCGCACTGGCCTATGAGCAGGACGGCTTCGGCCCCACGCTGGAAGACGTGCGCAAGGGCCTGATCGGCAAGATCGGCGAAAACATGTCCTTCCGCCGCTTCAAGCGCTTCGAAGGCTCCAGCCTGGCTTCCTACCTGCACGGCTCGCGCATCGGCGTGGTCGTCGAGTTCGACGGCGATGCCACGGCTGCCAAGGATGTCGCCATGCACGTGGCCGCCATGAAGCCCGTGTCCGTGACCAGCGCCGACGTGCCCGCCGAGCTGATCGAGAAGGAGCGTACCGTTGCTGCCGCCAAGGCTGCCGAGTCCGGCAAGCCTGCCGACATCGTCGCCAAGATGGTCGAAGGCTCGGTGCAGAAGTACCTGAAGGAAGTCTCGCTGGCCGACCAGGTCTTCGTGAAGGCTGCCGACGGCAAGCAGACCGTGGCCCAGATGCTCAAGGCCGCCAACACCAACGTCAAGGGCTTCACCCTGTACGTGGTCGGCGAAGGCATTGAAAAGAAGGTCGACGACTTCGCTGCCGAAGTGGCTGCCCAGGTGGCTGCCGCCAAGGCCGGCGCCTGATCCTTCCGGGCGACCGAACCGTTCCCTTCACCATCCATCATCATCCACCACTTCGGAGAAACACCATGACCCACGCCACACCGGCCCACAAGCGCATCCTGCTCAAGCTGTCCGGTGAGGCACTCATGGGGGATGACTCGTTCGGCATCAACCGTGCGACCATCGAGCGCATGGTTTCCGAAATTGCCGAGGTCACCAAGGTTGGTGTCCAGGTGGCGGTGGTGATCGGTGGGGGGAACATCTTTCGCGGCGTGGCTGGCGGCTCGGTCGGCATGGACCGTGCCACCGCCGACTACATGGGCATGCTGGCCACGGTCATGAATGCCCTGGCCCTGGCCGATGCCATGGACAAGCAGGGGCTGACAGCCCGCGTGATGTCGGCCATTGCCATCGAGCAGGTCGTGGAGCCCTATGTGCGCCCCAAGGCCCTGCAGTACCTCGAGGAGGGCAAGGTGGTGGTGTTCGCTGCCGGCACCGGCAACCCGTTCTTCACGACCGACACGGCCGCCGCGCTGCGTGGCGCTGAAATCGGCGCCGAGGTGGTGCTCAAGGCCACCAAGGTCGACGGTGTCTACACCGACGACCCGATGAAGAACCCCGACGCGACCCGCTACCACAAGCTGGCTTTCGACGAGGCCATCTCGCGCAACCTGGGCATCATGGACGCCACCGCCTTTGCGCTGTGCCGCGATCAGAAGCTGCCGATCCGGGTGTTCTCCATCGTCAAGCCCGGCGCGCTCAAGCGCGTGGTCATGGGCGAGGACGAGGGCACGCTGGTGTACGCTTGAGCGTTTTGATACCGCGTTACACAGCTCTTCAAGGAACAAGAACATGACGATTGCAGACATCAAGAAGACCACCGAGTCCAAGATGGGCCAGTCCATCGAAGCGCTCAAGAACAATCTTGCGCGCGTGCGCACCGGTCGTGCCAATCCATCGCTGCTGGACTCCATCCATGTGGAGTACTACGGCTCCATGGTGCCGCTGTCCCAGGTGGCCAACGTCACCCTGCTTGACGCGCGCACCATCAGCGTCCAGCCCTGGGAAAAGAGCATGTCGGCCAAGGTGGAGAAGGCCATCCGCGAAAGCGATCTGGGCCTGAACCCCGCCTCGCTGGGCGACCTGATCCGCGTGCCCATGCCTCCCATGAGCGAGGAGCGCCGCAAGGAAATGACCAAGCTGGCGCGCAATGAAGGCGAAGCTTCCAAGGTCGCCGTGCGCAACCTGCGCCGCGATGCCAACGAAGCCGTCAAGAAGCTGGTCAAGGACAAGGAAGCCTCGGAAGACGATCAAAAGCGTTGCGAAGCCGATGTCCAGAAGATGACCGACAAGCACATCGCCGAGATCGATACGCTGGTGGCGGCCAAGGAACAAGACATCATGGCGGTCTGAGGCGTCCTGCCTCATTTGCCTCAGGGTCCGTACCTTTGACCAAACAAGACTCCGGCGCGGTGCCGCGCCATATTGCCGTCATCATGGATGGCAATGGACGCTGGGCCAATCGCCGCTTTCTGCCGCGACTGGCCGGCCACAAGCAGGGCGTGGAATCACTGCGCCGCTGCGCCCGCGCCTGCGTCCAGCGCGGCGTGCAGGTCCTGACCGTCTTCGCTTTCTCTTCCGAGAACTGGAACCGCCCCGAAGAGGAGGTTTCCGGTCTCATGGGCCTGCTGGCCAATGCGCTTGCCAAGGAAGTGCAGCAACTGAGCCGCGACGGCGTGCGCCTGCATTTCATCGGTGACCGCAGTGGCCTGGGCGATAAAGTGTGCGCGGGCCTTGCGCAGGCCGAGACCGTCACTGCGCACAACAATCGCCTGGTTCTCAACGTCTGCTTCAACTACGGCGGACGCTGGGACATTGCACAGGCAGCTGCCCGGCTGGCAGAGAAGGGTGAGCCCATCACCCCGCAGAGCCTGGACCGCGCGCTCGCGCTGGCCCATGTGCCCGACCCGGATCTGCTGATCCGTACCGGCGGGGAAATGCGCATCAGCAACTTCCTGCTGTGGCAGGCTGCGTATTCCGAGCTTTTCTTCAGTGACAGCTTGTGGCCTGATTTCGATGAGGCCTGCCTGGACGAGGCCATCGCGGCTTTCGCTTCACGCGAGCGGCGCTTCGGCCAGACTTCCGCGCAAGTACAACAATCACAACCGACGTCGTCCCATCCGCAGACGTCCTGAACAAGGGGGAGCCATGCTCAAGCAGCGAGTCATCACCGCCCTGATCCTGCTGGCCATCCTGTTGCCTGCGCTGTTCTATCCCACGGGTATTCCGTTCGCCGTGGTCGTGCTCGTGCTCATGGCGGCAGGTGCCTGGGAATGGGGGCGTCTCAACGGCTTTGGCACCGCGGGCGCCATCGGCATAGGCGCCATCTGCACGGCGATGTGCCTGGGCGCCTGGGCTGCCGGCTGGCTGGAGCGTCCGCTGTCAGCGCTCTGGATTGTTGCCGGTGCTGCCTGGGTGCTGGGTGGCGGGGCGCTGCTGCGTGCCGGCGTGGCTGGCTGGCCTCGCATTGCAGCGCCTGTGCGCCTGGTCGGTGGAGTGCTTGCCTTGTGGCTGGCCTGGGTCGCCGTGGTGCAGGCGCGCATGATGGGCATCAACTTCCTGCTGTCGGTGCTGGTGCTGGTCTGGGTGGCCGATGTGTTCGCGTATTTCGCAGGACGGACCCTGGGCCTGAAATTCACCAAATCCAAGCTGGCTCCCACGATCAGCCCCGGCAAGAGCTGGGAAGGCGTATGGGGCGGCATGGCAGGCGTTGTGGTGCTGGCCTTGGTCTGGGTCTGGGCCGACCGCCACTACGCGGTGGCCGTGCCCAGTTTCTATTCATTGCTGCTGGCGCGCGGGGCCTGGTTCCTGCTGCTGGCGGTTGTTTTCATGGCCGCGATGAGCGTGGTCGGCGACCTGGTCGAATCCCTGGTCAAGCGCAGCGTCGGCGTCAAGGACAGCAGTGGCCTGCTACCCGGTCATGGCGGCGTCCTCGACCGCGTCGATGCCCTGCTGCCGACCCTGCCGCTGGCCCTGATGCTTTCCTCTTTCGCGCATTCATGAAGCAGAAAATCACCGTCCTGGGCTCCACAGGCTCCATCGGTACCAATACGCTGGATGTGGTGGCGCGCCACCGCGATCACTACGAAGTCTTTGCGCTCAGCGCGGCCACGCAGGTGGACCTGATGCTGCGCCAGTGTGCCGAATTCAAGCCCCGCTACGCCGTCATGGCCAGCGCGCCGCATGCAAGGCTGCTGGCTGAGCAGCTGCGCAGCAATGGATTGGCCACCGAAGTGCTGCAGTCGCCTGACGCGCTGGAGCAGATCGCCTCGCATCCTGAAGCCGATGCCGTCATGGCGGCCATCGTCGGTGCGGCGGGCCTGGCGCCTTGCCTGGCTGCCGCACGCGCCGGCAAGCGTCTGCTGCTGGCCAACAAGGAGGCGCTGGTGGTTGGCGGTGCACTGTTCATGGACACCGTCAAGCGCCACGGCGCAACGCTGCTGCCCATTGACAGTGAGCACTCGGCCATCTTCCAGTGCCTGCCCGAAGACCGCACCAGTTGGCCCGATCGCGTGGACAGTCTGCTGCTCACAGCCTCGGGCGGGCCTTTTCGCCTGCGCGATCCGTCCACCCTGTCCGAGATCACGCCGGAGCAGGCCTGCGCGCACCCGAATTTCTCCATGGGGCGCAAGATCTCCGTGGACTCGGCCACCATGATGAACAAGGCGCTGGAGGTGATCGAGGCCCGCTGGCTGTTCGACATGGCGCCTGACAAGATCAAGGTCGTCATCCATCCGCAGCAGATCGTGCACTCCATGGTGCAGTTCAAGGATGCTTCGGTGCTCGCGCAACTGGGTACGCCCGACATGCGCGTGCCCATCGCCTGCGGCCTGGCCTGGCCCCGCCGCATCGCCAGCGGTGCGGCGCCCCTGGATTTCGCCAAGCTGTCTGCCCTGACCTTCGAGGAGGCGGATGCCGTGCGCTTTCCGGGCCTGCACCTTTCCTGGCAGGCGCTGCACGCCAGCGAGGGAACCACGGCGGTTCTCAACGCTTCCAACGAAGTCGCCGTTGCCGCCTTCCTGGAGCGGCGCCTGGCATTTGACCGTATCCACGCTGTGAATTTGCGCACGCTCGAGACCTTGCTGCCGCCTACACTGGGCAGTCTGGAAGACCTGCTGGCCCTGGACGCGCAGGCGCGCGAAATCGCGCAGACCGTGGCGCGGCAGTGGCAGCTGTGATGCCGGCTTCGCAGGTCAGGAGGGTTTTCTTGATGGGCCTGCGGCGGAATCCAGAGGCGCATTGGATTCAAAGGAGTATCAATTGTTGCTGACCGTTGTCGCATTCGTGGTCGCACTGGGCTTGCTGATTGCCGTGCATGAGTGGGGCCACTACCGCGTCGCCGTGGCTTGCGGCGTGAAGGTGCTTCGCTTTTCCGTCGGATTCGGCCGCCCCATCCTGCGATGGAAGCGCAAGGGTTCGGACACGGAATTTGTCATCGGTGCACTGCCCCTTGGCGGCTATGTGCGCATGCTCGATGAGCGTGAGGGCGAGGTGCCTGCCGACCAACGCCATCTGGCATTCAACACCCAGCCGCTGCGTGCGCGTGCAGCCATCGTGGCCGCAGGCCCCGTGGCCAATCTCGTGCTGGCCATTGCGCTGCTGGCCATCGTCAATTGGGTCGGCATGCAGGAGCCCGTTGCACGGCTGGCAACACCGCCAGCAGGCACGGTGCTGCAGATGGCGGGTGTTCAAGGCGGCGATCGCGTGCTGCGCATGGCTTTGGGTGACCAGGAATGGGAAGAGGTCCGCTCCATCAATGATCTGCGCTGGACGCTGACCCGTGCAGCGCTCGATGACGAGTCCGTGCGCATGGAGGTGCTCCAGGCCCGCCGCACCGCCCCGTCCGAACTGCGGCTCGCGCTGGCTGGTCAGGTTCAGGGCGAGCCCGATGCCGCCTTCTTCGAGCGCCTGGGCTTGCTTGGTCCCTGGACGCAGCCCGTGCTGGACAAGGTGATTGCCGGTGGTGCCGCCGAGAAGGCGGGCCTGCGCCAGGGCGATCTGGTTTTGCGCGTGGGTGGCACCTCGGTGGACGATGGCACGCAGCTGCGCAATCTCATCCGCAAGATGGGCGCATCGGGCCAGGTCCAGCAGCAGATCTGGCTGGTGGAGCGTGAGGGGCGGCAGTTGCAGATCCCGGTGCTGCCCGACCTGGGCCGATCGGAAGACGGCAAGGAAAGCATCGCCCGCATCGGCGCCTACATCGGCAGCGCCCCGGAAATGGCGCTGGTGCAGCGCGGTCCGCTGGAGGGCCTGTGGGCCGGCGTGCAGCGCACCTGGGAGCTGTCGTCGCTGACACTGCGCATGATGGGCCGCATGGTGATCGGCGAGGCCTCGCTCAAGAACATCAGCGGGCCCCTGACCATTGCCGATTACGCGGGGCGTTCGGCCAGCATGGGCCTGGTCCAATATCTCTCGTTCCTGGCGCTGATCAGCATCAGCCTGGGGGTTCTCAACTTGCTCCCCCTGCCGGTGCTCGATGGTGGGCACCTGATGTATTATCTTTGGGAGGGCGTGACTGGCCGAAGCGTGTCGGAAGTCTGGGCCGGACGCTTGCAGCGTGCAGGCGTGGCGGTTTTGATGATGATGATGTCCGTCGCCTTTTTCAACGATATCAACCGGCTTTGGGGCTAACTTTTCAGCCGTTTTCGGCAAGCCGCAGCGGCGGCAAATCCATTCATGACTAAACGTATCAATCGCCTGGGCGTGCGCGCTGCATCGACCCTGGCTGCCATGGTTTTGGCTGCCAATGCAGCCTGGGCACTGGAGCCCTTCCGCGTACAGGACATCCGCATCGAAGGTCTTCAGCGCGTGGAGCCGGGCACGGTCTTCGCTTCCATCCCCCTGCGCGTGGGTGACCAGTATGACGACGACAAGGGTGCAGCCGCCATCCGCTCGCTGTTCGCACTGGGCCTGTTCAAGGACATCCGCCTGGAAGCCAACGGCAACGTGCTCGTCGTCGTCGTTGAAGAACGCCCGACCATCGCCGAAGTGAACTTCGCCGGCACCAAGGAATTCGACAAGGAAACCCTGCAAAAGGCCATGCGTGATGTGGGCCTGGCCGAGGGTCGTCCGTTCGACAAGGCACTTGCCGACCGCGCGGAGCAGGAGCTCAAGCGCCAGTACATCAACCGCAGCCTGTATGGCGCCGAAGTCGTCACGACGGTCACGCCCATCGAGCGCAACCGCGTCAACCTGACCTTCACGGTGACCGAAGGTGATCCCGCCCGTATCAACGAGATCCATATCGTCGGGAACAAGGCCTTCAGCGAATCCACGCTCAAGGACCTTTTTGACCAGGACACCGGCAACTGGATGAGCTGGTACACCAAGTCGGACCGCTATGCGCGCAACAAGCTCAACGCCGACCTGGAAACGCTGCGCTCCTACTACCTGCAGCGTGGCTACCTGGAATTCCGCGTGGACTCCACCCAGGTGGCGATCTCGCCCGACAAGCAGACCATCTCGCTGACCCTGAACATCCATGAAGGCGAGCGCTTCGTGGTCTCCGGCGTCAAGCTGGAAGGCAACTACCTGGACCGCGACGACGAATTCAAGTCCCTGGTCAAGATCAAGCCCGGCGAGCCCTACAACGCCGATCAGGTCACGGCAACGACCAAGGCCTTCACCGAGCACTTCGGCAACTTCGGCTTTGCCTTCGCGCGCGTCGAGGCCGTGCCGGACATCGACCGTGCGACCAACCGGGTGGCCCTGGTGCTGCACGCCGAGCCTTCTCGCCGCGCCTATGTGCGACGCATCAATCTCAGTGGCAACAACCGCACGCGCGACGAAGTGATCCGCCGCGAATTCCGCCAGTACGAGGCTTCCTGGTACGACGGCGACAAGATTCGCCTGTCGCGCGACCGGGTGGACCGTCTGGGCTTCTTCACCGAAGTCAACGTCGAAACCCAGGAAGTGCCGGGTTCGCCTGATCAGGTGGATCTGGTCATCTCGGTGGCTGAAAAGCCCACCGGCTCGCTGCAGCTGGGCGCTGGTTTTTCCAGCGCTGAAAAGGTTTCGCTGTCCTTCGGCATCAAGCAGGAAAACGTGTTTGGCTCAGGCAACTACCTGGGCGTGGACGTGAACACCAGCAAGTACCGCCGCACCATGGTGCTGTCGACCACGGACCCGTACTTCACGGACACCGGCATCTCGCGCACTTACGACCTGTACTACCGCACTGACCGTCCCTACTACGACGATGCGGCCTACAAGATCGTCACATCGGGCGGCAGCGTCCGCTTTGGCGTGCCCTTCAGCGAGATCGACACCGTTTACTTCGGCGGCGGCGTGGAGCGCTCCGAAATCAAGCCCGGCACCTACCTGCCCCAGGCGTACAAGGACTATGCCGACAAGTACGGCTACTCCAACACCGGCATACCGCTGACCCTGGGCTGGTCGCGCGACAGCCGCGACAGCGCGCTGGCGCCCAACTCCGGTCTCTACCAGCGCCTGAACACCGAGTGGTCGGTGGGTGGCGAGGCCCGCTATGTGCGAGCCAACTACCAGATCCAGCAGTACATCCCTCTGAGCAAGAAGTACACGCTGGCACTGAACGGTGAACTGGGCTACGGAAAGGGCCTCAATGGCCGTCCGTTCCCGCTGTTCAAGAATTTCTTCTCGGGCGGCCTGGGTTCGGTGCGTGGCTTCGAGCAGGGCTCGCTGGGTCCGCGCGACACCAAGGAAAACCTGGCGCTTGGCGGCTCCAAGAAGGTGACATTGAACGCCGAGTTCATGGTTCCGTTCCCTGGTGCCGGCAATGACAGGACTTTGCGTCTTTTTACATTCCTCGATGTGGGCAATGTCTACGGAGCCAACGAGAACTTCGATCTCGGGGAGCTGCGGGCATCCACGGGCCTGGGCATCAGCTGGATTTCCCCGCTGGGTCCCCTGCGCCTGGCCTTTGCTCAACCCATCCGCAAGCAGACCGGGGATAAAATCCAGCGACTGCAATTCCAAATCGGAACCTCTTTCTAATGAAATCTCTATCTAGCCATTTTTCCCTGGCTGTGCTGCTTGGCGCCATGGCCGTTTCCGCGCACGCCCAGGAGTTCAAGGCCGGCTTTGTGAATACGGATCGCATCTTCCGTGAAGCATCGACTGCCAAGGCTGCGCAGTCCAAGCTGGAGCAGGAATTCTCCAAGCGTGAGAAGGAGCTGATTGACCAGGGCAACTCGCTCAAGAGCGCTTCGGAGAAGTTCGAGCGTGAAGCTCCCACCATGGCCGAAAGCCAGCGCGTCTCGCGCCAGCGCCAGCTGGTGGATCAGGACCGCGAGTTCCAGCGCAAGCGCCGTGAGTTCCAGGAAGACCTGAACTCCCGCAAGAACGAAGAACTGGCCCAGGTGCTGGAACGCGCCAACAAGGTGGTCAAGCAAGTGGCCGAATCCGAGAAGTACGACGTCATCCTTCAGGAAGCCGTCTACATCAACCCCAAGTACGACATCACTGACAAGGTGATCAAGGCGCTGAACGGCGGCGGCAAGTAAGCCAGCTGTCCAGGGCTGCATGCCGTGAGCGTATTGTTGGGCCAGATCCTCGATGCACTCGGTGGCGAGTTGGTCGGTGGCGAAAGGGAGATGTCCATCTCCCGCATCGCACCGCTGGACTCTGCCGGGGCCGGGGATCTCAGTTTTCTGAGCAACCCCCGCTACCGCCAGCAACTGGCCGCCTCCGAGGCGGCCTGCGTTATTGTGGCGCCCGCCATGCGCGAGCTGGCGCAGCAGCGGGGGGCCTGCATCGTGGTACCTGATCCGTATGCGTATTTCGCCAGGGCCACGCAGTGGTGGAAGCGAAACTGCAGGCCCGTGGCGCCGGCCGGTATCCATCCGAGCGCCGTGGTGCACGAGAGCGCCATCGTTGATGCATCGGCCACCATTGGCCCGCTGTGCGTGGTCGAGGAGGGTGCCACGATCGGTGCCCACACCGTGCTCAAGTCGCGCGTCACCATTGGCGAGAACTGCCATGTGGGCGCGCGCTGTCTGCTGCATTCCGGCGTAGTGCTGGGGGCGGACGGCTTTGGGTTCGCGCCCGAGAACGGCGCATGGGTGAAGATCGAGCAGCTCGGCGGCGTGCGGATCGGCGACGATGTGGAAATCGGCGCCAATACCTGCATAGACCGGGGTGCGCTGGACGACACGGTGATCGAGGATGGGGTCAAGCTCGACAACCTGATCCAGATCGGTCACAACGTGCACGTCGGCAGGCATACGGCCATGGCCGGCTGCGTGGGGGTGGCCGGCAGCGCGCGCATTGGCGCGCATTGCACCGTGGGAGGCGGGGCCATCGTGCTGGGCCATCTGCAGCTGGCTGACCGGGTGCATATTTCGGCAGCGACGGTAGTGACCCGTTCGCTGACACAATCAGGTGTTTACACGGGCATGTTTCCCGTGGATGAAAACGCCAAATGGGAAAAAAATGCTGCGACGCTGAAGCAGCTGCACTCCATGCGCGATCGCATCAAGGCCCTGGAGCGGCAACTGCAGCAATCGGCGGATCAAGGCCATAACGGAACGCAATGATGGATATTCACGCAATTCTCAAGCAACTGCCCCACCGCTACCCCTTCCTGCTGGTGGACAAGGTCACGGAGCTTGAGCGCAATACACGCATCAAGGCGATCAAGAACGTCACGTTCAACGAGCCCTATTTCATGGGCCATTTCCCGGGCCGCCCTGTCATGCCTGGCGTGCTCATCCTGGAGGCGCTGGCGCAGGCGGCCGGCCTTCTGGCCTTCGATGCGATGGGCCAGGTTCCGGATGAGAACAACATCTACTACTTCGTGGGCATCGACGGGGCGCGCTTCAAGCGTCCCGTGGAGCCGGGCGACCAGCTGGTGCTGGAGATCACCATCGACCGTGTGCGCGGCGGCATCTGGAAGTTCAAGGGCGTGGCCCGCGTCGAGGACGAAGTGGCCTGCGAAGCCGAGCTGATGTGCACCATGCGCAACGTGGGCTGACGGGCGCATGGCTGGCATTGAACGCATCCATCCCACGGCACTGATAGATTCCGCTGCGCAGCTGGATTCGTCGGTGTCGGTCGGCGCCTATGCCGTCATCGGACCGCATGTGGAAATCGGCGCCGGCACCACCATCGGCGCGCATTGCGTTGTCGAAGGCCATACCCGCATTGGCTGCGACAACCGGATTTTCCAGTTCGCGTCCCTGGGCGCGCAGCCCCAGGACAAGAAGTACGCAGGCGAGCCTACCCGGCTGGTTATCGGTGACCGCAACACGGTGCGGGAGTTTTGCACCTTCAACACCGGTACCGTGCAGGACCAGGGCGTCACGGCCATCGGCGACGACAACTGGATCATGGCCTATGTGCATGTGGCCCATGACTGCGTTGTCGGCAGCCACACCATCCTGGCCAACAACGCTACCCTGGCCGGCCACGTGCACGTGGGCGACCATGTCATCCTGGGCGGCCTGACGGGTGTGCACCAGTTCACCAAGGTGGGCGCCCATGCCATGGCCGGCTTTGCCAGCCATATCTCGCAGGATGTGCCGCCCTTCATGATGGTGGATGGCAATCCGCTGGCCGTGCGCGGCTTCAATATCGAAGGCTTGCGCCGTCGC
Organism: Delftia sp. WSY_7; assembly: GCF_043104845.1. NCBI lineage: Bacteria > Pseudomonadati > Pseudomonadota > Betaproteobacteria > Burkholderiales > Comamonadaceae > Delftia > Delftia sp. WSY_7. The sequence continues at coordinate 8,773 of NZ_JBICLB010000042.1, read as the reverse complement.
GGCTTCGGGCCGCAGCGCATTCAGGCCGTCAAGCAGATGCACCGCCTGCTGTACCGCCAGGGACTGACCCTTGAAGCTGCGCGAGAAGCCATTGCTTCGCTGGAGGGTGAACTGCCCGAGGCCGCGGCCGATGTATCGCTGATGCTGGATTTCCTGGCGGCTTCGACCCGGGGCATTGCGCGCTGATCTGGCGCGCGAAAGGACGGCATGACAGAGAACGCGGCGCCATCGGCGCGCCTGAGTCCATCGATTGCCATGGTCGCCGGAGAAACCTCTGGCGACCTGCTGGCGTCCTTGCTCCTGGGGGGGCTGCAGTCCCGCTGGCCAGAGGCCTCGGCCTTTGGCATCGGCGGGCTGCAGATGCAGCAGCGCGGCTTTGAAGCCTGGTGGTCCAGCGAGCGCTTGGCCGTGCATGGATACAGCTGGGAAGTGTTTCGCCGGCTGGCCGAGATTCTGAATATCCGACGCCAGCTGCGTCAGCGACTGCTCCAGCAGCGGCCGGCCGTCTTTGTTGGCATCGACGCGCCGGACTTCAACCTGGGGCTGGAAACCGATCTGCGTGCTGCGGGCATCAAGACCGTGCATTTCGTCTGTCCTTCGATCTGGGCCTGGCGTGCCGATCGCGTCGACAAGATCCGCCGCGCGGCCGATCATGTCCTGTGCATCTTCCCCTTTGAGCCCGAGTTGCTGGCCCGCCATGGCATAGACGCGACCTACGTGGGCCATCCCCTGGCCAGCGTGATTCCGCTGCAGCCCGACCGCGCCGCTGCACGCCGCCGGTTAGGGCTGCCCGAAGATGGTCTGGTGCTGGCCGTGCTGCCCGGCAGTCGGCGCTCTGAAATACGTTACCTGGCTGCCCGCTTCTTTCAGGCGGCAGCTTTGGTTCGGAAGGCGCTGCCAGCTATTAAAATAGTAGTGCCTGCTGTGCCTTCGCAATTCGACGAGCTGCAGCGCATTGCCGCGCAAGCCGGCATGGCTTCGTCGCTGCACATCGTGCGCGGCCAGTCCCATGACGCATTGGCAGCCTGTGACGTGACGCTGATAGCCAGCGGCACGGCCACGCTGGAAGCCGCCTTGTACAAGCGGCCCATGGTGATCGGCTACAACATGCACCCGTGGAGCTGGCGTCTGATGCGTGGCAAGCAACTGCAGCCCTGGGTGGGCCTGCCCAACATCCTGTGCGGCGATTTCGTCGTGCCCGAGCTGATCCAGGATGCGGCAACGCCCCAGGCGCTGAGCGCGGCCGTGCTGCAATGGCTGCAGGCCTGCGAGCATTCCCCTTCAACCGTCGAAGCGCTGGTACAGCGCTTCACAGCGCTGCACCATGAATTGCGGCGCGATACTGCCGAACTGGCCGCCCATGCGATCGAGAAAATCATTGCCCCCACTGCCGCCTGAACAGGCGTGCCTGCCCTGGCATCCGCCGGGGTTGGTTGCGGGCGTGGACGAAGCGGGCCGCGGCCCGTTGGCCGGCCCCGTGGTGGCCGCCGCTGTCATTCTTGACGATCTCCATCCCATCGAGGGCCTGAACGATTCCAAGAAGCTCACGGCTGCGCGCCGCGAGGCACTCTATGACGAGATCCGTGCCAAGGCGCTGTGCTGCAGCATTGCCGAGGCCTCGGTCGAAGAGATCGATCGCCTGAACATCCTGCAGGCCACGCTGCTGGCCATGCGCCGCGCGGTGCTGGGCCTGCGATTGAAGCCGGTACTGGTTCTGGTGGATGGCAACCAGTTGCCCGTGCTGGATGTGCAGGCCGAGGCCATCGTCAAGGGCGACGCCCTGGTGCAGTCCATCTCGGCGGCCTCCATTCTTGCCAAGGTCACGCGGGATCGGTGGTGCCAGCGCCTGCATGAGCAATACCCGGAATACGGCTTCGATGGCCACAAGGGCTATGGCACGGCGGCCCATCTTGCCGCGCTGCGCCTGCATGGCGCCTGCCAGGAGCACCGACGAACCTTCGCGCCCGTGGCCCATGTCGTGAGCATTGCCCGCAGGGCCGAGCCGCTGGCAGCCGCCCGCGTGGCCGCTGCGGCGCAGGGCGCGCAGGCCTTGCTGCTGTCGGCCTGAGCGCCTTCGCTTTCTGCGCCCGTGGCGCTGTTCTTCGCTGTTCTCTTTGCCCGGAAGCCTTGCCATGAGCCGACAACCTGCCGCTACATCGATCCAGTCCCGTGACAACGCCCTGGTCAAGGATTTGCGAAGGCTTGCCCAGGACAGCGGGGCCTATCGCAAACAAGGACGTGTCTGGCTGGAGGGGGACCATCTGTGCCGTGCTGCCCTGGCGCGCGGCATGCAGCCCGCCGTGGCCGTGGTGGCCGAGTCCTTCTGGCCTCAGGTGCCGCTGGAGTGGGTGCAGGGCGCAGGCAAGTGCGTGGTGCTGTCCGATGCCGTGTTTGCCGAGGTCAGCGGACTGGAGTCTCCGGCCCGCATCGGCTTTCTGATGGACTGGCAGGCGTCGGCGGCCGTGCGTGCCGGCGTGGCCACCGTGGTGCTCGACCGTGTGCAGGACGCAGGCAACGTGGGCTCCATTCTTCGCAGTGCGGCCGCTTTCGGCTTCGGCCAGATCGTGGCCTTGAAGGGCACGGCTGCGCTGTGGAGCCAGAAGGTGCTGCGCGCCGGAATGGGCGCGCATTTCGGGCTGCACCTGGTGGAGTCGGCATCACCCGAGGACCTGAATGCGCTTGGCTTGCCCCTGATCGTGACCAGCTCCCATCAAGGTGAACTGATCCAGAGCGCCGCTCTGCCCTGGCCGTGCGCCTGGGCCATGGGCCATGAAGGGCAGGGCGTTGGCGAGGCGCTGATGCAGCAGGCGGCGCAGCATGTGCGCATCGGCCAGCCGGGTGGTGAAGAGTCTCTGAACGTGGCTGCGGCAGCGGCGATATGCCTGCACGCAAGCAGCGTGAGTGCCGGCTCACGTCAAGGGTAATCCCGCCTCCTGTCAGGAGGCTGAAGCGCGACCAGCCTATAATGGGCGGCTTTCAAGCATTCCACAATACGCCTAGCGACGCTTCCTCGCCACCCCCTGCAGACAAGCTGTAAACCGCACGGACCCGTCCGTGCGGCACGCTGGGCGTAACCGTAATTAGAACCGGAGAACCCAGTGCTTTTGTCTCTCAAGGGAGCATTCCCATCCGCCATCCTGGCGCTCGCAGACGGCACGGTCTTTGTTGGCAACTCGATCGGTGCGCAAGGCACCACGGTTGGTGAAGTCGTTTTCAACACGGCAATCACCGGCTACCAGGAAATCCTCACCGACCCCAGCTACTGCCAGCAGATCGTGACGCTCACGTATCCGCACATCGGCAACTACGGCGTCAACGCAGAGGATGTCGAGGCTGGCAAGGTCCATGCGGCGGGCCTGATCATCAAGAACCTTCCGCTGCTGGCCAGCAACTTCCGCAAGTCCGAGACCCTGCCCGACTACCTGACGCGCAGCGGCACGGTGGCGATTGCCAACATCGACACGCGCAAGCTCACACGGCTGCTGCGCGACAAGGGCGCACAAAACGGCGCCATCGTCGGTTTGGCCGCTGGCGAAGAAGTGACCCAGGCGCGCATCGACGAGGCACTGGCTGCGGCCAAGGCGGCCCCCAGCATGAAGGGCCTGGATCTGGCCCAGGTGGTGAGCGCCGCCCAGCAGTACGAATGGACGGAAACCGAGTGGAAGCTGGGCGAAGGCTACGGCCAGCAGCAGGCCCCGCGTTTCCATGTGGTGGCCTATGACTTCGGCGTGAAGTTCAACATCCTGCGCATGCTGGCCGAGCGCGGCTGCAAGCTGACCGTGGTGCCGGCCAAGACGCCCGCCAAGGATGTGCTGGCACTCAACCCCGACGGCGTTTTCCTGTCCAACGGCCCTGGCGACCCGGAGCCCTGCGACTACGCCATTGCCGCGACCAAGGAACTGGTGGAGTCCGGCAAGCCCGTCTTCGGCATCTGCCTGGGTCATCAGATCATGGCCCTGGCCGCTGGCGCCAAGACCTTCAAGATGGCCAACAGCCACCACGGCGCCAACCACCCCGTCAAGGACCTGGACAACGGCCGCGTGAGCATCACCAGCCAGAACCACGGGTTTGCGGTGGAGATGGAATCGCTGCCCGACACGCTGCGCGCCACGCACATCAGCCTGTTCGACGGCACGCTGCAAGGCCTTGAGCACAAGGACAAGCCTGCGTTCTGCTTCCAGGGCCACCCCGAGGCCTCCCCCGGCCCGCACGATATCGCCTACCTGTTTGACCGCTTCACGGCGCTGATGGAGAAACACAAAAATGCCTAAGCGCACCGACCTCAAAAGCATTCTGATCATTGGCGCCGGTCCCATCGTCATCGGCCAGGCCTGCGAGTTTGACTACTCCGGCGTGCAGGCCTGCAAGGCGTTGCGCGAAGAGGGCTACAAGGTCATCCTGATCAACAGCAACCCTGCCACGATCATGACCGACCCGGCCACGGCCGACGTCACCTACATCGAGCCCATCACCTGGCAGACGGTCGAGAAGATCATCGCCAAGGAGCGTCCCGACGCCATCCTGCCGACCATGGGCGGCCAGACCGCGCTGAACTGCGCGCTGGACCTGTGGCGCAACGGCGTGCTGCACAAGTACAAGGTCGAGCTGATCGGCGCCACGCCCGAGGCCATCGACAAGGCCGAGGACCGCCTCAAGTTCAAGGATGCGATGACGCGCATCGGCCTGGGTTCGGCACGCTCGGGCATCGCCCATTCGATGGACGAAGCCTGGGCCGTGCAAAAGGAGATGGGCTTTCCCACCGTCATCCGCCCCAGCTTCACGCTGGGCGGCACGGGCGGCGGCATTGCCTACAACCCCGAAGAGTTCGAGACCATCTGCAAGCGCGGCCTGGAAGCGTCGCCGACCAATGAGCTGCTGATCGAGGAATCGCTGCTCGGCTGGAAGGAGTACGAGATGGAAGTCGTCCGCGACAAGGCGGACAACTGCATCATCATCTGCTCCATCGAGAACCTGGACCCCATGGGCGTGCACACCGGCGACTCGATCACCGTGGCGCCCGCGCAGACGCTGACCGACAAGGAATACCAGATCATGCGCAACGCCTCGCTGGCGGTGCTGCGCGAGATCGGTGTGGACACGGGTGGCTCCAACGTGCAGTTCTCGGTGAATCCGAAGGACGGTCGCATGATCGTCATCGAGATGAACCCGCGCGTGTCGCGCTCCTCGGCGCTGGCCTCCAAGGCCACGGGCTTCCCCATCGCCAAGGTCGCTGCCAAGCTGGCCGTGGGCTACACGCTGGACGAACTCAAGAACGACATCACGGGCGGCAAGACGCCTGCGTCGTTCGAGCCCTCGATCGACTACGTGGTCACCAAGATCCCGCGTTTCGCATTCGAGAAGTTCCCGGCTGCCGACAACCGCCTGACCACGCAGATGAAGTCCGTGGGCGAGGTCATGGCCATTGGCCGCACCTTCCAGGAATCCTTCCAGAAGGCTCTGCGCGGCCTGGAAGTCGGCGTGGACGGCATGAACGAAAAGACCCAGGACCGCGAGATCCTCGAAAAGGAACTCGGCGAACCAGGTCCGGACCGCATCTGGTATGTGGGTGACGCCTTTGCTGCCGGCTGGACGCTGGACGAAGTGCACAACATCACCAAGATCGACAAGTGGTTCCTCGTGCAGATCGAAGAGATCGTCAAGATCGAACTCGAACTGGACAAGGTCTACGAGGAAAAGGGCGATGCCGCGCTGGCTGCACTGGACGCCACCACGCTGCGCACGCTCAAGCAAAAGGGCTTCTCCGACCGCCGCCTTGCCAAGCTGCTGCACAGCACCGACAAGGCCGTGCGCGAGGCGCGCAAGGCACTGGGCGTGCGCCCCGTGTTCAAGCGCGTGGACACCTGCGCTGCCGAGTTCGCCACCGACACGGCCTACATGTACTCCACCTATGACGAGGAGTGCGAAGCCGAGCCGACGGACAAGAAAAAGATCATGGTGCTGGGCGGTGGCCCGAACCGCATCGGCCAGGGCATCGAGTTCGACTACTGCTGCGTGCATGCCGCGCTCGCCATGCGCGAGGACGGCTATGAAACCATCATGGTCAACTGCAACCCCGAAACCGTGTCCACCGACTACGACACCTCGGACCGTCTGTACTTCGAGCCGCTGACGCTGGAAGACGTGCTCGAAGTCGTGGCTGTCGAGAAGCCGGTCGGCGTCATCGTGCAGTACGGTGGCCAGACGCCCCTGAAGCTCGCCCTGGGCCTGGAAAAGGAAGGCGTGCCCATCATCGGCACCACGCCCGACATGATCGACGCGGCCGAAGACCGCGAGCGCTTCCAGAAGCTGCTGCATGAGCTGGGCCTGCGCCAGCCGCCCAATGCCACGGCCCGTACCGAGCCCGAAGCGCTGGAAAAGGCGGCCGGCCTGGGCTACCCCCTGGTCGTGCGTCCCAGCTATGTGCTGGGTGGCCGTGCCATGGAAATCGTGCATGAGCAGCGCGACCTGGAGCGCTACATGCGCGAAGCCGTCAAGGTCAGCAATGACTCGCCCGTGCTGCTGGACCACTTCCTGTCCAACGCCATCGAGTGCGATGTGGACTGCGTGCGTGACCGCGAAGGCGCCGTCTTCATCGGCGGCGTGATGGAGCACATCGAGCAGGCCGGCGTGCATTCGGGCGATTCCGCCTGCTCGCTGCCGCCTTACTACCTCAAGCCCGAGACCGTGGCCGAGATCAAGCGCCAGACGGCTGCCATGGCCAACGCGCTGAGCGTGGTCGGCCTGATGAACGTGCAGTTCGCCATCAAGGAAACGGCCGATGGCGACGTGATCTACGTGCTGGAAGTCAATCCGCGTGCCTCGCGCACCGTGCCCTTCGTCTCCAAGGCCACGGGCATCCAGCTGGCCAAGGTGGCTGCGCGCTGCATGGCCGGCGACACGCTGGCCCAGCAAGGCATCACCAAGGAAGTCACGCCGCCGTACTTCAGCGTCAAGGAAGCCGTCTTCCCGTTCGTGAAGTTCCCGGGCGTGGACACCATCCTCGGCCCCGAGATGAAGTCCACCGGCGAAGTCATGGGCGTGGGCAAGACCTTTGGCGAAGCCTTCGTCAAGAGCCAGCTGGGCGCCGGCGTGGCACTGCCCACCCAGGGCAAGGTCTTCCTGACCGTGAAGAACGCCGACAAGCCGCGCGCCGTGGCCGTGGCCAAGGAACTGGCTGCCATGGGCTTCGTGCTGTGCGCCACGCGCGGCACGGCAGCGGCCATCTCCGAGGCAGGTATCGAGGTGCAGCTCGTCAACAAGGTGACCGAGGGCCGCCCCCACATCGTGGACATGATCAAGAACGGCGAGATCGCCATGGTCATCAACACGGTGGAAGAGCGCCGCAACGCCATCGCCGACTCGCGCGCCATCCGTACCAGCGCCCTGCTGGCGCGCGTGACCACCTTCACCACCATCTTCGGTGCCGAAGCCGCCGTCGAAGGCATGAAGTCCATGGGCAACATGGATGTGCACTCCGTCCAGGAGCTGCACGCCCAGCTGCAAACGGCCTGATCCTTCCGCGCTGCCGTCCCTCGTTTCTGACGAGGTGCAGCCGGCGGCACTGTCCGACAGTGCCGCCGGGTTTTCCCACCGAAGCTGGTGGTCAAACGCGGCATAATGGACCACATGACTTGATGAAACCGCCGCGCGGCAACGTGCGGCGGTTTGCTTTTGGGGCGCAGGCCCTGCCGCCATACTGCCGGCCCGCCTGTGCCAAAGAAGCCGCGCAACGCGCGGCGTTTGCTGCACATGGAGACTTTTCAATGGCCACCATTCCCATCACCAAGCGCGGAGCCGAGAAACTCAAGGACGAGCTGCACCGTCTGAAGACCGTGGAGCGTCCTGCCATCATCCAGGCCATCGCTGAGGCCCGTGCCCAGGGCGACCTGAGCGAAAACGCAGAGTACGAGGCCGCCAAGGACCGCCAAGGCTTCATCGAGGGCCGCATTGCCGAGGTGGAGAGCAAGCTGTCCGCAGCCCAGGTCATCGATCCTTCCGCCGTGGATGCCGGCGGCCGCGTGGTCTTCGGTGCAACGGTTGAACTCGAAGACGAGGACAGCGGCGACACGGTCAAGTACCAGATCGTCGGCGAGGACGAGGCCGATCTCAAGCTGGGCCTGATCAACGTCTCCAGCCCCATCGCACGCGCGCTGATCGGCAAGGAAGAAGGCGATACCGCTGTCGTGCAGGCACCGGGCGGCGAGCGCCGCTATGAAGTGGTGTCGGTGCGCTACCTCTGATGCGTCGGTGCCTGTGCCTCGATCGTTGAGGAAGGCCTAAGCCCATGAGCAACCTGTACGAGCGCGTTCCCCTGCTGGCTGCTGCCCTGTGGTGGGGCAGCCTGTCGGCCATCGGCTTCATGGCCGTGCCCATGCTGTTCGCCCACTTGCCCACGCCGGCTGTCGCGGGCTTCATGGCTGCCAAGCTGTTTGCCGCGCAGACCTGGGTGTCCATCGCCTGCGCGGCCGTGCTGCTGGTCCTGTCCCGGCGCAGCAAGGAGTCGGTCCTGCAGCCCTGGGCCAAGGCCTGCCTGGGCTTTGTGATCGCAGGCATGCTGCTGGCATTTGTCGTCCAGTACGGCGTGTCGCCGCGCATCGTTGCACGCGACAACCTCAAACTGTGGCACAGCGTGGGCACGGTGATGTATGCGCTGCAGTGGCTGTGTGCGCTCGTCGTGCTGTGGCGCATAGGCCGTTCGTCTCAAGCGAACACCCGGGCCACGGCCTGATCCCGGTCCTGCCGGTTCGGCACCATGCCAAACAAAAACGCCCGC
>NZ_JBICLB010000041.1:0-1613 GCF_043104845.1 Delftia sp. WSY_7 | reverse complement strand
TCGGTGTAGGTGTAGCGGTGCAATGCGTCCTGGACGGTGCGGCCCTGGCTGTCGCGCTGCACGGGCGCTGGTGCTGACGGTGCGTTGTCCTGCACCAGCCTGCCGAAGCCCTGGTAGCGGTAGTCGGTCTTGTGCAGGCCCGCTGGTGGCCACTCCTGCTCGATGGCGCGGATGCGCGGGCCCACGCCGTAGCGGTAGCGCTGGCTGAGGATGGGTGCGCTGCCTTGTGATGTGCCTTGCCCGGTGGTCTGCTGCGTGAGGCGCCCGGCAATGTCGTATTGGCGCGAGGTGGCCAGGCCGTTGCCTGCCGTGTAGTGCTGCAGGCCGTTGAAGGCGTCCGTTTGGATGTCGCCGACCACCGTCTGCGCGGGCAGCAGGCGTTCGAGCAAGCCTGTGGCGCCGGCGCCCAGCCAGTGGTCGCTGGCCTGCAGCAGGCCGGCCACCCAGGCGCTTTGCAGTTGCAGCCCTTGCACGCTGGCGCCGTCGCTGGCGGGGCCGCGCCGGGTGACGAGCACGCGGCCATCGGCCAGGGTGCGGCTGTGGACCCGGCCGTCCGGGCCATAGCGCGTGGCGGTGCGGTAGGTATGCTCGCCCTGGCCGTCGGGCGTGGCCAGCGCAATGGTGCGTGCCACGGGGCGGCCCAGGGCGTCGTATTCGATGGACTCGCGCTGCCAGTTGCTGTCGATGGTCTGCAGCAGCCGGCCCTGGTAGTGCAGCCGGGTTTGCGAGGAAGAGCGACGATCTGCGCCGGGCGCCGCTTCGTAGCGCTTGGCCAGCAGACGCCCGCTGGGGGCGTACTGGTAGTGGGTGCTGCTGCCGTCGGCGCGGGTGTGCACCAGCAATTGATCGGCTTCGTTGTAGCGTGCGCTTTGGCGGCCATGATCGGCAAGCTGAAGCCAGACGGTGCGGCCGAAGTCGTCGTGCAGGGCCTGGCGGCGTTCGGCGGGTTGGGCTCCTTGGGAAGCAGTGGTTTGGTGTCCGATGTCCTGGGGTGCTGTCGGCACATCGGAGGAGCCTTGCAATGCCAGCCGTACCGCCCCATCGGGCGTTTGCGACAGGCTGGCATGGAGACTGCCGTTGTCCAGCCAGCGCGTGCGGGTGTCGTCGCCATCGGTGTGCTGGAGCAATTCCCCCGCATCGCCGTAGGTGTAGCTGTCCAGGCGCCCATCGGGCAGCAGGCGGTGGCTCAGGCGCCCTTGCGCATTCCAGCCGTAGTAGGCCGCACGTTCGGGGAGGTCCTGGCCTTCGCGGTACAGGCCCAGCCGCGTGATGCGGCCTTCGCTGTCGCGCTCGATCTGGCCCCGGTTGCCCAGGCCATCGAGCCTAGCCTGGGTGCTGCCCTGGTAGGTCCAGGTGGTGCTGCGGCCTGCCGTGTCGATGGCCTGGCTGGGGCGGCCCAGGGCGTCGTGGCGGATGCGGTATGGATTCAGGCTCAGCCGGCTGCTGGCGCGGGGCTGGCCGTCGGCGTCCAGCAGCCAGCCGCTGGTGGTGATTTCTTCTGTCTGCAGGGCGTTGGCGGACAAGGCGCTGTAGCGTATCTGGCGCTGAAGGCGCCGCACGCCATCGTCTTCGGTGCGGGTCGTGATGCGCCCGGCCTGGTCATGCTCCAGCGC
>NZ_JBICLB010000040.1:0-351332 GCF_043104845.1 Delftia sp. WSY_7 | reverse complement strand
CCGATCTTGCCGGTGTGGCCGATCACCAGGTAGCCGCCTACCCGGTAGATGGGCACGCGGCCATCCTGCGGCAGGCGCACCGGGTCCAGGCCGATGACGGCCTCATCCAGGGGTAAGTAGAAATAGCTGACGCTGTTGTAGCGCAGTGTGGTCGGGTCCACGGGCCAGGGGCGCCAGATCTTGTCCGGCTGCACGGCGCCGATGTCGTCGGCCGAGTACCACCATTCGGACTTCTGGGCCGCAGTGAGCGAGGTGTCGAGCACGTAGTCCCCGAACTGCAGCTCCACCACGCCGGTCTGGTAGTCGATGCGTCCGCGCAGGTGATCGCCAGTGATCAGCCCGTCGATGCCGGCAATGGCCGTGATCTGCGCGCCGGTGGCATCGGACAGGTTCATGACGAAGCCCGAAGGCTTGACCGGAGCAGCTGCTGTACGCATGAAGATGCTGGCCGTGGTCCAGTTCTGACGCACGGTCCACAGGCTCTCGACAGCGAAATCTGTGGGCGAGCCGCCCACGACATAGTCCGTGACGCGCGCTACGCCGCTGGAATAGTCGAGCGCTCCAGCGACGATGCCCGCGCTGGTGGCTGAGCGGCCGCGCACCAGCACACCGTCGTAGTCCTCATATACCTGCCCCATCCAGCGAAAGCGCACGCTGCCCGGCACGATGTAGTCGCTGGTGTAGGGGCACAGGTCCAGCGTGAGCGGCTCGGGCGTGTAGCTCATCCCATGGTGCTGGGGCGAGGCGAAGCCTTCGGCGTATGTCACCGTGACGGTGCTGGCAGCGAGGATCTCCTCGCTGACGGCGGTGTCGCTGCGATCGCCACCCTTGGAGGTCGAGCTGGCCGAGCCCGGGTCGCCGCCACCGCCGGACATTGACGTGGTCTCGAAGGTCTTGGCATCCTCGAAATCACTGTTGTAGCCCTCGGTGCGGCTGTCCAGGCGAACCAGGCGCACATTGGCGAACTTGCCGGCATAGCTGATCGTGCCATCCGGCCCGAACGAGCCTTGCCCATCGTCCGTCAGCAGATGGCGCACCGTGTCCTGCGTCTTGCTGGTCTGATAGCTGGTCCTGCTGTGGCTGGACGAGGACGTCGAACTCGTCGCCGTGGTCAACGTGATGACTGCTGCTTGTCCGCTCATGATGTGCTGCCAAAGTTGTTGATGTTCGTGCCCCAGCGCCGGTAGCTGGTGCCGCCGATGGTGATGGCCCCTGCCGCGAAATCAGCCTCGGACCAGACCACGCCCGCGGCATCGGGCACCGGGTAGTAGTAGCCATCCGGCGAGAAAGTGGCCCCGACCTCGACATAGACCGCCTCGCCCGTCAGCACCCGCTTACCGCCTGGCGCCATGTACTTCTGGTAGATATCGGTCCCCGAGAACGGCACCCGCGTCGTGGCCGCTGGGGGATTTGCGTCGGGGAACGACAGGTAGCTGGTGGTACTGCCAGCCTCCTTTGCCGCCGACGTGCCGCCGGCACTGGCACCTGAGCTGGCGGACAGGTTGCGCACCGTGATCCAGCCGATGGAAACCGAACCTGGCGCAGGCACGGTGTCAAACGGGATGGTGGCAAAGCCCCCGGCATCGGGCGCCACGGTGACGTTTTTGGTGACCAGGTCCGCATGGTCGTAGCCGATGGAGAACTCGCCACCCGCGTCGATCATGAACTTGGGCCGCAGCAGCAGCGCGCCGGAGGCGTAGTTGATCTCGCCCGTGGCATCGCCCTGCAGCTTCCCAGCACTGTCGGTGGACGTGCGCAGCACGCCTCCCGACTGCCACTCGATCGACAGCGTGCCGGGCTTGATGCCCTGGTGGTCCAGGCGCAGCGCATGCTCGGGCAGCCGCCAGCCGGTGGCGCCGGAGCGGTTGACGAACGCACTGGCCTCGCCCCATTGAAAAATGATGCTCGAGCTGTCATCGGGCAGCTCAGGCAGCGTGACCGATATGGACCCGTTCGTGTAGTTGACCGTGCCCACGGCGCCGCCCGTCAGCTCGCCCTGCCCGTTGTCCGTGGCCGTGTACCAGATGCCCAGGATCTGGAACGACACGGCCACCGTGTTGGGCGCAGGGAACGGGCGCAGGATGTGCACCCATGAGTAGCCCCGGTTTTCCTGGGTCACGCGGATGCGCCGCGTGTGTGGAGCAGCGGCCACTTTGATATCTCGCGGCGCCGTGGCCAGGGTCAGCTGCCGCACGCCGGCCGGGCGCTGGTCCAGCGCCACGGACTCGGTGCGCGAGCTGGGCACCAGCTGGGTGTAGATGCTGGACACGCGCAGGACGTTTTCGCCGAGGGAGACCGCAGCGCTCAGGGTCTGCGCGCCGTAGTAGGTGGCCGCGTCGGCGACGGTGGTGTCGCGGATCTTGGTCTTGCTGGGATCGCGTGCATATGTACGGCTGGGCGGGCTGCCTGCAAAGGCTGTGCGCAGGCGCGGGGTGATCTCGCACCGAGATACGCTGGCCTGGTAATCGACATAGCCCCCCGAGACGGAGAAGCTGAAAGTCTGCGTCTCGGTCTCGACCCGCAGCACGCGGACATACTGCAGCACCTCATTGCCGGCGCCCTCGTTGGCCACCAGCACCAGGGTGCGGCCGATCGTGGGCGCGGGCGTTCCAGGGCGATGGAAGATGTGGATGGCGGCCTGCCCCTGCACGTGGTTTTCCAGCAGGTAGCCGTTCCATTCGGGCGCGGGGATCAGGTAACTGGCGATGGCCGCCGCGATTTCGGTGCGCCGGTCGAACGCACCGCAGGGCACCAGCGTCACGCTCACGTTGGGGTCCGTGGGCATGCCCGACAGGATCACGTTCGCGTCCAGCAGCGCTTCGGTGTCAGGGGTGCGCACGGCCGAGAACAGCTGCCGGATGCTGGCATCGCCGCCGGCACGGTCCACCTCGGTCACATCGGGGAACACGCCATTGCTGATCCCCCATTCGATCACGTTGCCCGAGGGGCCGCCGCCGCCCTCGGGCACGTCGTCCATCACCTTGCTGGCGAGCAGCACGATGTCGCCGTCTTTGATTGTCATGGTCTTGTCCTCATACGGTGATCAGGCGCACCGTCGCCACATAGGGGTGGGCAGCAACCGGCAATTCCGGTCGGCCGATGGGCTTTGCGGTAATCGGCTGCGAGCCCGAAAATTGGACGTTCAAGATGCGCCCGTCAGCCAGACGGAGCTCGTAGGTCTGACCCAGGTCATCCGCCATTTCCATCAGTGCCAGCAAAGTGGCCCTGCGTATCCACCCTTGGGACTCCTCGCCCTCCAGAGTGACGGGCCTGCCAGCCACAATCGCAGCCTCGTCAACGAGCAAGGCGCCAGTGATGCTGCGTTCGCTGCTCCTGGCCACAGAGGTCCAATCGAACTCATCGACCCAGATCATTCCGGAGGGCAGCGGCAATGCGCCGAGGGTGTGGTTCGTGGTTGCCATGTTCACTGCCCCGCAAGCGCCTTGCTGCGCTCGAGTTCATCCAGCAAGCGCTCAAGCGCGGCTTCTCCGGCTGCGTCAGTGTTGACGGCACCCAGCGCCCGGCCGTTGATGTTGAGATTGATCGTGCGAGTGGTGGAGGTCGTGCCGCCGGCTTTGCCGGATGACGCCTTGCCTATAGCGCTGGCCTGCTTGAGCTTGATCGCCTTTTCCGCTTCGGAAACGGCGAACTGCGTGAGGTCATATTGGTAGTTGCCAAGCGCTCCGCTGCTCTTGACCGAGAACGGGTTCATCTCCCCGTATTGCCGCTTCCATTCTTCGTTCCATGCCCGAAGCTCTTCTACGGTCTCGAAAGCCGGCACCAGGTTGCTGATGGCATTTGTCTGACCTTGCGTCTTGGTGATGCTGGAGTCAGCCGTGTCCTGATTCTTCTGGGCCTGCACGGCCGCCAGATGCTGGCCAGCCTGGGCCAGTTTGATTGCCGCGTCCGCCGTGAAGCCGAAATCGCTGCCCAGATCCCGCACATACCCGCTGACGCGGCGCGTGGCATTGCCGACCCGGTCAAGGCTGTCAATCATGGAGCCCGTTGCGCTGCGAGTCGCCTTGTCGGTATTGACGACCGCTTTGCCGGCATCGTCCAGGGCAATCGTGTAGCCTTTTGCCGATGCCTCCAGCTTCAGCCATGCAGGAACGATCCCGCCATTGGCAGCAATGGCACGCTCAGCCATCACCTTGAAGGCGTCGGCCATGCGCAGTGCAGACTGCGTGCCGTCCTTCTCCAGCTGGCTGAAAGCGGCCCGGCCTTGGTCGGCCAGGCGCTTGAGTTCCGTTCCAGTGGTCAGGCCCAGGTCGGCATAGGCTTGGTCGATCAGCGCAGTAGCCTCGGCGGCCAACTTCGCAGAGTCAGCCACTCCCCGTTGAGCCTTGTCGATTTCGCGCAGCTTCTCGGCCGCAGCCTGAAGGTTGCCGCTCGCCATCAGTTCGCTGTATTCGGCCCGCAGGCGCTTGACGCTCTCTGCAGCAGCGGTATCCGCAGCTGCCTTGTCCAGTGAGGCCTTTTTGGCTTCAGCGGATTTACTGCCAGTCTCTTCGATTGCAGCGGCGACTTCGCGGAAATTCAGCGATGACTGGCTTGCCGCAGCGCCGGCCTCCTTGGATGCCCCGATCAGGCCGGCAAACCCGGCTCGTGCAGTCTGCGCCGCATCGGCCGTATCCTGCAACGCTTCGGCCGCCTTGTCGCGCATCGCCTGGGCGGCATCGCTGAAACCCTCGGCTGCCAGCACCGCGTCGTCCGCCGCGAGCTTGAACGATTCGGAGAGCTTGCCGAAGGTGACCGTCGCCAGCCCCTGCCGCAGCTTGGACACGCCCGTCATGATGGAGCTGGCCACCTCGGCGAACACGCTGCCCAGGCCGTAGATAACAGTCAGGACGGCATTTGTCCCTGCCGTCATCACGCCCCAGACGGTCTGCAGCGTGTTGCCCGCATTGGTGGCGTACTCCCCGACCTTCGTGAATGCGGCATTCGTCTCGTCGGCAAAGGCCTGGAGCTTCACGCCCACGGCCTGGAAGTCGATGGTCTGCAGGAACTGACGTATGTAGTCGATGCCGTTCTTGAATGCCGTGGCGATGGATTCGCCAAACCGCGTCACCGTGCCATCGGAGACGATGCCCCTCAAGGACAGGGCCAGGTCATCGAAGGCCTGCTTGAGGACAGGCAACACGGGCGTGGCCAGCGCATTGGTGAGGGAGTCCCAGACGCTCGACAGGCCTTTGATGGAGCCGTTGAGGTTGTCGGACATGGTCTTTGCAGTCGCTGCCGCACTGCCCTCGGCCTCACGCAGCTTGCCTGTCAGATCGTCCAGCGCGCCCATGCCCTGGTTGAGCAGCGCGCGCAGTGCGGGCCCGGCCTCAAGGCCCACGGCGTTGATGGCCCGAGCTCCCTCCGGTCCCTTGGCCGCCAGCTGGTGCAGTGCCTTCTCGAAATCAGTGGTGACGATCCCGGCTGCACCCAACTCCTTGCGGAACTGGCTCGCGGGGTTGGCAAACTGGCTCAGGATGGAATTGAGGGCCGTGCCGGCGCGGCTGGCGTCAATGCCGGCGTCAGCGAACTTGCCGATGATGGCGACCGTGCTTTCCAGGCTGAGGCCCAGCGTGTTGGCCACGGGCGCCGCATAGCTCAGGGCCTGCGCCAAGCCTTCCACGCTGGTGTTGGTTGCGTTCGCCCCCTTCGCCAGGACGTCGGCAACCCTACCTGCATCCTGGAATGAAAGGCCCATGCCCATGACGGCCTTGGTCACGAACTCGGCCGACTGGCCCAGAGCGAGGTCGCCAGCCTGGGCCAGCGACAACACAGCGGGCAGTGCAGCTATAGCGTCGTTGGCACTCAGGCCGGCCTTGGCAAGGTTCTCCAACGCCGCAGCGGCCTCGACGCTGGTGTACTTGGTATTTGCCCCAGCGTCCTCTGCAGCCTTTCTCAGGGCCGCCATTTCCTCGGCCGTGCCGTCTGTTGCCGCCTTCACGCGGCTCATGGCCTCCTCGAAATCTGCGGCACCCTTTACCGCACCAGCAAAGGCGGTCACGCCGAAATAGCTGAGCAAAGCCGCGCCCACAGTGACGATCATGGTCTGCAGACGCCCGAACACCGCCGAGGCGTTGTCCTTGGCGTTGATGATGATCTCGATGGGCTTGAAGGCCATGGTGTGCTGGGGAAGCTGGTGGAGGTGGGGCTCGATGGTTGGCGCTGCGTCCTGGGCAAGCCGCAGGGCCAACCACCCGGCAGGCGCCGGGTGGAGGTTGACGATCAGGGCATTGCGATCGGCCGACCGTCGCAGTAGACGGCCTCGGCGTTGGCAGGCTTGAGCACTTCCAGGCCCATCTCCATGCTCACGGGGTCAGTGCCTTCGGCGATCAGGGCCAAATCCCCATTGGGCGAGAGCGTGACCTTGGGCAGATACCAGTCCCGGTTTCCGCCTGCAGCGTTGTTCGACACGATGCGGAGCGCGCCGGAGAGCTCAGCCTTGGCGCCCGAGGCCACCGACTCGAACCGTCCGGCCACGGGCTTGTAGCCGAACATCACCTTGCCCGCCGGGATGCCGCCTGTCTCGAGCTCCAGGATCTGCACGCGGCCAGTTTCGGTATCGACGTTGAAGTGCACGCCCGCATCGAAATCGGTCTGACCGTCCTCGCTCTTGACAGTCACCTCTGTCACGTTGCGCACGCCCAGTGGATTCGCTGGGGTGGCCCCCAGTTGATACTGGCGGCCGGGCAACACCGAGCGGACTTCGCCAGCCACAGCAACCGCCGCCTGCTGCTTGATCGAGTGGGTGCCAGACAGCCACAGCGCGGCATTGCGGGGCGAGAAGTTGTCGCAGGTGACCGAGCCGGTGCGGTTGATCTGCACGACCCAGCTGCCGTCCTTTTCACGCAGGCCTGTCTGGCTGCTGAAGTGCTCGGCCTTTTCGCTGTCAACGGTGATCTTGATGTCCGGGCAGTTGCCCAGATCGATCTCGCCGGTCAAGGCTTCATTGGCATCGAAGGGGTCGAAGTAGGCCCGGCCACGCGGGATCAGGTACTGGTTGGAGGTGTGCTGAATAGGCATTGCGGGTGCTCCTTGAAAATGGTTTGTCAGGTCTGGCCGGGCACCAGGGTCGTCGTGGTGAAGGAGATCTCGAAGCCGGCCAGGCCCGACTCGCTGAAGGCCGCTTCGCGGACATTGGCGAACTGCAGCTCGGTCCATTCCTGCCCGGCCACACTCCCCGGCCGCCAGTTGTGCAAGGCCCCCAAGGCAGCGCGCATGGCCGCTCCAAGTTGCCCCGCTGCGCTGTCGCTCCGGGGGACGACAAGCCCCACCGTCCAAACGAATTGCAGCTGGGAAACCGTGCGCCGCTCAGCAGCGCCACTGGCACCGCTCATGCGTACATCGGCACCTGGCACCAGGGTGCGATTGGCGGCGTCGGTGCCGCCGCTGATTCGCCAGCCGGTGAAGGCTGGCAGCGCGGCCAGGCGTTGAACGAGAACGGGTTCAAGCTCCAGCATCAAGCGCCTCCCTGGGGCATCACGGCGAACGTGGCCCAGCCACCGGCATCGGGGATGACCGGGCTGGACACGATGTAGGGCTTCCCATCAACCACCAGGCCGCGCTCGCCCTCGGCGATACCGGGCGCGTTGGCCACACACAGGGCTACCGTCAGGCGGCTGGCCGAGACGGTGTCGGGCATGTAGCCATCGTCCAGGCCCTGGTCGAAGATCACGCCAAAGGCAGGACCCCCATTCCAGATGGCCACGGCATTGGGCAGCAGGGACTGCACACCCGCGCTGATCTGCGCCTCGAGCGCCGCAAAGGGCGCGAGCACGGCGCTGGGGTTGAAGGGTTGCATGTCGCCCTACCCTCAGGCGCGCTTGGCGCGCTGCAGCATGCCCGGCCGGGTGCAGATGTGCAGTGGGTAGCTGTACACCTCGGGGCGCACCCAAGCCTGGCGGTCCTTGTCCTGGACGATCAGGGCATAAACGTCCTGCCCGGGCGAGTTCACAACGGGCAGGAATTCAGCAGGCGAGAAGCCAACAGAGAACGCATCCGGTGCATTGACAGGGAAGAAACTGCACTTGTCGGTTCCCACCGCCACCGTGGTTCCATCGTCGGTGCCGCGGTAGTTGATGAACAGGATGTCGCCATAGCGGAACTGACCGAAGGCCTGGCCCACCTGGTTGCGCAGGTCGCTCGCTTCCTGCTGCCCGAGATAGGTGGAGCGGGTCTCCTTGTTCTGAGTCAGGTCATCGAAGAAGTTGTCGCCACACAGGCCCACCACGTAGGTCTGACCAGGCAGCCAGGCACCCTGGCTTCCCTTGATCATCTTGCGCACTACTTCGCTGCACTTCTTGCGGATCTCGCCGCCGTCAGCCGTGGCGTTGGCGAAAGCGAAATTGATCTCGGCCGGCTGGCTGATGCCGAACTCGGTGAACCAGTCATAGAGCACGCTGCCGTCGGCGTCCAGCAGCTTGCCCTGGACTGCACCCAGGCGCATGTTCTCGTGGGTGAGTTCAACGGCCGAGCGCAGGCCCGTCTTGCCGTTCATGATGTCCGCCACCTCGTTCTGCACCGCCTGCAGTTCACTGGTGGTGCCGTAGGCACGGATGTTTTGCAGCTCGGTCGCGTACAGCGTCTTGCCGCGGGCAATGCGGCTGGTCTCGAAATGGCGCGTGCCGCGCTTTTCGCGCTGGCCTTCTTCGATGGGCGCCCCCCGTTCGCTGGTCTGGATCAGGGACAGCACGCCGCCCTTGTTCTCGATCATCATCGTGGTGGTGCGCAGACGCTTGGGCGTGAAGATCCCGAGGTCGCCCAGCAGCCGGGGGACGTAGGGCGCTTCCTGGATGGCAGCGGACAGCTCGGACATGCTGAACGCGCCGTTGTTGAAGATTGCGATATCGGCCATGGATGTGCCTTGTCCTTTCTGTGCGTGCTCAGCGCGCAACGATGCCGATGCTGGCCAGTTGGTCCAGGACGGCGGTTTTCTGGGGAGTGGTGGCCGTTGCCGGCAGAATCAGTGCGGCGGCTGCGACTTCGGCGTCGCGGGCCGTCACGACGGCGGCATGGTCCGCATCGGTGGCGTCCACAGCCGAGAACAACACGGCGGCAGCCTTCTCGCTGCCGTCGCTCGCCGCAGGATTGACCTGCGTGTACTTGTCAGACGCGGTGATGCGGCCGAGCACGGTGCCCGGCAGCAGCTTGTTGCCCGCCAGCAGCGTGACCACTTCACGCGAGCGCGTGCCGTTGGACTCGCTGATGAGATAGCTGGCGGCGCCGGGGCCTTCGGTGAATGTCGTCATGAAATGACCCTCCTGTCAGTTGGACTTGCGCGTGCCGAAGGCGGTAGCCCACGACTGGCTGATGGCGCCAGGTGCGCCAGCTTCCTGGCCTGTGCCCGGCTCCACACCGGACACGCTGGGATTGCCCAGAGCAGCCATCTGCTTGGCGAAATCCGATGCACCAGCGGTGCCAGATGCTGCAGGCGCCGCCGCTGCCGCATCGAGTACGCCTTTGGCCTGTTCGGCGGACAGCGCACCAGCAATGCAGGACTGCGCGATTGCGGGATGTGTTGCAGATGCCGGGTGGGCCAGGATGGCCACCACGCGCTGACGCTCGGCAGCGGCACCGTCTGCGGCGGCCTGGGCCGCATCGATCTGGGCGGGTGCGGGTGCGCCGGCGGCTGCTGGAGCAGGTGCCGCCTGCGCTGCAGGCGCGGCGGCGTTCGGCGCAGCGGACTGCGGCGCGGCGGATGTTGTCATGGTCGTTTCCTCTTGGGTTGGTGCTTGGGCGGATTGCCCGGGTCCTGCCGGATAGCTGCGAGCGCGGCGGGTTGCCAGCTCGGCGATGACCGCATCGACAGTGCCGATACGGTCTGCCAGGCCAGCAGCCACTGCGGCCACGCCCCGGTAGGTGGCCGCCTGTGTCTTGCGCACGGCGGCATCGCTCATGCCGCGGTGGGTGGCCACCGCCTGCACGAACATGGAGTAGAGGCCGTCGATGTCCGCCTGCAGTGATTCGCGCACGGCGGCGGGCAAGGCCTCGTAGGGGTTGCCGTCGACCTTATGGGCTCCGGCAAAAATATGGGTGACCGTTATGCCCTCGTTGGCAAGGGCGCGGGACAGGTCGACGTGGCGCATGACCACGCCAATGGAGCCGGCATAGCCGGTGCTGGTGATGACCAGCTCATCAGCTGCGCTGGCCGCCAGATAGGCCGCGCTGGCCGCCATGCTGTCGGCCACGGCGACCATGGGCTTGCGGCCACGCATCTCCAGGCTGCGCTGCGCGTGCTCGAAGGCACCGTTGACCTCACCGCCCGGGCTGTCGTACACCTGGACCACGGCATGCACGTCCGGGTGGGCCATTGCATCTTCCAGGTCAGCGGCCAGGTCGTTGTAGCCGATCAGCAGGCTGCTGTCGGCTTCCAGTCGGGTGCGATGCACCAGGGTGCCCATGGTCGAGAGCACGGCCACGCCATCCACCAGCCGCCAGCCGCGGTCTGTGCGTTCACCGCGGCGTGTGCTGAACATCTCCGGCGCCAGGGCCTGCCCCGCTGCCGTCGATTGCAGTTGCACAAGTGGCTCGGCCGCGCCGAAGATGCGCTGGCCCAGGCCGGCGATGATGGCATCCAGCTTCTGGGGATGGATCAGCAGCGGGGTGTTGAAGATCCGCTGCGCGACATGGGGATAGATGGAGGGGCGGCTCATGGTGTGTCCTTCACTGCTCGGCGTCGTCAGCGTTGTCGGCCGGGTGCTGCGCCGGCTCGCTGCTGGCGGTGCCGTAGCGCCTGCGGCGCAGGCTGTCTAGCGATGGCAGGCCGCGATCAGCCAGCATCTGCTGCTCGATCTGCCGCTGGTCCAGCACCTCTTCGTAGTCCAGGCCCTGCTCGGCGCATTCAGCTTCCATGGTGGAAATGCCGCCTTCCATGCGCATCACTGAGGCCTCGGCTTCCTTCACCGGGTCGACGTAGCCCCGGCCGCCGAAGATGAAACGGCAGCGCGTATAGGCATAGCGGTTTTCGTAGAAGCCCGGCGCCTGCACGGCGCCAGAGTTCACGGCCTCTTCCAGCCACAACTCATAGATGGGCCGCAGCCAGTAGTCGGTCAGCCAGCGACGGCGGCCGTGGAAATAGCGCCAGGCCTCCAGCAGCGCTGCACGCGCGCTGCTGTAGTTGGTCTTGCTGAAGTCCTTGAGCAGCAGCTCATAGGGCATGTTCATGCCGGCGGCGATGTGCCGCAGCACGGCCAGCATGAAAGCCTCGAAGGCCGCATTGGGCCTGCCGGGTGCAAAACTGCTGAGCTTGGCGCCCACGGGCAACGGAATGACGGCTGCGCCCTGCAGCTTGCCGATGCTGCGCGCCTCCTGAAGCGACTCCTGCCAGGCCTCGCGCGGGTTATCACCGAACAGGGCAGATGCCGATTCCTGATCCATGTCGGATTCAAGGAAAGCGGCGACGAGGGAATTGGCCAGGCTGGCCTGCAACTCGTTCTGCGAGTACTTGCCGGCCATGTGGAACTCACGCATGACCGCCGTCACAATCGGACGGCCACGGGATTGCCCCGTGCGCTCCTTGTCATGTAGGTGCACGACACGGCGCCGTCCCCAGCTCGTGAAGGCCGGCACGCGCTCCCAGCGCATCAGGTCCATCGCCTCCTCGCCACTCAGCTGGTAGCTGTCCCCCGGATGGGCATTCTGGAAGTGATAGGCGATGGGCGCGCCATCCCTATCGAACTCGATGCCACTGCGCAGGCGTGCCAAGCTCGCAAGGCCCGGCGGTGTGCTCATGCGGGCCGAGTCGATCAGGCTGATTCGAGTATTCCAGCGCAAGCCGGTGCGCGGCTTCCACAGCGGCAGGGCAACGGCATCACCCGCCAGCATGCTGCTGGTCAGCGCCTGCAGCGTCAGCCCCATGAGGTTGAGCGTCAGCGCCGCATCGCACTCGGTGCTGTCGGCCCAGCTGCGGAAATGGGCCTCGGTAATGTTGCCCCACTCGCGGGCTTGCTTGGCATCCCAGCCCAGCAGGCGATAGTCCGGCATGGCGGCCAGACGCAGAACTGAACCGACGATGTTGTCGCGCTTGGTCTGCAGCCCACCGGCCATCAGCCCGTTGTTGCGGGCCAGGTCGTAGGAGCGGTTTGCCAGGGTGTCCAGCTCAGGAAGCAGCGCTGCGTCGGCGCTGGACTGCTGTGGGTGCCAATCCGCCAGGGCGAGATCGCTGTGCGAAGCACCCTGATAGGCCGACATGCCGGCCTTGGTGATGGATGCGGCGGTGCGGGCGTGCCGGCTGATACGGTTTTTGCGGCCCATGCTCACACTAGGTAGATGGGGCGCCGAGTCCCGCCACCCGCTCGGCGCTGGAGCTCTTCGTTGATGGCGATGATCTGCTGCTGCAGCTGCCTGCCGCCATCCTGCTGGAACTGGACGGAACGGCCATGGCCGGCTGCGGACGCTGGGCCTGTCAGCCGCTGCTCGAAGGCCACGGACAGGCGGTCACGCATGGCCGTGAGTTGATCAGTGGTGTAGTGGCTGTAGATTCCCATGCACCGATGGTCGGCGCGGGGCTGCGACAGTTTGCTATGACAATTTCATTGTTTTTGTCAAAAAATGAGTTGAATTGATATGTCCTTAATTTAAGGTATCAGCACTATTTTTCTAAAAATTACAGAGACAAAGAATCTGCTATAAAAACACATGTCTACAAATATATTATCACTTACACAATCTATATTGTAGATAAATATTTCTCGATTTTCCCCCAGCCATTTATTTAATGGCACTGACGTTTTTTTCAAACCTTCGGAGAGCTTTGCAGCTGCGCTCCCCGCAACTTGACCAAATTGATGAGGCATGACAATATCATTTGAACTAAAGACAATTTGCTTTTCATGAAAAACCAAAGCCCTTCCGAGTGATTGGAAAAAATCATTCACAGCGTCGTAGTCAATACGAGCAGAGTAGGTGAGTGTAAAGTGACGGTGCGACGTATCCTCTTTAACCGCCTCCATTCTCACATCTTCATGCATTCTCTCTAAGAGATGATGAATAGTTCTTGGTCTATTGCCAAGTTTCATATTTGTTAATGAAGCCGAGCATTTTTTCACTAAGTATCGATCTATTTCGTTATCACCCCTAAACCCCGGCGAAGATGATATTAGATGAAAAACATATTCATCATTTTTTGATTTTGAATTATTGTGTTTTTCACATGACGGGACAGTGATTAAGTTAAGTTTAAAATTCTTAGGAAAAAAAGACTGCGGCGGAGCATGCTCTCTTGAGGTTGCGAGTTCTCCACAATAATAACACCGCCGTGAAACCCTCTCTCTATTACCCATGAAATTAGCTCCAGCTGAAGATTGAAATGCCACATTCAACAGAAAAATGAATTGTATTGCAACACCAATCAAATCATCTCAAAATCTCCTGCATGCCACAGTAAGTGGACAGTAAGAAAAAAAAGATATATAAGCCTTGATCAACAAAATACGCATTTCAATCTTTCTTCAATCGTTTCTTCTCAAGCAATCTATAAACCGATCGAACAGACATATGGTGCTTACGCGCAACTTCGTGAGCGTTCTTGCCATCAAAATCGGACAATACCGACTGCATCCGCTCCGACCGGCTGCTGATGTTGGTACGGATGTAGACCGTCTGGCCACCGGTACGTGACACAACCCGGCGCAAAACGCTTTCAGTGAGATCGCGCACACGGTCCACGCCGAAGCACATGCCGGCTGCATTCAGTTCTTCGCGCAAAACGTCGATAAGTTCCAAAGTCTTTTTGCTCATTTTTTTGTAGCTCTCGTATGTGAATTTGTGCGCTATTGCATGCTGATGGGTGCAAATAGATTGGCGGCTTTGGCCTTGGGCTTTCCAGGGTTGGGCATGGCCGGTTGCTGAGCCTCGGGAGAGTCCGGCTCCTGCGCCTGAAAGCTGCCGTCGGGCTGCCGCACCAGTTGCTGGAGGAGGTATTGATCTCGCGCGGCCCAGTCCGCTTCCTTGTGACGGTGCAGGCGCAGTTCCGGGTGGTGGGCAGCGGCGTAGCTGTAGCACCAGGTATCGAGCGGCTCGTTTCGAGCGCCCTTCTTTTTCACGTAGCGGTTCTTGGCCGGGTCGTAGGTCTCGGAGACGAGGCCCGCGAAATAGAAGGCATCGAGCTCTTCGCTGAAGTGGGTGACCCGGTCGTGGGCCTCGCGCTCCGCATCGACGCTGAGCCGCCCGAACAGCCAGTCCTTGCAGGCGACAGTGCCCACGGTATAGACGCGCACGCCGCGCTTGTCCGTCTTGCCCTTGTGGGTGACGTCCATCAGCTTGGGCTTGCTGAGCACAGGCGCGTTGTTGGGGATGGCGCCATGAATAGACATGGGCCGGCGCACCAGGGCCTGGCGAATGAAGTTCTTCACCTCGTCGGTACGGTGGCCGGCCTGGTCCTGCGCCATGGCCTCGACGCGCAGCAGCACGCCGTCCACGCGCTGGATGGCACGGTTGAGCTCCTCTGTCAACGCGGCCCACACAGCACCCTCGGCGGGGTCGCCGGGCAGCTCGAAATAGTCCAGCGTCCAGAAGGCCATGCCCCGGCCCCACCCGGTAAGGTGGACGGCCAGACGGTCGTCCTGTGTGTCCACGCCCGCCGTGACGTACAGCACGCCCCGCGGCGCCACGCGCAGTGCATAGGGCTCGGCACGCTCCTGAATGGCGTTGTGGCGGACCAGCCGCATGGACTTGTCTTCCCAGGGCTCGGCCAGGCGGTCGTTGATGAAGGTCTTGAGCCTCGCAGGGTCGTTCTGCACATCGATCCACATCTCGACCAGCGTGGCCCAGGTGGGCCCGAGGCCGAACTGGTAGTAAAGGCAGTTGATGTGGTAGCCGCGGATCTTGCTGTCCGGGTTCTCGGCGATCCAGCGACCGGCCGCGATCATGGCCGTCTTGTGATGCTCCTCGATGCAGCAGCCGTTTTCCTCGCACACGTACCAGACTTTGGAACGGTCGGGGCTCCAATGCAGGCCCGACCACTTGAGGTGCTGCAGGTGGCCGCAGTGCGGGCACGGGACGTGGTAGCGACGCTGGTCGGACTTGAGGTATTTGCCCTCGATGCGGCTCAGACCCTTGACCTGTGGGCTGCTGATGTAGACCCGCAGCCCTGTGGCCGGGAACGCACTGGTGCGGCCGTCGAACATTTCCACGGGGTCGTCTCCGCCCTTCCAGTTCGCCGCGATTTCATCGAGCTCGTCCACCAGCAGCTTGCGGATGGAGGAGGACTTGGCGCGCGAGGGCGAGCCCGCGTGCTCCATGTACAGCTGGCCGCCCACGAAGTCCTTGAACTCCCGGGTGTTGCTGGCGTCGCGGCTGGCCACGCTGCGCAGCGAGGCACGCACAGCGTCGCATTCCTCGATCATGGGATTCAACTTCTGGTTGACCCATTTATTCATCGACACTTCGCCGGGGAGCACCACCATGACCGGGCACGGATCATCGGTCATCGTGTGGCCCAGGATGTTGACCTCCACTTCGGTTTTTCCGAACTGGATGGGGAACATGAGGACGATTTCATGCACGCCAGACTTGGGCGAGGCACAGTCCATGGGCTCGCGCAGGGGCGGGTTGCGGCTGGTGCGCCACTGCCCCGTGATGGCGCTCCCCTTGGCAGAGAGCTTGCGCTCGGCGTCCGCCCAGGCGCTCACGGTGCGGCGCTTGCGTGGCCCCACCGTCTTGGCCATGGCATGCAGCGCCTGGCTCGGGCAGGCAAAAGGCTGCGTGGCGAAATCGATCATGCAGCACCCGCCTTTCTGCGCCTGGCGATTTCATTGGCCAGCTTTTCCATGGCGGCGGCAAACTCGCCACGGGCCACGTCCATCTGGTCCTCGAGCACGCGCACGATTTCTTCGGCCGACTGTCCCACCAGCATGGGGCCGATGCTTGCGGGCACCGTGTCCAGCACCGCGCCAATGCGGGCGCCCGCATCTGCAAAAGCGCTCAGGACCTCGTCCGCAACCATGAGCTGGCCCACGTCCTGCAGGTAGGCGTGCTCTTCGCGCAAGGCCGCGTAGTGCTCACGCTTGGCGCGGCCATCCTGGAACTTGAAGCGGCCGCCTGCGAGGTCCTGGCCTGGTTCGGAGGTTTCCGCATCGTCATCGGCCCCCGGATCGTCGTCGCCCGCCACAGGTGCAGGCGCGCGGCCAGCGGCATGGCGCGCGGCCACGGCGGCGCGGCTGGGGTCCTTGGTTTCAGCCACCCGCTGGATGGATTCGGTCACCCGGACGCGCTTGCCATCGTCCGTCAGGACCAGACGCCCCTCTTCCCTGAGCTGGTAAACGTAGCGGCCCTTGTAGCCCATGTATTCGTTGAACTTGCTGAGGGTCAGTTCCTCAGGGTGCACGCGCTTCTCGGTCATACGCCAGCAGCCTCCCTGACGCGAAAACGCACGCGCCGCTCCAGGTAGTTCTGTGCATCTGCACGCTTGGAGATGGCCTCCCCATCCAGCCGCACGCTGTAGTTGCCACGCTTCACGAACATCAGCACGGGCCGCACATCGGCGCCGCCTGTACCGCTGGCGGCCCAGATGCCCGGGGCCAGATGCGCCGTGCGCGCATCAGCTTCGCCTCGCGCGGTGACGCGAGCCCCTCCGCGCGTTGTGCCGTATGCCACGAAGTAGCGACGGCCTGCCGCCTTCTTGGTGCCCTTGTGCACACGCTTGTAGCCCTTGTCGGACATGTTGGCCTTGTAGCCTTGCTCGCCGAAGGCCTTGAAATACGCCAGCAACTGCACAAGGAAGCTGCCCTTCAGGTTGCCGCGGCCGTCGTCGCTGCCTGGGTAGGGCGTCGCAGGAATTGCGGTCTGCATGCCATTGGGCAGGATGCCCACACGGCGCAGCGCCACCTCGCTGCGCTTGTCGCGCCGCGTGCCCCCCTCGGCCTGGGCCTGCAGGATCTTCTGGGGGTCGATACCCTTCCCGCCCATGTATTCCGGCGCAATGGTGGCCGTCAGCCTGGTCGCCGTGGCCATCTTCACGCGCGGAGAGCGCAGGATGTAATCCGTGGGCCTGTCGAAACGCAGGTTCATCTCCGCTTGCATGGCACGGCGCAGCTCGAAGGCGGTGTCGTTGATGGCCTTCGCATAGGCACCTGCCACCTGCGAACCCGTCAAGCCATGCAGCTGAGCCAGCATTTCAGCCTGTCCCTGAATGCGGGCATTGAGTTGAATGTTGAGACTGACCATCACCGCCCCCCTTCGTCGCCCACGCCCGCCGCGCCATCTGCCACGAGGGCGTCCAGGCCTCGCGCCAGGAATTCATGGCTGCCGCGCAAAGTGAATTCCAGGGCACGCAGGCCGGGAAAGATCCCGCCGGCCTGCAGATGCAGGACCAGGTCATGCAGCTGCGGCCAGGACTTGACCACGGCCCGGACCTGGGCCGCGTTTTCCTCCGTGCAGCCAATCACCCTTTTCTCTTCTCTCACCATCTCTTTTCCTTTCAAAAAGGGTTGTGCGGTATGCAGTGCGGCAAGACGTGCGCCATGAAATTCACGTAAGTGCTTGTCGCGTTTGATGTGTGCGGTATGTGCGCCATGTGCGCCATGCACACGCACATGCCTGCGCACACGCCTGCGCACGCCTACGCACACGCCTGCGCACACCCGTAAGAGGGGATGCCGCACATGGCGCACATACCTTATTAATCAACAACTTAGCGGCGCACACGATGGCGCACGGGATAGCGCACATAGCGCACATGACAGGTCGCACGAGGGTGCAGCAGGTCAAAGCACACCTCCACGGGCGTCCTTGAGAGTCCGCTTGAAGACTTCGATGCGCTCGCCCAGCCACTCGGTCTCGGGTCTACCGGGCGGCAGCTCCTGGCCACCGGGCAAGTAGCAGACGCTTGCAGGGCCCACCGTTCTGTTGAAATCCAGCACGTAGCGTTTGCGCTCGATGCCGGCCTGGTGCTTGCGCTTGAGGGCGTTGGAGAACCTGGGCAGGGTCAACGCCTTCTCGTTCGTGTTGCCGCACCACCATTTGTAGAGCTCGTAGATGTCGGTGGTCAGGCACGGCGTCAGCAGGCCGGGGCTGCCCTTCCCAGGAAAGCCGGACACGTCCCCCGCCTCGAATGCACGCACGAACTTGCTGGGACTGTCCAGGCTCAGCGCGATGAGCTCCTGCTTGGCCTCCGTCATGGGCGGCTGAGTGGCGTTATCGAAGTCGCCCACATCCCACCCCAGCAGAAAGTCATGCAGCGCGGCAATTCCGCCGGCATTGATCTCGGCCTTGACGGCCCGGTAGAACTCGGCATCCAGCTTGGCTGGCGTCCAGATGATGGCGTGCCGCCGGTCGTCCTCTTCGAGCACCACGGGCATGGCCTCGTTGGACAGGAACACCATGTTGACGTGGTTGGCCTCGTAGTAGGCCGCCATGTTCTTCGGGTTGATTCGGATCTGGTCCCCGGTGATGAAGGCCTTGAGCTTGTTCTTGACGTGGTACAGGTCCGAGCGGGCCACCACTTCATCGGCAATCAGGAACAGCTTGCGGCTGGCCCAGTCATTGAACTTGTCCTCGATGGCGGACTGGTCGATCGTCCAGCCGTACTTGCCGAAGATGGCCATGTAGGCCTCAAAGAACATGTTCTTGCCCGTGCCCTGAGGCCCGTGCACGACGATGGTGGATTTCATCTTGGCGCCAGGGTGCTGCAGCGGGTAGGCCAGCCAGTTGATCGCCCAGTTGTAGAGCGCATCCGCGTTGCCGTCGCCACTGCACATGTGCCACAGCAGTTCCAGCAGCTTCTCGCAGCTGCCGGGCTTGGGCCGGGTGGGCCAGCCGTCCCACAGATTGCAGGTGATGGATTCGTCAGTGCAGGCCGGGTCGAAGCCCACCTGCTCGGGACGCACGATCTGGCGGTCTGGATGCTCGCTCCAGGTCCGGTAGAGATCGCGGCTCAGGCAGATGTGGCCCATATCTGTGAGGGTCACCAGCCGGTGCTCATCGTGGTCGAACACCGCGCCGCCCTGGCCGTACACCAGGGCAAAACGCTCCAGCAGTTCGTCCAGGCTGTCGATGGGCCGCAGCTGCTCCAGCACCGTGCCACCCCCCTCCCCCCGGCTGGGCTGCAGGCGCTGTGCCCCGCTCCGCGTACGCCAGCCCAACTCCAGGAGGCGGGCCTCGACCTGGGCGCGCACCACATGCAGCCCTTCGGATATGTGCAGGTCGTTAAAGTCGTTGAGCTTGGTGCCGCTGTCCAGCCAGCCGGCGCGCAACGCCATCGGGTCGGCAAAGGCGGGCGCCACCCACTGGCCGTCCACCTGCATGGCGGCCGTGCTGGCCATGGTCATGCCGGCATTGCCCGCGTTGTGGTCCTGGCCGCACTTCGGGCAGGTCCGGCCATCGGGCAGCCATACCCGGGCCCGGCACTCCACATGCTTGCCCAGGCGCTGGCTCTCGGCCTCGTCCTTGGCGTGGCAACGCTGCGTGTTGTCATCGTCAGCGCACATCAGCAGGCGCACGCCCTTGTAGCGAGCGCGCAGAGCCTCGGCCACCACCGGCACATTGTTGGCGTCGAAGGCCACGGCCACCGGCAGGCTGGTGGCCATGTGCAGGCTGGCCGCAGTGGCATAGCCCTCGGCGACCAGCACCACGCTGCCAGGCACCGGCATGCCGATTAGGTGGAAGCGCCCTTTCTTCACCAGGCCCAGCGGCCAGTATTCCTTCTCGCGCGCGCCAGGCTTGCGGTCCTTGCCACGGATGATCTGCAGGCCGTGGATGTGGCCCATGGCGTCCAGCAGCGGGATGACCATGGCGCCGCTGGGCGAGTAGCGCACGCCGTAACCGCCCACGCCCTTGCGGGCAAGGTAGTCGCTGTCGCCGGTGGGCTGGCATTTTTTCCATGCGGCCGTGGCCCTGGCTGCTGCGCGTTCAGCCTCGGCCTTGCGCTCGGCCTCAGCACGGCGCTTGTCCTCGGCCAAGCGTTTGCGCAGCGCCTCGAACTGCTCGCGGCTGAGCTCCGACTTGCGGATCTCGAACTTGCGGGCATTGTTCTCCGCGCCGCTCCAGACGCCGAAGCTGCCGACGATCAGGTCATTGCCGTTGTCCAGCCGCATCTCGTGCAGCAGATACCAGCCGGGCTTTTCCTTGCCCCGGCCCTCGACCCGGCAGCGGCGCAGACGCCCCACTTCGAGCCGATCCACCTCCAGGCCGGCCTGGATGAGCTGGCCCAGGACGTCGTCATAGTTCGAGGACATCAGTCAGTAACTCCCAGCGCCACTGACTACCCGGCAGAAGGGGTTCGAATTACCCGCTTTGAAGCTCGCCAGAAAGGACCCGCGATCGGTTTGCTTAATTTTTAAGCAGCCCTTGCAAAAAAACGATAGCACCGCACACCCCCCAACTGACAGGCGCGTGCGCGCGCCTTCCTGAAAGCAAAGGGGAGCGGGGAACAGAGGGCGCGCGGGAGCGGCGCGGCGAGAGGGAGTTGTGTGCATGCTGGTGCCTGCTGTTGTGCGTGCGCGCGGGCTGTCACCCCCATGCGTGCGATGAGCCGCGAGTGCGGTAAGAAAGGAGCGACCACCCTGACCACCACGAATCAGCAGGGAGATAGAGGTGCAGGCCCGAATGGCGGACAAGGCCAGGCCGTGGTGGTTGTTGATGAGGGTGGTCGCTGGAAACATGTCAGCCCGCCCGCTTTGGAACCATGGCCGCCGTGGTGCTGACCATGTGGCATGCGGCCGCTATCAACTGTTGCGCGTGGTAGTCAATGCGGCGCTGGGCGT
This sequence comes from Delftia sp. WSY_7, assembly GCF_043104845.1. NCBI lineage: Bacteria > Pseudomonadati > Pseudomonadota > Betaproteobacteria > Burkholderiales > Comamonadaceae > Delftia > Delftia sp. WSY_7. The sequence goes on along the minus strand of NZ_JBICLB010000040.1, from coordinate 330,639 downwards.
TGGGGCTGGGCGGCTGCTGGGCTAAGGCATCTGCCACTGCGCGGGAGAAGTCGGCCACCTCGCCATGCAGGTTGGCGAACGCCTGGACCGGGTCGCCATCGCTCTGGTCGGGCGTGGCCAGGACGCAGACATACCCAAGGGCCTTGGCCATGGCGCGCAGCACGCCCACGTCACGCGTGATGCGCTGCAGCTCGATGGACTCACGCAGGGTCAGGTGGTGGCGGGTGTTGCCCGGGTTGAGCTTGTGCTGGAGCGTGTTGGGTGAAATGGCCATGGCCTTGGCTAACGCAGGCACCCCGCCCTTGAACGCCTGGGCGGCCTGTTGCGCGGCCAGGATCTCGTCCATCCCCGGGCGAGTGTCGGCCGCTGGGCCCACGCCGCCATATCCGGCAGGACCGGAAATTGAGAAAGTCATGGACATCAGCACTCACCCTCGAAAGGAACGGAAGCGATGAGCCAACACAGCACCACCCCCCAAGCCACAGGCATCCAAGACTGGATGGAGGCCATGGAGCTCCTGATGGGGCAGATGGCCTTTGTGCTGGAATGCGAGGGCCGGGGCTTCACCATCGCCAAGCTGCGCCGCTGGAGCCAGCTCTGCACGGAGCGGATGGAGGAAACGGGTAGCGTGCCGCCTGCAGTCGTGTTGCAGTTGCGCCGGATGGCAGATCGGGTTGCGCCATGACCGCCGGCCACACTAAGGTCATCAGACACGGCAAGCCACCCCAGCTTCGGAGACCTGTGGAGCCAGTTCGGGCCAGTGGATGTGCCAATCGGTTGGGCGCAAATCCTTACGGCTCACCGCCCCAGCCGTGGCCATCTCGATCGCGGTACAGCGATGGAGGGGCACCGGGCGCTTACCTGCCAGCCAATCGGACAGGTCAGAGGCATGCGCTCGGATGTCCCTGGCGAGCTTTGCCTTGCTGCCCCGCCCCTTGGTTTGAAGGTAGTTCGATAGCTTCATGGCAGCAAGTTTAGCCTAAAGCTAATCACATTGAATAGCCCCTGGCACGTTGTCCAAGTTAGCCAAACGCTAAATACTCATCCGATGCAACCCGTAGAAGCCACCCGCCGAGTGAAACTAAGCCTGCTGATCAAGGAGGCAGGCAGCCAAGCAGCCTTGTCAGAAAAAATAGGCAAAGCCCCCGCGCAGATCAGCCAATGGCTGAACGCATCCACAAATTCCAAGACTGGAAAGCCTAGGGTGATGAGCAACGCCATCGCGCGGGAGATCGAACAGAAGACAGGAAAGCCAACGGGCTGGATGGATCAACCGGCAGAGCGGAGCACGGACCCACGCGGCGCTCCCAATGTGGAGATTGCAATGCCGGAGGTGCGCCGGGTTCCCCTGATCTCGCACATCCAAGCAGGCGCGTGGAAAGAGATTGCAGACACATTTCAACCAGGCGATGCCGAGGAGTGGCTCTTCACGGACCGAAAGCACTCCAACACGACGTTCGCCCTGACCATCCGTGGCAACTCCATGGAACCAGACTTCAAGGAAGGCGACCGCGTGCTCATTGACCCATGCGCCAGGCCCCGACCCGGCTCATTCGTTGCGGCGAAAAATGGGCGCGAGGAGGCCACGTTCAAGAAGTACCGGCCGCGCTCCATCGACATTCTGGGCAACGAGGTTTTCGAGCTCGTTCCACTCAACAACGACTACCCAACCCTGCGCTCGGACGAGACCACCATCACCATCATCGGAACGATGGTCGAACACCGCCGTTACTTCAAGTAGCCAGCCAAGAGCTAATTGTTAGCACAGGGCTATTGACACAAATATTAGCCTAGAGCTAATATTCGCCTGCCGATCAAGTATCGGCGGGCACCACGGCATCGACCGGGGATCAGCCCCTGGTCTTTCTCCCTGTTGCTGGATACCCAAGGCGCCACTTCGTAGAAAGCGCCCTGCACCCGACCCCGCGCCTGCAGACCAGGAAGAGCGCGAAACCTAGCCCTCCCTGGCCGAGCGCATCGCGTGGTGCGTGTTGACACTACAGGGCCTGATCGCTCACCAGAGCGGCGCCCACCTGCATTGGCGCGGTAACTGCAGGCGGCTTTGGGTGCATCGGGCTGATGCAGCCTGCCTGACCACCTCGGGAAAGCAGCGGGGATTCACCGATCACTCACACTTTGAAACATTCGCCCATACCAGTTACGATTGGGGCAATTCGTTCAAAGGAGAGAGGCAGTGACAAAGTATTTGATCCCATTTTTCGCGGCCATGGTGCTCATTACCGGCTGCAGCAAACCAACAGAGACCGTCATTCCAAGCGACATGAGCCAGTGGGATTCAGTCTTGGCCCCTGCTGTAAAAAAGCTACCCGAAGAGGATCGCAAGCTTTTGGCGGCATTTGTAGCTCGAGCAAAGACCGGGGAGCTACTTGGCAAGGGTGAGGGCATCCCCTTCGGTACAACTGTCGGCGACGCCATATCTTTGCAGAAGAAGTGGACGGAGGATCAACGCATCAAGGCTGAAGAGGAAAAAGCCTTGAAGGAAAAGCTTGCTAAGGAGGCCGAAGCTGCCAAAAGGTTGATCAACGAGTCTGTGACAGTCGCCCTCCTTTCCAAGAATCAAAGACCAAGAGATTTTCATGCAGGACGCTTTGAAGATCAGCAGATATTTATTGTCGGCATTGAAAATAAAACTCACAAACGAATTATGGGTGTCTCCGGTGAAATGACGTTTATTGACGTCTTTGACAAGGTTGTAGGCTCCATGAATTTTGCTGCGAGTGAGGAAATCCGCCCGGGCAGTACCATCAAATGGACTGGCGTGCGGAGCTACAACCAATTCGACAAGGATCAGCGCGCAATGTGGAATCTGGAAGAAGGCAAATACAAAGTCATGTTCACCCCATGGGAAGTAATTTTTGAGGGTGGCGAAAAACTCTCGGCACCTCGATAGACAACGCACTGAATACCCTCAAGGCCCGCAAAACGCGGGCCTTTTCTTTTCCCGGCAGCGCGTATCCAGGAGATGCGGAAACGTAGTGATGCGCACCTGCGGTCCTTTTTATTTCACAGGAGACAGCACATAATGAGCACGACCATGGGCCATGGAGCACCTTAGCGCCGAACACCACGCAAGCTGCGAGCACCAAATGTAGTGACCACTAAAGCCATCTTCTCGTGCCCAACGGACCAACAGCATTCCCGCCACTTCCGGAGCGCGGCAGTCTGTGAGCTGGCCTGCCTATGTATTGTCGCCTGGAAAGAGTGATTCGATCTTTAGATATTCGTCTTCACTCAGTATTCTTGCGCTCATAGCGGTGAGTTTTCGCCCCCAGGTATTCGTGACTTTTTGAACCTCGGCCAATTCCAATTGACCAGGCGTCGGGCGGAGGCTCTTTAGGTAAATAAGGGCATGTGTCGGGCCCCTCTCCACGTGAACGATTGCAGCCGCTGCATTGACCGCACAATTGCTTTCATCGCCCCTTTTTGTGGAGGCGTGCGCCTGGATAACACGGTCACCGGGCTTTGCTTCCTTTGCGACCCGAAACCTCATTGGCCAGCTAATAAAATCCAGCTCCGAGGCCTCGACCTCAGGTGCCAATTTCTTTGCGACGTGAAGTCCATTTTCCTGTTGGAGGGCTAGGTCATTCTCAAGCTTTTCAGCAATTGGGCCGGTCGACAGCCACCAAGCCACCGACGTACCCTCGATTGTTACTGGCGGCCTTGGCGTACTCGGCTCTCCCCTTTCTTGTAGTACAGGGATCTCGGCCAAAATCTTCAGTTGAGCAGTAGTTTGCAATGCCTCCGGTGTCGCGAGTTGGTTAACAAAAGCCAGCACTTGCGCGTACAGGCCGCTGTCTTGGCTCAAAACTGCGGCCTCCACTAACCTGTTTTCTGAGTTCGAGGATGCATTGGCTGACCCAACCAGAACATTGCTACCAATACAGGCGACCTTAGCATGCAGCGCAGGCTGGCTGTAGATCTTCACACCTTTCTTATGAAGCTCGAGTAGCAGATTGCCGCTACTTTTTCCTGAAGAAATCGAATCAAATGATGCGTCGCACACCAGGATGTCTCCTTCTTTGAGGTACAGAAGATCCCGGCTGTAATAGGCAATCGCCGCAGAGGTGGGGGCACCTGAGCGTTGCAATGATTTCACCTCATCCCAGAGCGTTTCACTGATCAGTCGGCTGTTGCTCTCATCCATATCGGTCTTTCGTTTAGTGACGTTCAGGGCAGTTGTGGGGCCATTGCGGCCGCTGCTTGAGGATATCAGCTGCGAGTTTTCAGGGCGCTGGACTAGCCGGTCATCATCACTGAAATGTGCACCAAGCCGAAGGCGGAACACCTGAGCATGAAGTATCCAGAATCCCCTGGCACACATCACTCAGCTTTCTGGCTTGCCGCGCATTTTCGGGATCTGGCGGAAACCGTAGCCTTGAAACAGCTCTGCATGCACAGCCATGCAAGCCGCGGCCCCGGCACGGACAACGTTCAAAGCTTGCCCTCTACGACGCGCTCGGCAAACAGATAGATCAGACGACGGCGTCTGCAGAACGAACCTGGGACGACGGGAAGCTGCTCTACGCTTGGCCAGGAACCACCTATTTCGACCAACCCGGCCCGCCACTGAGCGGGCCGCTTCTTTTGCACCAGGAAGCACCATGAGCCACAGACCGCAGCAGCATTGCAAGGACTGCATCCACTACCACCGCACCAGCACCGGCAGATTCGACGACCGTTGCCAAGCGCCCCACCAAGGTACTGACCCGGTCAATGGCAGGCCATTGGACAAGGCATGCGAATTCGAGCGCGACCCGTTCAAGTTTGGGAACCGCTGCGGCCCGCAGGCTCTGCACTACGTCCCTCGCATCGCATCGGCAGCCTCGACCACCGCCTCGGACAGCGCATTGACGCCCTGAAAGTGCTGGTCCGTTGCCGCAGCCTGGACCATGGCCGCGACCAGTTGCGGATTGGCCTTCGCATACCCCTCGCCATAGCGCTCATCCAGCTCGCGCGACGCTGTGCGCATCCAGTTGATGGCCTGGTCCATCGCCTTCCCGTTCGTCATCGTCACGTCCAGCATCTGCGGCTCCTCCTTTGTTGAAGGCGCCATTGTCACCGCCCTGCCGCAGTGCACTTCAGGCCGCCCATGAGGCGGCTTTTCCATACTCAACCAGGAGAGCCGCCATGACAGCCGCCCGCGTCACCATGCCCAGCATCCCGCTCACCAGCAGCGCATTCGCATACCGCGACAGCCGCTGCACCGATGTCGCCGCAACCATTGCACGCGCGCACCAGCAGCGCTGCATGGTGCCCACCGATCAAGGCGACACCGACCTGGTGCTGGCGACCCTGCCCCGCCGCCGCGTGCGCGCTGGCGCGCCGGCCATGCCTCAGTACCCCACAGGAGTTCTTCCATGCGCCCGTTCCTGATCACCATCGGCGCCCTCACGCACATCGCGCTCGCACGCAGCAGCTGCGCGGCTGTGTGCGATGCCATGGAGCGCCACCCGGGCGCACGCTCCATAAGCGCCCGGGCCCTGCAGCGCAGCGCATGAGGTGCCCGGCCATGCGCAGTCCCAAAAAAGGCCGAGAGCCCATGCGGCTCCATGACCTGGCCGAAGCCATCTTCTGCATCCAGTGCGAACAAGAAAAGCCCGTCGCCGGCTCGCGTCGCTTCCGCGCCTGCCACGTCTGCGCTGATTGTTCCGTCCGCCTGGATCGCCTACCAACACCTGAAGCCAAACCGCGCACTGGGCAACCAGCCGAAAGGAGGCAATGATGAAGCACACCGGCACCGTCTTTTTGAGCCGCACGCCGCCCCAGGCGACCCAGGCGGCATGCGGCGCCTTCCAGCTACAGCTCCTGCTGTATGACCGCCTCGGGCCACACCGCGTTGAGCCCTGGCGCGTCACCTGGACAGGCAACGCCGCCCAGCGCTTTTGGAATGAGAACAGGGCGCGGTTGGTTCCGGGCGTTGCGCTCGTTGTGGAACTGGACCGCGCACAGGTGCACACCCTGCACTGCAGGCCGCCCAGGAGCGAGGTGCACGCCCATATGGTCTGTGCAGCGCTGGTTCCCCCGCGCTCCGGGGAGGAGGCTCATGGCTGACCCCATCGTTGACCAATGCGGCACATGGGTAACCAGCGTTCCAAAAGCCGTCATTGAACGCGAAGCGCGCGAAGCCCATGCGGCGGGACTTACGCCGAATGAAGGCTGCCGCTACCCGTTCCACAGCCACCGCGCTATGCACTGGCTGGCCACCTACAACCTCTGCATGCCCCTGCCCAGCTATGCCAAACCAAAAGGCAAAGTCCCTTGAAACTAGATTCTTCACAATGATAGAAATTACCATTTATTCTGCACATGCAAACTACTTTTTGCGACATGGGTAGATAATAGAAGACGTTCAATAGACTAACACCGGGGTGAAATTAGCCTCCTTGCCGATATTTTGGAGACACCGTAGCAAGACGCATCTGATGGTCAAGAGGAGACCATTCTGTTGGATGAAAAATTAGATGTATTTCACATCAAAAAAAGATACACATTACTCAGAAACAGATACATTATCGAATGATCAACGGCTGAACTTCTCCAAAGCTTGAATAACAATTTGGTGAAAATCCTCCAATATCTTGGAATCCTTCCCAAACAAACTTAGAAAATAATACACATCTTGCCGAACGTAAGCAAAAAAAATATCATCATTCGCAACTATTGAAGTAATATCAAATAGCGAATCAAAAGTATTTTTCATGTATTCGAAAGTTTTTTCGTGACTTGCTTTATACGGTTCAAGCAAGTCGTATCCATGATCTTTGCCATTTAATAAATCTTTCAGATGATAAAAATCATTTTCAATCTCTCTTGGAATTTTTGGGATGTGCCCCTTAACATCCCAAGTTCGTTCAACCAAGTATTTTCGAACTCTATCCTTATTTCCGAACGATTCAACACTCCAAGTACCAAACAAAAGAATCATCCATTTTAATTTGAGATTTTCATAGGAGAAGTGCTCGAAGAATTTTGCGTTAACCAAGTACGCTTTGTATTCTGGGAAATTATCACCCCTGCAATTTATAAGCAAAAGCATCAAGAACTCATTCGGGGTAACAGCTCGAACTATGTTTCTATATCTTCGAGCATCATCCCCCCCAATTACACCAGCCTCTACAGACGCCTCCACATAATCAAGAATCTGATAATTAACTAAGAAAAACATTAGGTATTTATCTCTCTCACCCTCCCATGATTTCAAATTTACGTCATAACCCTCATAAATATTTTTTATAGTCTCCGAGAAATACTTACCTCCACTGCGCGAGCTATTTATATCAAAAACTATTTTATCCTGCTTCTGTAACAGAGAGAAAAAATTACTGTCAAATTTCTGTGCAGCGGAGTTTTTCAATTGATTTCCAAGGACGATGTTTCCTTCAGCGGCCTCAGTGCGATTAGCTTTTAGCTCGGCAAGAGTAGCTTTTAGTTGATTTTGCTGAACAATAATTGTCACCAACAAACCACAAAAAGTGAGGAATGTTAGTAAAGGGGTTAGCAATCCATTAAATAAATCACCCAATGGTCCTGTCTTTTTATTCTCATCATCAACCAAAATTACAGAAAACAGCAATGAGATAAGGAATACAAAAATTACCAAAAAAAATAACATTCACTGCCAATGCTGTCATACCATGCATTAGTTTATTTAGATCATTTTCACCCTTTTCATGAAATAAATAATCAAACGCCTTTGCAATTTTTGAATATATTTTTTCTCGAATAATTGGCATAACAATCAATGTTCCAATCAGTACTGAAATAAATATCCAAACGGTGATACCCATATAGAAACCCATTACATTCACCCATAGAAGTAACTTAAATGTTACACTAAATTCACATTAAATACTCCTGGCACTTCAAATTTTTTTCAATGACTTCTAGAGACAGTATCCCTGGTTGCATCCATAGAAGCTCAACGCCCTCTCCTCTTCATTGCCGCAGGAGTACTACGTAGTGATTGGCCATCCATGCTATCGCTCATGGGAGCGAGGCCATGTTGAAAGCAGAACGCAATACGCCCACCCTCCCCCTCCATGCTGGTTGAAATTGCAGCTGGCAACCAGACACCAGCCGGGTAGCCCAGCGATACGCAATTACCGAGTAGAGCGTTTACGAGCAAGAGAAGCAAAAGGCCTTCGACAACCGTTCGCTTTCGCGGCATCGGCTCCAGCCCGTGCTCGCACCAACACAGAGGACCGTGGTGATCCGCCTGCAGTGCAGGCTGCTGCTACCCACCAAGTACAGCTTCGCCTACTAGCAGAAATGGTGCGGCTACCGCTTCATCTGGGACTGGGGCATCGAAGGCGCGCACGTGGACTTCATGGATGCCGTGCTGACCGGCCTGCACTACGAGCTGAGCGAAGGCGGCAGCGTCACCATCAAGGGCACCATCCAATACAACGGCGACGAGCTGCAGGACAACAATGTCTTCGGCGAACTGTCCGGCTTGGCAGCCGAGGGCGAGATCTACATCAAGCTGCTGGCCCCGGCCGAGCTGCAGCAAGCCCGACACGCCCGCCAGCCAGCCTGAAAACGAGGACCAGCAGGAGCTGCGCGAGGAAGGCGAGGACGAGCCGCCCACCGACCCGAACCACCCTGTGAACCAGACGCCCGAAGACGCCTTCGCGGCGGCCGTGACCGGCGAACCGGCCTGAACCATCCACTGAACCACCCACGGCGCCCGCGCGGCGCCACGAAAGGAAACCCGATGTCTGAATACCAGAACCTGTTGGCCCGCAAGGCCGAACTCGAAGCCCAGATCGCCAAGGCCCAGGCCGAGCGCAAAGCCGAGGGCATCGCCCAGGCCCGCGCGCTGATCGCAGAGCACGGCCTGACCTCCGCCGATGTCTTCCCCCAGGGTAAGCCCAAGGGCAGCGTAGGCATGCCGAAGTACCGCGACCCCGGCACCGGGGCCACTTGGACCGGCCGGGGCAAGCCTCCGAACTGGATCAAGGACGCAGCGGACCGCGGGCAATTCCTGATCGAAGCAGACAAAAGTTAGGCAACGGGCTGTCGATACACCAAGCAAGGAGGTGCGCGCCAAGTCTAGGCGGCTCCTCAAGCCCCTGGAAGCGCACGCCAGGGGCTTTTTCTTTGAAGACTGACGCTTCCAAACCGGGTCAAGGGCAAAGACCGTGCCCAACCCATGCCAAAAAAATTTAAATCTGTAATTCCACAAATCACCCACAAAGGGGAATATTTTGCAACTACTATTTCTTTCAACCTAATGAAAGAGAGAGAGAAGCATGGGCACCAATCTGCTCGAATGCTTTCTATACCAGAGCAAACTCGCTCCTGGTGTCGATGCAACCTGCGTTGCGCAGATCGTCAAAAAGGCCCGGGCCTTCAACGAAACTGCCCAGATCACAGGAATCCTGGTGTTCGACGGCGAGTTTTTCTGCCAGTACATCGAAGGGCCCAGCAATCAAGTCCAAGACTTGATCTCGCTGCTGGCCAGTGATCCCCGGCATATCGACTTCACCCCTCTGCTACACCTCCATCAGCAGCCGCACCGCAAATTCAGAAAATGGACCATGGCCTATCACTTGGTAGATGACGCCGAGGTTCTGGAAGGGATAGGCTCCCGCCCTGGAGAGCTTGCTCTGCAAAAGCTTCAGGACTTGATACCGCAACTCGACACTGACTGAAGAACCGGCCCCGTGCCGGTTTTTTTACGTCTGCACGCGAGGGGCATGAGCACAGCTCCTGGGCGCTGTTCTGGTGCCCACTCTCTACCTTTCCAAAGCCAGCCACCGAGCTGGCTTTTTTTCGTCCCGAGGAACCCAACCCCATGGCGACAAAGCACGTCATTTCCGTATCTGGCGGCAAAGACAGCACAGCCGTGCTGCTGCTCTCCCTGGAGCGCTGCCCGCCCGGCAGTGTCGTTCCGATCTTCTGCGACACCGGGAACGAGCACCAGGCCGTCTATGACTACCTGGCCTATCTGGAGCAGGCCTTGGGAGTGATCATCCACCGACTGCGCGCCGACTTCACCGAGCGCTTTGCGGTGCGCCGCATGTTCATCGCCCGCGACTGCCGCACCCGGCGAGACAGGCGCGGGCGCAAGGTGCGCTGGACCAACAAGGCCAAGCGCCGCGCCCTGGCGGCCTTGCACCCGTCCGGTAATCCATTCCTGGACCTGTGCATGCTGAAAGGCCGCTTTCCCAGCCGAAAGGCCCAGTTCTGTACCGAGGAATTGAAGAGAAACATCGCGGTCGAGTTCCAGCTGGGCCTGCAGGAGCAGGGGCACCGGGTCATCAGTTGGCAAGGCGTGCGCCGCGACGAGTCCGAAGCACGGCGCCAAGCCAAGCTGGCCGAGCGCATTGGGCCAGGCCTGCGGGCCTTTCGCCCTCTGGTGGCGTGGACGACCGCCGATGTCTTCGCCTTTTGTGCAGCGCGGCGGATCCAGCCGAACCCGCTCTACTTGCAGGGCGCCAGTCGCGTCGGCTGCATGCCATGCATCAACTGCCGCAAAGACGAGCTGCAGCAGATCTCTATGCGCTGGCCCGAGCACCCCCAGCGCATCAGCGATTGGGAGCAACTGGTGGGCCAGTGCAGCAAGCGCGGCTTCTCCACCTTCTTCACCGACGCGCATTCAGCGCCCGACCGGCGCCAGGTCTTCGCAGACCTCAATGTCTGGTCCCGCATCGAGTGGGCCAAGACCACGCGCGGCGGCCGGCAGTACGACCTCCTCGCCGGCCTGGACGAACCCACAGCATGCGCATCGGCCTACGGCCTGTGCGAGTGAACACAAACCCAGAGCCCGCACAACGCGGGCTTTTCTCATTCTGAGGAACCGCATGCTCACCCCTCAATTTCTCCTGCCCCTCGCGGCCAAGCTGGTGATCGACCTGTTTGCCGGCGGCGGCGGCGCATCCACCGGCATCGAGCAGGCCATCGGCCGGCCCGTGGACGCGGCCATCAACCACGATGCCGACGCCATCGGCATGCACGAAGTCAACCACCCGCAGACACGCCACTACCGCGCCGACATCCGCGAGGTGGATCCGCTGGCCGTGACCAAGGGTGAGCTGGTGGGCCTGCTGCATGCATCCCCGGACTGCACGCACCACAGCCAGGCCCTGGGCGGCCAGCCGCGCAACGGGGAAATCCGCTCGCTTGCCTGGATTGTCATCCGCTGGGCTGGCAAGACTCAGCCCGATGTCATCACGCTGGAGAACGTCGAGCAGATGATGCAGTGGTCCCCGCTGATTGCGAAGCGCGATCCAGCCACAGGCCGCGCCATCACGCTGGACCGCATCACGGACCCCGCCACGGGGAAAGCCACCTTCCGCGTCGCCGAACCCGGCGAGGTGGTGCCGCGTGGCAATCAGTTCCTGGTGCCGGACCCCAAGCACAAGGGCCGCAACTGGCGCCACTTCATCCAGGCCCTGCGCGACCTGGGCTACAAGGTGGAATGGCGGGTGATCTGCAATGCAACGCTGGGCTCGCGCAGCACCCGCACACGGCTCTACCTGATCGCGCGCCGCGACGGCCTGCCCATCGTGTGGCCAGCGCAGACGCACTGGAAGAATCCCAAGGCGGGCCAGAAGCCATTCCGCCAGGCAGCCGAGTGCATCGACTGGAGCATCCCCGGGCAGAGCATCTTCGGGCGCAAGAAGGAACTGGCGCCGGCCACCATGCGGCGAATCGCCCACGGCCTGGATAAGTTCGTGCTGAACAGCCCACAGCCGTTCATCGTGAACATGGCCCACGGCGGGAAGATCGAAATGCTCGACCGCCCCATGAGCACCATCGCCACGGAAAAAGGCGGCTGCCGTGCACTGGTGTCGCCCACCCTGATCCAGATGGGCTACGGCGAAGCCAAGGGCCAGGCCCCGCGCGCGCTCGACCTGTCCCAGCCGCTGGGCACGGCCGTGGCCGGCGGCATCAAGCACGCCATCAGCTCGGCATACCTGGTGCAGGCCGGGCACGGCGAGGGCAAGGACGGTGGCAAGCGCTGGAGCCACGGCGCCAACGACATCCGGGGGCCGCTGGGCACCGTGACGGCCAGCGGCGGCGGGCAAAGCCTGGCATCCGCGTTCATGGTCCAGGCCAACGGTGGGTTCAACAGCACACCGGCCCGCGACCTGCGCGACCCTGTATCGACCGTGACCACCAGCGGCAGCCAGCAGCAGCTGATAGCCGCGCACCTGTGCACGCTGCGCAGGAACAGCGTGGGCCGCGACATGCGCGAGCCCGTGCCCACGGTCACAGCCGGGGCCGAGCACCATGCCCTGATCCAGTACCACCTGTCGCCCGAGCAGGAGGCCGGCGCCTTGCGCTGCGCAGCCTTCCTGATGCGCTACCACGCCAGCGGCGGCCAGTGGGCGGACCTGCGCGACCCCATGACCACGATCACCACGCGCGACCGCCTGGCGCTCGTGACCGTGTGGCTCAAGGGCGAGCCCTGGGTGATCGTGGACATCACGCTGCGCATGCTGGTGCCGCGCGAGCTCTACAACGCCCAGGACTTCCCTGAAAACTATGTGATTGACCGCACGGCTGCCGGAAAGGTGCTGACCAAAACAGCCCAGGTCCGCATGGTCGGTAACTCCGTGAGCCCCGTGCCCATGCGGCAAATCGTCTCGCTCAACTCGCCCGAGTCCACGGCCTGGCAACTGCGCCGCGCGGCTTGACCAAACGATTCCACCTACAACCCCGGCCCGCCTCACGCGGGCCGCTCTATTTCCAGAAAGGTGCCCACCATGAGCATCAGCCTGACCCTCTCTGAAGACGAAATCAGGGAGCTCACCCACTACCAATTTCCCTCCATGCAGCTCAAGGCGCTGCACAAGCGCGGATTCTTCCGTGCACGGCTCAGCGAGCGCACGGGCAAAGTGCTGCTGGAGCGCGACCACTATCTAGCCGTCTGCGCTGGGCCAGCTCCGTCCACCGCGCCGCGCGTGCGGCCGCCGCAGATGCGGAGGCCAGCATGAGCAAGCGCCGCAGCGACCTACCGAAGCGTGTCTACGAAAAGGGGGGCGCCTATTGGCATGTCCGCGCCGAAGGGAAAAAGCGGATCTGGACGCGCCTATCCTCCATCCGCGACGGCCTACCTGCTCTATACCGCGCCCTGGCCGATATGGAGCAGGCAGACCTGGCCCGGGACAGCATGGCCGCGCTGATCGCGGACTGGCTCGCGGAGGTCGGCAGTAGGCACAGCGTGAAAACGCAGGCCAACGACGCCTACCAAACGCGCACGATCTCCGAATCGTTCCAGGAGTTTCGCGCGCAGGATGTCACCGCGCCGGCCATCGTGGAGTTCCTGAAACACTTCAGCGACAAGCCGCGCACCTACAACGCCTACCGATCCATGCTGCGCGAGTTGATGCGGTTCGCCGAAGAGAAAGGCTACCGTGCGCCAGGCACGAACCCGGTGGACAGCCTCAAGACCATGTCCGTGAAAGCGCGCACGCGGTACATCACGGATTCCGAGGTGCGCCGCATCAAGGTGGCCGTGATGTACGGGGACGATGGCAAGCGCACGCGCTCCGGCCACACGATCTGCGCGCTGATCGACATGGCCTACCTGACCGGGCAGCGCATTGGCGACCTTCTGTCCCTGCGGTGGAGCGATGTGGGCAAGCAGGGCATCACGTTCCAGCCGGCCAAAACCGAGGGCTCGACCGGCGCCCAGGTCCTGATCGCATGGACGCAGCGCCTGCGCGATGTGGTGGACCGCCTGCGGGCCCTGCCCAACCAGAGCCCCGATTTCGTGTTCTGCACGCTGCAGGGCCAGCCTTACACCTACTCGGGCGCATCCACCGCCTGGAAGCGGGCAGTGAAGCGGGCCGGCGTGAAGGATTGCCATTTCCACGACCTCCGCGGCAAGGCCCTGACCGATGTGGACCGTGGGCGCGGGATCATGGAGGCGCAGCGCATGGGCGCCCACTCCACCCAGTCCCAGACCGCCGACTATGTGCGCCACAAACGCGCGCTGAAGGTGGACGCGACACGCTGAATTTCTTCTAACGCGCCTCTGCGCTGCCTATGGCGGACAGCACCGTTTGCAGATGCGCGCGTTAGAAGAAAACGGTCCAAGCCATTGATTTCAATAATTCGCGCGGCTGCTTTGGGAGCAGAGGGTCGCGAGTTCGAATCCCGCCGCTCCGACCAAATGATTCAAGCCCCTGGTTCGAAAGAGCCAGGGGCTTTTGTCTAACAGAATCCAAAGCGTCTAACGCAGCGCCGCCAGCACAAGCCCTCGTTTCAGGCCAGCAAACCGACCACCGCGACGGTATGGCAGGCGCTGCCGGCAACCACGAACAGGTGCCAGATGCCATGCGAATGGCGCATGCTCGAAAGGCTTTGGTAGAACACCGTTCCTGCCGAATAGAGCAGTCCGCCCGCGAGCAGCCAGGCCAGGGTCTGCGCACCGTGGCGCAAGGCCATCGGCACCGCGCCCCCTAAGCTGAGCCAGCCGAGGCTGATGTACAGGGACAGGCGCGGCGGCGAATCGAAACCAAGTGCACGTATCGCGCCCTGCAATGCGAGCGCCCATACACCGGCAAGCAAGGACCAAGCCCACAAGCCAGAGGGCGCCATCAAGGCAAAAGGCGTGTGGCTGCCGGCAATCAGCAGGTAGATGCAGGCGTGGTCGACGCGCTGCCAAAAACGCTTGCGTGCCCCGGTGCAGCCATGAAAGAGGGCCGAGGCACCGAACAGCGCCGCCAGAGAGAGGCCAAACACCACAGAGCCCGCAATCTTGCGCGCATCGCCGCCGGCCACCGTTTCGCAGATGAGGCCCACACTGGCCACCACGCCCACGAGCAGGGCTGCCAGATGACTCCAGGTATTGAACCGCTCGCCGGGCTGGCACCAAACGCTCGTGCCGCTCGGCAAGCCTGCCTGCAAGTCTGGCATGAAGCCTCCTGTCGCATGACCAAGGAACGCCGGACGCCGTGCCCGGCTCCGCCACCTTACGACTCAGACGTGACAGGGCAATGATTGCAACTCACACGCTGCAGCGCCGTCCGCCGGATACCCCACGACGTGCCGCGTCAAATTGCAACGCCAAGCCTTGAAACCATCCCTAAACCATCCATATGGATGGCACAAGGATGTTCCATGGCCGCAAACACAACCACCTCCAACCCTCGCGTGAGCGAATCCGAGAAGCTCACCATCAATCTGGGCTATGTAGACCTGGGCCAGATCGACCTGCTGGTCGCCGAAGGCTTCTACGCCAACCGCAGCGATTTCATCCGCACAGCGATACGCAATCACCTGCGCAGCCATGCGGACGCGGTGCAACAGGTCGTCGCCCGCAAGATGCTGGTCCTTGGGATGCAGCATTTCTCCCAGGCCGATCTCATGCGGGTGCAGGCTGCCGGGGAAAAGCTGCAG
This sequence comes from Delftia sp. WSY_7, assembly GCF_043104845.1. Taxonomy (NCBI): domain Bacteria; kingdom Pseudomonadati; phylum Pseudomonadota; class Betaproteobacteria; order Burkholderiales; family Comamonadaceae; genus Delftia; species Delftia sp. WSY_7. Next base: position 315,264 of record NZ_JBICLB010000040.1, on the reverse strand, counting down.
ATCCGCGTGTTGGGCCTGGCCAGCATCGCGCAGGACGTGTCTGCGCAGCTTGCCGCCGAAACCATCGAATCCATCACGGTGCTGGGAGCGCTCCAGGCCAGCCCCGCCGTTCGTGCCGCTCTGGCCGGCCGCATTACCTGAGAACCATTCCATGAAACAGCTTTTTCAAGACATGCTGGGCGAGGCGACACGCCTGACGCGCACCGGCAATCTGCTGGAAGCCACCGAGCTGATTCAGCGCACGCTGCGAGGCCAAAGTGCGCCCACACCCCACGACAAGCCAGCCGCAACCAGTCATCGGGATGCAGGCTGGATCGTCGATGCCGAAGCCCGCTTCATCGACGATGCTCCCGAACTCGCCGTGCCTGCGGGCTCATCGCAGGCAGGCACCTCCAGCGACGAGCAATGGCTGCTCGGCAGCTACTCTCACGGAGGCCGGCAGCTGGCCTATCGGCTGTACGTGCCGCCAGGCAGTGCCCTCGAAGCGGGACCTCGCCCGCTCATCCTCATGCTGCACGGCTGCACCCAAGGGCCGCAAGACTTCGCCGCCGGCACGCGCATGAATGACCAGGCGCGCAGCGCTGGCGTACTGGTGCTCTATCCCGAACAAACACAGCATGCAAACTCGCAAAAGTGCTGGAACTGGTTCAAGGCCCAGCACCAGCAACGGGGCCGGGGCGAGCCCGCACTGCTGGCAGGCCTCACGCGCCAGGTGATGGCCGACCATGGCGCGGACGCATCGCGGGTCTATGTCGCCGGACTTTCGGCCGGAGGTGCAATGGCGGACATATTGGGACGCACCTATCCCGAGCTGTTCGCCGCCGTGGGCGTGCATTCGGGCCTGGCCGCCGGTGCCGCGTCCAATCTGCCCTCAGCCCTCGAGGCGATGCGAAGAGGCGCAGCATCTGGCTCGGCCAGCGGCCCCAGCGTGTGTCCAGTGATCGTGTTTCATGGTGACGCGGACACCACGGTACATCACGACAACGGCGCGGCCGTCGTGCATGCTGCACGCAGCGCGCAAAGCCCCACAGGCGCACCTCGCGTCAGCCAGGGCCATGCGCCGAACCGCCAACGGTTCACCCGCTCTGCCTATATCGCAGCCGATGGCAGTACCGCCATCGAGCACTGGCAACTGCATGGCGCAGGCCACGCCTGGTCCGGCGGCAGCGCAGCGGGCAGCTACACCGCGCCGGGAGGAATCGACGCCAGCGCCGAGATGCTGCGCTTTTTCCTTTCGCACCAGCGTGCGCGCAACTGCTGATTCGGCGCCGCTGCTCGCATTCGCCAACCACATGATTTCAAAGGCTCACAAGGGTTAGGAATGGTTGAGCATGGGCCCATTACTCCGGAAGAGCAGGCTCAGCAATAAATGGGCTGGCCAGGACAGAAAAAGGGCCCCCAGGGCCCTTTTTTGCCTGCATGGAGTCAAGCTGCCTCGAAAGGCATGGGAAATCACCGCCAGATACAAGAGACAAGGCAGCCATATGAAATTCAACGATGGGTCGAAAGCTCTGCCAGATGAGATAAGCACAACCCTGACCATTTCGGAAGCTGGAATGCAAGAGCCTTGTCCATCCTTGTCCATGCTGGAGACCTTGATAAGTCCGGCTACGACTGCGAAGGATATGCAGTGAAAGCCAGGCAGGACGTACAGGATTTCCTTGGAGGCCTGGCCTGCAGGCCCGCATGGCAGCAGATGCTGCGCAGTAATGCGCGGTGGACGCACTGCCAGCGCCAGCGGCATGGTCCGCGAGAGATACCTTTACCGCGCTCTTCCACATGTCCACCTCGATCTGGGAGACCTTCGGGCAAGACAGCGCTCAGTCGCACTTTCCCGGACAGCTGCCGGCCGATCGAACCCACACGGGGACCCACAAAAGAAAAGGCCCGCGACTGCGGGCCCTTGATCAGATCTCGAAAGCGGTTCGGTCCACTGCGTCCTTGATCCAGCCGGGAGGCTTGCCCCGGCCGGTCCATGTTGCGCCAGTAGACGGATCACGGTACTTGGCCACACCTGTGCCAGCAGGAGACTTGCGCTTACCGGTAGCAAACACGTCTTCCTGGGTCAACTGGAACTGCTGGACCAGTTCACGGACCTTGGCGATGGCACCGCCTTTTTCGGCTTTGAGGACCTCGGCAATGCGAGCCTCGATCTCGGCCTTTTGCTGAAGGAGAGTCTTGTAATCAGATGTCATGGCTTTTTCTTTGGATGCATGCTAGCAAAAACGCATTCTATTCAAAAAATGCTCCGCACCCCAAGGCACAAGCTTTCCACAGCCGTGTGCTGGGACAGAGAAGCCCTTCCGCGCGGCACGCCACACCCGTGGGCGAGGCTCCGTGGCCGACGCGGCGGCTGCCCAGATCGATCGCTGCCGCACCTCTGCACACTTGCGCACACCTCTTCGCGCCAAGGAGTCAGCCCCTTGGGCTGCAATGACTTGCCCTCGGCAGCCGCGATGTGGGGAGAGTTGCCCCGACACGTCAAAAGAAACGGTGCTCTCGCCTGCGGCGAGCGATGGCAAAAGCAAGAACGATTCACCGCCCAAAGAGGAGCGGCGGATTGATGAGAAGTAAAGCAAATAGATCGGGACGCTTGACCCATCGCTCTTGGCATGGCGCAGGCCTCGAACGATGCAGCCCCCTCCGAAACCCTGTGGACTGTCTGGCAGCGTCCTTCATGCGCCGGCGCGACCTGATCTTTCACACGCCCGTCGCCCTGGCTGGCAACCCGACCGCAGATCGGCGTATGCGACTTTGGGAAATGGCAGCAGCCTCTGTGGAACCCGTTCCTACAGCCCTCCAGAATGCGCCAAGCCAGACTGGGACCTTTCCAATCAAGAAGGAATTCCCATGAATCCCAACATCCTCCAGCGCCGAACCTCTCTCGCCATCGTGATGACCGCCGCACTTTTGGGCGCATGTGCCCAGTCCCAGCCCTCACCCAACGCGCCGGTCACCGCCGTCATGGGCACGGTCGATCTGAGAGAGCGCATGCCGCTCCCGTCCGATGCCGTGCTGGTTGTGGAGCTGCAGGACACCTCTCGCGCCGATGCCGCCGCCTCCGTGATATCTCAGCAATCCGTGCGGCTTGAAGGCCTCAAGCCCCCGTTCAGCTACAAGCTGCCCGTGGAGCCCAATCGCCTCAATCCTGCGGCGCAATATACGGTGACCTCACGCATCACCCAGGGCAACCAGCTCATCTTCACCAATGACACCGTCCACCCGGTCCTGACCCGTGGAGCAGGCCCGAAGGCCGATATGGTGCTGGTGCGGGTTGCCCCCTGACCTTCCCTAAAAAGACAAAGCCCGCAGGACATTCCGGCGGGCTTTTTCGCGCAGAGGGCACCAGGCGGCCATCAAGGCATGCCGTTGGCACCATGCTTGCGAAAGCCTGGGCGCTCGCAAAGCCGCTCATAGTACGCACGGACTGCGGGCAAGTCAGGGCGCTCCATCGGGGCAGACAGCCAGCGGTGGGCAGACAGGCCCAGCACGATGTCGGCAAGGGTGAGTTGCGCGCCTGCAGCAAAGGCGCCTGTGCGCGACAGTTGCTCCTCCAGTATGCGCATGTGGCAATGCCAGTTCGCCATGCTGCTGGCCAGCAGCGCAGGATCCTGATGCTCCGGACTGTTTCTCACCAATCCCATGAAGGCATAGCGCCAGGAGTTGTTCAGTTCGGTCGCCTGCCAGTCCATCCATTGCTCGACGCGTGCACGCTCTGCGGGTGCTGCAGGCAGCAGGTCATGCCGAGCCTGGCGCGCGGCAAGATAGCGGCAAATGGTGTTGGACTCCCACAGCACCAGCGCCCCATCAAGCAGCACGGGAACCATGGCATTCGGGTTGAGTGCAAGAAATCCCGGCTCCTGCGTTGACCGATGGCCCGAACCCCACTCTTCCTGTTCGAACGAGACTCCCAGCTCCACGCAAAGCCACAGCACCTTGCGCACATTGATGGACGATGACTTTCCCAGAATCCTGATCATTCGCAGCCTTCTTCGGTTTCGGTGATTTGCAATCCTGCATTGTCCCGTCCAATCCGATGAGGAATGCGGTCAGATTCCCACTGCTGCCGCATGATGCAGACATGCCTCTGGAACAGCCGTCATCCCGCCGAAACCACTCTGGCCCTTCTCCGACCGACACAGACCTGTGGACTGCATACATCGATGCAAGCGCACTGCCCAACCCGGGTCGCATGGCCTTGGGAGCCGTCATCACGGCGCCCGACGGAACACGGCAGCTTCTGTCCCAGGTCTGCCCCGACCAAGGCTGCAACAACGAAGCCGAGCTGCGGGCCTTGATGGCTGTGCTGCAGACCCTGCTAGGCCTGCAGGCTCGCCGGCTGGCCATCTTCACGGACAGCAGCGTCCTGGTAGAGCAGTTGGCGCCATCGCCCCGCCCCACCAGGCCCATCGTGCGGCTGGCCGACCTTTTCGATCAGGCCCGCGCCATGCTGGCCGAGTTCGAGCATGTGCAACTGCGCTGGATTCCTCGTCACCGCAACACCGAGGCCGACGCGCTGGCCAGAGCGGCCCTTTTGCAGCCGTGACCCTGCGCTTAGCCGCACTCAGGCGGACTGCTGCCTGTCCAGCCGCATGAGGAACACACCAATCTCCTTGACGACCTGGGCATCTCCCTTTTCCTGCGCACAGGCCAACCCCGTGCTCCACGCCTGCCGAGCCCCCGAAGCATCGTCCAGCGCCAGCAATGCCCGGCCCAGAAGCTTCCATGCCACCGAATAGCCGGGATCGAGTTCAGTGGCGCGCTGCAGGTGCGAGTGCGCCACAGCAGGCGCATCGTCATCAAGATACGCCTTGCCCAACGTGCAGCGCATCAAAGCCGAGTCCTTGCCGGACGCCAGGAGGCCCTCGAGCCTTTGCGTCATTTCGTTCATGGTTTCATCCTTTGGTGGCAATGCATGTTCTCGATCCAGCTGAAATTGCGGTCATGCTACAATCTCGCGGTTGTCTGCGCAGACAATGCTGTATCTCACGCCGGCGCGTCGTGCACTACGACGAAAAAAACAACGGTGACAGCCGCAGAGACGTTCTGCCGTAAAACGATGGTCGCGTAAGAGCCATCGTCCACATCACCCGTAAAAAGCCCGCTTTCAAGCGGGCTTTTTGCATTCCCACTGCCTGGCTGGTCTCACGATGGCGTGTGAAAAACAGGATTTACGACTCAGTTGCATGCAACTTCACCCGAGTTAGCTCCGTCAAGCACCTTGTTTCAATTTACACTTGACAACCAGGAAGGACCGGAGGCGCCAGACGCCAGCGCTCTCATTTCAAACTCTTAGCATGTGTCCTTCCTGGATTGATCGCATGGAACGCTCCATTCAGCGCCCCGGCCGCCTCCGCAGCCGGGGCGTTTTTTCTTGACGACGATCGCTCAGGCGCCCTGGCAACAACCGAAACGGGCACAAAGGCAAGTTTTTTCTCAATTCCAGAGAAAAGCACAGGTTTATTTGAGAATGATTCTTGTTTGCGTGTATGATTCAACCCATGCTGCAGCATTCATGGTGTTGCAGCAGTTCAGTTTCATCGTGGGGCGACTCGTCAGGCCAGTTCAGCCTGCAGTCGTTTTTGCCAGCCAGCGGTATGCCGGTTAGCCAGGCTCTTTTTTTAAAGCACGATCATTTCTGGATATTCAATGCATCAGTTGCACTGAGGCGGCGTCCACAGCAGGCGCTTTTTCTTCGCCTCAACACTGCCATCGCGCATCCATCGCGCACCGGCCTGCGACTGCACGCCAAATTTCTCTGAACTCCATCGCATCCAGGCAATGCCCTGACTGCAGATTTCCTTCGCGCAATGCAACAGGCCCGGCCCGCGCCAAGCGCAAGCCGGGCCTTTTCTATTGCCGGATCAGGAGCCGCGACGGCGCAAACGGATGGCCAGCCCGCCCATCATCAGACTCAGCAGAGCCACAGCCCATTCGCTCAGTGAAGGAATCGCCGCTGGCGTGCCGCCGCCGACCGCCGCAGCAGGCACAACCAGTGCAGAGGGATCTTCCACCCGGCCGTTGGCCACCAGATCGTCATCACCCAGGCCACCATCGCGCAGCACGAAGGAGACGACGCGCCCCTGCAGCGTTGCCGGTATCCGATACCAGTGCTGCGTGGCGTTGTCGCTTGTGCGCCCCCACTTCCAGTACTCGGCACCGCTGGGCAGATCACTGGGATAGGTCAGCTTGACAGTCACGAGCGCACCCGCATCACAGCCATCGGTATTCAGCTTCAGCAGTCCGTGGGGCACCACAGCCCCCGGACGCGGTGTGCCAGGCGCCGCCATGACCTGAGGCGGCTCGGCCAGGCGGCAGTTGATACCGCCGCCGGCGACTTCGCCCGATACCGCCATCTGGCCCGACCCGGTGATGTTGAAGCGGTTGGCCTGGTCCACAGGACCTGCAGCAGCCGCCAGCAACGGATAGCTGGCAGTCACAGGCGCATGGACCCCATCGCTCACGCTCAGTTGCAAGCTGGCCGAACCGGCCACCGATGCCAGATAGACGGCGGAGCGAAATTGCTCCGACACCTGAGCGGGGCTGCCGCGCAACTGTATGCCCGGCTGCGCGGCATCGGCGTCTTCGAGTCCAAGCACCTGCCCGTTGCTGGCAACAATGGACAGCGTCACGACAGGACTGTCGGCATCTGCCACCTGCACATCGGCCAGATCGGCCGCCTGGCCAACCACCACGGATTGCGCATTGGCGGGCAAGCCACTGAGCGATGGCGCCTGCCCACCTAAATTCAGACCCAGCAAAATCGGATTGTGGTCGCTGGAACGATAGGCCGTCGGCGCATAGAAGCTGGCCTGCTGGTCCAGCGACTTGTACTCGAGGTTGTAGTCCAGGACTTCAGGCTCCTCGGCATTGATGGCCCACTTGACCGCGCGCCCCACGCTCGGCTGCAGGCTGGCACTTACCAGCACATGGTCCAGCGAGCCCCACATTCCATCGAACGCATAGGACAGGCCCTGAGACACCTTGGCGTAGCCGCCATCCTCCAGCGCCTTGATGGGGTCCTCCTTAGAGTACGCATTGAAATCCCCGACCAGCACCACATGCGGGCTGGTCGTGCCTGTGGGCCGGGTTGCCAGCCAGCTGGCCAGTTGCTCGGACGTCTTCACACGCGCGGCGTTGTTGGCGCCCTGGCCGTCAAGCGCGTCTGCATTGCCCGGGCTGCTGAGCACACTGCCCTTGGATTTGAAGTGATTCACCACCAGCGTGAACTGCTCCGTGCTGCCGCCTACCGCAAAAGTCTGTGCAATCGGTACGCGTGCGCCGCCTACGCCTGGGTTGAAGGCGTCGTAGGTGGTGACGCTGGGTGCCGCTGCGCTGCCCACCGGCGTGACACGATCGCTGCGATAGAGGATGGCAACGGTGATCGCATCCGTGCCAGCACCCGCCACCGTACCTGAAGCCTCGCTGAAAGGCGCCTTGACCACCGCATACACGGCGCCGGCAGGCTTGTCCGCACTCGCGTTCAAGGCGTCGGCCAGATCCTGGATGGCGCTGCCCGGGCCAAAGCCGTTGTTCTGCACCTCCATCAGGCCATACACATCGGCGCCCAGCCCCAGCAGATTGGCCACGATCTTGGCGCGCTGCCTGTCCAGCTCGGCAATGCTGTTGGCACCACGAATGCCCTGCTGATTGCCCAGGGGCGTGCTGAACATCACCTGGGAAGAGCCGCTGGTGGCGCCCGTCAGGTTGAAGAAATTGAGCACGTTGGCCGAGGCAATCTTGAGCGATGCCGCCCCCACAGCCTGCTGCAACTGAGCAGCCGAGGGACGCGCCGCCCCCGAGAACTGCGGCGTCTGCGTGGGCTGTACGCGGTAGCTGGTCAGATACGGCTCGCTGGCAGCTGCATCCGAGAACTGATCGAGCACGCCGATGACACGGTCCACGCCATCGCCGGCACGCAGCGTGTTGGAGGCCGACAGAGACTGTCCGCCGCGGCCCGGCACAGAGGCGGGATTCTGTGCGCCAGAGCGATCATCCAGAATGATCTGGCTGCGCTGCAATGTCTGCACATAGGCGGCATAGCCCGTCACGCTGGGCGCATTGAGTTCGGTGTACTGCGCCAGCGGCGCGTCGGCAGACAGCGTGACATTGCCGTAGCGGCCCAGCGTGCGGTTGTCGCTCACCACCAGCTTGCCGCCCGCAGTGGCGGACGCGACCTCCACACGCATCCCCTCCAGACGCTCCCACTGCCCCATGTCGCTGACAGGCAGCGTGACGCGCACGGGCTCCGGCAAGGCGGCCGCGCCACGGACCACGAAGTCCGTGACGGCGCTGAGCTGGGTCTGGTTGCGAAACTCGCTCACCGAGGCGGAGACCTGCACCAGCTTGCCTACCGTGCCCTCATCCACCCCGGGATTCGCATTGCCGTAATAGACAAAGACGCCCTCCGAGGTGGCAGCATCGCCATCGGAATCCGCCTCCTCCTCCTGCACGAAGAAGCCGCTCAACCCTGGCATATAGGCCGTTACCACGGCGCTCACTGTCACCTTCTGCCCCACCAGGGGAGACTGGTCGCCGGAACCCTGGAGTGCAGAAATTCTGGTGATGGGCGGCTCGCCCCCCGTCGTGAAGCCCAGCGCCGTGCCGGTCCACACATTGCCCGAGGTATCCAACACCGGCTCGCCCACGGGAACCAGGCTGTAGGACGTATTGACCGCCAGCCGCACACCGGCGTTGAGCGTGATGGTCGAGCCACTGAATTTCACCTGCGCCGCATCGCCAGCCTGCAGCATTGCCACCACGGTGCTGCCCTGGCGCAGTTCGAAGCTGCCGCTACCGGGTTTCACCGCCTCATCAAAGCTCAGCTTGATTTCGGGATTCAGCGCCACCCCGGTTGCCGCCGCAGCAGGAATGGTGGCCTGCACTGTGGGTGGCGTGGTATCGGGCAGTGCCAGGGCGATGGAGACATCGTCAACGGCCAGGCCGTGATCGTTGCCCACATCATTGAGTTCGACCCAACGCAGCCACAACGTGGCGCCTGGCGCCCAGCCCAGACCGCGCAGATCGCCGCCCACATCATTCACCCGTCCGGCCACATTGCCATCCACCGGGGCGGCAGTACCGGTAGCGATCGGCGATTTCCAATTGAAATTCGCACCGGCAGGCAGCCATTCAGGCACATCGGCAAAGGTCGCGCCCATGCCGTACTCCAGCTCCATGGGCTGCTCGGAGGTGTTGCCGCCATTGCGCCATTGCTCGCCACTGAATCGCAGGCTGATGCCATCCACCGCGCCGCCCGTGTCATTGCGCATCGCCAGCGCAATCCAGCCGGCCACGGCACCCTGGGAGGGGCTGCCAAAGTAAGCTCCACCCGATGCCACGCCACCCAATGCACGGTCCGCATCCAGCCCCAGGCTGTAGAAGCTGCCGGCATTGGACGCGCCATTGCCTGCCGCATATGCAGTGATGCCCGCCAGGTTCCTGTTGAAGAGAAACCAGCCCGGCAGGGTGCTGTCATTGGCCCAGGCCAGCCCCGTCCCGGACGCGGCCAGGGTGTCGAAATTCTGCGCATAGGTGCCGGTGAAAGGAACCTGCGCCCATACGCCGGCGGAGGCCGAAAGAAGCAGGCCTGCACCATACAGACGCCAATGATGGCGCTGCAGCGGCGGACTCATCGGATTGGCCGGGTTGAATACAGACGGAATCAGCGTGCGGGCAATGGACATGGATGTGCAATAAAAAATAATGCGCATCCCCCCGTGGTTGCGCAACTTCCGGTTTATCGCGCATGGACATGACCAGCCTGTGACTTGGCGGATGCTCCCGCGTCCTACGCGCAGACTGGCCGCTCACCCATCTGCCAACCTCGATACGGCATGCATCATTGCACCCAGTTTCTGAATCGTTTCATTGCCGGCCCTGGGGCATTTCCTCCTCCCTCCCTCTCATTCCCCCAGGAAGCCTTCAAAAAGGCACCGGCTCTTTCTTCCCAGGCCAGCGCAAGCCGCTGGCCTTTTTCTTGGGCGCGCCTCGTCGCCACAACCATCCTCGTCACCCGTCTTGAACGCGCCACGTCGCTGGTGGCTTTTCGTGCGTCCGCACACTCCCACACTCTTTTTCTTACTCATAACTTACAAAATATTCATTCCCGTGATATACACGCGCATCTCCCACTGAAAATCATCATCGCCATGACATCCGACTACAGGGCCCTGCTGCAACAAAAAGCCGAGCTTGAGAAAAAGATCGACGCACTGATCAAGCACGCAAGAACGGATGCGATCACTGAAGCAAAGGCCATGGTGCAGCAATATGGCCTGACGAAAGAGGATGTCTTCCCCTCCGCCAGGATCAAACCTCGCAAGACCGGACAGCGCAGCGTGGGCGAACCCAAATTCCGCAACCCCGAAACCGGCGCAACCTGGACAGGCCGCGGAAAGCCGCCCAAGTGGATAGAAGGCAAGGACCGCGCAAGCCTCGCCATCTGATCGCCAGCCATATTCAGGCGCGATGCCATACCATGTGCTTCCATCACCAGGAGGAAGCACACATGAGCAAACAGAACTCGGACACGCTGTTGGCTGCAGAACTGGCCGACCACTTCATAGAAGTCATTTTGTCGACCAAGCCCGAACTGCTGGTGTCGGGCATCGGCGGAGTGGCAGACCTGCACCACATACAGCATGGGGCCAAGGCCCTGGCACATTTCCGCCTGACGCTGATCCAGGAACTGTCCCAGCAGCCCATGCCCGACATGAACAGCCACTGAGGCGGGCGCGAGGCAACGAACAGGCAAGAAAAAACCGCCACACACTGAGGTCTTCAGTGTGTGGCGGTGTCTTGGATGGTGGAGCTGGCGGGAATTGAACCCGCGTCCGCAAGCCTTCGCCGGGCAGATCTACATGTTTAGCGTTCTGTTTTGAGTCTCGCCTCCCGAGTCGCGCAGGCGCACGCTACCCAGGATGCCAGCTTCCTTGGATCTTGCCACGTACTAAGAAGCCCAGCACGCAGCCAGCTGATGTGAATTCCCTTGCAGCCGGGAGGTATTGCTACCCCCTTGCCCAGCCCATCAGCGTGCTGTTGCAAGGCTCACCGGATTTAAGCGGCGAGTGCGAAACGTTCGTCGTTTGCAGTTAGTTTTTTGAATGGAGATTTACGAGCGTCAATCAAGCTCGACATGCACCACACCGGTCCCGAACCCACGTCGAAACCAGGACAGCCCCAAGGCTCCTATCTTAGCCTCTTTCCAGCAGTTTCAAGAGCTCCAGCGGAGAATTGATTTGCGCATCCGCCTGCCAGTGCAGCGTATCGCCGGCTGCGCCAAGGTAGCCGTAGCAAGCCGCCACGGTCTTCATGCCTGCGGCCTTGCCTGCAACGATGTCGCGCTCGTCGTCACCGACATAGACAAAACTCTCGGGAGGAAGGCCGATACGCGCGGCAGCCTCCAGCAAGGGTGCAGGATGGGGCTTTGCATGGGGCGTGGTGTCGCCGCTGACGACGGCTGACGCAGTTGCGAACAGCGGCATCTGTTGCGTCAGCGGATCGGTAAAGCGCATGGACTTGTTCGTGACCACGCCCCAGGGCATGGACACAGCCTGGAGTCGTGCAATCAGTTCCTCGACACCCTCGAACGCATAGGTGCGCTCTGTCATGCATTGCTCGTAGTTGCGGAAGAACTCCTCGCGCATCTGCGCAAACTCGGGCGAGTCGGGCGTGAGCCCGAACCCCACCCCCAGCATGCCCCGCGCCCCCGCGCCCGCCATGGGTCGATATCGCTCATAGGGAATTGAAGGCATACCCCGATCGGTACGCATCCTGTCTGCGGCTGCGCCCAGGTCTGGTGCACTGTCGATCAAGGTGCCGTCCAGATCGAACAGCACGGCTCGGACTTCTTTCCACATGCGGCTTACCCTTCGGCCCGGCGCGTGGCCAGCATGTAGTTCACAGATGTGTCTGCACTGAGCCAGTAGCGCCCGGTGATGGGGTTGTGCTGCAGGCCCTTGCTGGCCTGCAGATCAAGGCCAGCCTGACGGGCGAACATGGCGAGTTCGCTGGGCTGGATCAGTTTCGCGTACTCATGCGTACCCTTGGGAATCATCTTGAGCAGGTATTCTGCCGCGACGATGGCCAGACCGAAGGCCTTTGCACTGCGGTTGATCGTGGAGAAGAACACCCAGCCGCCAGGCTTGACCAGCTCAGCACAGGCCGATACCACGGAGGCGGGATCGGGCACATGCTCCAGCATCTCCATGCAGGTCACCACATCAAAGGAACCAGGCTGCTCCTGGGCCAGACGCTCCACACTCACTTCGTGGTAGTGAATGTTGGGCGTACCCGTCTCCAGTGCATGCAGCTGGGCCACGCGCAATGCCTTGGTGGCCAGATCGATGCCAACCACTTCGCGCGCACCCTTGCGCGCCATGGAGTCGGCAAGGATGCCGCCGCCACACCCGACATCCAGAATTCTGCGCCCCTTCAAGGGAACTTGCGCATCGATCCAGTCCAGCCGCAGCGGATTGATCTGATGCAGGGGTTTGAACTCACTTTCCGGGTCCCACCAGCGATGGGCCAGGCTGGAGAATTTCTCCAGCTCCGCCGGGTCGGCGTTGAGGTTGATTGCGTTGCTCATGGCGTCGATTGTCGGCGATTGCGGCGACCGTTCAGCCATAAAAAAAGCCCCGTTGCCGGGGCTTTTGCGAGAAGCAATCGAAAGATTACTTAGCGGCGCGGGTGCCGACCACTTCGATTTCCACGCGACGGTTCTTCGCGCGGCCTTCCTTGGTCTTGTTGTCGGCGATAGGCTGCTTTTCGCCCTTGCCTTCGGTGTAGACGCGGTTCTTTTCAATGCCCTTGGACACCAGGTAAGCCTTCACGGCTTCAGCGCGGCGAACCGACAGCTTCTGGTTGTAGGCGTCAGAGCCAACGGAGTCGGTGTGACCCACGGCGATGACCACTTCCAGGTTGATGCCCTTGACCTTGGAGGCCAGGTCGTCCAGCTTGGCCTTGCCTTCGGGCTTCAGAACCGACTTGTCGAAGTCGAAGAAAGCGTCGGCAGAGAAGGTCACCTTGGAGGCCACGGCCGGAGCGGGTGCCGGTGCGGGTGCGGGAGTTGCCGGAGCGGGCGTTGCGGCGGGAGCCACAGCGGCGGCCACAGGCTTCAGAGCGCCGTCGCAGTCAGCAGCTGCAGTGGCGGGCGTCCAGTTGGCATCGCGCCAGCACAGTTCGTTCGTGCCGTTCTTCCACACCAGTTCGCTGGTGCCGTTTTGCCAGTTGTCGATGGTCTTGCCACCGTCAGCAGCCTTCACTTGTGCGCCAGCGGCCGTTGCGAGGGCGGCAGAGGCAAACAACATCGCCACTTTGTTCAGTTTCTTCATGGTTCTCCTCTTGGGGAAAAAGCCGCAGCAGGGCTGCGAATCTGTGGACGTCATCAGTGACCATCACCAAAAACGTTGAATTGATTGTGCCATACGTCACATGCAGACGGACCGCCAAGCGGGGGCCAACAAGTAGGACAGCGGCGGAATTCCAGGGTTATGTTGCTCGGCTGCTACACGTCATTCGACCTAAAATGGGCCTTTTCCCGCCGTCAGAGTATCGCCACACATGACCCAGTTTGCTAAAGAAACCCTGCCCATCAGCCTCGAAGAGGAGATGCGTCGCAGCTATCTCGATTACGCAATGAGCGTGATCGTGGGCCGGGCGCTGCCCGATGCGCGAGATGGTCTCAAGCCTGTGCATCGGCGCGTGCTTTTTGCCATGCACGAGCTCAACAACGACTGGAACCGGCCGTACAAGAAGTCGGCGCGTATCGTCGGTGATGTGATCGGTAAATACCACCCGCACGGCGACAGTGCGGTGTACGACACCATCGTGCGCATGGCGCAGGATTTCTCGCTGCGCCACATGCTGGTGGACGGTCAGGGCAACTTCGGTTCGGTGGACGGGGACAGCGCGGCGGCGATGCGTTACACCGAAATCCGCCTGTCCAAGATTGCCCATGAAATGCTGGGCGATATCGACAAGGAAACGGTCGATTACGGCCCGAACTACGACGGCAGCGAGCGCGAGCCGCTGGTGCTGCCTGCGCGGCTGCCCAATCTGCTGGTCAACGGTTCCTCGGGCATTGCCGTGGGCATGGCCACCAATATTCCACCGCACAACCTCAACGAGGTGGTGGACGCCTGCCTGCACCTGCTGCAGACGCCCCAGGCCACCATCGACGAGCTGATGGAGATCATCCCCGCGCCCGACTTCCCGACGGCCGGCATCATCTATGGCATCAACGGTGTCAAGGAGGGCTATCGCACGGGTCGCGGACGCGTGGTGATGCGTGCCAAGTGCCACTTCGAGGACATCGACCGCGGCCAGCGCCAGGCCATCATCGTCGATGAGCTGCCCTACCAGGTCAACAAGAAGACGCTGCAGGAGCGCATGGCCGAGCTGGTGCACGAAAAGAAGATCGAGGGCATCAGCCACATCCAGGACGAGTCCGACAAGTCGGGCATGCGCCTGGTGATCGAGCTCAAGCGCGGCGAAGTGCCCGAGGTCGTGCTCAACAACCTGTACAAGCTGACCCAGCTGCAAGACACCTTCGGCATGAACATGGTGGCGCTGGTCGATGGCCAGCCCAAGCTGTGCAATCTGAAGGATCTGGTCGAGGTCTTCCTGCAGCACCGCCGCGAAGTGGTCACGCGCCGCACGGTCTATGAACTGCGCAAGGCGCGCGAGCGCGGCCATGTGCTGGAAGGCCTGGCGGTCGCGCTGGCCAACATCGACGACTTCATCGCCATCATCCGCAACGCGCCCACGCCACCTGTGGCCAAGGCCGAGCTGATGACGCGCAACTGGGACAGCAAGCTGGTGCGCGAGATGCTGACGCGCACCCGTACCGATGGCGGCGTGGTCAATGCCGACGACTACCGCCCCGATGGCCTGGAGCGCGAATTCGGCATGCAGGCCGATGGCCTGTACCGCCTGTCCGAGACCCAGGCCCAGGAAATCCTGCAGATGCGCCTGCAGCGCCTGACCGGCCTGGAGCAGGACAAGATCGTCGCCGAGTACAAGGACGTGATGTCCGTCATCGAGGACCTGCTGGACATCCTGTCCAAGCCCGAGCGCGTGTCGGCCATCATTGGCGACGAGCTCAAGCAGATCAAGGCCGAGTTCGGCCAGAGCAAGGTCGGCGCCCGCCGCAGCACGGTCGAGTACAGCGCGCAGGACCTGTCCACCGAGGACCTGATAACGCCCACCGACATGGTGGTCACGCTCAGCCACACGGGCTACATCAAGAGCCAGCCGCTGTCCGAGTACCGCTCGCAAAAGCGCGGCGGCCGCGGCAAGCAGGCCACGGCCACCAAGGAAGACGACTGGATCGACCAGCTGTTCATCGCCAACACGCACGACTACCTGCTGTGCTTCTCCAACCGCGGCCGCCTGTACTGGCTCAAGGTCTGGGAAGTGCCGGCGGGCTCGCGCGGTTCGCGTGGCCGCCCCATCGTCAACATGTTCCCTCTGCAGGATGGCGAGAAGATCAACGTGGTGCTGCCGCTGACGGGCGAGTACCGCAGCTTCCCGGCCGACCACTATGTGTTCATGTCCACCAGCATGGGCACCGTGAAGAAGACGGCGCTGGACGAGTTCTCCAACCCGCGCAAGGCCGGCATCATCGCCGTGGGCCTGGACGAGGGCGATTTCCTGATCGGCGCAGCCCTCACCGACGGCAAGCATGACGTGATGCTGTTCAGCGACGGCGGCAAGGCCGTTCGATTCGACGAAAACGACGTGCGCCCCATGGGCCGCAATGCGCGTGGCGTCAAGGGCATGACCCTGGAAGAGGGCCAGAGCGTGATCGCGATGCTGGTGGCCGAGGACGAATCGCAAAGCGTGCTCACGGCCACGGAAAACGGCTACGGCAAGCGCACCTCCATCGTCGAGTACACGCGCCATGGCCGAGGCACCAAGGGCATGATCGCCATCCAGCAGTCCGAGCGCAACGGCAAGGTGGTCGCCGCCACCCTGGTCCACGCCGATGACGAAATCATGCTGATCACCGACACTGGCGTGCTGGTGCGTACCCGGGTGTCGGAAATCCGCGAGCTGGGCCGAGCCACCCAGGGCGTGACGCTGATCTCGCTGGACGAAGGCGCCAAGCTGGGCGGCCTGCAGCGCATCGTCGAAAACGATGCCAACGAAGTCGAGGGCGAGGCCACGGGCGAGGAAGCCCCGGGCGGCGACGAAGCCGCTGCCGAAGGCACGGGCGAGCCCGCCTGATGACCCGGCCGCCGCTGGGGCTGCCTCCCACACCGGGAGCGCAGCCGTAGCGGCGGCCCAGATTTTTGACAGTTGCAGGCCCTGCCCGACCTGGCGCCTGCGCGTGACTTGACATTGAACTCCATGAACCGCCCTTACAACTTCTCCGCCGGCCCTGCCGCCATTCCCGCCGAAGTGCTGCAGCAGGCAGCCGCCGAAATGCTCGACTGGCACGGGTCCGGCATGAGCGTGATGGAGATGAGCCACCGCGGCAAGGAGTTCATCTCCATCTACGAACAGGCCGAGGCCGATCTGCGCGAGCTGCTGGCCGTGCCGCCCGAATTCAAGATTCTGTTCATGCAGGGCGGCGGCCTGGCCGAGAACGCCATCGTTCCGCTGAACCTGTCGCGCGCCGGCACGGTGGACTTCGTGCTCAGCGGCAGCTGGAGCCAGAAGTCGGCCAAGGAAGCACGCAAGTACGTGGCCGATGCACACATCGCAGCCAGCGGCGAGGACAGCCAATTCACCACCCTGCCCGCCCCTGAAAGCTGGCAACTGAGCCGTGGCGCCAGCTACGTACACATCTGCAGCAACGAAACCATCCATGGCGTGGAGTTCCAGGAACTGCCCGACCTGAAGGCGCTGGGCTGCGATGCTCCGCTGGTGGTGGATTTCTCCTCGCACGTGGCCTCGCGCCCCGTCGATTGGAGCCGCGTGGGCCTGGCGTTCGGCGGTGCGCAAAAGAACCTGGGCCCGGCCGGCCTGACCCTGGTCATCGTGCGCGAGGACCTGCTGGGCCACGCCCTGCCCGCCTGCCCTTCGGCCTTCGACTACAAGACCGTGGCCGACAACCAGTCGATGTACAACACGCCGCCCACCTGGGGCATCTACATCGCGGGCCTGACCTTCCAGTGGATCAAGCGCCAGACCGAAGGCGGCCTGACCGGCGTGGCGGCCCTGCAGGCGCGCAATATCGCCAAGGCCGACCTGTTCTACCAGTACGTGGACCAGTCCTCGTTCTACGTGAACAAGGTCGCTGCCAATTGCCGCTCGCGCATGAACATCCCTTTCTTCCTGCGCGACGAGTCGCGCAATGACGCCTTCCTGGCCGGAGCCCGGGAACGCGGCCTGCTGCAGCTCAAGGGCCACAAGTCCGTCGGCGGCATGCGTGCCAGCATCTACAACGCCATGCCCATCGCTGGCGTGCAGGCGCTGGTGGAGTACATGCGCGAATTCGAACAGCGCAACGCCTGACCGACCACACCCCCTTCCATGAGCACCCCACCCCAAGCCTCTCCCGATCTGGCGCATCTGCGCGTGCAGATCGACGATATCGACCAGCAACTGCTGGATCTGCTGAACCGACGCGCCCGCGTGGCCGAGCAGGTCGGCGAGGTCAAGAAGCGGGAAGGCACGCCCTTCTTCCGCCCTGACCGCGTGGCCCAGGTCATCCAGAAGATCGAGTCCGCCAACCCCGGCCCGCTCAAGAACGCCCATGTCTCGGCCATCTGGCGCGAGATCATGTCGGCCTGCCTGGCGCTGGAGTCACCCCAGCGCGTGGCCGTGCTGGGCCCGGCGGGCACGTTCTGCGAGGAAGCGGCCATCCAGTATTTCGGCGGCGCGGCCGACCTGATGTACTGCAACAGCTTCGACGAGGTGTTCCACGCCACGGCCGCGGGCAGCGCGCAGTACGGAGTGGTGGGCGTGGAGAACTCCAACGAAGGCGTGGTCACGCGCTCGCTGGACATGTTCCTGCATACGCCCTGCCACGTGGTGGGAGAGGTCAGCCTGCTGGTGCGCCACAACCTGCTGCGCAGCACCAACACGACCGAAGGCATCAAGGTGGTTGCGGCTCACCCCCAGGCCCTGGCCCAATGTCAGGGCTGGCTGTCCAAGCATCTGCCACATGCCGAACGCCGCCCGGTGTCCAGCAACGCCGAAGGCGCCCGCCTGGCGGCGCTGCACCCCGATATCGCCGGCCTGGCCAGCGAACGCGCGGCCCAGCAATTCGGCCTGCACGTGGTGGCGCATGCCATTCAGGACGATGCCTACAACCGCACGCGCTTCGCCGTCATCTGCCTGCCGCACACGCTGGCGACGCCCGCACCCAGCGGGCAGGATTGCACCAGCATCATCATCTCCGTGCCCAACCGTCCCGGCGCCGTGCATGACCTGCTGGTACCGCTCAAGCGGCACGGCGTCTCCATGACGCGCTTCGAATCGCGCCCCGCACGCACAGGCCAGTGGGAGTACTACTTCTACATCGACCTCGAAGGTCACCCGGCCCAGCCCAACGTGGCCAGCGCGCTGCAAGAGCTGCGCGAGCTGTGCGCCTTCTACAAGGTGCTGGGCACCTATCCGGTCTCCAAGTGATGCAGCCGTTCGAACAACTGGGGTTGATCGGCTGCGGCCTCATGGGCGGCTCGTTCGCGCTGGCGCTCAAGCAGGCCGGGCTGGTCAAGCGTGTCGTGGGCTACAGCAAATCCCCGTCCACCACCGAGCGCGCACGCCAGATGGGCGTCATCGATGTGGAGGCACCCTCGGCCCTGCTGGCCGCCGCCGGCGCAGACCTGGTGCTGCTGGCGGTGCCCGTGGCGGCCACCGAGGCCACGCTCAAGTCCATCAAGCACCTGGTCACGCCCGGGATGATGATCATGGACGTGGGCTCCACCAAGGTCGATGTGGTGCATGCCGCCCGCTCGGCATTGCGCGACCAGCTCGGCTCCTTCGTGCCGGCCCACCCCATTGCGGGCAAGGAAGTCTCGGGCGTCGAGCATTCCGACCCCCAGCTGTACAAGGGCGCACAGGTCATCCTGACGCCCACGGAACGCACACTGACCGAGCACCTGCAAAAGGCCCAGTCCCTGTGGGAGCTGCTGGGCTGCCGCGTGCGCGCCATGTCGCCAGAAGCCCACGACAGCGCCTTTGCCACGGTCAGCCACCTGCCGCATCTGCTGGCCTTCGCCATGATGCAAAGCGTGATCACCCAGCCCGATTCCGATGAGGTGCTGTCCCTGGCCGGCCCCGGCTTCCGTGACTTCACACGCATTGCAGCAGGCGACCCCAAGATGTGGCGCGATGTGCTGCTGGCCAACAGCGAACAGGTGCTGGCGCAGTCGCGCCAGTTCCAACAGGCGCTGCAGCAACTCGAATGCCTGATCCAGGCCGGCGACGGCCAAGGCCTGGAAGACCACCTGACCCTGGCCAGCGCGGCGCGTGCCCACTGGCGCATGGGCGTACCGCGCCGCTGACGCGCAACGCCGGCCGCGCTCCAAGCGCCCCGAGCGCATCTGTGGATTGCGGCCAGCGCGGCCGCAATGCCTTCCGATAGCCTGTTTGCCTCCGAATTGCCATGTTCAGTACCGCCTTCCTCGATATCCCCCCTCTTTCCCGCGCTCAGGGCACGGTGAGCCTGCCAGGCTCCAAGAGCATCTCGAACCGCGTGCTGCTGCTGGCAGCGCTGAGCCAGGGCACGACCGTGGTCCACGACCTGCTTGACTCGGACGACACGCGCGTCATGCTCCGGGCCCTGCAGCAACTGGGCTGCACGGTGGAGCCCGCCGCCATCACCCTCGGCCAGCCTGTGCGCATCACCGGCCTGGGCGGCGTCCTGCCCTCCGGCGCCAGTGCCGAGCTGTTCATGGGCAACGCCGGCACGGCCATGCGGCCGCTGACGGCAGCCCTGTCCGTGCTGGGCGGCGACTTCCAACTCAGCGGCGTGCCGCGCATGCATGAGCGCCCCATCGGCGATCTGGTCGATGCGCTGCGCCAGCTCGGCTGCCGCATCGACTATCTGGGCAACGAGGGCTTTCCTCCGCTGCACATCCGCCAGCCCGATTTCTCGCAGCTGCCGCACAGCCCCATCCAGGTGCGTGGCGATGTCTCCAGCCAGTTCCTGACCTCGCTGCTGATGGCGCTGCCGCTGCTGGCCACCACGCGCGACATCACCATCGAAGTCGTGGGCGAGCTGATCTCCAAGCCCTACATCCATATCACGCTGGAGTTGCTGGCCCGCTTCGGCATCGCCGTGCACAACGAGAACTGGCAGCGCTTCACCATCCCGGCCGGCAGTCGCTACCGCTCGCCGGGCGAGATCCATGTCGAGGCAGACGCCTCGTCGGCGAGCTACTTCATAGCACTGGGCGCCATCGCCTCGGACAGCGCCGAAGGCATCCGCATCCTCGGCGTGGGACTGGACTCCATCCAGGGCGATATCCGCTTTGTCGAAGCCGCGCGCGCCATGGGCGCCGAGGTGGAGGGAGGCCCGAACTGGCTGCGCATCCGCCGCGGCGCCTGGCCGCTCAAGGCCATCGACCTGGACTGCAACCACATCCCCGATGCCGCCATGACGCTGGCCGTCATGGCCCTGTATGCCGATGGCACGACCACGCTGCGCAACATCGCAAGCTGGCGCGTCAAGGAGACCGACCGCATCGCGGCCATGACCAAGGAGCTGCGCAAGCTGGGCGCCGAAGTCGAGGAAGGCGCGGACTTCATCCGCGTCACACCACCCGCATCCACCGCCGCATGGCGCGCGGCCAGCATCCACACCTACGACGATCACCGCGTGGCCATGTGCTTCTCGCTGGCGGCCTTCAACCCGGCCGCCCTGCCGGTGCGCATCGAAGACCCCAAGTGCGTCGCCAAGACCTTCCCCGACTACTTCGAGGCCCTGTTCTCGGTCTGCGAGACCGCCCGCGCGCGCATCCCCGTGATCTGCATCGATGGCCCCACCGCCTCCGGCAAAGGAACCATCGCCGCCGAGGTGGCCGAGGCCCTGGGCTACCACCTGCTGGACTCGGGCGCGCTGTACCGCCTCACAGGACTGGCCGCGTCGCGGGCCGGCATGGTGCTGGACGAATCCCACGCCCCGCAGATTGCCGCGCTGGCGCGCGCGCTGCCCGTGCGCTTTGATGCCGAGCAGCGCATCTGGCTGGGCGACGAGGATGTCACCCTGATCCTGCGCAGCGAGGAGTCGGGCATGAACGCCTCGCGCGTCTCGGCCCTGCCGGCCGTGCGCGATGCACTGGTGGACCTGCAGCTGTCCTTCCAGCAGCTGCCGGGGCTGGTCGCCGACGGCCGCGACATGGGCACGGTGATCTTTCCCCATGCTCCCCTCAAGGTCTATTTGTCGGCCTCCGCCGCCTGTCGCGCCGAGCGCCGGCATAAGCAGTTGATTTCCAAAGGAATTGCCGCTAACATAAGCGCCCTTCGGGCAGACCTTGAAGCACGCGATGCGCGGGACATGAACCGCAGCGTTGCACCCCTCAAGCCCGCCCAGGATTCCATGCTGCTTGACAGCTCCGAGCTTTCCATCGAAGAGGTGGCAGAGCAGGTGCTTTCATGGTGGCAGGAACGCCAGCCGTTCGGCCGCGACTGATTGCCAGTTGCGCCGCACGGTCGGCAACCCGCCCTCAGGGCCCAGACATGGCGGCACCGCCCCGTGAACGGCCCGAGGTTCATAGACTCCAACCCCGTGGTTGAACCCACAACACCTCCGCAAACAGTCCTAGAAACGCTTGGCAATGGTGCCAACGGAAACCTGTTTGCGGGCAAGGAAATACATGTCTGAATCTTTTGCCTCCCTGTTTGAAGAATCGCTGCAACGCACGGAAATGCGTCCTGGCGAGGTCATCACCGCTGAAGTCGTGCGCGTCGAGCACAACTTCGTCGTCGTGAACGCTGGCCTGAAGTCGGAAGCCTATGTGCCGATCGACGAATTCAAGAACGACCAGGGAGAAATCGAAGTCCAGGTGGGCGACTTTGTGTCGGTCGCCATCGGCTCGATCGAAAACGGCTACGGCGACACCATCCTGTCGCGCGACACCGCCAAGCGCCTGGCCTCGTGGCTGGCTCTGGAAAAGGCCCTGGAATCGGGCGAATTCGTGACCGGCACGACCTCCGGCAAGGTCAAGGGCGGCCTGACGGTGCTGGTCAACGGCATCCGCGCCTTCCTGCCCGGTTCGCTGATCGACACCCGTCCGATCAAGGACCTGACTCCGTACGAAAACAAGACGATGGAGTTCAAGGTCATCAAGCTGGACCGCAAGCGCAACAACGTGGTGCTGAGCCGCCGCGCCGTGGTCGAAGCCTCGATGGGCGAAGAGCGCGCCAAGCTGATGGAGACGCTGAAGGAAGGCGCCATCGTTCAAGGCGTGGTCAAGAACATCACCGAATACGGTGCGTTCGTGGACCTGGGCGGCATCGACGGCCTGCTGCACATCACCGACATGGCATGGCGCCGCGTGCGTCATCCCTCGGAAGTCGTGCAGGCTGGCCAGGAAATCACCGCCAAGATCCTCAAGTTCGACACCGAGAAGAACCGTGTCTCGCTGGGTCTGAAGCAAATGGGCGACGACCCGTGGATGGGCGTTTCGCGCCGCTATCCCTCGAGCACCCGCCTGTTCGGCAAGGTCACGAACATTGCCGACTACGGCGCGTTCGTCGAGCTGGAACCCGGCATCGAAGGCCTGGTGCACGTCTCCGAAATGGACTGGACCAACAAGAACATTGCTCCGACCAAGCTCGTGACCCTGGGTGACGAAGTCGAAGTCATGGTGCTGGAGATCGACGAAGACAAGCGTCGCATCTCGCTGGGCATGAAGCAGTGCAAGGCCAACCCCTGGCAAGAGTTCGCGCAGAACACCAAGCGCGGCGACCGCGTCAAGGGCCCGATCAAGTCGATCACCGACTTCGGCGTGTTCGTGGGCCTGGCTGCCGGTATCGACGGCCTGGTGCACCTGTCCGACCTGTCCTGGAACGAGCCCGGCGAAGCTGCCGTGCGCAACTACAAGAAGGGCCAGGAAGTCGAAGCCATCGTGCTGGCCGTGGACGTCGAGCGCGAGCGCATCTCCCTGGGCATCAAGCAGCTGGACAGCGATCCCTTCACGACCTTCGTGACCGTGAACGACAAGGGCCAGATCGTGTCGGGCAAGGTCAAGACGGTGGACGCACGCGGTGCTGAAATCGACCTGGGCGAAGACATCGTCGGCTACCTGCGCGCTTCGGAAATCGCCGTTGACCGCGTGGAAGATGCCCGCTCGGTGCTGAAGGAAGGCGACGAGATCACCGCCGTGGTGGTCAATGTGGATCGCAAGACCCGCAACATCCAGCTGTCGATCAAGGCCAAGGACCAGGTTGACCAGCAAGAAGCCATGGCTTCCCTGTCCGCCCAGTCGGCCAAGGAAAACGCCGGCACGACCAGCCTGGGCGCCCTGCTGCGCGCCAAGCTGGACAACTCCGACAAGTAATCAGCAGCCAGTCTGCTGACCGCTGAAGGTCGGATGCGACGGGTGCCTCCGGGCGCCCGTCGCCATTTCAACCCCTGATTCCTATCCTTGATGACCCGATCCGATCTCGTCGAAGAACTCGCAGCACGCTTTGGCCAACTGAGCCAGCGCGACGCCGAGCAGGCCGTCAAGACGATTCTTGACGCCGTCAGCGATGCCCTGGTGCGCGGCCATCGCATCGAAATCCGCGGCTTTGGAAGTTTCTCGGTCAACCACCGCCCGCCCCGCATGGGCCGCAATCCCCGCAGTGGCGAGGCCGTCCACATTCCGTCCAAGCGCGTGCCGCACTTCAAGCCCGGCAAGGCCCTGCGCGAAGCCGTGGACCTGCGCCCCGGCGCGGCGCCCGACACGGGTGCCGCCAGCTCCGCAGGCACCGGCCCTGCCGCCTGAAAGCCGGCTTGCCGGCTGCTCGCACTGCAGCCGTCGTCACCGCCAGGCTCTAGAATCGTTCCCGTCACACAAGGGAACACATGAAGTACTTCCTGTGGCTGCTCAAGGCGGCCATTTTTTTTACGCTGTTCGCCTTCGCACTGAACAATCAGCAGGACGCGACGGTGCACTTCTTCTTCGGCACCTCCTGGACTGCGCCGCTGGTACTGGTGGTGCTGGCCGCCTTTGCACTGGGCCTGATCGTGGGCGTGCTGGGCATGGTGCCGCGCTGGCTCAAGCACCGCAATGCCGCGCGCTCGACCCAGGCCCCCGCGCCTGCAGCCGAAGGAGCGGCGCCAGCCACGGCGCCCAAGGCGCCCCCCTCCCCCATCCTGCCGGGCGACGTGCATGGAATTTGATCTGAGCTGGATACTGCTGGGCCTGCCCGTGGCCTTCGTGCTGGGCTGGCTGGCCTCGCGCTGGGACCTGCGGCAGATCCGCGCCGAAAACCGCCAGGCACCCAAGGCCTACTTCAAGGGATTGAACTTCCTGCTCAACGAGCAGCAGGACAAGGCCATCGACGCCTTCATCGAAGCCGTGCAGAACGACCCCGACACCTCGGAGCTGCACTTCGCCCTGGGCAATCTCTTTCGCCGCCGCGGCGAATACAACCGCGCCGTGCGCGTGCATGAGCACCTGCTGTCGCGCGGCGACCTCAGCCGCGTGGACCGCGACCGCGCCCAGCACGCGCTGGCCCAGGACTTTCTGAAGGCAGGCCTGCTCGATCGCGCCGAGGACGCGCTGCGCCGCCTGGAAGGCACGGCCTTCGAGGCCGAGGCCCGCCTGGCCCTGCTGGCCATTTACGAGCGCTCGCGCGACTGGACACAGGCCGCCGCCATTGCTCGCCGCATGCAGGATGCCAACCAGGGGGACTTCAGTGGCCGGCTGGCGCACTACCTGTGCGAAGACGCCCAGTCCTTGCTCACGCAGGGCCAGCAGGCCGAGGCGCTGCAGCGGCTGCAGCAAGCCATCACCACAGCACCCCAGGCTGCGCGACCGCGCCTGGAGCATGCCCAGCTGCAGCATCGCATGGGGCAATCGGCCCAGGCCTTGCAAACGCTGGAGAGCCTGGCCGAGCAGTCCCCCGCCGCGCTGCCGCTGGCAGCCCAGTTGCTGGTGGACATCGCCGCCGCCACAGGCCAACGCCAGCATGTCCACCAGCTGCTCAGCCAGCAATACACCCAGGCACCTTCGCTGGACCTGCTGCAGGCGTTGGTTGCGCTGGACGCTCAAATTGAAGAACAGCGCACCGATGGTGAAACCAAGGCACCGGGACGCGCCCGCCTGGTCCAGCATCTGGACCGGGAACCTTCCCTGGTGGCTGCTGCGCAGTGGCTGGCTGGCGAGAAACTGTCCGAGGAGCAATACCACCCAGCCGTGCAACGCGCGCTGGACCACGCCGCCAAACCGCTGACCCGCTATCGCTGCGCGGCCTGCGGCTTCGAGGCGCGCCAGCATTTCTGGCACTGCCCCGGCTGCCAGAGCTGGGACAGCTACCCGGCCCGGCGCGTCGAGGAGCTGTGATGGGCCGGGGTGGCGAAAGGCGGCCATATCCCCGGCACCGCGTCACCCCCATTGGCAAACACGGCATGGCCAGTGTATTTTCAGAGTATTCCTAGAAACCGCCCTGGAGGGCGCGTGGCCATTGGCTTTGGGCGCGTGCGGCCGTGCCTGCGCCGGCCTCCTGGAGCCCGCGACTGCCTGGCGGCACGCCAGAGGCCTGCATAAGATGCTTCTGGGTCGCAATGTTGCGGCCCTCAACATTGAGGGATCAGGAGGTTTGTATGTTCAGAAAATTGATGGCTGGCTTCATTGCGCTGCTGTGGTCCGTGATGGCTTTGGCCGCTGTGGAAGCCAACAAGGCGAATGAAGCCGAACTGACATCCATCAAGGGCATAGGCCCGGCCATGTCGGCACGCATTCTCGAGGAACGCAAATCCGCCCCCTTCAAGGACTGGCCCGACTTCATCGCACGGGTCAAGGGTGTGGCCGAACCGACAGCCACCAAGTTTTCGGGCGAAGGCCTGACTGTCAACGGCAGCAGCTACAAAGGCCACAGCGCCAAGCCTGATGCCAAGGACACTGCGGCCAAGGGGGGCAAGGACACGGCGGCCCAGGGCACCAAGCCGACCAAGGAGCAGGCGGCAAAGCCGGCCACTCCAGCCAAGGCCGGCTCGGCCTCCTGAAGACGCGAACTGTCTCTATCCAACCCGCTTCGGCGGGTTTTTCATGCGTACGACCCTCGGGGTATGCGCGGCCATAGCCTGAAACATGCTCAGGTTTTCATAGCGAAGCAAAAAACCTTGCCCGTAAAATGGACCGCCCATGCCCCTGATCACCCTCATACTCCTACCCTTCATCGGCAGCCTGATTGCCGCAATGCTGCCCGCCAATGCGCGCAATACGGAGTCGACTCTGGCCGGCGTGATCGCATTGGGCTGTGCCATACAGACCGCATTGCTGTTTCCACAGATCGCCGATGGGGAAGTGCTGCGCCAGGAGATCGAGTGGCTGCCGGCACTGGGACTGAACCTGGTGATCCGCATGGACGGCTTTGCCTGGATGTTCTGCATGCTGGTGCTGGGCATAGGTTCGCTGGTCGTGCTGTATGCGCGCTACTACATGTCGCCGGCCGATCCGGTGCCGCGCTTTTTCTCGTTCTTTCTGGCCTTCATGGGCGCGATGGCTGGCGTGGTGCTGTCGGGCAACATCATCCAGATTGCCTTCTTCTGGGAGCTGACCAGCCTCTTCTCCTTTCTTCTGATCGGATACTGGCACCATCGCAAGGATGCACGCCGCGGCGCGCGCATGGCGCTGACGGTGACGGGCACAGGCGGCCTGGCCATGCTGGCCGGCATGCTGGTGCTGGGCCACATCGTGGGCAGCTATGACCTGGACAACGTGCTCATCGCCGGCCAGCAGGTGCGTGACCACCAGCTGTACCTGATCGCCCTGGTGCTGATCCTGCTGGGCGCGCTGACCAAGAGTGCGCAGTTCCCCTTCCACTTCTGGCTGCCGCACGCCATGGCCGCGCCCACGCCGGTGTCGGCCTATCTGCATTCCGCCACCATGGTCAAGGCCGGCGTGTTCCTGCTGGCGCGCATGTGGCCCGTGCTGGGTGACACCGATGCCTGGTTCTGGCTGGTGGGCGGAGCGGGCGCGGCAACCCTGCTCATCGGCGGCTATCTGGCCATGTTCCAGCACGATCTCAAGGGATTGCTGGCCTATTCGACGATTTCCCACCTGGGCCTGATCACGCTGCTGCTGGGCCTGAACAGCAAGCTGGCCGCCGTGGCTGCGGTGTTCCACATCATGAACCACGCGACCTTCAAGGCCTCGCTGTTCATGGCCGCGGGCATCGTCGACCATGAAAGCGGCACGCGTGACATCCGCCGGCTTTCGGGCCTGCGGCACATGATGCCCATCACGGCCACGCTGGCCTGCGTGGCCAGCGCGGCCATGGCGGGCGTACCGCTGCTCAACGGCTTCCTGTCCAAGGAGATGTTCTTCGCCGAGACCGTCTACCTGGATGCCGCTCCCTGGGTGCGCACGGCCTTGCCGGTGGCAGCCACGGTGGCGGGCATGTTCAGCGTGGCCTATTCGCTGCGCTTCACCATCGACGTCTTCTTCGGCCCCAAGGCCACCGACCTGCCGCATGACCCGCACGAGCCTCCGCACTGGATGCGCGTGCCCGTCGAGCTGCTGGTGCTGGCCTGCCTGGTGGTGGGCATGCTGCCGGCGTGGGCGGTGGGCAGCTTTCTCGCAGCGGCCGCCACGCCCGTGGTCGGCGGCGACCTGCCCGAGTACAGCCTGGCCATCTGGCACGGCTGGAACATGCCCTTGATCATGAGCCTTGTGGCGTTGATTGGCGGCATCCTGCTGTACATGCTGCTGCGCTGGCAGCGCCAGGCCGGCCATATGGATACCGCGCCGCTGGTGGGCACGCTCAGCGGCCAGCGTGTTTTCGAGAACCTGCTGGCCCGCCTGTCCCTGCTGGGCCGCTGGTCGCGCCGGCGCCTGTCCACCATGCGCCTGCAGTGGCAGATGCTGTGGCTGGTCTGCACCGCCGTGCTGGCGGGCGTTCTGCCGCTGTGGCTGCAAGGCATCAAGCTTGGAGACCGGAGCATGCTGCCGCTGTCGCCCGCCTTCGTGATGCTGTGGGCCGTGGGCATTCTCTGCGCCCTGGGTACGGCCTGGAAGGCCAAGTACCACCGGCTGACGGCGCTGATCATGCTGGGCGGCGCCGGCCTGTGCACCTGCCTGACCTTCCTGTGGTTCTCGGCGCCTGACCTGGCGCTGACCCAGCTGGTCGTCGAGGTCGCCACCACGGTGCTGATGCTGCTGGGCCTGCGCTGGATGCCCAAGCGCGACAAAAGCCTGCACATTCCCGTGCTGTCCGCCGAGCTGCGCGCCCGCTCGCGCCGCATGCGTGACCTGCTGCTGTCGCTGGTTGCAGGTGGCGGCATGGCCTGGCTGGCCTTCGCCATGATGAGCCGCCCCTTCTATGACGGGGCCTCCACCTTCTTCCTGGAACATGCGCTCAGCGATGGCGGCGGCACCAATGTGGTCAACGTCATGCTGGTGGACTTCCGGGGCTTCGACACCTTCGGCGAGATCGTGGTGCTGGGCATCGTGGCCCTGGTCGTCTATGCGCTGCTCAGGCGCTTTCGCCCGGCCCGCGAGACGCTGGACCTGCCCGAGCAGCAGCGCTACATGCCTGGCGATCTGCAGACCGATCTGTTCAATCCGCGCAACGCAGGCGATACGGCCGTGGGCTACCTGATGGTGCCCGCCGTGCTGGTACGGCTGCTGCTGCCGTTTGCCGCCCTGGTTTCCGTCTACATCTTCATGCGCGGCCACAACGAGCCCGGCGGCGGCTTCGTGGCCGGCCTGGTGTTCTCGGTCGCCTTGCTGATGCAGTACATCATCTCCGGCACGCAGTGGGTCGAGGCCCACCTGCCGATCTTCCCGCGCCGATGGATCGGTGTCGGCCTGCTGTTCGCACTGGGTACCGGCATGGGCTCCATCGTGGCCGGCTATCCCTTTCTCACCAGCCACACCTTCCATATGACCCTGCCAGTCGTCGGCGACGTGCATCTCGCCAGCGCCCTGTTCTTCGACATCGGTGTGTTCTCGCTGGTGGTCGGCGCGACCATGCTCATTCTGACGGCCATCGCCCACCAATCGGTGCGCAGCCACCGCTACCACGCCCGTCTGCTGGAGGAGCAGCAGCAACAGGCCGAAGAGGCCGAAGCCGCCGTGCAGCAGGCCACCGCTGCAGCGCTTGCACGAGGAGGTTTCTGATGGAAGTCGTGCTTGCCATTGCCATCGGCGTACTGACGGGCTCGGGCGTGTGGCTGCTGCTGCGCCCACGCACCTACCAGGTCATCATGGGCCTGGCCCTGCTGTCTTACGCAGTCAACCTGTTCATCTTCAGCATGGGCCGCCAGGGCCTGGCCATCGACAAGGAGCCCGTGCTGCGCGCCGGCGTGCCGCAGGATCTTGCGCACTATGCGGATCCCATGCCGCAGGCGCTGGTGCTCACGGCCATCGTGATCGGCTTTGCCATGACGGCACTGTTCCTGGTGGTGCTGCTGGCCTCGCGCGGCACCACGGGCACCGACCATGTGGACGGAGCCCATTCCCGCACCGAGCAGGAGATGCCATGAACGAGCTGACCGCCCGTCTCATGCCGCACCTGATGCTGGCGCCCATCGTGCTGCCCATGCTTTCGGCAGCGCTGATGCTGTTGCTGCGCGAAGAGCGCCAGCGCCTCAAATTCGCTCTTGGACTGGTATCCACCCTGATGGGGCTGGGCGTGGCCGTGATGCTGATGCTGTGGACCGACCAGGCCGGCGCGCCCGTCAACCTGGGCGTCTACATGCCGGGCAACTGGCCCATGCCCTTCGGCATCTCGCTGGCACTGGACCGCCTGACCGGCATGATGCTGGTGCTGACCTATACGGTGGCCCTGGCCTCGCTGGTCTTCTCCAGCGCCCGCTGGCACCGCGCGGGGATGCACTTTCACTCGCTGTTCCAGTTTCAGCTGATGGGCCTGAGCGGCGCCTTCCTCACGGCGGACCTGTTCAACCTGTTCGTGTTCTTCGAGATCATGCTCGCGGCCTCCTATGGACTGGTCCTGCATGGTTCCGGGCGGACGCGCATCCAGGCGGGCCTGCACTACATCGCCATCAATCTTGCAGCCTCGTCGCTGTTCCTGATCGGCGTGTCCATGCTCTACGGCCTGACCGGCACGCTGAACATGGCCGACCTGGCACGTGCCATCCCCCAGGTCAGCAGCGACGACCGCGGGCTGCTGCATTCGGCCGCTGCCATCCTGGGCATTGCCTTCCTGACCAAGGCAGCCATGTGGCCGCTGAACTTCTGGCTGGTGCCGGCCTACAGCGCAGCCACCGCTCCCGTGGGCGCCGTGTTCGCGCTCATGACCAAGGTGGGCGTCTACGTGGTGCTGCGGCTGTGGACGCTGCTGTTCAGCTCCGAGGCCGGCGCCTCCGCCCTGTTCGGCAGCACCTGGCTGATCGTCGGCGGCATGCTGACCATGGCCTTCGGCGGCCTGGGCATGCTGGGCTCGCAGCGCCTGACGCATATCGCAGGCTTTGCGGCCGTTCTCTCTTCGGGCACCTTGCTGGCCGCCACGGGCTTTGGCCAGAACGCCTTGACGGCGGGGCTGCTGTACTACCTGCCCAGCTCCACCCTGGCCGTGAGCGCCCTGTTTCTGATCGCCGACGTGGTGGACCGCTGGCGCGTGGATGACGATGCGGGCGAGCCCTATGAGGATGACGAGGCTCCCTTCCTCAACGCCGAACTGCTACCCACGGAGGGCTTCAACCTCGACGAATCCGAAGAGGTGCTGATCGGCCGCGCGATTCCCGCAGCGGCCGCCTTCATCGGCCTGAGCTTCATGCTGGCCACCCTGGTGGTCACCGGCCTGCCCCCGCTTTCGGGCTTTGTGGGCAAGTTCGCCATGCTGTCTGCCCTGCTCAACCCGCTGGGCCTGGGCAACTCCAGCGGCTTCCAGGCCGGCTGGGCCGGCTGGGTGCTGGTGGCGCTGATGATCGCCACGGGACTGCTCGCCCTGCTGTCGCTGGTGCGCGCCGGCATACGCCATTTCTGGGCGACCGAGGAGCAGAACTCGCCCTCGTTGCGTGTGGCCGAAGGCCTGCCCATCGCCGTGCTGCTGGCCTGCTGCGTGGCGCTCACCGTGCAGGGTGGCCAGCTGATGGGCTACACGCAGAGTGCGGCCGATGCGCTGCTGGCGCCCGATGTCTATGTGCGCTCCGTCATGGGCACGCAGCCGGAGCCGAGCCCGGCAGAAAAGAAGGCGCGGCTGGAAGCCGGCCCCGAAGGCGCCGCGCGCGCCGCTGCCCAGGCCAGCGGCGCCCCCATGCCCGCAGGCATAGGCGATGCAGGCCCAACGGCCGGCAAGGAGGATTCCCGATGATGAAAACCCTGCTGCCCGCGCCGCTGCTGTCGGTGGCGCTGTTCCTGCTGTGGCTGCTGCTCAACCGCTCGTTCAGCAGCGGCCAGATCCTGCTGGGCGCCCTGCTGGGCCTGTTGCTGCCGCTGCTGCTGCGCGGCCTGCGCCCCTTGCCCGTGCGCGTGCGCCATCCGCTGACCATCGTGCGCCTGGGGCTGCGCGTGGTCTGGGACACCTCGGTGTCCAACTTCAACGTCGTGCGGTTCATGCTGTTTCCGGGCATGCGCAAGCACCCGGCCAACTTCGTGCGCATCCCGCTGGAACTGCGCGACCCCAACGGCCTGGCCGTGCTCGCCATGATCGTGTGCATCACGCCCGGCACGGCCTGGGCCGAGATCTCGCGCGACCGCTCCCAGCTCATGCTGCATGTGCTGGAGGTCGATGATCCCGAAGAGATCGTCCAGCACGTCAAGCGCTCCTACGAGCGCCCCCTGATGGAGATTTTCGAATGATGCCCTGGTTCCACTGGACTTTGATGTTCGCGCTGGGCCTGCTGGTCGCCGCCATGGGCTGCGCCGTGCTGCGCCTGCTCAAGGGCCCGCACGCCCAGGATCGCGTGCTGGCGCTGGACTGCATGTACCTCAACGGCATGCTGGCCATGCTGCTGATGGGCATCATCTATGACAGCACCAGCTATTTCGAGGCCGCCCTGCTGGTTGCGCTGTTCGGCTGCGTGGGCTCCACGGCCATGGCCAAATTCCTGCTGCGCGGCGAGGTGATCGAATGATGCCGGAAACCACCACGCTGCCGCTGTGGTGCCAGATCCTGGTGGCTGCGCTGGCGCTGGGCGGCGCCATCATCGCCTTTCTGGGCTCCATGGGCCTGTGGCGCCTGGACAGCTATTTCGAGCGCGTGCATGCGCCTTCCATCATCGCCACCATGGGCTGCTGGCTGATCATGCATGCCACCTGGATCTACTTTTCCGTCAGCGGCCAGAGCCTGGCCGTGCATGCGCTGCTGATTGCGGTGTTCATCTCGGTGACCGTTCCCATCACGACCATCTTCCTGATGCGTGCAGCCCTGTTCCGCGCACGCCGTGCGGGCCAGGACGTGCCGCCGCCGCTGAGCAGCGTCGTGCGCAACGAGCCGGCCGAACACCCGGACGTCTGAAGCGCAATCGGGCCTGAAAATACCCGCCGATGCGGCAGGCAGCGGCAGGCAAAAGCCCTACTGCCAACTGTCCAGCATACGAATTCGCCCACGGCTGCGTCAATGCGCCAAAGCACCCGGTGCGCGAGCCCCGCGGCTATGAGTTTGTGAGCGTATAGTGCAGTCATCATCTGCGCTGGCAACGTATTTGATGGAACGGCCACAGGCGTGGCCGCCCTGGTTTTTCCTGTGTACGAGGGTTCATGCAAATCTCTTCCCCCCTGACCGATACCGATCTGGCCAACGGCTGGTCGGCCCTTCACAACCAGGCACACAACGGCATGGCATTGCAGCAGAACTCCAATCGCCTGGCCTTCGCGGACCCGGAATTCATGTTCCGCCGCGAAACCCGCGGCATCCGCATGCAGCTGGAGCTGCTCAAGCCGGACCTGGCCCAGATCGAGCGCGGCATCGAGCACACCGTCGTGGTCTATGGCAGTGCCCGCTTCGTGGACCTGGAGCAGGCCGAGCAGCAATTGGCCGACGCACAGGCCAGCGGCGATCCCCAGCGCGTTGCCTTGGCCGAGCGCGCCGTGCGCAATGCGCACCGCTATGAACAGGCCCGCGCCTTCACGCGCATCGTGGCCGCCGACAGCCTGAACCAGCCGCCCGAGGAGCGCCTCTACATCTGCACCGGCGGCGGTCCCGGCATCATGGAGGCGGCCAACCGGGGCGCCCATGACGTGGGTGCGCCCAGCATCGGCCTGAACATCGAGCTGCCGCACGAGCAAAACGGCAACCGCTTCATCTCGCCGGACCTGAGCTTCAAGTTCCACTACTTCGCCTTGCGCAAGATGCATTTCATGATGCGCGCCAAGGCCCTGGTGGCCTTCCCCGGCGGCTTCGGCACGCTGGACGAGCTGTTCGAGGTGCTGACCCTGATGCAGACCGGCAAGACGCATTCGGTGCCCGTGATCCTTTTTGGCACCGAGTTCTGGAAGCGCCTGCTCAACATCGACCTGATGATCGAGGAAGGCACGATCTCGCCCAAGGACCTGCAGCTGTTCCGCTATACCGATGATCCGGTCGAGGCCTGGGCGCTGATCAAGCAGTTCCACGCTGGCGGCTGGTAAGCCGCAGCGGCCGGCAGGCCGCCACCGCGTCGCAAGGCGATCTGCGCACCAAGGCGCAGGTCGCTTTTTTTCATTCCGGCTTGCGCGGCGTCAGCCCCATGAACCAGGCCGTGCGGATGCCCGAGGCCACGGCCGCACCCACCACCCAGAACAGCGCAGACACGCCGATCAATGCCCCCGCCGAGCCGAACAGCACGGGCATGGCCACGCTGGAGGCATTGATGGCCATGAGCCGCAGGCCCAGTGCCTCGCCATGGCGGTGCTCGGGCGTGATCTGGTGCAGCATGCTCATGACCATGGGCTGCACAGATCCCAGTGAAAAACCCAGCATCACTGAACACATGCCCATGGTCAGCGCCGAGTCCATGAAGGGGTACAGCGCAAAGACGAAGGCGGTGATGGCCATGGCACCGGAGATCACGGCGCCTTCGCGCAGGCGCTCGGCCACCAGCGGCATGGCCAGGCGGATGGCAGCGGCCGCCACGGCAAAAATGCCCAGCAGCGTGCCGATGACCGAGGCGCTCAGGCCCTTCTCATGGCCCAGCAGCGGCAGCACGAAGGTGTGCACATCCCAGCATGCGGACTGCAGCCAGTTGACCAGCAGCAGGTTGCGGAAGTTGCGGTCGCGCAGCAGGTCCCAGGCATGCTGCCTGGGGCCGCCGATGGGCGCGCGCACGGGCGGCAATTCCTGCGTGTGGCGCACCCAGCTCCAGGCCAGCACGGGCACCAGGGCCAGCAGGCCGAAGGCGACGCGGTAGCCCATGGTGCTGCCCTTGCCGCCAAAATTCGCGTGATCGATCAGCAGCCCGGTGCTGAAGGGCCCGATGAAGTTGGAGATGGCCGGGCCTATGGCCAGCCAGCTGAACACCTTCTTGAGCGCCACGGCATCGTGGGTGACACGGCCCGCATGGCGCTGCACGGCGATCACCACGGCGCCGCTGGCTCCGCCCGTCAACAACGCCGCAAGGCATAGCACCGGATACAGCGGCAATGCCAGCGCCAGCGCGCAGCCCCCGCTGGCCGCCAGCATGGACAGGAAAAACGGCTTGCGAAAACCATGCTTGTCCGCGAAGCGCCCGGCCGGCAGCGCCAGGAACACCTGGGTCAGCGCGAACAGCGCCAGCAAGATGCCCACGGCCGCTGCGCTATAGCCCTGCTGCAGGGCCAGCAAGGGCGCTGCCAGCCGCATGCCGGCCATGGTGGCATGCACGCTGACCTGCGCCATGATGACCTTGAACAGGGCCAGGTTCATCTCAATCCTGATCCGATCCCGGCTCCATTCCTGCCGCAGCATCCTTGTCATCCGGCAGGCCGGGCCGCGCTGCACTAGAGGTCGGCGCGGGCAGCTCCTGCACGTCGCGCAGCTGGCGCTGGATGGCGCGCGTGCGCACGCCCACCTGCTCGAAGCGCTTGGCCGCCGCGTCTATGGACTTGCGCGTGGCATCCACCACCTCGCCGAACTTGGCAAACTCGGTCTTGACCTGGCCGAGCACCGCCCAGACCTCGGACGAGCGCTTTTCGATGGCCAGCGTCTTGAAGCCCATCTGCAGGCTGCTGAGCATGGCGGCCAGGTTGGCCGGGCCGGTGACCATCACGCGGCAGCCGTTCTGCACGGCCTCGACCAGGCCGGGGCGGCGCATGACCTCGGCAAACAGGCCTTCGGTGGGCAGGTAGAGCACGGCAAAGTCCGTGGTGTGCGGCGGGCTCACGTACTTGCCGTGGATCTTGCGCGCCTCGAACTTGATCGATGCCTCGAAGGCATTGCCTGCCGCGGCAATGGCCGCCTTGTCCGCCGCATCCTGGGCGTCGAGCAGGCGCTGGTACTGCTCCACCGGGTACTTGGCGTCGATGGGCAGCCAGACCGGCGTCTCGTCGCTGCGTCCGGGCAGGCGGATGGCGAACTCCACCATGTCGTCGCTGCCGGGCACGGTCTTGACGTTGCGCGCGTACTGCTCGGGCGTGAGCACGTTCTCGATGATGGCGCCCAGCTGCAGTTCGCCCCAGGTGCCGCGCGTCTTCACATTGGTCATCACGCGCTTGAGATCGCCCACGCTGCCGGCCAGCGTCTGCATCTCGCCCAGGCCCTTGTGCACCTGCTCCAGCCGGTCGCTGACCAGCTTGAACGATTCGCCCAGGCGCTGCTCCAGCGTGGCATGCAGCTTCTCGTCCACCGTGCGCCGCATCTCTTCCAGGCGCGCCGCGTTGTCCGACTGGATGGTGGCCAGCCGCTCGTTGAGCGTGCCGCGCAGCTGCTCGGCATGGACCTGGCTGGATTGCGCCAGCCCGCCCAGCTGCTGCTGGATGTCGTTCTTGAGGGAGTCCAGCGTGCTGCGCGTGGTCTGCGCCAGCGCCTCGAAGCGCTCCTGCACATGGGCGTTGAAGCGCTGCGTGCTTTCGCCCTGGGCCTCGCGGGCCTGGGCGCTGTCGGCGGCCAGCCGCACGGTGAGCCGGCCCAGTTCCATGCGAAAGGCTGCCAGCGCCTCGCCCTGCTCGCGCCGCGCCGCCTGGGCATCGAGCTGGGCCTGGGCCAGATGGGCCTGCAGCTGCTGCGAGACGCGGTCCAGCCCGCCATCGCTCTTGGCCACGGCCATCTGCGTGGCCTGGGCACCGCGCTCGAGCTGCTGCAGCCGTACGTCCAGCATCTGCAGCGCCTGCAGCACCTGCTGGGGCGCCACCCCGTCCTCGCGCTGCGCCGAGCGCCTCCACAGCAGCCAGATCACGGCCACCTGCCCCAACAGCAGCACGGCCCAGGCCGCCCACCACACTCCGGATATCTGGGTCAAGATTTTGCTTGCGCTCCATGCAGCGGGAAGCGGCCACGGCCAGCCTTCCCGCGATTGTCACAACACGGTGTTCAGGCCTTGGCGCGCGCGCCGGCGGCCGCCGCTTCGGGCTGGTTCACGGGCGTGCGCGGGCCCTTGCCGGACAGGAAGTCGATCAGGTTGTCGGCCGCCAGCTCGGCCATGGCGCTGCGCGTGCCCATGGTGGCGCTGGCGATGTGCGGGGTCAGCACCACGTTGGGCACGGTCAGCAGGTCGGGATGGACCGAGGGCTCGCCCTCGAACACGTCCAGGCCTGCTGCAGCAATGGTCCTGTCGCGCAGTGCCCTGGCCAGCGCCGCGTCATCGACGATGCCGCCGCGCGCGATGTTGATCAGCGTGGCCGTGGGCTTCATCCGGGCGATCTCGGCCGCGCCTATGGTGTGGTGGTTTTCCTTGGTGTAGGGCAGCACCAGCACCACATGGTCGGCCATGGCCAGCAGTTCATCCTTGCCCACGTAGCCAGCCTTGCATTCGGCTTCCAGCTCGGGCGACAGGCGCGAGCGGTTGTGATAGACCACCTTCATGCCGAAGCCATGCGCCCCGCGTTTGGCGATGCCCTGGCCGATGCGGCCCATGCCGATGATGCCCAGCGTGCTGCCGTGCACTTCCGAGCCGGCAAACAGGTCGTAGCGCCAGGAGTTCCACTTTCCTGCGCGCAGGTAGTGCTCGCTTTCGGTCACGCGGCGGGCCGTGGCCATCAGCAGGGCAAAGCCGAAATCGGCCGTGGTCTCGGTCAGCACGTCGGGGGCATTCGTGCCCTGCACACCTGCAGCCGTCATCGCAGGCACGTCGAAGTTGTTGTAGCCCACGGCCATGTTGGCCACCACCTTCAGGCGCGGGCAGGCGGCCAGCAGCGCCGCATCGATGGTCTGCGAGCCCGTGGTCAGCACGCCATCCTTGTCCTGCAGATGCCGGGCCAGTTCCTGCGGGCTCCAGACCACGTCATCCTGGTTGGACTCGACCTCGAAGTGCTGCTCCAGCTTGCGCACCACTTCGGGCGGGATGGCACGGGCGATCAGGATGCGGGGTTTGCTTGCCATGTCTGTCTCTTTCCTTGTCTTGGCGTTAGGCGGTTCTTCAGCGGAACCAGATGAAGCTCATCAATACGAACAGCGGCACCAGAATGCACAGCGACCAGGCCATGTAGCCGAAGAAGCTGGGCATCTTCACGCCGCGCTCCTCGGCAATGGCCTTGACCATCAGGTTGGGCGCATTGCCGATATAGGTGTTGGCGCCCATGAACACCGCGCCCGCCGAGATGGCGGCCAGCGTCGAGGCCATGGCCGTCATCATCTGAGCGGCGTCTCCGCCCGCCGTATTGAAGAACACCAGGTAGGTCGGCGCGTTGTCCAGGAACGAGGACAGCAGGCCCGTGGCCCAGAAATACATCAGCGGATCAGGCGTGCCGTCGGCACGCGTCACGGCCCCCACGATGGCGCCGAAGGGTCCGGCCGTTCCCGCCTTGAGCATGGCGATCACGGGAATGATGGTCAGGAAGATGCCCGCGAACAGCTTGGCCACTTCCTGCATCGGCCCCCAGCCGAATTCATTGGCCTGGTGCACGCTGCGCGGCGTGAGCCTGAGGGACAGCACAGTCACTGCGACGAGGCCCGCATCGCGCACCAGACCCGGCAGGCCCACATGCGTGCCGGCCAGCACCAGGCCGGCATCGGTACGCCACAGGCCGCTCATCAGCACCAGTGCCACCACGGCCAGCAGCAGCACGAAGTTCACGCCGCCATCAAAGCCCAGGCGGCTGGCGCGGCCCAAGGCATCGACGCTGGGCGTGGGATCGGGCAGATCCGCTTCGCCGGCCTTGCGCAGCAGCCAGGCATCGATTGCGTAGAACAGCGCCAGCAGCGCGCCCACCAGGAACAGCGTCTCGGTGAAGATGTGGCGTACCGTCCAGAAGAAATCCACCCCCTTGAGAAAGCCCAGGAACAGCGGTGGATCGCCCAGCGGCGTCAGCGAGCCGCCGGCATTGGAGACGATGAAGATGAAGAACACCACCACATGCACCTGGTGCCTGCGGTTGTCGTTGGCGCGCAGCAGCGGCCGGATCAGCAGCATCGAGGCGCCCGTGGTCCCCATGAAGCTGGCCAGCACGGCGCCGATCGCCAGAATGGCCGTGTTCAGCCCCGGCGATCCCTTGAGATTGCCGCGCACATAGATGCCGCCCGACACCGTGTACAGCGCCGTCAGCAGAATCACGAACGGCAGGTATTCGGCCAGCAGGGCATGCACCAGGTTGGCCATGGCCGCGCCCACGCCGAACACCGCCGCGAAGGGCAGCAGAAAGACCAGCGCCCAGGCGGCCGTCACCTTGCCGAAATGCCGGTGCCAGAAATGGGGCGCCGCCAGCGGCACCAGGGCGATGGACAACAGCATGCCCGCAAACGGCACGCCCCAAAGTACCGAAAGCTGGCCGCCGTCGATATCGGCGGCCAGGGCCCAGGATGGCGCGCAGGTGGCCAGCAGCGCCAGCAATCCGCGCAATGCCTTCATGGTCCCGTCTCCTCTTTGTTCTCTATTCACTGTCCCCTCCTGGCGGCAGGTGGTGCCGCAATCAAGCCTGCGCCGCAGGCGGCGCAATCTCGAACACCTGACGCAGGTAGGCCAGGTACTTCTCGTCATCGCACATGCTCTTGCCCGGCGTGTCCGAGAGCTTGGCCACGGGCTGGCCGTTGCAGCGGGTCATCTTGATGACGATCTGCAGCGGCACATGGTCGGGCGCGTCGCCCAGGTCGTTGGTCAGGTTGGTGCCTATGCCGAAGGCCAGCTGGCAGCGGCCATGGAAGCGCTGGAACAGCTCGATGGTGCGCGGCACCGTCAGGCCGTCGCTGAAGATCAGCGTCTTGGTCAGCGGATCGATGCGGTTGGCACGGTAGTGGGCCAGCAGCCGCTCGCCCCAATCGAACGGGTCGCCGCTGTCGTGGCGCGCACCGTCGAAGAGCTTGCAGAAGTACAGGTCGAAATCGCGCAGGAAGGCCGACATGCCGTAGACGTCCGACAGCGCAATGCCCAGGTCGCCCCGGTATTCGCGCGCCCAGGATTCGAAGCCGAAGATCTGGCTGTCGCGCAGGCGCGGGCCCAGGGACTGGCAGGCCTGCAGGTATTCATGCGCCAGCGTGCCCAGGGGCCGCACGCCCAGCTTCATGGCGTACAGCACATTGCTGGTGCCGGCGAACTGGCCTTCGGTCTCCGCGGATGCGCCGGGCCGGCCCAGGCGTGCGCACAGCACGCGCAGCACCTCTTCATGCCAGGCCCGCGAAAAGCGGCGGCGCGTGCCGTAGTCGGCAATCTTGAGCTGCTCCAGGCCGGGCTGCTGCAGCAGCGCAATCTTGGCGTCGAGACGGCGCCGGCCTTCCGGAAAATCGGGCACCGGCTGGGTGTTGCGGAAGTACACCTCGTTGACGATGGCCAGCACGGGAATCTCGAACAGGATGGTGTGCAGCCAGGGCCCACGGATGGTGATGTCGATCTCGCCATTGGGCAGCGCCTGCACCGTGATGCATTTCTCGTTGAGGTGGAACAGGCCCAGGAAATCGACGAAGTCGCTCTTGATGAAGCGCAGCGAGCTCAGATAGGCCAGCTCCGCGTCCTGGAAACGCAGGCTGCACAGCGAGCGGATCTCGGAGCGGATCTCGTTCACATAGGGTGCGAGCTGCACGCCGGGGTTGCGGCACTTGAAGCGGTACTCGACCTGTGCTCCGGGAAACTGGTGCAGCACCACCTGCATCATCGTGAATTTGTACAGGTCGGTATCGAGCAGGCTGGTGATGATCATGGACAGAGCCGGGCGGTAAGCGCCCCAGCGGTCAGATGGCAGACAGCTTTCGAGTGTAGGCCATACACACGCTGCCGCGCTGCGAGCGGGCGCCTTGCATGCGCCCCGAACGCCATCAACCGCGCAGCAGCGGCTCCAGCACCTGTCGCAGCGCCTGCGGAATCTGGGCAGGCCGGCGCGTATGCCGGTCCACATAGACATGCACGAAATGCCCGGCTGCCGCCGTCAATGGCTCGCCCTGCGCGAACAGCCCCACCTCGTAGCGCACGCTGGAGCCACCGATGCGGGCCACCCGGATACCGGCCTCCACCTCCTGCGGGAAGGCCAGCGACGCAAAGTAATTGCATTGCGTCTCTATGACCAGGCCTATCGTCTCGCCCGCGTGGATATCCAGCGCGCCCTGCTCGATCAGATGGGCATTCACCGCCGTATCGAACCAGCTGTAATAGACGACGTTGTTGACGTGCCCGTAGACATCGTTGTCCGACCAGCGCGTGCTGATGCGTCGGAATGCCGCATAGGCCGAACGGGGCTGCGGCGCGGGGCGGCTCGGGGGCGATTCATTCATGGCGGCCATTGTGCCGCCGGCCGAATGCGCCCTGTCCCCAGCCACTGTCGCCATCACGACGCGCACTGCTGCCAATCACTCGCCAAGCGAGTAAGCATGCAAAC
The DNA here is from genome assembly GCF_043104845.1 of Delftia sp. WSY_7. NCBI lineage: Bacteria > Pseudomonadati > Pseudomonadota > Betaproteobacteria > Burkholderiales > Comamonadaceae > Delftia > Delftia sp. WSY_7. The sequence continues at coordinate 274,336 of NZ_JBICLB010000040.1, read as the reverse complement.
CGAAAAATGTCGTCAAACCGACATAAAACCAATTCAAAATCAAAGACTTACAAAAAACCCACAGCTTTGCCGATTTTTTTGCTGCACCGCAGCATCAGGTACTTGATTCCTTTTTTGCAATCCCTACAATAAGACCCATGCTGCACTGCAACATGACACTCAGTCAGGTCAGCGCAGGCAATTCCCCGTAACCCGAGACCCCTGTGGTCCGTTTTTCTGGAGACTGACATGAGCTTGACCCCTGACCAAATCCTGAGCGCACAAAAGGCCAACCTGGAGACCCTGTTCGGCCTGACGAGCAAGGCCTTCGAAGGCGTTGAAAAGCTGGTGGAACTGAATGTGACCGCCTCGCGCGCCGCACTGAACGAAGCCGCCCAGCACACCCAGGCCGTCCTGAGCGTGAAGGATGCGCAGGAGCTGCTGTCGCTGCAGGCCAACCTGTTCCAGCCCCTGGCTGAAAAGACCGCTGCCTACAGCCGCCACCTGTACGACATCGCCAGCGGCACCGGTGCCGAGCTGGCCAAGGCCTTCGAAAGCCAGGCGTCCGATCTGCAGAAGAACTTCAGCGCCCTGGTGGACACCACCGCCAAGAACGCACCCGCAGGTTCCGAAACCGCCGTGGCCGTGATGAAGAGCGCCGTGTCGGCTGCCAACAATGCCTTCGAGTCGGTGCAAAAGGCCGTCAAGCAGGCTTCGGACCTGGCGGAAGCCAACTTCACGGCCGTGACCAACACCGCCAGCGAAGCCGTCCAGTCGGCCCAGACCCGCAAGCGTTGATCACGCCGTCTTACAACAGGACTGCGTGCAAGAATTAGTGATTACCCTCATAATTGCATGCATCCCGGGTCGCAAGACCTGACCAGTTGTCTCCTTGGATCCTCTCGAAACCCCCGTTTCTGGATCCTTTCAAAACCCAGTCCTTGGACTGGGTTTTTTTTCGTGCGATTTTTCGCGCGCCATGGCTCGCGGCCCACCAGGGACCACCGCGCACAAGCCCTTAGACGGGCCCCACCCTTTATTAAGAACAATTCGCGTCTGGCCTATCATCGCGCTTTGCCAACAAAGAGAGGCCTGTCTTCATGTCGAAATCCCTGAAAGCCCTGTTTGCCGCTTGCGCCCTGGTGGCTGCCGGCACAGCCATTGCCGACTCCCAGGTCGTCAACCTCTACTCCGCGCGCCACTACTCCACGGACGAGGAGCTGTACAACGGCTTCACCAAGGCCACCGGCATCAAGATCAACCGCGTGGACGGCGACGACGCCGGCATCATTGCGCGCCTGAAGGCCGAGGGCCAGGCCTCGCCGGCCGACGTGATCCTGCTGGTCGATGCCGCGCGCCTGTACCGCGGCGAGGTGGATGGCCTGTTCCAGCCCATCCACTCCAAGCTGCTGGAAGACGCCATTCCCTCCAACCTGCGCGCCCAACCCACGGCCGATGGCATCAGCTGGTTCGGCCTGTCCACACGCGCCCGCGTCATCGTCTACAACAAGGCCAAGGTCCAGCCTGCCGACGTGCAGAACTACGAATCGCTGGCCGACCCCAAGTTCAAGGGCCAGCTGTGCATCCGCTCGGGCTCGCATCCCTACAACCTGAGCCTGTTCGGCACCGTGGTCGAACACATGGGCGAGCAAAAGGCAGAGGGCTGGATCCAGGGCATGAAGGCCAACCTGGCCCGCCCGCCCAAGGGTGGCGACACCGACCAGATCAAGGCCGTGGCCTCGGGCGAATGCACCATCGGCGTGACCAACAGCTACTACCTGGCGCGCATGATGCGCTCGGGCAAGCCCGAGGACCAGGCCGTGGTCGGCAAGATCGGCGTGGTCTTCCCCAACCAGTCCAGCTGGGGCACGCACCTGAACATCGCGGGCGGCGCCGTGGCACGCCATGCCAAGAACAAGGACAACGCCGTCAAGTTCCTGGAGTACCTGGCCAGCCCCGCCGCCCAGAACTACTTTGCCAACGGCAACAACGAGTGGCCAGCAGCCAAGGGCGTGGAACTGGACAACCCTGCCCTCAAGGAAATGACCGGCGGCAAGCCCTTCAAGAGCGAGACCATCCCGATCACGGCCGTGGGCAAGAACATGACCAAGGTCCAGCAAATGCTGGACCGTGCCGGGTTCCAGTAACCCCCATCGCGCCCATCACCAGCCCGGCACTGCCGGGCTTTTTCTTGGGCGCGACATGGCTGCGGCCGGGGCTGCATGCATAATTTGGGAGTTACGTTTACGTCAACGTCAGATAACCAAGGAGACATTCCATGCAGATCAAGGACCGGGTATTCATCGTCACGGGCGGCGCCTCCGGGCTGGGCGAAGGCACGGCGCGCATGCTGGCGGCCGAGGGCGGCAAGGTGGTGATCGCCGACATGCAGGCGGACAAGGGCGAGGCCGTGGCGCGCGAGATCGGTGGCGTCTTCGTCAAATGCGACGTGAGCCAGGAGGCCGATGGCCAGGCTGTGGTGGACAAGGCCGTGAGCCTGGGCAAGCTGGCAGGCCTGGTCAACTGCGCAGGCATTGCGCCCGCCGAGAAGACCGTGGGCAAGAACGGCGCGCACAACCTGGCGCTGTTTTCCAAGACCATCACGGTCAACCTGATCGGCAGCTTCAACATGATCCGCCTGGCCGCCGCCGCCATGTCGGCCAACGAGCCCGAGAGCACGGGCGAGCGCGGCGTGCTGATCTCCACGGCCAGCGTGGCAGCCTACGACGGCCAGATCGGCCAGGCGGCCTATGCGGCGTCCAAGGGCGGCGTGGTCGGCATGACGCTGCCCATTGCGCGCGACCTGGCACGCAACGGCATCCGCAACATGACGATTGCCCCCGGCATCTTCGGCACGCCCATGCTGTTCGGCATGCCGCAGGAAGTGCAGGATGCGCTGGCCGCCGGCGTGCCCTTCCCCAGCCGCCTGGGCACGCCCCAGGACTATGCCAAGCTGGTGCGCCACATCCTGGACAACGACATGCTCAATGGCGAGGTGATCCGGCTGGACGGGGCCATTCGTCTGGCGCCGAAGTAAGCACCCCCTGAGCGGCTGCGCCGCTTCCCCCTCTCTTTCTCGCTTCGCGAGGGAGGGGGACGACACCCTCGCGGCGGGGCGGCGCGGCCGGCATAGGCCCTTGCTCGGTGTCCCTCGCGTTGGGCCGCGCCGTTTTTGGAGATACGCGCGTTGTCAGGCCGTGGTGCGTGCAGGCGCTCTGGCCATCATCTCCAGCCCCTTGCGCAATGCAGGGAACAGGCTGTGCTGGAAGTTGTTCCAGCGCAGCTCAAGAATCGTGTCTTGGGGATCGATGTCGGTGCCCAGCACGTCGGCGATGACTTCGCCGGAGTCGATGCCGTTGTCCACGTAGTGAAAGGATGCGCCGGTCTTGAACAGGGGCGGGACCGGGCGCTGTTCCATGGTCTTCCAGTCCACGATCTTGTAGCCTTGTGCGCCATGCAGCGCGTCCAGCGTGGCGCAGGCGCCCCGGCGTTCATAGGGTGACTCCAGGCGCGTGATGCCGGGGTGGATGTTGGCGATCCTGCGGTGGAACAGGGCACCGGGCCGCACGAGCCGGTCCAGGATGACGAGCAGGCCATCCAGCACCACCCGCTCGGCACCCAGCTGTACCAGCCTGTCCTGCAACTGCGCCTCGAACATCTGCTTGCCCACGGCGCGCTGCGGATCGTTCAGCGGCAGGCGCCGGTAGGAAGACGGCACGGCCATGAGCAGGTCATTGACCCTGCGCCCCTGGATGCGCAGGTCCGGCGGATAGAACCAGCGGCCGCCAGGCTGGTAGCTGAAGCCGTAGTCGCCGATTTTTTCGCGGTCGCGCGGCGAGGCCTCGTCGTCGTCGTGGATCACCGCCTCCAGGCTGTAGATATCGCCCAGCGGGCTGGTGTCCAACAGCTCGCCCAGGTATTCGAGCGGCGACTTCATGTAGCGCGTTGCGCCCTTGTAGGCGATGTGCTGGCCGGCCTGGTCGGCGGCGGCGTTTCTCAGGGACCAGATGTAGACGAGTTTTGTCTTTGCCATGTTCGTGGATTCAGCAGGAATTCAGATGTCGGCCAGCACGCCTTGACTGGCGGGACTGGCCGATGCAGCCGCCACCGGCTGCGCCCCGTCTTGCGGCAGGACCATGCGGCCGGCCTCCATGCGCACGATGCGGTCGGCCAGGTGGAAGTAGCGATCGTCATGGGAGATGACCACCAGCAGGTGGCCCCTGGCGCGCAGCTCGGGCAGCAGCTCGGTGTAGAACAGGTGGCGGAAGCTCGGATCCTGGTCGGCCGCCCATTCGTCGAAGACCAGCACGGGCCGGCCCTCCAGATAGGCGTGGACCAGGGCCAGCCGTTTTCGCTGCCCGGTGGACAGGTCGATGGTGCTGAAGCTGCCGTTGCGCACGCTGACCTTGTGGGCGATCTCCAGCCGCTGCAGGTAGGGCAGCGCGGCCTCGGGCAGCGCGGCGGCCTGGCCTTCCTCGCCACCGGCCACCAGGTCCTCGAACAGGTAGAAGTCCGAGAACACCGTGGTGAACAGCTGGCGGTAGTCATCGCGCGTCTGTGCCGTGACGGGCTGGCCGTCATGCAGGATCTCGCCCTGCTGGGGCGCATACAGGCCCAGCAGCAGCTTGATCAGCGTGGTCTTGCCCGAGCCGTTGTCGCCCACCACAAAGACCAGTTCGCCCTTGTCCAGCTTCAGGTCGATGGGACCGATCTCGAAGGCCTTGCCGCCTTCGGGCGCATCGAAGGCATAGCGCACGCCCCGCAGCTCCAGGCCGTGGTCCAGGCGGACCTCGTCGGGCGGACTGTCCAGGTGCAGGTGCGGCTCGGGGCTGGCAAAGCGCGCCGACAGGTCGGCAATGCGCTGCAGCGCCACCTTGGCACGGCCCAGGTTGGGCAGCGCGCCCGCGATCTGGTCCATGGGGCCCTTGAGGAACAGCAGCACCAGCACGAAGCCGCTGAGCACCACGGGCTCGGTGGTGCGCAGCGCGGCCCAGCCCAGGATGAGGGCGATCAACAGAAAGAACAGCGCCGAGCCGAAGGCCGAGGCCAGCACATAGGTGTTGATGGCGCGGCTGTTGATGCGGCGGATGGCATCCACCGTGCCGCCGATCTGCCCGTCGAAGATGCGGCCCCGGCGCGCGCGGTGCATGCGCAGCTCCTTGGCGCCTTCGCTGATGGCGCGGTAGGCCTTGTGCAGCACTTCCTCGTGATCGCGCGCCTTCCAGAACCCCGCCACGCCGCGTGACTGCGCCAGCGCCTGCAGGCTCACGCCCAGCACCAGCGCCACCACCAGCATGGCAAACAGCGGCGGCGACAGCAGGGCCAGATAGGCCAGGCAGCCCAGCGCAATGGCCAGGGCGATCACGTTGGAGGCCAGCACGAAGGCCACGTCGCTGATCATGTCCACATCCTGCGTGAGCACGGGCATGAGGCGGTGCGTGCGGTAGCGCTCCAGCGCGTCGATGGGCGCGGCCAGGATCTTGCTGGCCAGCTCCTTGCGCAGCCGGGCCACCAGGCGCTGCCCCACGAAATTGCCCGACGTGTCGGACGCGGCCCGGCACACCAGCACGGTGGCGCACAGGGCGATGAAGGTCAGCAGCAGCCCGCCGGCCAATCCGCCTGGGCGGTTGAGCACCTGGTTGATGGTCGCCAGCAGCGCCACCGTGGCCCCACCCGCGCAAATGCCCGTGACCACGGACAGCGCCATCCACGGCAGGAAGGGCCTGAGCAGGCGCAGTACCTCGGAGGGCGGTCGGCTGGCGTTTTCCATAAGGGATTCCTCTGGCGCCCATGGGCGCATGACCTTGCAATGCCGGCGAGGCCCGGCGTTTCCTGGAGCGCGGCGCACGGCGAGCGCTCCCTACTCCCTGCAAGACGTGCGTGCGCCAAAAATGTTCACCGCCCAGGCGATGAACAAATTCCGCCGCCCAGCGTCATCACGGGGAAGGGGCAGCGCGGGCGCCATGCCCTGCACCGGCCCGCCCTGCCTTGTCTGCCGCACACCCGAAGGACGCCATGGCTCTCCACCCCGACCTGCAAGCATTTCTCAAACTCGCCAACGCCCAGGCATCCAGCCGCCCGCGCATGAGCCAGATGACGGCAGCGCAGGCGCGCACCGCCTACGACAACGCCACGCTGGCGCTGGACCTGCCGGGCGACGATCTGCCCACCGAGGACCTGGAGCTGCCCACGCGCGACGGCGCGCGTATCCGTGCCCGGCTCTACCGCGCAGCCCCTGGACACACAGCCGCGCCCTGCCTGCTGTTCCTTCACGGCGGCGGCTATGTGCTGGGCGGCCTCGAATCCCATGACAGCCTGTGCTGCAGCCTGGCGCTGGGCACGCCCTGCAATGTGCTGGCCATCGACTACCGGCTGGCGCCAGAGCACCGCTTTCCCACCGCCTTCCTCGACGCTCAGGACGCCCTGGCCTGGCTGCTGGAGCACGGCGGCCGCCATGGCCTGGACGCGCGGCGCCTGGCCATTGGCGGCGACAGCGTCGGGGGCACGCTGGCCACGGCCCTGTGCATCGCCGCGCGCGACGCGGGCATGCCCCAGCCCTTGCTGCAGTTGCTGCTCTACCCCTGCACGGCAGCGCAGCAGGACAGTGACTCGCATGCGCGCCTGGCCACCGGCCATCTGCTGGAAGGTGACACCCTGGCCTGGATGTTCGGCCAATACCTGCGCAGCGATGCGGACCGGCAGGACTGGCGCTTTGCCCCGCTGCAGGCATCCGACCTGGGCCGGCTGGCCCCCACGCTGATGGTGCTGGCCGAGTACGACCCGCTGATCGACGAAGGAAAGCGCTATGCCGAGCGGCTGCAGGCCGCCGGCGTGGCCGTGGACCTGCAGATCTACGCCGGCATGGTCCATGACTTTGCGCGGCTGGGCGCCCTCACCGAAGAGACCGAGGTGCTGCGCGACCGGCTCTGCAAGGCACTGGCCCATGCCTTCCAGGCGGCCCGGATCCCGGCCCTGGCATGAACGGCCCTGGCATGAACATTTGCCGCGCCTGCGCGTCATCCCGGTCATGAGGCTGCCTTGTGTCCCTTGTGTCCCTTGTGCCCCTTGCGCCCCTTGTGCCCTTGCCCGAGCCCCGACCCGTGTCCTGCACGCGGGGCACTCCATCTGAAAGAGTCCACGTGCGTCCAGTCGAAGCCACCGCTACACCGTCACCGGACGCCTCCGGCGCCAGCTACCTCGCCCATGCAGGCGCCGAGACGATCAGCGTCTTCGGCGACGGACAGCGGCTGCGCCTGGAGCGTTCGGGGTCCGTGGATGCCGGCAGGCCCGGCAAGCACAGTCTCTGGAACCTGTCACCCGCGGCCGCGCCAGGCCTGCTGCGGCTGCAATGGATGGGGCCCTGCTCGGGCATGCCCGAAGCCGATGAACTGCTGGCCGCGCTGCAGGCCGGTTTCGGCCTGCACCCGGATGCCCGGGAAATCGAGCTGTCCCTGCCCCGCCTGCCACCGGGCCTGCGCGACAGCATCGCCACGGTGCAGCCGGGCCAGGCTGCGCGCGTGGCAAGAGACGTGCTCTGGCAGCAGCCCCTGTGGCTGCCCCGCCCGCGCCCACCCTATGCGCTGCACTACACGATCAGCGAAGGCCGGCGCCACCCCGTGCGCCTGCACAAGCCGCGCGGCGAGGTCTACCGCCGCTTCATCCCCTGGCTGGGCCGCACGCTGAGCTTTCGCACCGTGGAGCCCGAGGCCGACCTGCCCCTCATCCACCGCTGGATGAACGACCCGGTCGTCGCGCATTTCTGGGAGGAAAGCGGCGACCTTGCCCACCATCGCGCCTATCTGCAACGCATGGCCGGCGACCCGCATGCGCTCGGCCTCATCGGCTGCTTCGACGGCGAGCCCTTCGGCTACTTCGAGGCCTACTGGGCCAAGGAAGACCGCATCGCCCCCTTCTATGACGCGGGCGACCATGACCGGGGCTGGCATGCGCTGGTGGGGGAGGCACCGTTTCGCGGCAGACCCTACCTGACGGCCTGGCTGCCCTCGCTGTCGCACTACCTCTTTCTGGACGACTGCCGCACGCAGCGCATCGTCGTGGAGCCGCGCGCCGACAACCGCAAGATGCGCAAAAGCCTGCCGCGCTGCGGCTATGCGCTGGTCAAGGAATTCGACTTCCCGCACAAGCGCGCCGTGCTGGGAGTGCTGCTCAGGGAACGCTTTTTCGCAGACGCCTTGTGGATACCGCAGACCGACGCAGCCGCGCCGGACGCACTGGACGCATCGACCCAATGAAAGGACCTTCCATGCAAACCCACCCGCTGATCGGCATCGGCTTCGGCCCCTCCAACATTGCCCTGGCCATCGCCCTCAAGGAGCGCGAAACCACCGCGCGGGCCATGCACCCCGTCTTCATCGAAAAGCAGCCGCGCTTCGCCTGGCACAAGGACATGCTGCTGGAGCAGGCCCACATGCAGGTGTCCTTCCTCAAGGACCTGGCCACGCTGCGCAATCCCACCAGCCGCTTCACCTTCATCAACTACCTGCACGAGAAGGGCCGGCTGCAGGACTTCATCAACCTCAAGACCTTCTTTCCCAGCCGCCACGAGTTCAACGACTACCTGGCCTGGGCCGCCTCCAAGTTCGAGGACCGCTGCGTCTACGGGCAGGAAGTCATCGAGGTGCTGCCTGAAAAACGCGACGGCAAGGTGGAGCTGCTGCGCGTGTGCTCGCGCGATGCGGCCGGCAACGTGCATGAGCGCCTGGGCCAGAACCTGGTCATGAGCATCGGCGGCACGCCCAGCATTCCCGAGCAGTTCAAGCCCCTGCGCGGCGATGCGCGCGTCTTCCACTCCAGCGCCTACCTGCGCAGCATTGCCGAGCATGCCAGGCCGCTGCGCATCGCCGTCGTGGGCGCGGGCCAGAGCGCCGCCGAAATCTTCATGGACCTGCACGGCCGCTACGCCAAGGCCGAGATCGACCTGGTCATGCGCGCCCGCTCCATCCGCCCCTCGGACGACAGCCCCTTCGTCAACGAAATCTTCAACGCCGACTTCGTGGACCATGTCTACAGCCGCCCGCACGACGAGCGCGGCGCTCTGCTGCGCGAGTTCTGGCACACCAACTACGCCTGTCCCGACCTGGAGCTGATCGAGAGCATCTTCAAGGTGTTCTATGAACAGAAGGTCGTCGGCGACACGCGCCACCGCTTCCTGCGCCGCCACGAGGTGCAGGATGCGCGCGCTGCCAGCGACGGCATCCACCTGGGCCTGCGCGACCTCAACAGCGGCATCGACCATGCATCGCGCTACGACGTGGTGGTGCTGGCCACCGGCTATGCGCGCGAGCACCACAAGACCCTGCTGGACCCGCTGGCCCCCTACCTGGGCGACTTCTCCGTGAGCCGCGACTACCAGGTGCACACCACGCCGGACTTTCGCCCCGCCATCTTCCTGCAGGGCGCCTGCGAGGGCTCCCACGGCCTCAGCGACACCCTGCTGTCGGTCACCTCGGTGCGCACCGGCGAAATCGGCGACGCCCTGCTGGCAGCGCAAGCCCAAAAACCCGATGTTGCGCGCACAGAACAGCTGGCGCTGCAGGACTGAAAGATCGCACCGGGCATGATGGCGCACGAATCTCCCATGCCATAATTTGAATGCAAACCATTTGCATTTGAATTCGAATCACCTGCGCCGCTGAATCCCATACCCGCTGCTGCACCGCCCCGGCCCTGGCCGGGGTTGCGGCATCCGGTAGGCCCATCTCTGTACGGACCCAGGGGTTCCAACCCATCGCCCTTGCGGAAAGGCAGGTATCCGGATGCGTGACCTGATCCAGGAACTCGTGGCTCACTATGGCGATCTGCGCCGCCAGCTCACGCGCGATCTCCGGGATCCGCACTATGCGGCCGACATCGCGCAATCGAGCTTCGAGCGGGTCTATGTGCACGCCCTGGGCCTGCGCAGCGGCAAGAAGGCCGAGGCGCTGCCCGATGCCGACATCGAATCCCCGCGCGCCCTGCTGTTTCGCGTGGCACGCAACCTGTGCATAGACGATGCGCGCAAGCGCAAGACCTCCCAGGACTGGACGCGCCAGCAAATGGCGGTGCAGCACAGCGCACCCTCCAGCGAAACCCTGGCCGCCCAGCGCCAGATCCTGGACCGCGTCGTCCAGGCGCTGGAAAGCCTGCCGCCGCGCCGGCGCGAAGTCTTCATCCTCTTTCGCGCGCACGGCTACACGCGGGCAGAGATCTCCGAGCAGCTGCACATCACCGAAATGGCCGTCGCCAAGCACATGGTGCGCGCCACGCTGGACTGCTCGCGCGTGCTGGCCCAGCTGCGCTCCGAGCTGATCGAGGACCATGCGCTGGGCAGCGCCATGGATTTCGACAACAGTACACTGACCGACGACGCATCCTGACCCCCCCTTTCCATGGCAAGTGCACCTAGCGAGCGCATGGTCGAGCATGCGCTGACGCTGATCGTTCAAAGCGAAATCGCTCCCGACCCGGTGGCCCACCAGGCACGCCTGACCCTGGGCGCATGGCGCGAGAAATCAGCCCGTCACGATGCCGCCGCACGCGAGGCGCACCTGCGCTGGAACATGCTCGGCGGCCTGTCCGGCGGCCTGCGCGAGCAGTTCCAGGAAACCGCCCTGCTGGCCGACCGGGCCTCGCGCTCCACCCAGACCGTCCGGCGCCGCAAGCTGCTGCTGTCGATTGCAGGGCTGCTGGGCACCGGCGCGCTGGCGGGCCGGGGCGCCTACTGGTACTGGCAGCAGCCCCTGCACACCTCGGCCTATGCCACGCGAAACTCGCAGATGCTCAAGGTCACGCTGGCCGACGGCAAGGCGCCGCTGCAGGCCAGCCGCATCGAGCTGGCGCCCCAGAGCGCCATTGCCGTGACGCTCTACCGCCAGCGCCGCAGCGTATCCATGTCGCGCGGGGAAGCGCGATTCGAAGTGGCCTCGGACCCCGACCGCCCCTTCGAGGTCATCACGCGCGAGGCGCGCATCGAGGTCGTGGGTACGGTGTTCACCGTGCGCGACCGTGGCGGCACGGTCACGGTGGGCGTGGAGCATGGCCATGTCAGGGTCCGCGTGCTGGGCAGGGATGCGCAGGATCCGGCGACCGAGGCGGCGGCCACGCTGGACCTGCTGCCAGGCCAGGTGGTGGACATCCGCAATGGCCAGCCCGAGGCCGTGCGCCAGGCCGATGCCGCCACGCTGTCCGCCTGGCGCGAAGGCTGGCTGGTCTTCGAGAACACCCCGCTGGCCGAGGCCCTGGCCACCGTCAACGCCTACCGCACCCAGCCCATCGAAGCCGCCGATGCGCGCGTGGCCGCGCTGCGCCTGACGGGGCGCTTTCGCGCCAATGACTCGGCCGGCCTGCTGGCCGTGCTGCCCTCCATCCTGCCGCTGAGGGTGCGCGCGCAGGCCGATGGCAGCGTGCAGCTGCAGGCGCTCTGAACGGCGCCTTCGGTTCCCCGACAAAGAAAAGGCCACGGCCGGATCGCTCCAGCCGTGGCCCATGGCCCATGGCCCATGCCCGCTTACCAACGATAGGTGGCCGTGCCGATCACCTTGCGGGGCTCGCCGTAGAAGCAGCCGTAGGAGCAGCTGGCGATATAGGTCTTGTCGGTCAGGTTGGTGAGGTTCAGGGCGAAGCGCCAGGGTCCGGTGGTGTAGCTGACCATGGCATCCACCAGGGTGAACGCCGGCAGCGAGACGGGAACGCCATAGGCCAGGCCGCGTGTCTGGCCCAGGTACCTGGCGCCCATGCCCACCTTGAGGCCGGCAAGCCCGAAGTCGCCAAAGCTGTAGTCGCCCCACAGCGATATCTGGTTGTAGGGCACGCCGATGGAGCGCTTGCCCAGCTCGTCCGGCTGCAGGGGGCTTGCCTGCGTGGTGCGCGCATCCGTGTAGGCATAGGCGGCAATGATGTTCACATTGCGGCCGATGGAGCTTCGCGCCTCCAGCTCGAAGCCGCGGGAGCGGACTTCACCGGCCTGTATGTTGAACGCCCTGCTGGCGTCCTGGGGATCGGGCACGAGCAGGTTCTGGCGGGTGAGCTGGAAGACCGCTGCCGAAACCATGGCCCTGGAGCCGCTGGGCTGGTAGCGGACCCCGGCCTCGTACTGCTGTCCCGTCGTCGGCTTGAACCGCGATCCGAGGCGGTCCTGGCCCTGGGTGGGCTCGAAGGACTCGCTGTAGCTGAAGAAGGGGGCAAGGCCATTGGCGGCGAGATAGACCACGCCCACCCGGCCCGTGAAGGCCGAGCTTTTCTCATTGGCCGCGCTCACGTCCCCGGTGAAGAAGTTCGTCTCGTTGAAGCGGACCTTGTCATAGCGGCCGCCCAGCAGGACCACCCACTTGTCATCGATCTTGATCTGGTCCTGCGCATAGATGCCGAGGCGCTTGTAGTCGTTCTTCCAGGACGAGCGGTAGTAGGGGGAGACAGGCCCTACCGGCTTGCCATAGACCGGGTTGAAGACATCGAGGTCGGCGGCCTGCTGTTCATAGCGCTCGGTCTCGTGCTTTGGCAGGGCGTAGTCGAAGCCCACCAGCATGGTGTGCTTGACGCGGCCCTGGTCCAGCTGGTACTGCAGCGAGGTATCGGTCACGAAGGCCGACGAACGGTCCCAGCGCGGCTGGAAGTAGCGCTCCACCACCGAGCGCTGGTCGGCGGACAGGCCCCAGCCGTCCGTGCTGAAGTAGCTGCTCTTTGCGTTGTAGTAGCGCATGCTGTTCCTGAGCTTGAGTTTCTCGGAAAAGGCATGTTCGAAGAGATAGCCGATGGAGTAGCGGTCCAGATCGAATTTGTCCCGTCCCGCCTCTCCGATGAAGCGGTTGCGGGGAATCTGTCCATTGATGTTGGGCAGCAGCGTGCCGTAGGCGGGCAGTCCGTAGACGTAGGCGGTGCGGTCCTTCTGGACCTCGGCCAACAGTGTCAGCGAGGTGTTCGCATCGGGCTGCCATTTGAGCGACGGGGCGATATAGGTTCTGTCATCGGGCACATGGTCGATGAAGCTGTCGCTGTCGCGCTTGAGCGCCACCAGCCGGTAGGACCATTTGCCCTCGTCGTCCAGGGCGCCCGCAAAATCACCCGAGACCTGCCTGCGCCCGAAGCTTCCGGCGTCGATGTTCAATTCCCGGATTTTTTCCGTGGTGGGCCGCTTGCTCACGGTGTTGACCACGCCGCCCGGGGAGACCGAGCCAAAGATCACCGAAGAGGCGCCCTTGAGCAGCTCGATGCGCTCCAGGCCGTAGGGCTCCTGCCGTCCGTCGTAGATGTTGGCCGTGAACAGGCTGCCGTCCCGGTACATGCCCGTGGTGCGGAACCCGCGCAGGTACAGGCTGTCCGAGGTACGGTCCAGGCCCTCGGCGCGGGTGACGCCGGCGGCGTAGCCCAGCGCATCCTGCAGGCTTTGCGACTTCAGCGTCTCGATCTCCTGGGCACCGATGACCGTGATGGACTGCGGTGTCTCCAGGATGGGCGTATCGGTCTTCGTGCCCGTTGAGCTGCGCCGGGCGACATAGCCCTGCACGGGGCCGGCTGCGGTTTCGCTGTCCGTGACGTTGATGGTCGGCAAGGTCGCGCCGGAGACCGCGGGACGGCGGATGGCGAAGCCTCCGTTGTTCGTCCTGATGGCTTCCAGGGACGTGCCGGCCAGCAGCTCCCGCAAGGCCTGCTCCGATGTCAGGCGGCCGTTGACGGCGCGGGAACTGAGCCCGGCAACCAGGTCGCCTGCGGCAAACATCTGGGTTCCCGTCTGGCGGGACAGCTCGTTGATGGCCGAAGCCAGGGCCTGGGACGGTACATGGATATCGAACACTTGGGCAGCCTCCTGCCCTGTGGCCTGGGCCACCGCCCCGGTGCTCCAGAACGAGACGGAACCAAAGGCCGTGGCAAGGGCCAGGCTCAGCAGATGTTGACGGGGCAAGGAACGCATGGCTGAAGAATTTCCAAAGGCATTGAATGAGACTGGTTACCAACCGGACACGGACCTCCGCCCGGGTTGTTGTGCATTCCAAAGACGTTCTGCGCGCAAAAATGGAGACAAGGTGTAACCCGGTTTTCACGAAAAAGACCCGGGACGGGGCGGGCCGGGAGGCACCCCGGCCGCCGTTGCCCCTCAGTCCAGCGCGTACTCCAGCGCCAAGGCGTCGAGGATTTCGGCCGTCAGCCCCTCGTTCCTCATGATGGCGTAGTGGTCGGCGCGGATCACCGCGCCCTCTGCCCTTTCGGCCCTTTCGACCCCCTCGGCCCCCTCCTGGCGCAGCTGGTGCGCGAGCCGCAGCCGGTGCCCGGCCGCGGTTTCATCGCTCCACCAAAGGCTTGCCGCCGCTTGCACGGGCGCCAGGGCCTGCGCCTGCAGCGCCAGGTGCTTCAGGTGCAGGGTGGTCAGAAAGGCCTGGGCCAGGTCGGCGCCGTCCATGCAGGCATGGCCGCTCGGTCCCCCCGGTCCCTGCCTTGCAGCTTCGCGGCCCAGCGCGGCAGCCAGCAGATCGGCGCGGGGCGGCACCGATGCATCGATGTCCGCAAGGTCCTCGATGCGCGCCAAGGGCAGCATCTGCGAGACGAAGAGCCGGAAGTCATCCCACCACGACGCGGACCCGGCCGCATCGCCAGCAGGCACGAACGGGTCCACCAGTCCCAGGAAACCCACCGTCTGCCCTTGGCCTTCGAGCCGGGCCGCGATCAGGGCCGCCAGGCTGCCGCCCAGGGACCAGCCGAGCAGGTGGTAGGGGCCGGCGGGCTGTACCTGCCTCACCATCGCGCAGTAGTCGTCGGCCATCTGCTCCAGCGAGCGGTCGCGGTAGCCGGGATCGCCCAGGCTGCGGCAGGGTATGGCGTGGACGGTGCGCCGGTCCTGCAAGGCCCGTGCCAGCGGCTGGTAGTCAAACACCGTGCCGAACCCGGCATGCACGCAGAACAGCGGTGGTGCAGCCTCGCACACGGCGTTGAGCGCCACGACTCCTCCAGCTCCCCCAGCTCCACCGGCGCCGGCTGAGCGAAGCTCCAGCAGGCCGGCAATGGTCGGCCGCTGCAGCAGGTCGCGCAGCTTGAAGTCCAGCTGCGGATCGCCCAGCTTGCGCACCTTGGCGTGCATCCTGAGGCTGAGCAGGGAGTCCCCGCCCAGTTCGAAGAAGTTGTCGGTCTCGCCCACGCGTTCCACGCCAAGCACCTCCTGCCAGATGCGGGCCAGCGCCATGGCCGACGCTGTGGACGGTGGCACGTGAACCCGCCCGGCATCTGCCTGCGGCAGCGGCAGCGCACCACGGTCAAGCTTGCCGCTGACCAGTCTTGGCAAGGCGGGCAGGACCAGCGTATGGGCCGGCAGCATGTAGTCGGGCAGGTGCTCGCCTGTCTGCTGGCGGATGCGCTGGACCAGGGTCTGCGCGGCGGTGCCCTCCTCCCCCACCACATAGGCCACCAGCTGCTTGCCTGTACCGGCATCCTGGACCAGCACGGCGGCATCGACCACGCCGGGCACGGCCCGGACGGCCTTCTCGACCTCGCCCAGCTCGATGCGGAAGCCCCGGATCTTGACCTGGTGGTCGGCCCGGCCGATGTACTCGATGTTGCCGTCCGGCATCTCGCGCACCAGGTCCCCCGTGCGGTACAGGCGGCCGCCACCGTCGTCGAAGGGGTCGGCGACGAAGCGCTCGGCCGTCAGGCCGTGGCGCGACAGATAGCCGCGCGCCAGGCCGTAGCCGCCGATGTACAGCTCGCCCACGACGCCGTGCGGCACCCGGTGCAGGTCGGCATCCAGGATGTGCACCGTGCGCTCGCCCACCGGCCGGCCAATGGGGGCGTAGGCGCAGTCGAAGGTCTCGCTGGCCTCGGCCTTCCAGATCAGCGGCGTCACCACCGTCTCGGTGGGGCCGTAGCCGTTGATGAGCAGGCGCGGGCGCAGGCTCTGGCGCACCTTGTCGTAGGCGGCCTTGGGCATGGCCTCGCCACCGAAGACATACAACTCCACCGGCGGCGGCTCCTGCGACTGCTCTGCGGCCCAGTCCGCGATCTGCGCCAGATAGGCCGGAGGGAACGCGGCATTGGAGATGCCATGGTGGCGCAGGGCCTCGCAGGCCTGCTCCGCCGTCCACATCTGCGGCTCGCGCAGCACCAGGCCGGCGCCGATGCTCAGCGCCGTCAGCCAGCGCTCGTGGGCGCCGTCGAAGGAGAAGGACATGAAATGCAGCTCGCGCGAGTTCGCCCGCATGCCGTAGATCCCGGCCGTGGCCGCGCAGTGCATGGACAGCGGCCCGTGCTCGACAACGACGCCCTTGGGCTGCCCGGTCGAGCCCGAGGTGTAGATCACATAGGCCAGGTCGCGCTCATGCACGGCATGGGCCGGCGCCGCGTTGCAGGCCTGGGTGAAGTCCACCTCCTCGGCCACCACCAGATGGGCCACGGCCGGCGTGCCCAGCTTGTGCAGCGCCGCCCTGTGGGCGATCAGGTGGGATGCACCGCTGTCTGCCAGCATGAACCTCTGGCGTTCGGCGGGCGACGCCGGGTCCAGGGGCAGGTAGGCCGCTCCCGCCTTGAGCACGGACAGCAGGCAGATCACCATTTCCAGCGAACGCTCCATGGCGATGCCGACGATGGCGCCGCGCCCCACGCCGGACTGCACCAGGCGGTTGGCGAAATGGTTGCTGCGCGCCTGCAGCTCGCCATGGCTGATGGTCTGCTCGCCCATGAGCAGCGCCACCGCACCCGGGTCCCGGCGCGCCTGCAGCGCCATGCCGGCATGCACGGGCAGGAACGGCGGGCGGCAGGCATCCGTGCCCGTGCCCGTGCCTGTGCCCGCCGGCCCATCGCGTCCGGGCTCGGGCAGCAAGGCGATGTCCCGCAGGCAGTGCACGCCCTCGCCCGCCATGGACGCCAGCACCTGCACCAGTTGCCGCAGCAGGGCCTGCACGGCGTCATCGCCGAAGCTGCTCCGCTGGTAGATCATCTTGAGCGACAGCACATCGCCCAGCCGCACCTCCAGGTCCATGGGATAGGAGGTCACGTCGATGGCATGCGTCACCGCAAACCGCAGATGCGGGTCGTCGTGCGCGGACAGCACCGCATCCATGGGGTAGTTCTCGAACACCAGGATGCTGTCGAACAGGCCGCGCTGGCCCTTGCCCGCCCAGCGCTGGATGTCCGAAAGCGACGTCTGCTCATGCTCGCGCGAGGCCAGGTTCTGAGCCTGCAGCGTGCGCAGCCAGGGGCCCAGCTCCAGCGCGCCGTCGCAGGCCACGACCACCGGCAAGGTGTTGATGAACAGCCCCTGCATTCTTTCCACGCCGGCCAGCTCGGGCGGGCGGCCTGCCACCGTGGCCCCGAAGGCCACCGTGGCCTGGCCCGTGTACCGCGCCAGCACCAGCGACCATGCGGCCTGCACCAGGGTGTTGGCCGTCACGCGCTCGCGCTGGGCAAACTCCACCAGCTGCTGCGTGGCACCGGCATCCAGCGCGGCGCCGGCCTCGTGGTGCCCCTGCCGGGCTGCAGGCAAGGCACCAGGCCGGACAGCAGGCCGGGCAAGCGCATCCACCAGCAAGGTGGGCTCGTGCAGCGGCTGCACCAGGCGCCTCCAGTAGGCCTCGCTGGCCCCGTGGTCCAGGCCTTGCAGCCATGCGATGTAGTCGCGGTAGCTGGTGTCCACGGGCTCCACGGCAATGCCCTTGTAGTCGCGCAGCACCTCGCCCAGCAGGCTCGATGAACTCCATCCGTCCGTGAGCAGGTGGTGGGCGGTCCAGATGCAGTGGTGGCTGCCATCGGACACGCGGACCAGGGCCAGCCGCATCAGCGGCGGCTTGCTGAGGTCGAAGGCCGCGAACTGCCCGGCGGCCAGGGCATCCAGGGCCCCCGCCACATCCTCGCTGTGCCGGCAGTCATGCTCGGTGATGTCCAGCAGGACCTGCCTGGCCACCCATTGCAGCGGCAGGGACGCATCGGCCAGGAAGCCGCTGCGCAGCACGGCATGGCGGTCCAGCACCGCCTGCCAGGCCTTTCGGAAGCGCGCGGCATCCAGGCCATGCGCGTCGATGCGCAGCTGGGTGACATAGGACAGCCCCGAGGGATCGGACAGGCTGTGGAACAGCATGCCCGACTGCATGGGAGACAGCGGATAGAGGTCCGCCAGATTGCCCGCAGGCAGGTCCAGGCCGTCCAGCTGCGCCTGCGTGACCCGGGCCAGCGGGAAGTCCGAGGGCGTCACCCCCTGCGCGCCGCTCAGGCAGTGGTCGATCAGCCCTTCCAGCTCCTGCCGGTAGCGCCCCATCCAGGCCTGCACATCGGCCGTGTCGTGGCGCGCCGTGCTGAAGGCGGCCGTCATCACCAGCTCGCCGTCGTACACGCGGCCATTGATGGTGAACTCGTGCGACAGCGGCGCCGAGGCGTCGGCCGGCATGCCGCTGCCCTCGGCAGCCGGCAGCCATTGGGCCGCGCTGTCAAAGCTTGCATCGAACTGCCCCAGGTAGTTGAAGACCAGGCTGGCCTGGGGCAAGGCCCGCATGGCCTGCCTTTGCTGCGCCGTGCCCAGGTACTTGAGCACGCCATGGCCCAGGCCGTGCAGCGGCACTTCGCGCAGGCTTTGCTTGACGCGCTTGAGCGCGTCGCCCGGGCCTGTGCCCGCATCGAGCGCCACCGGGAACACGCTGGTGAACCAGCCCACGGTGCGCGAGACGTCCACGCCGGCCGACAGCTCCTCGCGGCCATGGCCCTCCAGGTCCACGAGGATGCGCTGCTGCCCTCTCCACGCGCACAGGGCGCGCCCCAGGGCGGCCAGCAGGATGTCGTTGATCTGCGTCCTGTAGGCCGCTGGCACGCGGCTGATCAGGGCCTCGGTGCGCTCGCGGTCCAGCCGCAGCTCGACGCTGGACTGCCATGCCAGGGTGTTGGCCCCCCCGGGGCGGGCACAGGGCAGGACGGCCGGCACCTGGGCCAGCGCCTGCCAGAAGGCCAGCTCGCCGCCGCATTGCGCGGCATGGGCCTGCAGCGCCTGCGACCAGCGCTGGTAGCTGGCAGTCTTGTGGACCCTGGCGGGCTCCAGGCCCTGCAGCCGGCTGGCATAGGCCGAACGCAGGTCTTCGAGCAGGATGCGCCAGGAGACCCCATCGACGACCAGATGGTGGGCCACCAGCAGCAGGCGCCAGCTGCCGTCGCCCACCTCGATGCACAGCCCGCGCAGCAGCGGCCCGTGGACGATGTCCAGGCTGCGCTGCGCCTGTTCGCACAAGGCCTCGATCGCGCCGGCATCCCGTGCCTGGCGCACCCACAGCAGTGCCTGCAGGTCGGCCTCGGACGGGCTTGCGTAGGCCTGCTCCCAGGCGCCCTGCGCCGTGGGGCGAAAGCGCAGGCGCAGGCTGTCGTGCCGGGCCAGCAAATCGGCCAGGGCCTGGCGCAGCGGCGCAGGCTGCAGCGGCTGCGTGCTGCGCAGCAGCAGGGCCTGGTTCCAGTGGGATCGCTGCGGCACGTCCGTTTCGAAGAACTCCGCCTGAATGGGCAGCAGGGGAACGCTCCCCTGGACCGGGGTCTCCTGCTCCACGGCCTCGTCCTGCACGGGCTCGGCCACACGCGCCAGCTCGGCAATGCTTTGCCGCTCGAACAGCTGCCGTGGCGACAGCTTCCAGCCGAAGCGGCGCAGGCGCGAGACGATCTGCAGGCTCAGAATGGAATCACCCCCCAGCGCGAAGAAGTTGTCGCTGCGCCCCACCCGCTCCAGGCCCAGCACCTCGGCCCAGATACGGGCCAGCAGCGCCTCCAGTTCGCCCTCGGGCGCCTGGCTGGCGGCTGGCATGCCGAACGCGGGCAGGGCCTGCCGGTCCAGCTTGCCGTTGGCGTTCTGCGGCAACTGGTCCAGCACCATGATGGCGCCCGGCACCATGTAGTCGGGCAGTACCGTGGCCAGGCGCTCGCGCATCTCCTGCCCGTCCAGGGTCCGCCCGCTGCGGGCAGACACATAGGCCAGCAGCCGCGTGCCCGCCGGTCCCTCGCCGGCCACGACCACGGCCTCGCGCACATCGTCCAGCGCCAGCAGTTGCGCCTGCACCTCGCCCAGCTCGATGCGCAGGCCGCGGATCTTGACCTGGTGGTCCACCCGCCCCAGGTACTCCAGCTGGCCCTGCGCATTCCAGCGCACCAGGTCGCCCGTGCGATAGATTCTTGCGCCATCGCGGCCGAAGGGGTCGGCGACAAAGCGCTCCGCGCTGAGCCCTGCCCGGTTCAGGTAGCCGCGCGACAGCAGGGGCCCGCCTATGCACAGCTCGCCGGCCACGCCCAGGGGCACGGGGCGCATCCGGTCGTCCACCACCCACATGTGCCGGCCCGCCAGGGGCCGGCCTATGGGAAGGTCCTGTGACGGCAGCGCCTGCGGCGCCGCGCCGGCGCATTCCACCAGGCCCGTGCAGTCGAAGAGGGAGGCCGTGACGGTGGCCTCGGTCGGGCCGTAGGCATTGAGCAGCCTCACATGGCCCAGCCCGGCATCGCGCCAGGCCTGCAGGCCGGCGCCCGGCATGGCCTCGCCGCCCACATGCACCTGCCTGAGCCGCCCATACCCGCGCAGGCCCTGGCGCGCGAAATCCTGGACCAGCAGCAGCCAGTAGGCGGTGGTCAGATCGGCCACGCTGATCTGCCTGGCCATGAGTTCCCTGTAGAAGGTGGCGCTGTCCCAGAGTTCGGGCCCGCGCAGCACCATGGCCGCGCCGGCCACCAGCGGCGCGAACAGCTGCTCGATGCAGCCATCGAAATTCAGCGTGGCGAACTGCAGCACGCGGTCCTGCGGCGACAGCGCGGCAAAGCCGACGGCCAGCTGCGCCTGCTCGGCCAGGCAGCGGTGGGAGATGCCCACGCCCTTGGGCCGTCCGGTGGAGCCCGAGGTGTAGATCACATAGGCCAGGCATTCGCCATGCACGGCGGCGCCGGGGTTGTGGTCGGGCCCCGGCATCGCGCCGATGGCATCCAGGTCCAGCGCCTTCACGCGACCGGCCACCTCCAGCCCCAGGCGGGACTGCGTGAGCAGGCAGGCCATGCCGCTGTCCTCGACCATGTGGGCCAGGCGCTCGGCCGGATAGCCGGGGTCCAGGGGCACATAGGCCGCGCCCGACTTGAGCACGGCCAGCACGGCCACCACCATCTCCACCGAGCGTTCCACCGCAATGCCCACGCGCACCTCCGCGCCCACTCCCTCGGCGATCAGGCGGTGCGCAAGGCGGTTGGCACGCCGGTTGAGCTGCGCATAGCTGATGCATTCGTCGCCAAAGACCAGGGCCGTGGCCTGGGGCTGCTCGTCCGCCTGCTGCTCGAACAGCCTGTGCACCAGGGGCTGGGCGTCGCGGCTCTGCGGGTTGCATCCGGACTGCCCCGATTGCGCCCATTGCGTCAGCAGCGCCCATTCGTCCCGGTCCAGCAGCTCGATATCGCAGGCCGGCAGCGCAGGCGTTTCGGCCAGGGCCGCAACAATGCCTTCCACTGCGGCCAGCATGTAGGCGCACAGGCGCTGCGCGCCCACGGTCTTGCTGGCCTGCCCGACCAGGCGAAAGCCCTGACCCAGGTCATCGATGGACATGTCCACCGGGTAGTTGGTGCGCTCCTGTCCGCCCAGGGCCGTCATGCCCTCCCACGCGCCCGAGGCTGCGCCCGCTGCCTCCGTCTCCTGCGGCGCTGCGGTGTAGCGGTAGTTGAGCAGGGCCGAGAACAGCGGCGTTCCCCCCGCCACAGCGCTGCAGCGCTGTGCCAGCGACAGCGTGGCGTGCTCGTGGTGCATCAGCCCCGTCAGCCCCGCATGCGTCTCATGCAGGCAGTCCTGCACGCTGCGCCCGCCCAGCCGACCGCCCAACCGTATGCGCAGCGGCAGCGTGTTGATGAACATGCCCAGCGCGCTGTGCGCGCCCTCCCCGCCCTGCATGCGGCCAAAGAGCACGGTGCCGAACACCACGTCGTCCTTGCCCGTGGTCCTGCCCAGCACCAGCGCCCAGGCCAGGTGGAACAGGCTGGCTGCACTCACCCCATGGCGCTGCGCCTGCCGGCGCAGCTCGCGCGACAGCGGTGCATCCAGCGCAAGCCTGGCCTCCTCCACCGCGCTGCCGTCGCCCTGCACATCCAGCAGGCCAAACGGCGCCGTAGGTTCATCCACATCGCCGAGCATGGCGCGGAAAAAGTCCTCATGCTCGCTGGTGCTCACGCCCAGGCGCGCCTGGGCCACGAAGCGCCTGAACGGCAAGGGCCTGGGCAGCTCCGCCTCGCGGCCCTGGGCCATCAGCGCGATCTCCTCGACGATGCGCTCCAGCGTCGTGTGGTCCAGCACCAGGTGGTGCGTCAGCAGCTGCAGCAGCCAGCGTCCATTGCGCGCATCCTGCGCCGCCACGGCGCGGATCATGGGTGCACGGCGCACATCGATGCGCTGCACGCGCGGGTCCAGCACGGCCTGCAGCCGGCTGGCCACATCCGTTCCTTCCCCTTCACCTTCGCTCTCCTCCAGCCAGTCGAGCAGCACCTGCGCCTGCCGGCAGACCACCTGCACGGGCTCGGCCAACCCCTCCCACAGCACGGCCGTGCGCAGGATGTCGTGGCGTGCGATGACCCGGTTGAGCCGTTGCACAAAGCCCAGCAGCCGCTCGCGCGTGTCGAAGCCCAGCAGCGTGGGCGTGGCATAGGCGTCGCCCTGCGGGTGCAGCGTGTGGTGGAACAGAATGCCTTCCTGCAATGGCGCCAGCGGATAGATGTCCTGGATGTTGGCCGCGCCACCGGGCACGGCGTCCTCGACCCGTGCGATCTCCTGCGCGTCCAGTGCCACCAGCGTCAGCATGGCGGGCGTGATGGCCGTGCAGCCTTCGGGGATGCCGTTGGGCGGCACCTGCACCTGGGCGGCGTCGTCCGCCTGCATCAGCTGCGCCGCAAAATCCGCCAGCTGCGGATGCTGGAACAGGCTGCGCACCGAGGCCGACAGGCCATGCGCGCGCATGCGTTCCAGCATGCCCATGGCCAGCAGCGAGTGCCCGCCCAGCTCGAAGAAGTTGTCGCGCCGCCCCACGCGGTCCTGCCCCAGAAGCTCGGCCCATATCGCCGACAGCTGCTGCTCCACCCCGTTGTGCGGCGGTTCGTATCCACGCTGCGCCCATTCGGGCTGCGGCAGGGCCTTGCGGTCCACCTTGCCGTTGGCATTGAGCGCAAGCGCAGGCAGCACGACGATGGCCGAAGGCTGCATGTAGTCCGGCAGCCGCCGGGCCAGCGCCTGGCGCAAGGTTTCGGCCAGCCCCGCATCGGCGTCCGGACCGGCCACATAGGCGACAAGGCGTGCGCCCGCCGCGCCCGATGTGGCTTGCGCCGCGACCACCACGGCCTCGCGCACGCCGGGCTGGGCCAGCAGATGGGCCTCGATCTCGCCCAGCTCGATGCGCAGGCCGCGGATCTTCACCTGGTGGTCCAGGCGCCCCAGGTACTCGATCTGGCCTTCGCCGTTCCAGCGCACCAGGTCGCCCGTGCGGTACAGCAGGCCGCCCTGCGTGTCCAGCGGGTCGGCCACAAAGCGCTCGGCCGTCAGCGCGGGGCGGTTCAGATAGCCGCGCGCCAGGCCCATGCCGCCCAGGTACAGCTCGCCGGCCACGCCCTGTGGCGCCGGCCGCATGGCGCAGTCCAGCACATAGGTGCGGATACCGCTGATGGGCCGGCCGATGGGAACCTGGCGCCGCCCGTCGTCGCGGCAGCGCCAGTGGGTGACGTCGATGGCCGCCTCGGTAGGCCCATAGAGGTTGTAGAGACCGGCTCCGGGCAGGAGCCTGAAGACGGCGTTCTGCGCCTCGGCCGGCAGGGCCTCGCCGCTGCACAGGATGCGCCTGAGGCCCGTGCATGCTGCAACGCCCGCGTGCGCCACAAAGGCCTGCAGCATGGAAGGCACGAAGTGCACGGTGGTGACGCCATGGCCCGTGATCAGCGCCACCAGCCTTGCGGGGTCACGGTGATCGCCAGGCGCGGCCATCACCAGCCGGGCGCCGGCCATCAGGGGCCAGAAGAACTCCCAGACCGACACATCGAAGCTGAACGGTGTCTTTTGCAGCACGGCGTCCGATGCATCGAGCGCATAGGCCTGCTGCATCCAGGCCAGCCGGTTGTGCAGGGCCGCATGCCGGTTGGCCGCGCCCTTGGGACGGCCCGTGGAGCCCGAGGTGAAGATCACATAGGCCAGATGCTCCCCATGCACGGCAACCACCGGGTTGCGCTGCGATTCACCGGCCACATCGATGCGGTCGATGTCCAGCCACTGCAGATCCTCGCCTGCGGGCAGGCGCTCGCGCAGCGCGCTGTGGGTGAGCAGGCGCCGCACGGCGCCGTCTTCGATCATCTGCGCCAGCCGTTCGGGCGGGTGATCGGGGTCCAGGGGCACATAGGCGCCACCGGCCTTCATGATGGCCAGCAGGCCCACCACCATCTCGATGGACCGCTCCATGGCGATGCCGACCCGGGTCTCCGGCCTCACGCCCAGGGCCATCAGCCGGTGTGCCAGCTGGTTGGCGCGGCGGTTGAGCTGGTCGTAGCTCAGCACCTGATCGCCAAAGACCAGCGCCACGGCATCCGGCCGTGCCTGGGCCTGGCGCTCGATCAACCGGTGCACGGGCTGCATCCCCGGTTCGGTTCGGGCGCCCAGGCTCCAAGCCTGCAGCTGCGCCCATTCCTTGCCGTCCAGCATGTCCAGCGCCGCAGCCTCCAGGCCGGGCTCGCTTTCCAGCGCGTGGACCAGGGAGGCCACGGCCGCCGCCATGTATCCACACAGCCGTTCAGCCCCCAGAACAGCATCGGCCTGGGCCACGATGCCAAAGCCTTCGCCCAGGTCATCGATGGACACGGTCACGGGGTAGTTGGTGCGCTCCTGTCCGCCCAGCGCCGTCATGCCTTCCCATGCGCCCGCTGCGGCCCCCTCCTGCGGGGCCACGCTGTAGCGGTAGTTGAGCAGAGCCGAGAACAGCGGCGTTCCCCCCGCCAGAGCGCTGCAGCGCTGCGCCAGCGACAGCGTGGCGTGCTCGTGGTGCATCAGCCCCGTCAGCAGCTCATGCGTCTGGCGCAGGCATTCCTGCACGCTGCGCCCGCCCAGCCGACCGCCCAACCGTATGCGCAGCGGCAGCGTGTTGATGAACATGCCCAGCGCGCTGTGCGCGCCCTCCCCGCCCTGCATGCGGCCAAAGAGCACGGTGCCGAACACCACGTCGTCCTTGCCCGTGGTCCTGCCCAGCACCAGCGCCCAGGCCAGGTGGAACAGGCTGGCTGCACTCACCCCATGGCGCTGTGCCTGCCGCCGCACGCTGCGCGCCAGGGGCTCGTCCAAGGCCAGCCTGGCCTCTTGCACCGCACTGCCGTCGCCCTGCACATCCAGCAGGCCGAACGGCGCCGTGGGCTCATCCACATCGCCGAGCATGGCGCGGAAGAAGTCCTCATGCTCGCTGGTGCTCACGCCCAGGCGCGCCTGGGCCACGAAGCGCCTGAACGGCAGGGGCCTGGGCAGCTCCGCCTCGCGGCCCTGGGCCATCAGCGCGATCTCCTCGACGATGCGTTCCAGCGTCGTGTGGTCCAGCACCAGGTGATGGGTCAGCAGCTGCAGCAGCCAGCGGCCGTTGCGCGCATCCTGCGCCGCCACGGCGCGGATCATGGGTGCACGGCGCACATCGATGCGCTGCACGCGCGGGTCCAGCACGGCCTGCAGCCGGCCTGCCACGTCCGCAACCTCCCCTTCGCTACCCTTTTCGCTCTCGTCCAGCCAGTCGAGCAGCACCTGCGCCTGCCGGCAGACCACCTGCACAGGCTCGGCCAGCCCCTCCCACAGCACGGCCGTGCGCAGGATGTCGTGGCGTGCGATGACCTGGTTGAGCCGTTGCACAAAGCCCAGCAGCCGCTCGCGCGTGTCAAAGCCGAGCAGCGTGGGCGTGGCATAGGCGTCGCCCTGCTGGTGCAGCGTGTGGTGGAACAGAATGCCTTCCTGCAGCGGCGCCAGCGGATAGATGTCCTGGATGTTGGCCGCGCCACCGGGCACGGCGTCCTCGACCCGTGCGATCTCCTGCGCGTCCAGTGCCACCAGCGTCAGCATGGCGGGCGTGATGGCCGTGCAGCCTTCGGGGATGCCGTTGGGCGGCACCTGCACCTCATGCCGGGGCAGGCCCTGCTCGCGGCGCAGCGCCAGTGCCAGATCCGCCAGCCGGGGGTGCTGGAACAGCGTGCGCACCTGCGTCACCCAGCCCTGGGCGCGCATGCGCTCCAGCAGCTTCAGGGCCAGCAGCGAGTGCCCGCCCAACTCAAAGAAATGGTCGTGGCGCCCCACGCGCTCCACGCCCAGCACCTCGCTCCAGAGTGCGGCCAGCCGCTGCTCGCCGTCGCCCACGGGCGCCTCGTAGTGCAGGCTGGCCAGCAGTTCAGGCTCGGGCAAGGCGGCCCTGTCCACCTTGCCATTGGCATTCAGGGGAAGGCGGTCCAGCACCATGATGGCGGCCGGCACCATGTAGTCCGGCAGTTCAAGGGCCAGGCGCTCGCGCAGTTCGGCCGCCGTGACCTGCTGCCCTTCATGCGCCGAGACATAGGCCGCCAGGTGCATGCCCGCCGGGTCCTTGCGGGCCACGACCACGGACTCCCGCACCTGGGGCTGGGCCAGCAGCCGGGCCTCGATCTCGCCCAGCTCGATGCGAAAGCCTCGGATCTTCACCTGATGGTCCAGGCGCCCCAGGTACTCCAGCTGGCCTTCATCGTTCCAGCGCACCAGGTCGCCCGTGCGGTACAGGCGGCCGCCGCCCTGGTCGAACGGGTCGGCGACGAAGCGCTCGGCGCTCAGGCCGGGCCGGCCCAGGTAGCCCTGCGCCAGCGCCTGCCCGCCCAGATAGAGTTCGCCGGCCACGCCTGCGGGAACCAGTCCCAGATCCTGGCCCAGCACCAGGGCCTTGGTCGCGCTGACGGGGCGGCCGATGGGGACCGGGCTGCGGCCATCGTCGCGGCAGGTCCAGTGCGTCACGTGGATGGCGGCCTCGGTCGGGCCATAGAGGTTTTGCAGGCTGACGCCGTGCAGGCGGCGCAGGGCCTCGCGCTGTGTCTCGGCCGGCATGGCCTCGCCGCCGCAGATCACATAGCGCAGGCGGGTCTCCTCCTCGATGCCTTCATGGGCCAGAAACGCCTGCAGCATGGCCGGCACGAAGTTCAGCGTGGTGATCTGGTGGCGGCGGATCAGCGCGACGATGCGCTCGGGATCGCGGTGGTCGCCGGGCCGGGCCACCACCAGGCGCACGCCCGCCGTCAGCGGCCAGAAGATTTCCCAGGCCGAGACATCGAAGCCGAAGGCCGCCTTGTGCAGCACCGCGTCGGCCCGCGTGAGCCGGTAGTGGTCCTGCATCCAGGCCATGCAATTGGACAGCGCGGCATGCCGGTTGGCCGCCCCCTTGGGCCGGCCGGTGGAGCCCGAGGTGTAGATCACATAGGCCAGATGGTCGCCATGGATCGCCACGCCGGGATTGTGGTCAGGCCCCGCGTCCAGGTCCAGGCCGTCGAGCTCGACCACGTTCAGCGCCTGCGCGAACGGCAGGCGCTCGCGTGCCTTGCGCTCGGTCAGCAGCAGGGCAATGCCGCTGTCCTGGGCAATGTAGGCCAGGCGGTCCACCGGGTACTCCATGTCCAGCGGCACGTAGGCGCCGCCGGCCTTGAGCACCGCCAGCAGCCCGGCCACCATGTCCACCGAGCGCTCCAGCGCAACGCCCACGCGCACGTCCGGCCCCACGCCCAGGGCCATCAGCCGGTGGGCCAGCCGGTTGGCACGGGCGTTGAGCCGGGCCGAGGTCAGCGCCTCGTCGCCATGGACCAGGCAGACGGCATCGGGCTGCTCCCGCACGCGGGCCTCGAATTCCCGGTGCACGGGCAGGGCCTGGGGATGGGACTTGCCATTGAGGCTCCACTGCAGCAGCCTGTCCCGTTCATGCGCGGGCAGCACCGCAATCGCGGTCACGGGCTGGCCGGGGTCGCGCGCCAGGGCATCGGCCAGGCCGTCCAGGGCCTGGTGCATGTAGCCGCACATGCTGTGGGCATTCACCGCATCGATCACATGCGCGATCAGCGTGAAGCCCTCGCCCGTGTCGTTGACCGACAGGCCGAACGGGAAGTTGGTGCGCTCGTGGCTTTGCAGTATCTGCACGCCGCTCCAGGCATCGCCAGCGTCCGCGTCCTGCAGCGCCGTGTGCCGGTAGTTGAGCAGGGCCGTGAACAGCGGCGCCCCGCCGGCCAGGCCGCTGCAGGACTGGGCCATCGACAGGCTGGCATGCTCGTGGTGCAGCAGGTCCGTCAGCGCGGACTGGGTCTGGCGCAGGGCCTGGGCCACGCCACGACCGGCCAGGCGAACGCGCAGCGGCAGCGTATTGATGAACATGCCCAGCGCGCGGGCCGCGCCCTGCTGCGCCTGCATGCGGCCAAACAGCACGGTGCCGAACACCACGTCGTCCCTGCCGCTGGTCCTGGCCAGCACCAGGGCCCAGGCCAGGTGGAACAGCGCGGCGGCGCTGACGCCGTGGCGCCGGGACTGCTGCCGCAACCGGGCGGCAAGGCCGCCGTCAAGCACCTGCCGCACCTCGTTCGTGCGCGCTCCGTCGCCCTGGACATCCAGCAGCCCGAAGGGCGCCGTGGGCTCCTGCACATCGCCCAGCATGGTGCGGAAAAACGCCTCATGCCCGGCCGTGCCCTCGCCCGAGCGCGCATGGGCCACGAACTGGCGGAACGGCAGCGGCCGGGGCAGCGCGCTGGAGCGGCCCTGCTGGATCAGCGCGATCTCACCGATCACCTGCTTGAGCGTGGTGTTGTCGTCCACCATGTGATGGGCCAGGATCTGCAGCAGCCAGCGCTGGCCCGGCGCGTCGTGCGCGGCCACCAGGTGGATCAGCGGCGCCTTGCGCAGGTCGATGCGGTAGCCCTGGGCGCAGGCGGCCAGCCGGGCCAGCGCGTCCTGCGATGATGCCGCCGCGCCGCCCTCCTCCAGCCAGGACAGCGGCAGGCGGGCCTGCCGGCAGACGACCTGCACGGGCGTCGCCAGGCCTTCCCAGAACACGGCCGTGCGCAGGATGTCATGCCGCGCGACCACCTGGTCAAAGCTCTCGGCAAACCGCTGCAGCCGCTCGCGCGAGTCGAAGCTCAGCGTGTGCGAGGTGACATAGGCATCGCCCTCGGACTGCAGCAGGTGGTGGAACAGAATTCCCTCCTGCAGCGGCGCCAGCGGGTAGATGTCCTGGATGTTGGCCGCGCCTCCCGGCACCGCCGCGGCAATGCGAGCAATCTCATCTTCATCCAGCGCCACCAGGGTCAGCATGTCCGGCGTGATCGCCGTGCAGCCTTCGGGGATGCCGTTGGGTGGCACGTCGATCTCGCCGGCCACCTCCTCCCCTTGCTCACCCTGCTGCTCCTGCTGTTCCTCCAGTACCGCCTGCGCAAACTCCGCCAGCCTCGGGTGCTGGAACAGCGTGCGCACCTGCACGCGCAGGCCCTGGGCGCGCACGCGCTCCAGCAGGCCCAGGGCGAGCAGCGAATGTCCGCCCAGCTCGAAGAAGCCGTCCTGCCGACCCACGCGCTCCACGCCCAGCACCTCGGCCCAGATCTGCGCCAGCGTTTCCTCCAACTCGCCCTGCGGTGCCTCGTATTGCTGGGCGCTGACCATCTCCGGCTCGGGCAGCGCCTTGCGGTCCACCTTGCCGTTGGCCGTCAAAGGCAGGGCTTCGAGCACGACGATGGCCGAAGGCACCATGTAGTCGGGCAGCGCCTGGCACAGGCGCTGCTTGAGCTGGCTTTCCTCCATCGCGTCACGCAGGGAGACATAGGCGATCAGCCTTGCACCCTCCTTGGCCAGTACCACGGCCTCGCGCACCTCGGGCTGGGCCAGCAGCTGCGACTGCACCTCGCCCAGCTCGATGCGGAAGCCCCGGATCTTGACCTGCTGGTCGGCACGGCCCAGGTATTCAAGTTCGCCCTGGGCGCTCCAGCGCACCAGATCGCCCGTGCGGTACAGGCGCTCGCCGGACTCCGCGAAGGGGTTGGCGATGAAGCGCTCTGCCGTCAGCCCTTGCCTGTTGAGATAGCCGCGTGCCAAGCCCTCGCCCGCCACATACAACTCTCCCGCCACGCCCTGCGGCAGCAGGTTCAGGCTGCCATCGAGCACATACAGGCCCAGGTCCGGAATCGCCACGCCCACGGGGCTGCGCCCGCCATCCAGATCCGCCTTGGTGATCTGCCGGTACGTCACATGCACTGTGGTCTCGGTGATGCCGTACATGTTGATGAGCTTGGGGCTCTGCTCGTCACCGAAGCGGTCGAACCAGGGCCGCAGGCTCTCGGGCTCCAGCGCCTCGCCGCCAAAGATCACCTGGCGCAGCGCCAGGCCAGCGCCGCCTTCTTCATCCTGCTCCACGGCATGGACCAGTTGCCCAAAGGCCGAAGGTGTTTGATTGAGAACCGTTACGTGATCCGCACGCAGCAAGGCCAGGAAGTCCTGGGGCGAGCGGCTGACCCAGTACGGCACCACCACCAGCCTGCCGCCCGTGCACAGCGCACCAAAGATCTCCCAGACCGAGAAGTCGAAGGCGTAGGAGTGGAACAGGGTCCAGACATCGTCCGGGCCGAAGCCGAACCAGGCATCGGTGGCGTCCAGCAGCCGTGCCACGTTGCGGTGGCTCAGTTGCGCGCCCTTGGGGCGGCCCGTGGAGCCCGAGGTGTAGATCACATAGGCCAGGCTGTCCGGGTTCACATCGACCTGCGGATCGGTATCGGGTTCGCCCGACAGGTCCAGCGTGTCGATCTCCAGCACCTGCAGCGCAGCAGCGCCGGGAATGCGCTCGCGCACCGCAGCCTGCGTCAGCACCAGGGCAATGCCACTGTCCTCGACCATATGTGCCAGACGATCCGCCGGGTAATCCGGGTCCAGCGGCACATAGGCGCCACCGGCCTTGAGGATGGCCAGCAGGCCGACCACCATCTCCACCGAGCGCTGCATGGCAATGCCCACGCGCGTCTCCGGGCGCACGCCCAGAGCGATCAGGCGGCGGGCCAGGCGGTTGGCCTGGGCATCGAGTTCGGCGTAGGTCAGTCGTGCGGACTCGCAGGTCAACGCCACCGCCTCCGGCCGTTGCTGCGCGCTTGTGGCAAAGCGCTGGTGCAGGCAGGCGGGCTGCGCATGGTTGAGGACAGGTCCATTGCGGGTACTGCGGCGCGCACTGCGGTCCAGAAGCCGCGCCTGCTCATCGCCGGGCAGCAGCTGCACCTGGTCCAGCGTGCACTGCGGCGCATGCGCCAGCGCCTGCAGCAGCAGCGACAGATGCGCGCCCATGCGCTGCACCGTGGCCGGCTCGAAGCGCTCGCGCGCATAGGCAAAGCCCAGCTGCAGGCTGCCGTTGGCGCGGCGGCTGGCGTGCAGGGTCAGCTCGAACTGGGCTGCCAGGCCGTCCAGCTCCAGCTTCTGGATCTCCAGGCCCGCCAGGCCGGCCGCCTCTTCGTGCTGGTAGTTCAGCATCACCTGGAACAGCGAGCTGCCGTCCAGGCTGCGGCGCGGCTGCAGCGCCTCGACCAGTTGCTCGTAGGGCAGGTCCTGGTGGGCCAGGCCCAGGCGGACCCGCTCGGCCAGCTGGGCCAGCAGCTCCTGCAGGCGCATGCGGGTATCGAGCCGGCCACGCATCACCAGCGTGTTGACGAAGAAGCCGACCAGCGGCTCGGCCTCGGGCTGGTTGCGGTTGGCCACGGGCACGCCCACGCGGATATCGGTCTCGGCGGTATAGCGGTGCAGCAGGGCCTGGAAACCGGCCAGCAGCGCCACGAAGAGGGAGGTGCCCTGCTCGCGGGCGCGCTGCTCCAGTCCGGCCACCAGGCTGGCGGGCAGTTCCAGCCGGTGCCAAGCGGCATGCCAGCGGGTCTCGGCGCCCGGCGCGCGGGCATGGTCGGAGGGCAGCTCCAGATGCAGGTCCTGCCCCCCGGCCAGCTCGGGCAGCCAGTAGTCCAGCAGGCGCTGCCTTTCCCCGGCCTCCAGCCAGTCGCGCTGCCAGGCGGCGTAGTCGGCGTAGGCAATGGGCAGCGGCGGCAGGCGGGTCGGGCGCTGCTGCACCAGTGCCGCGTACAGGCCGGCGAACTCCTCCAGCAGGATCTGCATGGAGCGGCCGTCGGAGATGATGTGGTGCATCACCACCACCAGCAGGTGCTGGCGGCTGTCCAGGCGAACGGCGGCCACGCGCAGCAGCGGTCCGCGCGTCAGGTCAAAGGGCGTGAGACACAGGCGCTCGGCTTCGGCCAGGGCCCGGTCGTGGCGCTGCGCGGCGGGCAGGGAACTGAGGTCGATCAGCGGAAGCTCCAGGGCCAGCTGCGGCACGATGCGCTGCCGCGCCAGGCCGTCGGGGCTTTCCTCGAACACCGTGCGCAGTCCGCCGTGGCGCTCCAGCAGCACGCCGAACGCCTGCCGCAAGGCCGCCAGATCCAGCTCGCCATGCATCCACGAGGCCTGGGCGATGTGGTAGGCCGAGCTTTGCGGGTCCAGCTTCCACAGGAACCACTGGCGCAGCTGCGCATGGGACAGGGCTTCGGTCTGGTCGGACGATGGTGTGCGGACCGGGATGGGGAAATGCGAGAGATCCAGTCCCTCGGCCCGGATCTTTTGCAATGCCAGCGTGCGCTGGGCAGGGCTCAGGCTTGCAAAGCGCTCGGCGATTTGGCGCAGGCGGCCACGGTCCATCAGATATCTCCCAGAGTTTCGAGAAAGGAATCCAGCGCATCGAGCGCCTGCGCGTCCGCGCCTGTCGTGCCTGTCGTGCCTGTTGCACCCGCAGCATCCGCGCTGCCATGGGCCGGCAGGCGCACCAGGCCCGCCATGTCCTGCAGCACCGGGGTGCGGAAAACGTCCTGGGCGGTCAGCCCCGCAGCGCCTGCCCCCTGCAGTCGCGCCAGCAGTTGCACCACCTTGAGCGAGTGCCCGCCGCGCTCGAAGAAGCTGTCGCGGCGGTCCACGCGGCCACCACCCAGCAGCTCGGACCACAGCCCGGCCAGCATTTCCTCGGCCTGCCCCGAGGGCGCCTCGTAGGACTGCCCGGCCGGTGCCTGCGCCGCAGGCAGCGCGGCACGGTCCACCTTGCCGCTGTTGTTCAGCGGCAGCGTGTCCAGCACCACGATGGCGGACGGCAGCATGTAGTCGGGCAGGCCGCTGGCCAGTCTTGCGCGCAGTGCCGCAGCGTCCAGGGGCGGGCCTGCATGCAGCGGTGCATGCAGCGACGCATGCAGCGATGCATGTAGAGATATGTGCGCCACAAGGCGCGTATCACTGCCGGACCCCGCTGCCGTGACCACGGCCTCGCGCACCTCGGGCTGGGCCAGCAGTGCGGCCTCCACCTCGCCCAGCTCGATGCGGTGGCCGCGGATCTTGACCTGGTGGTCCAGCCGGCCCAGGTATTCCAGCGCGCCATCGGCATTGCGGCGCACCAGATCGCCCGTGCGGTACAGGCGTTCGCCAGCCGCGCCCGGTCCCGCGAAAGGATCGGCCACAAAACGCTCTGCGCTCAGGCCCGGCCGCTGCCAGTAGCCGCGCGCCAGGCCCTGGCCGCCAATGAACAGCTCACCGGCCACGCCTTGCGGCACGCAGCGCAGTCCTTCGTCAAGCACCAGCAGCCGGGTGGCCGCGATGGCCTGGCCCAGCGTGGCGGCATCGCCCTGCACCTGCTGCAGGCTGGACCAGATCGTGGTCTCGGTCGGGCCGTAGAGGTTCCAGAGGTCCACGCCCGCCGCGCGCAACAGGGCAATCAGGTCCGGCGCAAGCGCCTCGCCGCCGCACAGCGCCTTCAGGGGCCGTGCCGCCTTCCAGCCACCGGCCAGCAGCAGGCGCCAGCCCGAGGGCGTGGCCTGCATCACGCTGGCGCGGCTGCGCTCCAGCAGCGCCGCCAGCGCGGCCGCGTCGCGCACCTGTTCGCGCCCGGCCACCACCAGCTGCGCGCCCACGGCCAGGGGCAGGAAGATCTCCAGGCCCGCAATGTCGAAGGACACGGAGGTCGTGGCCAGCACCACGTCCTGCGCCTGCAGGCCCGGCTGTGCCGCCATGGACTGCAGGAAGTTGGAGAAGGCCGCATGCCGCACCACCACGCCCTTGGGCCGGCCGGTGGAGCCCGAGGTGTAGATCACATAGGCCGCCTGGTCGCCATGCACCTCGACGCGGGGCGCGCGTTCCGTGCCTGCCTGCGGCCCTGGCTCCCTTGCCTCCACTGCCTCCAGCACCTCCAGCGCCTCCAGTTCCAGCACCTTCGGCACGCTGGCGGCGAGCACGGCCAGCCGGCCCGGCGCCAGGCCCGAGGCTAGCACCAGGCAGGCCCCGCTGTCCTGCAGCATGTACTGCATGCGCTCATCGGGCAGGGCCGGATCGACGGGCACGTAGGCGGCGCCCGCCTTGAGGATGGCCAGCAGGCCGGCCACCATGGCGGCCCCGCGCTCGGCCACCAGGCCCACGCGCTGCCCGGGCCGCAGCCCCTGGGCGATCAGGACCTGCGCCAGGCGGCTGGCCCGCCGGTCCAGATCGCCGTAGCTGAACACCTGCCCGTCCGCGGCCAGGGCCGGGGCCT
This sequence comes from Delftia sp. WSY_7, assembly GCF_043104845.1. Lineage (NCBI taxonomy): Bacteria > Pseudomonadati > Pseudomonadota > Betaproteobacteria > Burkholderiales > Comamonadaceae > Delftia > Delftia sp. WSY_7. The sequence continues at coordinate 239,834 of NZ_JBICLB010000040.1, read as the reverse complement.
GGGGCCGCTGCCTTGCCTGCGCCTCGAACATGCGGTGCACCGGCAAGGCCTGCGGCCAGGACCGGGGGTTGCCGGCCTGCGCCAGCAGCGCCTGGCGCTCGGCCGGGGGCACCACGTCCAGCGTGCGCAGGTCGCGGCCGGGCTGCTGCTGCAGCGCCTGCACCAGCGCCTGCAGGGCCCGCTGCATGTAGGCGCAGACGCGCCCGGCCCCCACGCTGCGAACCACCTGGGCGACGAGCACAAAGCCCTGGCCTTCGTCATCCACGGCCATGCCCACGGGATAGTTGCTGCGCTCGGGGCGGCCCAGCACCTGCACGCCGGCCCGGGCCAGCTCTTGCGCAGCACCCTCGGCCGCGCCATGCCGGTAGTTCAGCAATGCGCTGAACAGCGGCGTTCCCGCAGGCAGGCCGCTGCAGCGCTGGGCCAGCGACAGGCTGGCATGCTCGTGCTGCAGCAGCGCCGCAAGCGCCGCCGCTGTGCTGCGCAGGCCCTGGAGCACGCTGCCTTCGCCCAGCGGCAGGCGCAGCGGCAAGGTGTTGATGAACATGCCCAGCGCCTGCTGCGCACCGGCGCCGCCGTCCATGCGGCCCATCAGCACGGTGCCGAAGACCGGCTCCTGCCTGCCGCTGGTGCGGGCCAGCACCAGCGCCCAGGCCAGGTGGCAGAGCGCGGCGGGACTGACCCCGTGCGCACGCGCCTGGCGGCGCATGCCCTGGGCCAGTGGGGCGTCCAACCGCAGGCGGGCCTCCTCCATGCCACGGCCATCGCCTTGCACATCCAGCAGGCCGAAGGCGGCCGTGGGCTCCTGCACATCGGCCAGCATGCGGCGGAAGAACCGCTCGTGCGCCTCGGCCGCCACGCCCTGGCGCGCCTGCGCCACAAAGCGCCGGAAGGGCACGGGCACCGGCAGCTCGGCCACGCGGCCCTGCTGGAGCCGCAGCACTTCCTGCAGCAGCAGGTCCAGCGTGATGCGGTCCATCACGAGGTGGTGACTCAGCAGCTGCAGCAGCCAGCGGCCTTGCCCGGCATCGTGCGCGGCCCGCACCCCTATCATCGGCGCCTGCCGCACGTCCAGGCGCAGGTCGTGGCTGCGCAGTTGCTCCAGCATCTGCGGCACCAGCGCCTCATGTGCCTCATCCGCATCAGGCCACTGCAGCTGCAGCGGTGCCTGGCGCAGCACCACCTGCACCGGCTCGGACAGCCCTTCCCAGAGCACGGCCGTGCGCAGGATGTCATGGCGCGCAATCACCTGGTTGAGGCTGTGCACGAAGGATTGCAGCTGCTCGCGCGCCCCGAAGCTCAGCAGGTTGGGCGAGACGAACACATCGCCCCCGGACTGCAGCAGGTGGTGGAACAGAATTCCCTCCTGCAGCGGCGCCAGCGGGTAGATGTCCTGGATGTTGGCCGCCCCACCGGGCACCGCAGCGGCAATGCGTGCAATCTCATCTTCATCCAGCGCCACCAGGGTCAGCATGTCCGGCGTGATCGCCGTGCAGCCTTCGGGGATGCCGTTGGGTGGCACGTCGATCTCGCCGGCCACCTCCTCCCCTTGCTCACCCTGCTGCTCCTGCCGCACCGCCTGCGCAAACTCCGCCAGCCTCGGATGCTGGAACAGCGTGCGCACCTGCACGCGCAGGCCCTGGGCGCGTACGCGCTCCAGCAGGCCCAGGGCGAGCAGCGAATGCCCGCCCAGCTCGAAGAAGCCGTCCTGCCGGCCCACGCGCTCCACGCCCAGCACCTCGGCCCAGATCTTCGCCAGCGTTTCTTCGAGTTCACCTTGCGGTGCCTCGTATTCCTGCGCACTCGCCATCTCCGGCTCGGGCAGCGCCTTGCGGTCCACCTTGCCGTTGGCTGTCAGCGGCAGGGCTTCGAGCACGACGATGGCCGAGGGCACCATGTAGTCGGGCAGCGCCTGGCCCAGCCGCTGCTTGAGCTGGCTTTCCTCCACCGCGTCACGCAGGGAGACATAGGCGATCAGCCTTGCACCATCCTTGGCCAAAACCACGGCCTCGCGCACCTCGGGCTGGGCCAGCAGCTGCGACTGCACCTCGCCCAGTTCGATGCGGAAGCCCCGGATCTTGACCTGCTGGTCGGCACGGCCCAGGTATTCGAGTTCGCGCTGAGTGTTCCAGCGCACCAGATCGCCCGTGCGGTACAGGCGCTCGCCTGTCTCGCTGAACGGGTTGGCAATGAAGCGCTCTGCCGTCAGTCCTTGCCTGTTGAGATAGCCGCGTGCCAAGCCCTCACCCGCCACATACAACTCTCCCGCCACGCCCTGCGGCAGCAGGTTCAGGCTGCCATCGAGCACGTACAGGCCCAGGTCCGGAATCGCCACGCCCACGGGGCTGCGTCCGCCCTCCAGATCCTTCCGGGTGATCTCCCGGTATGTCACATGCACCGTGGTCTCGGTGATGCCGTACATGTTGATGAGTTGGGGGCCCTGGTCACCGAAGCGGTGGAACCAGGGCCGCAGGCTCTCGGGCTCCAGCGCCTCGCCGCCGAAGATCACCTGGCGCAGCGCCAGGCCAGCGCCGCCTTCTTCATCCTGCTCCACGGCATGCACCAACTGCCCGAAGGCCGAGGGCGTTTGATTGAGAACCGTTACGCGCTCCGCACACAGCAAAGCCAGGAAGTCCTGGGGCGAGCGGCTGACCCAGTACGGCACCACCACCAGCCTGCCCCCCGTGCACAGCGCGCCAAAGATCTCCCAGACCGAGAAGTCGAAGGCGTAGGAGTGGAACAGGGTCCAGACATCGTCAGGCCCGAAGCCGAACCAGGCATCGGTGGCATCCAGCAGCCGCGCCACGTTGCGGTGGCTCAGTTGTGCGCCCTTGGGGCGGCCCGTGGAGCCCGAGGTGTAGATCACATAGGCCAGGCTGTCTGCCGAGACTTCAACCTGCGGATCGGTATCGGGTTCGCCCGACAGGTCCAGCATGTCGATCTCCAGTACCTGCAGCGCAGCAGCGCCGGGAATGCGCTCGCGCAGCGCAGCCTGCGTCAGCACCAGGGAGATCCCACTGTCGGCCACCATGTGCGCCAGCCGGTCGGCAGGGTAATCCGGGTCCAGCGGCACGTAGGCGCCACCGGCCTTGAGGATGGCCAGCAGGCCGACCACCATCTCCACCGAGCGCTGCATGGCGATGCCCACGCGGGTCTCCGGGCGCACGCCCAGGGCGATGAGGCGGTGGGCCAGACGGTTGGCCCGGGCGTCGAGTTCGGCGTAGCCGAGAACGTGGTGCTCGAAGGACAGCGCCTGCGCCCCGGCCCGCGCCAATGCCTGGCTGGCGAAGCGGCCGTGCAGCGTCTGCGCTGCGGCCGGCCGGCCGGCAGGCAGGGCAGCGGCGCGGCCCCAGGCCTGCTGCCTGTGCAGTTCGGCCGCGCCCAGCAAGGCGACTTCGCCCACCTTGCGGGCCGGATCATCGGCCAGCGCCTGCAGCATGGCCACATAGTGGCCGGCCAGCGCGCCGATGGTGGCGGCCTCGAACAATTCGCGGGCATAGGTCAGGCGCAGATGCAGGCAGCCCTGCGCATCCTCGGTGGTGTCCACGGTCAGCTCGAACTGGGCGCCCTGGCCCTGCAGCGCATATTCCTGCAGCTCCAGCCCAGGCAGTTGCTGCAGCGCGCTGCGGTCCTGGCGCTGGTGGTTGAACAGCACCTGGAACAGCGGCTGGGTGCCGGCGTTGCGTTCGGGCTGCAGCGCCTCGACCAGTTGCTCGAAGGGCAGGTCCTGGTGGGCCTGCGCGCCCTGGGCGGCCTGCCGGGCCTGGTCCAGCAGCTGCGCCAGTCCCATGCGCCCGTCCAGCGTGGCGTGCAGAACCTGGGTGTTCACGAAAAAGCCCACCGTGCCCTGCGTTTCCACCCGGTGGCGGTTGGCAATGGGCACGCCCACGCGAATGTCTTCCTGGCCCGTGTAGCGGTGCAGCACGGCCTGCAGGCCCGCCAGCAGCAGCACGAACAGCGTTGCGTCCTGCGCCTGGGCGCGGCGGCGCAGGCTGCCGACCAGTTCGGCCGGCAGCTGCAGGCCATGGCTGGCGGCCACATGGTCCGCGCCGGGCCGGCGCGGGTGGTCGGTGGGCAGTTGCAGCACGGGGTGCGTGTCGCCCAGCTGGGCGCGCCAGTAGGCCAGTTGCCGCTGCCGCTCGCCGGCCCCCAGCCACTGGCGCTGCCAGGCCGCGTAGTCGGCGTACTGCAGCGGCAGGGGTGCGGCCTGCGGCACCTGTCCCTGGCACCGTGCGCGGTACTGCTGCACGAATTCATCCACGATGATCTGCATGGACCAGCCGTCGGAGACGATGTGGTGCATGGCCACGACCAGCAGATGCGCCTCGGCCGACTCCCGGATCAGGCCCACGCGCAGCAGCGGCCCGGCCTGCAGGTCGAAGGGCTGGCGGTGCACGGCGGCCGCCGCCTGTTCCAGTTGCTCCTGGCGCTGCGCAGCGGGGAGTTCGGACAGATCCGTTTGCTCGACCCGCACACCGCCCTGTGCGGCGATCACCTGCACCACCTGCCCGTCCCCGCCCATGCGGAACACCGTGCGCAGCGACTCGTGGCGCGCCACCAGCGCGTCGAAGCTTTGCTGCAGCGCCAGCACATCGAGCGTGCCCAGCAGACGCAGCGCGCCGCTGATGTGATAGGCGGTGCCGGCCGGCTCCAGCTGCCACAGGAACCACTGGCGCAATTGCGCAAAGGACAGCGGCAGCGGGCCACTGCGGTCGGCCCTGGGCAGGGGCGCTGTGCCTTCGGTCTGCTCGGCGCCGGCAACCGGCCCCTCCACCAGCCGTGCCACACCCGCGGGCGTCTTGCCCGTGAACAGCTGCTTGGGCGTGAGCTTGACGCCGCGCTTGCGGGCGCGCGCCACCAGCTTGAGCGCGAGGATGGAGTCCCCGCCCAGCGCGAAGAAGTCGTCATGCCGGCCCGCGCGCTCCAGGCCGAAGAGGTCGGCCCAGACGGCGGCCAGCGCCTGCTCGGCCTCGCCTTGGGGCGCCTCGAACAGATCGGCGGCCGCCTGCTCCGGCACGGGCAGGGCCTTGCGGTCGATCTTGCCGTTGGCCGTCAGGGGCATGCCCTCCAGCACGGTGATGCTGGCGGGCACCATGTATTCGGGCAGCGCCTGCGCCAGCGCGGCGGCCCACCCCTGCCTGTCGGCGGGAACGCCCGCCTGGGACACGGCATAGGCATGCAGCTGCATGCGCCCGTCCCCGCCGCCCTCCCCATCCAGCCGCGCCACGACTTCGGCCTGGGCCACGCCGGGCACGGCCTGCAGCGCCAGCGCCACCTCGCGCAGCTCCACGCGGTAGCCGCGCACCTTCACCTGGTCGTCCATGCGGCCCAGGAACTGCAGGCTGCCATCGGCCAGCATGGTCACGCGGTCGCCCGTGCGGTACAGGCGCTCGCCCGGCTGGAACGGGCTGGCCACGAATCGCTCTGCCGTCTGCCCGGGCCGGGCCTGGTAGCCGCGCGCCAGGCCCGGCCCGCCCAGGTACAGCTCGCCGCTGGCGCCCCGAGGCACGGGCTGCAGGTCGGCATCCAGCACCAGGGCGCGGCTATTGGCCAGCGGCCTGCCCACGGGCAGGCTTTCGCCGCCGCGCAGCGCCTCGCCCGCCTCCTGGGTGAGGATGCCCACCGTGGTTTCGGTGGGGCCGTAATGGTTGAGCACGCGGCAGCCGGGCCTGAGCGCGGCGATGCGGTCGATCAGCGGCCAGCGCGTGGCCTCGCCGCCCAGCACCAGGCGGCTGGCAGGCAGCACGTCAGCGGGCATGCCGGCATTCAGCAGCCCCTGCAGATGGCTGGGCACGATCTTGAGCACGTCCACCCGGTGCTCTGCCATGTAGCGCGCGAAGCCGTCGGGGTCGAAGGCCAGTTCGGGCGCCATCAGATGCAGCGCGCGCCCCGAGCACAGCGCGCCGAACAGCACGGTGTGCCCCAGGTCCGCCGCCACGGTCGAGACCATGGCCATGCTGCGCGCCGCATCGGGCAGGTCCAGCCGCTGCAGCACGGCCTGCACATAGTGGGCCAGCGCCCCGTGGCTGACGACCACGCCCTTGGGCTGCCCGGTCGATCCCGAGGTGTAGATCACATAGGCACCCTGTGCGGAATGCGGCGGCGCGGCCGGCAGCGCCTGCCCCGCAATGCACGGCTCCTGGCAGGCATTCGGGTCCAGGCTCAGCAGGGGAACGCCCGCGTCCCAGGCGGGCGCCTGCTGGCAGAGCATCAGCACCGCGCCGCTGTCGCGCAGCTGCCAGGCCAGCCGCTGCGCCGGCAGGCCGGGGTCCAGGGGCACATAGGTGCCACCGGCCTTGAGCACGGCAAGCAGGCCCAGCACAAAGGCGCAGCTGCGCTCGGCATGCAGGGCCACGCGCACATCGGCCCCCACGCCGCGCGCCACCAGGGCCCGGGCCAACTGGTCGGACTGCCGGTCCAGCTGCGCGTAGCCCAGGGCCGAGCCCGCGTCCCTGACCGCCGTGCCATCGGGATGGGCCTGCACGGCGCGCGACCACAGCTCCAGCACGCTGTCGGCGCCAAAGGCCTGCACCGGGCCTGCAGACTCCGACACGCGGCCTGGCAGCGACAGCTCGCCCAGCCTGGGCTGCCTGTCGCTGATTGCGCCGGTGACCTGCCGCGCAAGATCCTGGAATGCGCCGGCCATGTCACGCACCACGGCTTCGTCGAACAGTTCATGGGCGTAGATCAGCACGCAGTCGATGCCGTCCTGCCGGTCGGTGAAGTCCAGGCTCAGGTCGAAATGCGCCTGGCCGCTGGAGACGGCCTGCATGGCGATCTCCAGGCCGGCGATGTGGCGCGCGGCCGAGGCGTCTTCCTGCTGGGTGCACTTGACCTGGAACAGCGGGTGAACGCCCGGCTGGCGGGCCGGCTGCAGCGCCTCGACCAGCAGGTGGAACGGCAGGTCCTGGTGGGCCTGCGCGCCCAGCACCGCCTCGCGCACCTGCGCCAGCAGCGCGCGGAAGTCCTGCGCGGGATCGATGTGCGTGCGCAGCACCAGCAGGTTCAGGAAGTAGCCGATCAGCCCATGCGTCTCGGCCTTCTGGCGGTTGGCCACGGGCGTGCCCACGCGCAGCTCGCGCGTGCCGCTGAAGCGGTACAGCACCAGCTTGAGCAGCGCCAGCATCACCATGAACAGCGAGGCGCCATGCGCGCGGCCCAGGGCGCGCACGCGGGTGGCCAGCGCGGCGGGCAGCGTGAACTCCAGGCGCTGCTCCTGTGCTTCCTGCACGGCAGCCCTGGCCTGCTTCATCGGCAGGGCCAGGGCCTCATGCTCGGTGCCCAGCCGGGCGCGCCAGTAGGCCAGCTGCCGCTCGCGCTCACCGGCATCGAACCAGCGGCGCTGCCAGACGGCGTAGTCGGCGAACTGCAGGGCCATGGCCGGCAGGCGCGATGGCTGCTGCGTGCGCAGGGCCTCGTACAGGTGGAACAGTTCCTCGACCACGATGCCGTTGGACCAGCCATCGCCAGCAATGTGGTGCAGCGACAGGCCCAGCACATGCTCCTGCGCGCCCAGCCGGCACAGGACGGCGCGCAATGGCGTTTCCGTATCCAGCGCAAAGGGCTGGCGGGCCAGCAGCAGTACCTGGCGCTGCGCCTCGGCCTGCGGATCGCCGTCCGTCCATGCGCCCAGATCGACGTGGCGCAGGGGCACGGGCGCGGCGGGCTGGATGGACTGCCGGGGATCGCCGTCCTCGCCGGCCGGATAGCAGGTGCGCAGGATCTCGTGGCGCTCGGCCAGGGCCTGCAGCGCCTGCTCCAGCGCCCACGCATCCAGCGGCCCCTTGAGCGACAGCGATCCCACCATGTTGTAAGCGGGGCTGGCGGGCTCCAGCCGCCAGGTGAGCCAGAGGCTGCGCTGCGCGGGGGACAGGGCAATGGCCAGCGTGCGGTCGCAGCGGGTGATGGTGTGGGCCGTGTTGCGGGCGTCGCCGTCCGGCAGGCCACCTGCGCCACCTGCGTCGGATGCAGCGGGTGCGCCGGATGCACCCCGGAGCCTCAGGGCCAGTGCGGCACGCTGCGCATCGGACAGGCGGGACTTGCGGGAATCGAGATCGTTCAGGGACATGGTGGTCTTCTCACGCAGATGCGAAGGCGGCAAGGGCATCGCCTTCATCGGTAACGGTGGCCTCGATCTCCTCGATCAGCCGGGTCTCCACCAGCACGGCCAGCTCGCCGACGGTGGGGGCCTTGAAGAAGGCCGCAGGGTGCAGCTCGGCACCAAAGCGCTTTTTCACGCGGCCCAGGATCTGCAGGGCCAGCAGCGAGTCGCCGCCCAGCTCGAACAGGTTGTCGTCCACGCCCACCGGGGCAATGCCCAGCATGTCGGTCCACAGCGCGGCCAGGGCCTGCTGCAGCTCGCCTTCGGCCGCGACGTAGGCGGTCTGCAGCGCCGGGCGCGGATGGCCGCCACGGGCCTGCGATCCGTTGGCAGGTTCGGCGACGGCTTCGGCGGCAGGTTCTGCCAGCGCATCCACCAGCCCGGCATCGATCTCGCCCAGGCGCTGCCGCAGGTCGGTGGTGGAGATGACCACCTGGTGCGGCACATCGCCGTTGACGATGCGCTCGAACACCGCTGCCGCTTCTGCGCCGCTCCAGCCTATGCCCTCGGGAATGCGCATGCCGGCGGCCATGCCCAGGTCACGCCAGGCGTCCCAGTCCACGGAGATGACGGGCCAGGCGCGCTGGCGGCTGGCCAGTGCCGCCAGTGCATCCATGCAGGCATTGGCGGCGGCGTAGTCGCTCTTGCCCAGGCCTGCGGTGAGGCTGGAGATGGACGAGCACAGCAGCACGAAGTCCGGCGCCTGCATGTCCAGCGTGCCCTGCGTGCCCAGCAGGTCCAGCAGCAGCCGGGTGCCGCGCAGCTTGGGGGCGAACGTGCGCTCCACGCCGTCCCGCGTGCGGGTGGCCAGCATGCCGCTGTCGGCATGGCCTGCGGCATGGACCACGCCATGCAGCGCGCCAAAGCGCTGGTGCGCCTGCGCCAGCGCCGCCTGCATCTGCGCGGCGTCGGCCACATCGGCGGCCAGGGTCAGCACCTGGGCGCCCTCGGCCTCCAGGGCCAGCAATTGCAGCAGTTGCTGGCGCAGGGTGCTCGGCTGCCCGTCATCGGCGGCCAGCGCCTCCCATTGGCTGCGCGCAGGCAGCGCCGTGCGACCCAGCAGCACCAGGCGGGCCTGCCAGTGCGCGGCCAGATGCCGGGCCAGCGCCAGGCCCACGCCGCCCAGGCCGCCCGTGATCAGGTACACGCCCTGCCTGCGCAGGCGCGGCGCCGCGGCGTCCTGCCATTGCAGGGGCTCATAGGTCTTGCGCCAGCGGTGGGCACCGCGCAGGGCGATGGCCGTGTCGGCCGCGCGCAGCCCATGCGGCGCGCGGGCTTCGTCCAGCAGCTGGCGCGCCAGCCGGGCCTGCATTGCGGGCGAACCCGCCTGCACCACATCGACGAAACGGCAGTCGATGGACGGGCATTCCTGCCCTATCGCCTTGCACAGCGGAAAGACGGCGGCCATCTCGGGGTTCAGCGCTTCCGCTCCGGTCACATCCTCCGAACCGCCTGCGGCCACCAGCAGCAGCCGCCGTGTGCGCGGGCCTCCAGCGCCGTGCGCACGGGCCTCCAGCGCCTGCGCCAGGGCCAGCACGCTGTGAAAGCCGCGCTCCAGCGGCGCAGGGGCGGCCGCATCCATGGCCCACAGGTGGTAGATGGCGCCCACGGGGCCGAACTGCGCCTGCACCGCATCGAGCAAGTCCTCGCAATCGCGGTGCTCGCCGGGGCGCACGGCATGCCGGCCCGGGGCCAGGCAGGCGGGGGCGGCGCCCGTTTCCACGCAGACCACATCGGTGCCCTGCGCGCGCAATGCGTGCACCAGGGCCTCGGCCGTGGCACTGCCGTCGCCAAACACCAGGGCCACCTGGGCTGCGCCGGTGGTGCCTGCCTCCCACTGCAAGGGACTGCGCTGCCAGGCGGCGGCGTAGAACGGACCCGCGGTCGCCGAGGGGCCTGCCGTGCCTGCCGCTTTCGGTGCATCGCCACCCTGCCCCGCAGCCTGCACCCAGAAGGAGCGGCGCTGGAAGGCATAGGTCGGCAGCGGCACGCGCCGGCCTGGCCGCCCGCCCCGGCAGGCAGTCCAGTCGATGTCCACGCCCGCGCACCACAGTCCGGCTACGGCCTGCGCCAGCAGTTGCGCGCTGCGTGCGGTCTGCTGGGGATGGGCCTGGCTGGGCCAGATGCCGGCCGCCGTGGCGGCGCGCGCATGCTGGCGAGCCAGGGCGGCAAGGGCCTGGCCGGGGCCCACCTCCAGCAGCACGCGGCCCGGCTTTCGCACAAGCTCGTCCAGCCCGTCCGCAAAGCGCACGGTATGGCGCAGGTGGCGGGCCCAGTAGGCGGGGCTCATGGCCTGCTCGGCCGTGATGGGCCTGCCGGTCACGCTGGAGATGAAGGCCAGGCGCGGCGCATGCCGGGGCACGCTGGCCACCACCTGCTCCAGCTGCGCCAGCAGGGGCTCGGTCATGGCCGAGTGCGAGGCCACGGCAATGTGCAGCCGGCGCGCGGTGATGTCGCGCGCGCGCAGCGCCTCTTCGGCCGCCTCGATGGCGGCCAGCGGGCCGGACAGCACGCACAGGCGTTCGCCGTTGACGGCACCCAGGTCGCAGCCCGCATCCAGCAGCGATTGCAGCTCGGCCTCGGGCAGGGGCACCGAGGTCATGGCGCCCTGCGGCAGCGACTGCAGCAGGCGGCCGCGCGCCGCCACGATGCGCAGGGCATGCGGCAGTTCGAACACGCCGGCCAGGCAGGCCGCCACATACTCGCCCAGGCTGTGGCCCAGCATGGACACGGGCTGCACGCCGCACGCCATCCACATCCGGGCCAGCGCATAGCCGATCACGAACAGGGCCGGCTGGGCCTTGTCCATGGCGGACAGCGCCGCGTCGGCCTCCACCTCTTCACCCGGGGCGGGGAACAGCCACTGGCGCAGGTCCCAGCCTGTTTCGGCCTGCAGCAGCTCGCAGCAGCGGTCCACCTCCTGACGGAACACACCGCCGTCGCGGTACAGGTCCAGGCCCATGTTGGCGTGCTGCACGCCCCCGCCCGGGAAAAGAAAGGCCACGCCGGGCGGCTGTGCCGGCACCTCGGTGGCCTGGCCTGGCGGCGCAGCAGCAGAAGCAGCGAGGTGCAGGCCCTCCACCGCCATGCCCATGCCGTCGGCCACCACGGCACGGCGATGGCCGAAGGCGCGGCGGCCCTGCTGCAGGGTGTGGGCCACATCGTCCAGCGACAGGCCGCTGCCGGCCTGCTGCAGATGGGCAGCCAGGCGGCGCGCCGCTTCATCCAGCGCACGGGGGCTGCGTGCCGACAGCGGCAGCACCTGCCAGCCCCGAGCGGCATCCGCCTGTGTACCGGAAGGGGCGGCAGAGGTGGCAGGGGCGGCAGCAGCCTCCTGCAGCACCACATGGACATTGGTGCCGCCAATGCCGAAGGCGCTCACGCCCGCGCGGCGCGGTGTGGCCGCCTGGGGCCAGGGCCTGGCCACGGTGTTGACATGGAAGGGACTGCGCTCGAAGTCGATCTGCGGATGCGGCCGCTCGAAATGCAGGCTGGGCGGCAAGGTGGCATGCCGCAGCGAGAGCACCGCCTTGATCAGGCCCGTGACACCGGCGGCCGCATCGAGATGGCCGATATTGGTCTTCACCGAGCCGATGGCGCAGTAGCCCCTGCGCTGCGTGCTGGCGCGAAAGGCCTGGGTCAGCGCCGCGATCTCGATGGGGTCGCCCAGCGCGGTGCCCGTGCCATGGGCTTCCACATAGCCGATGGTGTCGGCCGGCACGCCCGCCAGGGCCTGCGCCGCGCGCACCACGGCGGCCTGGCCGTTGACGCCGGGCGCCGTGAAGCCCACCTTGTCTGCGCCATCGTTGTTGGCGGCGCTGGCCAGGATGACGGCGTGGATGGTGTCGCCGTCGTGCAGCGCATCGTCCAGGCGCTTGAGCACCACAATGCCCGCGCCGCTGCCCTGCAGCGTGCCTGCGGCCTGGGCATCGAAGGCGCGGCAATGCCCGTCCGGCGAGAAGATGGCGCCGGCCTGGTAGCGGTAGCCGCCGTTTTGCAGCAGGTTGAGCGAGACGCCCCCGGCCAGCGCCATGGCGCATTCATGGCCCAGCAGCGCCTGGCAGGCGGTGTGCACCGCCATCAGCGAGGTCGAGCAGGCCGTCTGCACGGTGACGGCCGGGCCGCGCAGGTCCAGCTTGTAGGCCACGCGCGTGGCCAGGGCATCGGCCATGTTGCCGCTCATCAGGCCCAGCAGATCGGCGACCTGGGCGCCAGGGCCCGGCGCATGGCGGGGCAGCAGATGGCGCATCAGGTAGACGCTGGCGCCCGTGCCCGCATACACGCCGATGGCGCCGGGGTAGCGCCGGCCCTCGTAGCCCGCATGCTCCAGCGCCTGCCACGCGCATTCCAGGAAAAGGCGGTGCTGCGGGTCCAGCTGCTCGGCATCGCGCGGGGTGTAGCCGAAGAAGTCGGCATCGAAGAGGTCCATGCCGGCCAGCGGCACGCCGGCCTTCACGTAGCCGGCATCGTCCAGCAGGGCCTGGGGCACGCCCATGGCGCGCAGCTCATCGTCGCTGTAGCGCTTCACGGATTCGACGCCGTCACGGATGTTGGCCCAGAAGCGGTCGATGTCGTCGGCGCCCGGAAAGCGCCCGGCCATGCCGATGACGGCGATCTCCAGGCCGGTGGTTTCGGAGGAAGAAGACATCAGAGGGTCCTTTCGATGTGGCGCTTGCGCTGCAGCAGCGCCTCGCGGCGGCGCTGGGCCGCGTCCATGCCGTCCCGGGCGCCGTCGCCCTCGCCATCTGCTCCTTGCTCGATGCGCCGCGCCAGGGCCGACACCGTGGGGTGCTTGAAGAGATCGACCAGGGACAGCCCCCGGCCCAGCCGCGACTCCAGCAGGCCATGCACGCGGATGAGCTGCAGCGAATGCCCGCCCAGGTCGAAGAAGTTGTCGCTGGCGCCTATGCGCTCCACGCCCAGCACCTGGGCCCAGAGGGCGGCAATGGTCGCGGCCACGCCGCCTTCGGGCGGCTCGTAAGCCTGGCGCTCCAGGGCCGGCAGGGCGGGCGCCTCGGGCAGCGCCTTGCGGTCCACCTTGCCGTTGGCGTTCAGAGGCAAGGCATCCAGTACGGTGATGGACGAGGGCAGCATGTAGTCGGGCAGGGCTGCGGCCAGCGCGCTGCGCAGCGCGGCCATGTCCAGGGTCTGCCCCTGCTGCACCGAGACAAAGGCTGCCAGCCGCGCGCCGTCGGCCGCCTGGCGGGCGACCACCACGGCCTCGCGCACGGCGGGGTGGGCCAGCAGTTGCGCCTCCACCTCGGCCAGCTCGATGCGAAAGCCGCGGATCTTCACCTGGTGGTCCACGCGGCCCAGGTAGTCGATCTGGCCGTCGCCGCGCCAGCGCACCAGGTCGCCCGTGCGGTACAGGCGCTCGCCCGTGCGGCTGGCGGGGTCGGCGACAAAGCGCTCGGCGCTCAGGCCCGGCCGCCGCCAGTAGCCGCGCGCCAGGCCCATACCGCCCAGATACAGCTCGCCGGCCACGCCGCGCGGCACCTCGTTGAGCGCGGCATCCAGCACATGGGTGCGCAGCCCGGCCACGGGGCGGCCTATGGGCACGGACAACGCGCCCTCGTCCCGGCAGTCCCACCAGGTGACCTCGATGGCCGCCTCCGTGGGACCGTAGAGATTGAGCAGGCGGGTGCCGGGGAAGGCCTGCAGCACGGCCGCCTGCAATTCGGCGGACAGGGCCTCGCCGCTGCAGATGATGCGCTGCAGCCCCTGGCAGGTGGCGGCCGCCGGGTGCGCCATGAAGGCCTGCAGCATGGACGGCACGAAGTGGATGGTGTTGACCTGATGGCGCGCTATCAGCTCGGCCAGGCGCCGGGGATCGCGGTGGTCGCCGGGGGCGGCCAGCGCCAGGCGTGCGCCGGTGGTCAGCGGCCAGAAGAATTCCCAGAAGGAGATGTCGAAGCCGAAGGGCGTTTTCTGCAGCACCGTGTCGCCCGGGCCCAGCGGCTGGTGCATCTGCCCCCACGCCAGGCGGTTGCACAGCGAACGGTGGCGGTTGGCCGCGCCCTTGGGCCGGCCCGTGGAGCCCGAGGTGTAGATGACATAGACCAGGCTGTCGCCATGCAGGGCAATGGCCGGGTTGTGGGACGGCAGGTCCTGCAGCCGGGACGCCAGGCCCGGCACATCGACCCATTGGGCACTGCAGTTGGCCGGCAGGCGGTCCCGCACCTGCGGCTGCACCAGCACCAGGGACACGCCGCTGTCCTCCAGCATGTAGGCGATGCGGTCGGCCGGGTGCTCGGGGTCGATGGGCACATAGGCCGCGCCGGCCTTCATGATGGCCAGCAGCCCCACGACCATCTCGATGGAGCGCTCCATGGCAATGCCCACCGGCACGCCGGGTCGCACGCCCGATGCGATCAGGTGATGCGCCAGGCGGTTGGCGCGCGCATTGAGCTCGGCGTAGCCCAGCGTGGCCTCGCCCAGGCACAGGGCCGGGGCACCGGGGCTGCGCGCCACCTGCTGCTCGAAGCGGCGGTGCACGATGTCGCCGCCGTGCAGGACCTGGTCATTGCAGCTCCAAGCCGCCAGTTGCTGGCGTTCTTCGGGACCCAGCAGCGGCACCTCGTCCACGGCACATTGGGGCTGGCGCGCCAGTGCGTCCAGCATGGCCGCATAGTGGGCGGCCAGGCGCTGCATGCTGCCCGGCTCGAACAGCTCGCGGGCATAGACCAGGCTGATGCCCAGGCCGCCATCCGAGCGCTCGCGCACTTCCACGGTCAGCTCGAACTGCGCATCTGCGGCCGCCAGCGGCTGGCCGGCCACGGTCCAGCCCGGCACCTGCTGCAGCGCGTGCCAGTCCTCCACCAGATGATTGAAGAGCACCTGGAACAAGGGGCTGTGCGCCAGGCTGCGCTGCGGCTGCAGCGCCTCCACCAGCTGCTCGAACGGCAGCGCGTGGTGGGCCTGCGCGCCCTGCGCCGCCTCGCGGGCCTGCTGCAGCACGTCGGCCAGGCGCATGCGCCCGTCGATGCGGTTGCGCAGCACCAGGGTGTTGACGAAAAAGCCGACCACGCCCTGCAGGTCGGCATGCGCGCGGTTGGCCACGGGCACGCCGACGCGGATGTCCTCCTGCCCCGTGTAGCGGTACAGCAGCGCCTGCCATCCTGCCAGCAGCAGCGTGAAGAGCGTGTCCCCCTGCTGGCGGGCCTGCGCGCGCAGCGCCTGCAAGGTCGCGCCGGACAGCTCGAAGCCGTGCCGTCCCGCCCGATAGCGTGCCAGCGCCTGGCGCGGATGGTCGGTGGGCAGGGCCAGCACAGGCTGGGCCTCGCCTGGGGGCACCTGCAACCGTTCCAGCCAGTAGGCCAGCGAGGCCTGCTGGCCTTGCTGGGCCTGTTGAGCCTGCTCCCGCTGCCAGACGGCGTAGTCCACATACTGCAGCGCCGGGCCGCTGTTCGGGGCGCCGGCATACAGCGCCGCCAGATCGTCCAGCAGGATCTGCATGGAGGCGCCGTCGGAGACGATGTGGTGCATCACCAGCGCCAGGATGTGCTCATGGGCCTGCAGCCGCACCAGGCCAGCCCTGGCCAGCGGCCCCTGCTGCAGATCAAAGGGCTGGGCGCACAGCGCCTGCAGCCATTGGGCGGCGTGCTCCTCGCGCTGCGCGGGCTTGCCCTGCGCGGCCTGCGCGGCATCCAGCCACTGCAGCTCCAGCCTGCCCTGGGGGTCCAGGCGCTGCTCGACCTCCCCATCGGGCCGGGCGTTGAATACCGTGCGCAGCGAACCGTGCCTTTCGGCCAGGCCCTGCACGGCCGCACGCAGGGCGCCTGCATCCAGCGGCCCGGTGATGCGCAGGGCGCCCTGCACGTGGTAGGCCGTGCTGCGCGTATCCATCTTCCAGAGAAACCATTGGCGCTGCTGGGCCGGCGTCAGCGGCAGGGGCATGGCGCGGCGGGCCTCTGCCAGCGGGGCAATGCGCTGCAGCGCCATGCCCGGCTGGCGCTGTTGGCGCAGCCGGTCGATGTCCTGCGCCTGGTCGCGCAGCCGCGGGTGCTCGAAGACCCGCCCGGCCGGATACGCCAGGGACCATTGCCGGCAGATGCGCGCAGCCAGCCGCACGGCGGCCAGGGAGTTGCCGCCTTGCGAGAAGAAGTTGGCCTCGCCGGCCGGCTTGTGCAGGGCATCGCCACCGAGCACCTCGCGCCACAGGCCGGCCAGCGTGCTTGTGGTGGGATCTGCCGCGCCCGCCTCCTGCGGTGCCTGGCTGCCGCCGTCCGCGAAGCGGCCCGACTCGAACACGGCCCAGGCATCCAGCGTGCGCGCGGACCAGCCTTGGCGGCAGGCTGCGCGCTGCAGCTTGCCGCTGGAGGTGCGGGGCAAGGCGCCGGGGTTGAGCAGCACGATCACCCGGGGTGCCTCACCGCACTGCGCGCCCACGGCGGTGCTCAGGGCATCGACCAGGGCCTGGGCCGGCACCAGCTTTTGCATGCCGAACGAGACTTCGGCAGCAATGCCTATGCCTTCCCGGCCATCGATGTCCACCGCAAACGCGGCCACGCGTCCCTTGCGCACGGCTTCGACCTCGGCCTCGACCACGCGCTCGATGTCCTGCGGGTAGAGGTTGTGCCCGCGCACGATGATCAGGTCCTTGATGCGGCCCGCCACATGGACCTGCCCGCCGTGCACGAAGCCCAGGTCGCCCGTGCGCAGCCAGCGCCGGCCTGCATGCTCGACAAAGGCCTGCTGCGTTTGCTGCGGCTTGCCCCAGTAGCCCTGGCTGATGCTGGGGCCGTGCGCCCAGATCTCGCCCACGCGGCCGGGCTCCAGCACCTGCAGGCTGTGCGGATCGACGATGGCCACCGCATGGCCGGGAACGGCGGGGCCGCAGCCCACCAGCGCGGTGGTCTGCGAGGCGCCGGGGCTTTCCACGGCCCGGCCCTGGCCCAGGGCCTCGGTATCGAAGGACGTGATCGTGGCGCCCGCGCCGCAACTGCCGCCGGTGATGAACAGGGTGGCCTCGGCCAGGCCGTAGCAGGCATAGGCCGCGTCGGGCCGCAGGCCGCAGGCGGCAAAGCGCTGCGCGAAGGCCGTGACGGTGTCGGCACGCACGGGCTCGGCGCCGGTGTAGGCCAGCCGCCAGCTCGACAGGTCCAGCTGCGCCAGCTGCGACGGCTTGATGCGCTCCAGGCACATGCGGTAGGCGAAGTCGGGGCCGCCGCTGATGGTGGCGCGGTGGCGCGAGATCAGCTCCAGCCAGCGCACGGGGCTTTCCAGGAAGAGGCGCGGCGAGGTCAGCACCAGCGGCAGCCCGCTGTACAGCGGCTGCAGCAGGCCGCCGATCAGGCCCATGTCGTGGTACAGCGGTGCCCAGGACATGAAGCGGTCGCCCGCGCCGATGTCCATGCGCTGCTGGATGGCGGCCTCGTTGGCGATGAGGTTGCCGTGGCTGACCATCACGCCCTTGGGCGCCGAGGTGGAGCCCGAGGTGTATTGCAGGAAGGCGATGTCGTCGGCAGCCGGCGCATGGGGCCGCCAGGCCTCGGCATCGGCCAGGTCCACCTGGTCGGCGGCCACGGCGGCAATGCTGCCAAAGCGCGCATCGGCGCCGGGCAGGGCCTGCATCACTTCGGCCGTGCTGATCACGCAGGCCGCATCCGCGTCGCCCACGATGCCCAGCAGCCGCTCCAGGTGCTGCACGCGCAGCGATTCCAGCGGCGGCACCGGCACGGCGATCACGCCCGCGTAGAAGCAGGCCAGCATGCTGGCGGCGTAGTGCTCGTCGTTGTCCATCATCACCAGGGCGCGCGCGCCCACGGGGCACAGCTGCTGCAGCCGGGTGGCCAGCGCACGCACGCGGCGGTCGAACTCGCCATAGCTGTGGCTGCGCTCGACCACGCGGCCGTCCTGCACGGCGGCCACGGTGAGCCAGATGTCGTCGGGCCGCTGCTGCGCCAGGCCCCTCAGATGCTCGACCAGGCTGGCCGGCGCCCGGCCTGCTGCCGCGATTGCACTTTGTCCACTCAGCATGTCAGCTGCCTCCCGGGTTCTCAGAAACGGTCCAGATTGCTGCGCGGCTCGGCCATGGCGACGATGACCTTGCGCGGCCCCTTGAAGGGCGAGCGGGCATGGGCCACGAGCATGTTGTCCAGCATCAGCACGTCGCCCTGCTCCCAGGGGAAGCTGACGGTCTCGGCGTCCAGCGCGGCGCGCACCTCGGCGAAGATGTCGTCGCCGATGGTGGAGCCGTCGGCGAAGAAGGTGTTGCGCGGCAGGTTCTCGATGCCGTAGACCTCCTCCAGCACCTCGCGCTCCTCGGGCTCGCGCGCCGAGATGTGGAACAGGTGGGCCTGGTTGAACCAGACCATCTCGCCCGTGACGGGATGGCTCTCCATGGCCTGGCAGAGCTGGCGTGTGCGCAGGCCGTCGTCCTCCTTCCACTCCCAGTCCATGCGCGCATGGCGGCAGAAGGCCTCGACCTCGGCGCGGCTTTCGGTGTTGAAGACCTTCTGCCAGGGCACGTCCATCTCGCCGAAGTTGCGCACGTACAGGATGCCGGGCTCGAACAGCTCGCGGATGCGCGCCGGAATGCGGCGGTAGACCGCACGGCTGTCGGCAATCGGCGTCTCGCCGCCCTCGGGCGATGCGGTGACGCAGTGGAACCAGATCTTCATGGGCCACTCGCGCGTGTAGGCCTGCTCGTTGTGCAGCGGAATGCTCTGGTGGGCCGGGTATTCGGTGGAGGTGTAGACGCCCGCGCCGCTGGAGGCCTCGACCGCGCTGCGCGGCGTGGAGGCGAATTCGTACTTGAGCAGCGGGTGGCCGAAGGCCGAGGCGAAGCGCTGGAAGGTCTCCACATCGGGCACGCCAAAGCCGCGCAGCAGCACGCCGCCCGTGGTCAGCAGGGCCTCGTCGATGTCGCGGCGCAGCGGCGGCAGCGCGGCCAGCAGGTCCTGGCCCGGCTGGGCGGGCGTGATGAGCTGGGGAAGCAGCGAGCCCGCGGGGGCCTTGCGCTCGAAGCGCTGGAGGGTTTCGTTCATGTCGATTCCTTGGTGCGCCACGCAAGAGCTGCCGCGTAGCCCGGCGGCGCTGGCAGCGCCATCGCTTGAAAACCATTCCAGTCGGGGACCGCGCAGGCGATGGCCAGCCGTCCGTCCCCTCCCGGGCTGATGCCTATGGAGCGCAGGTGCTCGGCCACGCCGATGCCGATGGCCTTGAGCACGGCCTCCTTGCCCACCCAGCGCTGGTAGAAGGCCGCCAGCCGATCAGGCGCACGGCGCACGCTGGCGCGTTCCTGGTCGGTGCAGACGGCGTCGAGCATGACCTCGGCATCGAGGTCGGGCTTGTGCTGCTCGATGTCCACGCCCAGGTGCAGCACGCCACCGGGGTCGGCCAGCGCGATCAGCGCATGGCCGCCCGAATGCGAGACGTTGAACACAGGCGCCCTGTGCGGCTCGTCATCCACGAAAGGCTTGCCGTGCGTGCCGATGGCCAGGGGCACATCGGCCGGGCAGCAGCCCAGCCTGCGCCCCAGCAGCCGCCGCGTGGCAGCGCGCGTCTGTGCGAAGCGCAGCCGGTCGGCGGCCCGCACGAAGCGCGCGGCGCGACCGCGCTCCTCGGGGGTCAGGTGCGGCAGGCTGTCGCTCAGTTCGGCCCTCAGGTCCAGGTCCAGCCTGAAGACCTCGATGCCCTGGCTCATGGCCTCACGCACGGACACGAGCTGCATGGATTTCCCCCTGGAGTGACTGGGACCCGGCCAGGCGCTGCGCCAGCACGGCCAGCACATCGCCTTCGCGCTGCCTGATGAAGAAATGCCCGCCCTCGAACCAGTCCAGCGTGAAGGCCCCGGCGGCCTCCTGCGACCAGGCCTGGACGCGGGGCGCCTCGATGTCGTCCTGCCGCCCCGCAAAGACATGCACCGGCAGCGGCAGGCCCGCAGCGGGCACATGGCCGAAGCTCTCGCAGACGCGGTAGTCGGACCCCAGCACATCCAGCGTGATGCGCATGAGCTCGGGGCTGGCAAACACCTCTTCGGGCGTGCCGCCCTGCCTGCGCAGATCGGCAATCAGCGCCGCATCGTCGCCCTTGCCCGCAAAGCGCTCGGGATCACGGCAGGCCGGTGCCGGGCTGCCCGAGGCAATCAGGGCCAGCGGCAGCTCCCTGCCCTGCTCGCGCAACTGCCGCGCCATGCCGAAGGCCAGCAGCGCGCCCATGCTGTGGCCCAGCAGCGCAAAGCGGCCGCGCATGGCCTGGCGCTGCTCGGCGCACAGCAGCGAGACCAGCTGCCCGAAGTCCTCGACCGCAGGCTCGCCCAGCCGGCTGCCCCGCCCCGGCAGCTCCACGGGCGCAATGCGGATCCAGTGGGGCAGCAGCCTGCGCCAGCGCAGGTACATGGTGGCGCTGGCGCCTGCGCACGGCAGGCACAGCAGGGTCAGCGGCGCGTGCATGCGCGTCAGCCCGCTGCGGTTTCGATCACGGTATCGGTATCGCTTTGCAGCGCGGCGCCGGCTCCCGCCTGCTCCTGCTGCTGCATCCACACGCGCAGCGACTTGGGCCGCATGTCGGTCCAGGTGGCGTCCACGTAGTCGAGCACGGTTTTCTTGTCGCCCTTCACGCCCTCCACGGCGGTCCAGCCGCCGGGCACGGCCTTCCAGTGCGGCCAGATGGAATACTGTTCCTCGTGGTTGACCAGAACGATGAAGGTTTCGTCTTCGCGGTCGAAGCAGCTTGTAGACATGCAGGCGTCCTTAATGCGGTTGAACATCGGTGAGGCCAGTACGGGATCGCGGCGACCCGGTACTGCGCCTCTGTTGAACATGACGTTCCGGATCCGAAACTGTTCACGCCGCGTGCGCGCCGGTTCCGGGTCGTGCGCGGGGCTGCACCGTTCAATGGTGGTCCAGCAGCGAGCGGTGGACATGGATGGCCTTGCAGGCATCGGCAATCCTGGCGTTCACCAGGCCCAGCGCGCACTCCATGTGCTCGGCGATCTGGCGCTGGGTGAGGCCTTTGATGCGGTACAGCTCGAAGGTCTCGCGGGTCTTGGGCGGCACCTCGTCCAGGGCCTGGTCGATCAGGCGTATGGCCTGGGACTCGAACAGGCTGCGCTCGGGCGAGCGGCCGTCCGGTATCTCCAGCGTCTCCACATCCACGCCGTGGGTGCGGTAGGTGTTCTCGCGCTCCTGGCGGCGCAGGTAGTCCAGCGCCATGTTGCAGACGGCGCGCGTCCAGTAGGCGGCGGGCTTGGCGATCTCGGCATCGCTGCGCATCTCGGCAACGCGCAGATAGGTGTCCTGCACGGCCTCGTCGGCCAGTTCGGGATTCCTGAGAATTCTTCGCGCGACCCTCACCAACTGTCCACGCGAAGCAATGAAGACCTCTTCCAGCGAAGAATGTGTGTGATTCAAGGACACGATGCAGTTCCTCTCGCAAGCTAGGCAAGAACGTCAAGGGGAAATGTCGACCGCAGGTCGATGGACGGCCGGCGTGCCGCCCGTGCAAAAACACGGGAACGGGGCTCGGCACAGGTGGAAAGCGGCGGCACAACCGCTGACCGCAGGGCATCAGTGCACGCCGATGCGCATCGGCGTGACTTGGGAGGCAGGCCTAGATCGGGCCTAGATCGGGCCTAGATCGGCCTCATGACGGCCTCAGGGCGGCGGCCGCCCTCGCCGGATCCATGCGTCCTGCAACAGGATCGGCAAGGGCTGTGCAGCCTTGCAGACGTGCTGAAACTTGAACCGGGACCATGGCATGCAGTGGCGCTCCTTTGACGTTTTCCAACATTGAAATGAGAAGCATTACCAGTTCCGGCGACAGGACCGGGCCTGGAATGGCTGCTCACACCTGCCTGGAAGACGTCCCGCCAGTGCAAACGGAGACACGGCTATCGGCTGTGGAAAATCGGCAGGCATCGCCTATGGCGCATCGCATCACCATGGCTTTCCCTCGCCGTGGATGATGGGCCTGGATCATGACGGACTGGTGATGCCCGATACATCGGGATGGAAGCAGGAACTGCCTGCAGCGCAGGCCCCTGCCATCGCACTGGGCAGGCCCCATCGAGATGCGGCCCGCAGCGAAACTGCAGACGAAAAAAAAGCCACCTTGCGGTGGCTTCTTGTCTGCGCAAACGCGGCGGTTCGCACAAGGAATCTGGCGGAGTGGACGGGACTCGAACCCGCGACCCCCGGCGTGACAGGCCGGTATTCTAACCAACTGAACTACCACTCCTGGCAGACAGCTTTTGCGCTCTTTCGAGCCAAGTGCTGCGAACTTGGCGACCCTACGGGGATTCGAACCCCGGTACTCACCGTGAAAGGGTGATGTCCTAGGCCTCTAGACGATAGGGTCAATCCTAGAACTTGCGTAAATACTCAAGTCTCAATTTTTGGTGGAGGTAAACGGGATCGAACCGATGACCTCTTGCATGCCATGCAAGCGCTCTCCCAGCTGAGCTATACCCCCTTGCTGCAACGTTGCACTGCTTCGTTGCTGCGATTCAAAAATTGTAGCACAGCGTTTTTGGGGCAATTCCGGAATGCATGACTTTTTTATGTCGTCCTGCATTCCGGCGCCCTGCTGCAGCCCGGGTCAGGCCAGGCTTTGCCCGTCGCGTATGCGGTGGATCTCGGCGATGTCCACCACCCAGACCAGGCCGTCGCCGACCTGGCCCGAGTGACAGGCCGAGGTGATGGCCGCGCGGATGGGCTCGACCATGGATGCCTCGGCCAGCACGCAGACCATGATCTTGTCGGAGAAGTCGGTCAACTCCTCCTTCACGCTGCGCTTGTCGATGGCGGCCGGGGCCGTGAAGCCCTCGGCACGGAACAGCGTCACGCCGGGGAAGTTGGGAATGGCGCGCAGCGCGTCGCGCAGGCGCTCCAGGCGGCTGGGGCGCACGATGGCCCGGATTTCCTTCATGGTCATTGCAGTGTCTCCTTCATCAGGCTTCCAGCGGTTTTTCGTCAAACCAGCGGTACAGGGTCGGCAACACCACCAGCGTGAGCAGGGTGGACGAGATCAGGCCACCGATCACCACGATGGCCAGCGGGCGTTGCACCTCCGAGCCGGGGCCGGTGGCGAACAGGAAGGGCACCAGGCCCAGCAGCGCGACGGTGGCCGTCATCATCACGGGGCGGAAGCGCTGCACGCAGCCTTCGCGCACGGCCTCGGCCACGTTCATGCCATCTTCGCGCAGCTTGCGGATGCAGGAGACCAGCACCACGCCGTTGAGCACCGCAATGCCCCACAGCGCGATGAAGCCCACCGATGCCGGCACGCTCACGTATTCGCCCGTGACGAACAGGCCTATCAGTCCCCCGATGGAGGCGAAGGGCAGCACCAGGATGATCAGCCCGGCCAGCTTGACCGAGTTGAACAGCAGGAACAGCAGGAAGAAGATGGCCACGATGGTCAGCGGCACGATGATCTGCAGCGTGCCCATGGCGCGCTCCATGTTCTCGAACTGGCCACCGTACTTGAAGTAGTAGCCATCGGGCAACTGCACTTCACTGTCGATGCGCTGCTGCACTTCGGTCACGAAGCCGCCCAGGTCGCGCCCTTCCACGTTGGCTCCCACCACCACGCGGCGCTTGCCGCCTTCGCGGCTGATCTGCGCGGGGCCGTCCACCAGCTCGATGCGGGCCACGCTGCTCAGCGGCACCTGGGCGCCCGTGGCCGTGGTCAGCAAGGTGGCGCCGATGGCGGCGGGCGAGCCGCGGAACGGCTCGGGGAAGCGAACCACCACGTTGTAGCGGCGCTCGCCCTCGTAGACCGTGGTCACTTCCTTGCCGCCGATGGCCGACTCGATCACGCCCTGCACGTCGGTGACGTTCAGGCCGTGGCGGGCGATCGCCTTGCGGTCGATATCCACGGTCAGCGCCTGCTGGCCTGACAGGCGCTCGACGCGGATGTCCGTGCTGCCCGGCACGCTCTTGAGGATGCGTGCGACCTGCTCGGACACGTCGCGCAGCTCGCTCAGCTCGTCGCCGAAGACCTTGATGGCCAGTTGCGAGCGCACGCCCGTGACCATTTCGTCCACGCGCTCGGAGATCGGCTGGGACAGCACGATCTGCACGCCCGGGATCGAGGACAGGCGCTGGCGGATGTCTTCGTCGATCTCGTCCTGGGTGCGGTCGGACTCGGGGTCCAGCAGCACGATGGGGTCGGACTCGTTGGGGCCTGCGGGATCGGCCGGCGATTCGCCGCGTCCGAGCTTGGAGACCACGCTGAGCACGCCGGGCACTTCTGCCACGGACTTCATCGCCGCCATTTCCATGCGGATGGACTCGTCCAGCGAGATGCTGGGCACGCGGTTGATCTGCGGCGTCAGCGCCCCCTCCTTCATGGTGGGCATGAAGGACTTGCCCAGCAGCGGGAACAGTCCCAGCGAGCCCAGCAGCAGCGCCACGGCCACGGCCAGCGTGGCGCGGTTGCGCGCGGTGGCCAGGTCCAGCAGGCGCAGGTAGTGGCGCTTGAGGAAGGCGATCAGGCGCGTGTCATGGTCCGCGCCGCCCTTGAGGAAGTACGAGCACAGCACGGGCGACAGGAACAGCGACACGGCCAGCGAGACGGCCAGCGAGATCGCGATGGTCAGCGCCAGCGGGCCGAACATCTTGCCTTCGATGCCTTGCAGCGTCATCAGCGGCAGGAACACCAGGATGATGATGGCGATGCCGAAGATGGTGGGCGTGGCCACCTCGGTGGTGGCCGACAGCACGGTGCGCACGCGTGCGCCCATGCTGTCGCCGGCCTGGCCGAGCTTGTGGAACACGTTCTCCACCACCACCACGGTGGCATCGACCATGAGGCCGATGGCGATCGCCAGCCCCCCCAGCGACATGAGGTTGGCCGAGATGCCCCAGCGGTTCATCATGATGAAGGTGGTCAGCGGCGTGATGATCAGCGTGGCCACCACGATCAGGCTGGAGCGCACGTCACCCAGGAAGATGAAGAGCACCACGACCACGAGCAGGATGCCCTCGATCAGCACCTTGCCCACGGTCCACAGCGCCGAGTCGACCAGGTCGGTACGGTCGTAGTAGGGAACGATCTGCAGGCCGCCGGGGAGCATGCCCTTGGAGTTGATCTCCTGCACGCGCTCCTTCACGCGGGTGACCACTTCCTTGGCATTGCCGCCGCGCATCATCAGCACGATGCCGGAGACGCCTTCGGTATAGCCGCCCTTGATGATGGCGCCCTGGCGCACTTCCTGGCCCAGCTGGACCTCGGCCACATCGCGCACGAAGACCGGCACGCCGCCTTCCTGCTTGAGAACGATGTTGCCGATGTCATCCAGCGACTGGACCAGGCCCACGGCGCGGATCAGGTACTGCTCGGTGACCTGGGGCAGGATGCCGCCGCTGGCATTGGCGTTGTTGTCGGCGATGGCCTGGACCACATGGCGCACGGACAGGCCGTAGTGGCGCAGCCGGCCGGGATCGACCTCCACCTGGTACTGCTTGACGTAGCCGCCCTGCGAGTTGATTTCGGCCACGCCGGGAATGGAGCGCAGCAGCGGGCGCGCCACCCAGTCCTGGATGGTGCGGCGCTCGGTCAGCTCCTCGGGCGTGAGGGCCCGCTTGCCGTCGTCGGGATGGTCCAGCGTGTACTGGTAGACCTCGCCCAGGCCCGTGGACACCGGCCCCAGCACGGGGATGATGCCTGCGGGCATGCGCGGCGTGACCTCCATCAGCCGCTCGGTGACGAGCTGGCGTGCAAAGTACACGTCGGTGGCATCGGTGAAGACCAGGGTGATGATGGACAGGCCGCTCTTGTTGAGCGAGCGCATCTCCACCAGGCCCGGCATGCCGGTCATGGCGATTTCCAGCGGCACGGTCACGAAGCGCTCGATTTCCTCGGGCGAACGGCCTGGCGCCTCGGTGGCCACCTGAACCTGGACGTTGGTCACGTCAGGAAAGGCATCCACCGACAGATTCATGGCGGCGCGCAGGCCGAAGCCGCACAGCACCAGCGAGAGCACGATCACGATGAGCCGCTGGCTCAGTGCGGCCCGGATCATGGAAGCGATCATGGGCTTACTCCAGCTCTGCGCGCTTGCGCTCGTTGTTCAGGTGGAAGGCACCCGTGGTGACGATGACCGTGCCATCGGCCACGCCCTTGTTCACGGGGCGCATGCCGCCGCTGGCGGTGCCCAGCTCGACGGGCGTGAGGCGGTAGTGGTTCTCGCCCTTCTTGACGAAGACATGGTCGCGGTCGTTCTCGCGCACCACGGCCTCGGCCGGCACGGCCAGCAGCTGGCGCACCTCGCCCTGGATGCGCATGGTGGCCAGCATCTGGGGCTTGAGGTCGCGCTCGGGGTTGTCCACCTGGGTGCGGATGGTGACGGTGCGGGTCTCGGGCGTCACGGTGTCGCCCACATGCACGATCTGGCCGGACAGCACGCGCTCGCCCAGGGCGGGCACGGCGATCTCCACGGCCTGGCCGGCACGCACGCCGCTGGCCATCTGCTCGGGGATCGCGCCCACCACCCAGACGCTGCTCAGGTCGGCCACGGTGAACAGCGGATCGCCGGGCTGGGTCACCTGGCCGGAGCTGACCTTGCGCTCGATCACCACGCCGGCCCCTGTGGACAGCACGGCCGCATGCGACTGCAGCGTGCCCTTGTCGCGCAGTTGGGCGATGGCGCTGTCGGGAATGCCGATCAGGCGCAACTGGTCGCCGGCAGCGCGCTGCTCGGCGCGGGCAATCGACAGCTCGGACTCGCGGCGCTGCAGCTCGGCCGAGCCGATGACGTCGGCGGCGATCAGCTGGCGCGCGCGCTCCACGCCGCGCTCGGCCAGCGTGGCGGCGGAGTGTGCACGCAGATAGGCCAGCTGGGCGGTGGTCAGCTCGGGGCTGGCCACGCGGGCCAGCACCTGGCCCGCACGCACGCGGTCGCCCACTTCGACCAGCACCTCGGTCACGCGCCCCGTGGCGGCCGCGCCAATGCGGGTGACCTGGCGCTCATTGGCCTCGATGCGGCCGGACACCTCCTGCAGCAGCGCGATCTGCGCCTGCGCCACGGGCTTGACGGCGAAGTTGGGTGCCATCTCGGCGGTCACTCGGACCTCCATCGGGTCCTGCTCCTGGGCAGCGGCTGCCGCTGGCGCCGCCTTGGCCTCGGCCTCTTCGTTCTTGCCGCAGGCGCTCAGCGCCAGCGTTGCGGCCAGCAGGCCGGCCAGGGCCAGGGAGTTCACCAAGGTGCTGCTGCCTGCGCGGGCGGCGATGGGTTTCGGATGCATATTCAAGGACATGTTCGTTTCTGATTTCGGGTGTGAGGCAGGGACGGCGCGCTTCACAGCGCGGACGGATCGTCGTAGCGGCCCGCGAGGTATTCGAGCTGTATGCGCGCCGCCTGCAGCTGGTAGCGCGCATCGAGCAGGTCTGCACGGATGGAGCGCAGCACGCGCTGCGCATCGAGCACATCGAGAATGCCGCGCTCGCCGAAGCGGTAGGCGGCCTCGGCCACGCGCAGGGCCGACTCGGCCTCGCGCACCGAACCCTGGCTCAGTGCCTGGGTGCGCAGTCGTGCCATCTCCAGCTCCTTCCAGGCCTGCAGCGTCTGCTGGCGCAGCTCGATCTGCCGGCCCTCCAGCTGCAGACGCGCGCGCTCCAGCTCGGAGGCCGCCTCGTCGATGGGGCCGCGGTGCTGGTCGAGCAAGGGGATCTGGATGCTCACGCCCACCGTGTTCAGGCGCACGTCGGGCTCGCGCGTCTGGCCGTAGCGCAGCTCCACGCCCGGCCAGCGCGAGGCCTTGGCACCGTCGAGCCGCGCCTGGGCACGCTCGACCTCCGCCTTGAGCTGGCGCAGTTCGGGATGCTCCATGGGATCGATCTCCCCCATGTCCTCGATGCGCAACGGATCCTCCAGCGACACATCCAGGCGAAAGCGCACGGGCAGCTGGCCTGCGGCCAGGCGGCCCAGCGACAGCTGCGCCTGCTCGGCGCGCAGCCTTGCGGTCTGCTCCTGCTGGCGCGCCTGGATGATTTCGGCATCGGCCTTGATGATTTCGTAGCGGGCCGCCTCGCCGCTGTCCACGCGGACGCGGACGCGCTCATGGGCCTGCTCCAGAAGGCGAACCGCCTCCTTGGCGGCCTCCACCTCCGCCTCGCGCAGCACCATTTCGTAGGCGCGCAGCCGCACCTGGGCCACCAGCGCATTGCGCGTGGTCGCCACGAAGTGCACCGACCCCTGCTCGCCTGCCTTGGCGGCCTCCACGCGCGCACCGCGCACGGCGGGGTTCTCGATGGGCAACGCCACGGCCCAGCCCTGCACCGTGCCGGCCGCCGCGCCGGGCACGCGGGCGCTGTTGCGGCCCTGGTTCCATTCGAGCTTGGGATTGGGCAGCGCCGAGGCGCTGACCACGCCTGCGCGCGCCGTGGTCCGCGACTGCTCGACAGCGCGCAGATCGGGGTTGTGGTCCAGCACGGCGCGAACGACCTCGTTCAGGCTCAGCTGGGGCAGGCGCTGTGCGGCGGCCGAAGCCACCGAAGGCGCCTCTGCGGCCGAACCGGCCTTCGGCACGATCGGCGTACGGGACGCCGCGGCCTCGGCGGCCTCGGCGGCGGCCGGAGCCGCCTGCGTCAGGGGCGCCTGGGACGCCTGGGGCTTGCCAGGGGGGTGGGACTGCGCCGAAGCGCCAGCACCCCAGCCCACCAGCAGGCTGCAGATCGCGCCTTGCAGGACCTTGCGCGAACAGGATGGAAAACGGGCGGGGGCCATTCCCGCCAATACCGTTGGATTCACCATGGCATGCATCTGCCGCAAAGCGACAGTCGAGGGGTTGAGTAAGAGATGGGCCCTTCCCTGCGGACCACGCGGGAACGGGCATGGCCGCGCCGTGCGCAGTCAGCGCGCGGACGACGGCATGGCGTGCACGCCAGCAAGGCGCGCACGAGCAGTGATCAGGCAGTGGGATGCGTCAGCCGACAAGGGGCGCAAGGGGCACAGGGGGCACAAGGCATGCCTGCGCCGCAATATGCGGTCAGCCGAGCAGGGAAGGTCTTGGAGGGCGCAGCAGCTGGCCCGGGGCGGGCGACAGGTGCGCCTGGGAATAGGTCGAAGGCGGGGCCCACAGCGACACCACCTGCACGGCGATGGGCTCGGGCGGCCAGTACATCTCGGCGGAACGGTCCTCGCCGCAGGCCAGCAGGGCCAGCAGCTGGCGCTTGTTGCCGCTGT
Source organism: Delftia sp. WSY_7 (assembly GCF_043104845.1). Taxonomy (NCBI): domain Bacteria; kingdom Pseudomonadati; phylum Pseudomonadota; class Betaproteobacteria; order Burkholderiales; family Comamonadaceae; genus Delftia; species Delftia sp. WSY_7. The sequence continues at coordinate 210,600 of NZ_JBICLB010000040.1, read as the reverse complement.
GTGCCGTCAGCTCGGCAAACTCGGTCTCGTCGTCTTCCTCCACTTCCGCGAGTTCCTCGAGGAATTCCTCATCGATGGTCACGACGGGATGGTGCGCCAGCAGGCCATCGCCTTCCAGTCCATCGGAAGATGCCGAAGCTGCCACCTGCCCGCAGAAGATGGACAGCAGCATCAGCAACGAAAAGACAAACGATGGCGCAAGGCGCATGGAGCGGGGCAGACGAGTCGGTGAAAGATGGACGCCCTGCAAACAGGACACCGTCTATTGTTACGAATGTTGAGGGAAAGTTCCGGGTTTGCCCTTAAAAAATCTGGGCAATAGATCGTGTTTTGTGCACAAAGGCTTTCCATGTGAAGAAGTCACACCAAAAACCGCAACAACCAGAAACAAAAAAGCCACCTTACGGTGGCTTCTTGTCTGCGCAAACACGAGGGTCTGCACAAGGAATCTGGCGGAGTGGACGGGACTCGAACCCGCGACCCCCGGCGTGACAGGCCGGTATTCTAACCAACTGAACTACCACTCCTGGCAGGCAACTTTTGCGCTCTTGCGAGCCAAGTGCTGCAAACTTGGCGACCCTACGGGGATTCGAACCCCGGTACTCACCGTGAAAGGGTGATGTCCTAGGCCTCTAGACGATAGGGTCAATCCTAGAACTTGCGTTACAAACTCAAGTCTCGATTTTTGGTGGAGGTAAACGGGATCGAACCGATGACCTCTTGCATGCCATGCAAGCGCTCTCCCAGCTGAGCTATACCCCCAAAGAATCCGATACTGGCGGAGTGGACGGGACTCGAACCCGCGACCCCCGGCGTGACAGGCCGGTATTCTAACCAACTGAACTACCACTCCTGGCAGACAGCTTTTGCGCTCTTTCGAGCCAAGTGCTGCAAACTTGGCGACCCTACGGGGATTCGAACCCCGGTACTCACCGTGAAAGGGTGATGTCCTAGGCCTCTAGACGATAGGGTCACAGCCTGTGATCCGCCGATAAAAAAGCGCCTTCGTGTTTCAAAGGCGCTTACATACCAAGCGACAAATTTTGGCGGAGTGGACGGGACTCGAACCCGCGACCCCCGGCGTGACAGGCCGGTATTCTAACCAACTGAACTACCACTCCTGGCAGACAGCTTTTGTGCTCTTGCGAGCCAAGTGCTGCAAACTTGGCGACCCTACGGGGATTCGAACCCCGGTACTCACCGTGAAAGGGTGATGTCCTAGGCCTCTAGACGATAGGGTCAATCCTAGAACTTGCGTTACAAACTCAAGTCTCAATTTTGGTGGAGGTAAACGGGATCGAACCGATGACCTCTTGCATGCCATGCAAGCGCTCTCCCAGCTGAGCTATACCCCCTTCATGCTGCAATCGCTGCTTCTTGTTAGTTGCTGCGTTTGCATCAGAGACTCGAATTATAGACAGGTTTTTAGCGGTTTTTCAAACGGGCCAGAATTTTTTCACGACCCAGCAGCTCCAGCACCGCGTCCACCGAAGGCGTGTGCGCCGTGCCCAGCGTCAGCACGCGCACCGGCATGGCCAGTTGCGGCATCTTCAGGCCCTGGGCCTTGAGCACTTCCTTGATCAGGGCGGCAATGGCTTCCTTGCTCCACTCCACCGAGGCGATGCCTTCGGCGAAGGCGTCCAGGGTGGGCGCCACGGCGTCGGTCACATGCTTGGCCAGGTCTTCGGCGTTGCGGTCGAAGGCGTCCACATAGAACAGGCGCACCCAGCCGGCCAGATCGACCAGGGTTTCGCAGCGGTCCTTGAACAGGGCGCAGATGCGCGGCAGGCGGTCGTCTGCATCGAGCAGCGCCTGGTCCAGACCCGTCTTGAGCACGAAGGGGCGCACCAGCTCTGCCAGGGCCGCATCGTCCAGGGCCTTCAGGTGCTGGGCGTTGACCCAGCGCAGCTTGGCCTCGTCGAACTGGCCAGCGCTGCGGCCCAGGTGGTCCAGGTTGAACCACTCCAGGAACTGGGCGCGGCTGAAGATTTCGTCGTCGCCGTGGCTCCAGCCCAGGCGGGCCAGGTAGTTGACCATGGCGTCGGGCAGGTAGCCTTCGTCGCGGTACTGGGTGACGGCCTTGGCGCCGTTGCGCTTGCTCATCTTCTCGCCCTGCTCGTTGAGCACGGTGGGCAGATGGGCGAACACGGGCACGCTGGCGCCCAGGGCCTCGAAGATGTGGATCTGGCGCGGCGTGTTGTTGACGTGGTCGTCGCCTCGGATGACATGGGTGATGGCCATGTCCATGTCGTCCACGCAGACGCAGAAGTTGTAGGTGGGCGTGCCATCGGGGCGCGCGATCACCAGGTCGTCCAGCTCGCTGTTCTGGAACTCGATGCGGCCCTTGCACTTGTCTTCCCAGGCCACGACGCCGCCCTTCGGCGTCTTGAAGCGCAGCACGGGACGCACGCCTTCGGGCACGGGCGGCAGCACCTTGCCTTCCTCAGGGCGCCAGGTGCCGTCGTAGCGCGGCTTTTCCTTGTTGGCCATCTGGCGCTCGCGCAGGGCGTCGAGTTCTTCCACGCTCATGTAGCAGGGGTAGACATGGCCCGAAGCCTGCAGGCCGGCCAGCACCTCCTTGTAGCGGTCCATGCGCTGCATTTGATAGAACGGACCTTCGTCATGGTCCAGCTGCAGCCAGGCCATGCCCTCGATGATCACGTCCACCGAGGCCTGGGTGGAGCGCTCCACGTCGGTGTCCTCGATGCGCAGGATGAAATCGCCGCCCGTGGCGCGCGCAAAGGCCCAGGGATACAGGGCCGAGCGGATGTTGCCCAGGTGGATGAAGCCCGTGGGAGACGGGGCAAAACGGGTACGTACTTTTTGTGTCATTGCAGGGTATCCAGTCCGCGGGAGAGATCGTTCTTGAGGTCGCCCAGGTATTCCAGTCCGACGGAGATGCGCAGCAGGCCCTGGCCGATGCCGGCGGCACGGCGCTGCTCTTCGCTCAGGCGGCCATGCGAGGTGCTGGCCGGATGGGTGATGGTGGTCTTGACGTCGCCCAGGTTGGCCGTGATCGAGCACACTCGGGTGCTGTCGGCCACATGGAAGGCGTTGGCGCGCAGCTGTTCGGCGCCATCGCCCACCACGTCGAAGGACAGCACGCCGCCGCCCATGCCGTTTTGCTGGCGCATGGCCAGCTCGTGCTGCGGGTGGCTGGCCAGGCCCGGGTAGTAGACGCGGGCGACCTTGGGATGGGCCTCCAGCCAGGTGGCCAGCTCCAGCGCGGAGGCGCTTTGCGCCTTCACGCGCAGGGACAGCGTCTCCAGCCCCTTGAGCACCACCCAGGCGTTGAACGGTGCCAGGTTCAGGCCGCCGCTGCGCAGGAAGGTGCCCATGACCTTGTCCACCAGTGCCGTCGTGCCGCAGACGGCGCCCGACATGACACGGCCCTGGCCGTCCAGCAGCTTGGTGCCGGAGTGCACGACCAGGTCGGCACCGAACTTGGCAGGCTGCTGCAGCACGGGCGAGGCAAAGCTGTTGTCCACGGCCAGCAGCGCGCCATGGGCGTGCGCCAGCTCGGCCAGCGCGGCGATGTCGCACAGGTCGGTCAGCGGGTTGGTCGGCGTCTCGGCGAACAGAAGGCGCGTGTTGGGACGGATGGCCGCCTTCCAGGCCTGCACATCGGTCTGCGAGACAAAGCTGGTCTCCACGCCGAAGCGCGCCATCTCGCCGCCCAGCAGCTTGATGGTGGAGCCGAACATGGACTGCGAGCAGATCACATGGTCGCCGGCCTTGAGCGTGGTCAGCGCCACCAGCAAGATGGCCGACATGCCCGTGGACGTGGCCACCGCGCATTCCGTGCCCTCCATGGCGGCCAGGCGCTGCTCGAAGCTGGTGACCGTGGGGTTGGAGGTGCGGCTGTAGGTGTAGCCGGGCTCTTCATTGGCGAAGCGGCGTGCGGCCGTTGCACAGTCGGGCTGCACGAAGCTGCTGGTCATGTACAGGGCTTCGCTGTGCTCACCCCACTGGCTTCGCTCCACGCCCACGCGCAGGGCCAGCGTATCGGGATGCAGGCCTTCGGGAAGTGTCTTGTTGGTCACGTTGATGGTCCTTGGGGATCGGGCGCAGCCCGCCAGCGGTGGCGGTGCCCGGAAAAAAGGAGCTAGAAGCACTTGTCACCTGGCGGCTTCCAGGGCCTTGCGGCCCTGGACTCTCCAGCACCAGCGCTTTTAGCTCATTTGTCAAAAAAGGCGGGCCACAGGCCCGCCCGACATTGTCACTGAATGCCCTGGCGCTCAGGCTTCCTGGGCATTGGGCAGGGACAGACGCGACGCATCGCTGGCCTCTTCCTCCCCGCCCCGGTTACGCCCCTCGTTGAGCGCCGTGACCTCGTCCTCGGAGATGTCGCCCGTGATGTAGACGCCGTCGAAGCACGAGGCCTCGAAGCCCTGCACCTGCGGGTTGATCTTGCCCACGGTCTGCTTCATGGCGGCCACGTCCTGGTAGATCAGCGCGTCGGCGCCGATGACCTGGCGGATTTCCTCGACCGTGCGGCCATGCGCCACCAGTTCGGCGCGCGTGGGCATGTCGATGCCGTAGACGTTGGGATGGCGCACCGGAGGAGCGGCCGAGGCCAGGTAGACCTTGACGGCGCCGGCGTCACGCGCCATCTGCACGATTTCCTTGGAGGTGGTGCCGCGCACGATGGAGTCGTCCACCAGCAGCACCTTGCGGCCCTTGAACTCGCTGCCGATGGCGTTGAGCTTCTGGCGCACGGATTTCTTGCGCGAGGCCTGGCCCGGCATGATGAAGGTGCGGCCCACGTAGCGGTTCTTGACGAAGCCTTCGCGGTAGGGGATGCCCAGCAGCTGGGCCAGCTGCATGGCGCTGGGCCGGCTGGATTCCGGAATCGGGATGATGGCGTCGATCTCGTTGGGCGGCACGGTGGAGACCACGCGCTTGGCCAGCGTCTCGCCCATGTTCAGGCGCGCCTGGTAGACGGAGATGCCGTCGAGCACCGAGTCCGGACGGGCCAGGTACACGTACTCGAACACGCAGGGGTGCAGCTCGCTCTTTTCGGCGCACTGGCGGGTTTCGACCTGGCCGTCGCTGTGCACGAACACGGCTTCACCCGGAGCGACATCGCGCTCGAGCTGGTGCAGCGTGCCTTCCAGGGCCACGGATTCGCTGGCCAGCATCACCGTGCCGTCGGCGCTGCGGCCCATGCACAGGGGACGGATGCCGAAGGGGTCGCGGAAGGCCAGCAGGCCGTAGCCCGCAATCAGCGCGATCACGGCGTACGAGCCCTTGATGCGCTTGTGCACGGCGCTGACGGCCTGGAAGACGTCTTCGCTCTTGAGCGGTGCGCCGCTGCTGGCGCGGGCCAGCTCGTGGGCCAGCACGTTGAGCAGGACTTCGGAGTCGCTCTCGGTGTTGGTGTGGCGGTGGTCGGTGTCCGACAGTTCCTCGCGCAGCTGCTTGGCGTTGGTGAGGTTGCCGTTGTGCACCATGACGATGCCGAAGGGCGCGTTCACGTAGAAGGGCTGGGCCTCTTCCTCGCTGGTCGCGTTGCCGGCCGTCGGGTAGCGCACCTGGCCCAGGCCCACCGTGCCCGGCAGGGCGCGCATGTTGCGGGTGCGGAACACGTCGCGCACCATGCCCTTGGCCTTGTGCATGAAGAACTTGCGCTCCTGCTGGGTCACGATGCCGGCGGCATCCTGTCCACGGTGCTGCAGCAGCAGCAGGGCGTCATAGATCAGTTGATTCACGGGCGCGGTGCTGACTACACCAACGATTCCACACATAGTTGCGTTCCATCCGTTTGCGAAGGTCGCCCTTCGCTGTCTGGGCCGTAGCAGCCACCCATTGGCCACGCCTGCGCCCGATTTCTCTATCCAAACTGTTTCTGCCAGCCGACTCCTGCGCTGCAGCGCCTTGTCATGCAGCCGGCAGATAGCGTCCCCATTCCTGCGGCAGCTGCGGCAAAACCGCAGCCAGCGCCTGCATCAGCCACGGCGCCAGGGCTGAATCCTGCCACCACTGTCCCTGGTGCAGCGGCGTGTAGCTGATCACCATCGTTGCCACCAGGGCCAGCAGCGCCCCGCGCAGCACGCCGAACAGCGCGCCCAGCGTGCGGTCCACGGGCCTCAGGCCCACCGCCTCGATCAGCCGGCGCGACAGCCAGGACACCAGGCCCCAGCCGAACAGCGCCAGCACGAACAACAGCACAAAGCCTGCGGCATAGCGCAGCTGCATGTCCCAGTCCTGCATGGGCAGCCACAGCGCCACGTCGGCAGCCCAGATGCGGGCCACGACGAAGGCCACCAGCCAGCCGAGCAGCGACAGCACCTCATACACCAGCCCGCGCCAGGCGCCTAGCAGCATCGATGCCAGCACGCAGGCCAGCAAAACCCAGTCCACCGTGGACATACGCTATCTCTGTGCGCCTGTGCTGCTTTGCAAGATGTACGTCACCGCCTCAGAGCTTGAGCACCGACGCCGGCAGGCCCTGGCCCTTGACGCGCGCCGCCGCCTTGTCGGCCTCGGCACGGCCGTTGAACGGGCCCACACGCACACGCGTGCGCTTGCCGTCCTTGGTGTCCACCACCTGCGTGAAAGTCTTCAGGCCCGCCAGCTCCAGCTTGGCGCGGATTTCCTGGGCCTTGCCGGCATCGGAGAAGGCGCCGACCTGCACGATGAAGCGCTCGTCCGTCGCCGCAGCAGCCGCCGGTGCGCTGCGACCTTCCAGCAGGGCCCGGGCACGCGCGGCGTCGTCGCTCCTGGACGGCTCGGGCTTGGGTTCGGGCTTTGGCTTCGGCTCGGGTTTGGGTTCGGGCTTGGGCTCCGGCTTGTGTTCGGGTTTGGCCGGCTCGGGCTTGGGCCTGGGTTCCGGCTTGGGCTCGGGTTTGGTCTCAGGCTTGGCGGCGGGCTTGGGCTCAGGCTTTGCCTCCGGCCGGGTCTCGGGCTTTGCTTCCGGCTTGACCGGAGCCACCTGCGAGACGGCCGGCGCCACGGGCACGGAAGGCCTGCCCATGGGAACCTCTTCCTCGTCGGCGCCCAGCGAGGCCTGGGCCGGCACGCGGCCTGCCGGGGATGCGGCGCCCTGGTGCGGATGGGCGTCCACGGCATTGGCGCCGGGCACGACCAGAGGAGCGACCTTGTCGCGGTCGGGAATCTCGATGGGGATGTCCACGGGAATCGGACGCGGCTGGGTGTCGAACAGCAGGGGGAATCCCACCACGCCCGCCAGGACCAGCACGGCCGCGCCGATGAGGCGGTGGCGCGCCCGGCGGCGCATGACATCGACGCTTTCCGCCTGTCCCAGCCGTGTGGGCCGCCTCGATGCGGACGACGAATCACCGTCGTCTTTTTTGCCGGGCCAACGAAAATTGAAAAATGCCATGGAGTGCGGACTCGTTCAGATCGGCCACCACAGGCAGCCACGATGGCCGTTTGCGGTGCGGATCACTGGATTCAGGTGCCCAGATGCTTGGCGTTCAGCCGGGGCGGGCCGTCCTGCAGCACGCCGCCCACCGTGAAGAACGAGCCAAAGACCACGATTCTATCAGTGGGACCTGCTGCAAGAACCGCGGCATCCAGCGCCAGCTGCGGGTTTGCGAAGGTGGCCAGCGAGATCTCGCGCGGCACGCCCGGCGCGGGCGGCAGGGCTTCGATCTTCTGGCGCAGCACCTCGGCGCTCTCGGCGCGCGGCGTGGGCAGGTCGGTGAGATACCAGCGGTCGATCAGCGGGGCAATCCTGGCCAGCATGGGGGCCAGGTCCTTGTCGTGCATGGCGCCGAAGACCGCATGCGTGCAGGGAAAGTAGCCCATGGCATCGAGGTTGGCCGTCAGCGCCGCCACCGAATGCGGGTTGTGCGCAACATCTAGCACCAGCGTGGGCTGGCCCGGAATGATCTGGAAACGGCCCGGCAGCTCGACCATGGCCAGCCCCGTGCGAACGGCCTGGGCCGTGACGGGGAGGCGGCTGCGGATGGCTTCGAGCGCGGCCAGCGCACCCGATGCATTGACCAGCTGGTTGGCGCCGCGCAGCGCCGGATAGGCCAGACCGGCATAGCGCCGCCCACGTCCGGCCCAGCCCCACTGCTGCTTGTCGCCCGAGAAGTTGAAGTCCTGGCCCAGGCGCCAGAGATCGGCACCAATGGCCTGTGCATGGTCCAGCACGCTTTGCGGCGGCATGGGATCGCTGACCACCACCGGCCGGCCGGCGCGCATGATGCCGGCCTTCTCGCGGCCGATGCTCTCGCGGTCCGGCCCCAGGAATTCCACGTGGTCGATGTCGATGCTGGTGATGACGGCGCAATCGGCGTCGATCACATTGGTGGCATCCAGCCGCCCGCCCAGGCCCACCTCGAGAATCGCCACATCCAGCCTGGACTGGCTCATCAGCCGCAGGATGGCCAGCGTGGTGAACTCGAAATAGGTGAGCGCCACTTCCGTGCCCTGCACGCGCGCCTGCTCCACGGCCTCGAACTGCGGCAGCAGCTCGGCAGCCTTCACGATCTCGCCGCCCACGCGGCAGCGTTCCTCGAAATGCACCAGATGCGGCGATGTGTAGACGCCGGGGCGAAAGCCCGATTGCAGCGCCACGGCCTCCAGCATGGCGCAGGTCGAGCCCTTGCCGTTGGTGCCCGCCACCGTGATCACGGGGCAGTCGAAACGCAGGTCCAGGCGCTGGGCAACTTCGCGCACGCGATCCAGGCCCAGCGCAATATTCTTGGGGTGCAGGCGCTCGCAATAGGCGAGCCATGCATCCAATGTGGGAAATGAGGTGTGCATACTGCGCGCTATTGTTACCCAGGGACAGTGTCCTTATGGGGTCCTCGCCATCCATTGACTGCGGCAACTGCAACCAATCATGACCACTGCAAACACTGTGACGCTCTACGGCATTCCCAACTGCGACACCGTCAAGAAGGCCCGCGCCTGGCTCACCGACCAGGGCATCGCCTACGAATTCCACGACTTCAAGAAACAGGGTGTTCCCGCCGAGCAGTTGCCCGCCTGGATGCAGGCTGTCGGCTGGGAAAAGCTGCTCAACCGCCAAGGCACGACGTGGCGCAAGCTCGATGCCGACACCCAGGCCGCCGCCCAGGATGCGGCCGGTGCCGCAGCCCTCATGCAGCAGCAGCCCAGCGTCATCAAGCGCCCGGTCGTCCAATGGCCGCAGGGACGCATCACCGTGGGTTTTGCGCCCGACGCCTGGGCAGAGATGGCCCACGGGGGCAAGCGCTGACTCTGCCATCAGGCCTGGAACAGCTTATTACGTGGATTTACGCGACCGCAAACTGCTTTCCAGGCCCGAGGAATACACTTGCATGGAGCCTGGCAGGAAATACCGCCAGCGCAACAGGAGTGCAATCATGAAATCCCTGGTTCTTTTGACGCTGGCGGCCACGACCGCCACCGTGGCCCTGGCCCAGGAGCAAGGCCGGGTGCTGTCGGTGACCCCGGTGACCCAGCAGGTGGCCGTGCCCCAGCAGGTCTGCCGCGATGAAAACGTCTATACCGGCCAGCGCACCTCGGGCGCGGGCGCCGTTCTGGGTGCCCTGGCGGGCGGCGTGGTCGGCAATGCCATCGGCCATGGCGGCGGACGCGCGGCCGCCACGGCGGCCGGCGTGATCGGCGGCGCCATGCTGGGCAACCAGGCCGAGGCCACGGGCCAGCCCCAGTACCAGACGGTGCGCAACTGCACCACCCAGACCTACTACCAGAACCGCGCCGTGGCCTATGACGTGGTCTACGAGTACGCAGGCCGCAACTACACGACGCGCACCACCACGCCGCCCGGTGACTGGATCGCGCTGAGCGTGCAGCCCGCCGCCAACAGCGCGGCCTATGGCAGCAACGGCTACTACGGCACCAACCAGCCGCCCCAGGCCGCGTACTCCACCGCACCCGTGCCGCCGCCCGTGGTCTACCAGAACAACTACTACGACGGCGGTGGCTACTACACCCCCCAGCCTGTGCAGCCCGTGTATTCGGCCGGTGACTATGTGGCCCCCGTGGTGATTGGAGCAGCCCTTGCTGCCGGCGTGTACTACGCCTCGCGCCCCAGCTATCACGGCTGGCGCGGCGGCTACCGCCACGGCTGGCGCCGCTGAGGCCGCCATGCGCTCGCCCCGCAAGCCCCGACAAGGGGCTTTTTGCATGGCGGCGGCCAGCACGTACGGGCAGCGGCCGGGTGCTGGCCTAAAATGGGCGGTTTAGTCCACCCTCTGCCCAGCTTCCATGACCACCGAAACCATCTCTGGCATCACCCTGACCACCAAGGCCAATGTCTATTTCGACGGCAAATGCATCAGCCACGGCTTCACGCTGGCCGATGGCACGAAGAAGTCTGCCGGCGTGGTGCTGCCCAGCCAGCTGACCTTCGGCACGGCCGCCGCCGAGATCATGGAATGCGTGGCTGGTTCCTGCGAGTACAAGCTCGACGGCTCGGACCAGTGGCTGACCTCCAAGGCCGGCGAGTCCTTCCAGGTGCCTGCGAACTCCAAGTTCGACATCCGCGTGACCGAGGCCTACCACTACATCTGCCACTACGCCTAAGAGTGCCTGAGCGCCTGGGCAGACCGACGCATTCGACCTGACGGCGCCCAGGCGCCTTCCGTGTTTTCCGGCAGCCGCGTCCAGCACGCCAGCCGCCATCGTTATTGAGAGAAGCATCGTATGGAAACCATCCTGCAAAACGTCCCCGTCGGCCAAAAGGTCGGCATCGCCTTCTCGGGCGGCCTGGACACCAGCGCCGCCCTGCGCTGGATGAAGAACAAGGGCGCCCTGCCCTACGCCTACACGGCCAACCTGGGCCAGCCCGACGAGGCCGACTACGACGAAATCCCCCGCAAGGCCATGGAGTACGGCGCCGAGCAGGCCCGCCTGATCGACTGCCGCGCGCAGCTGGCCGGCGAAGGCATTGCCGCCATCCAGGCCGGCGCCTTCCACATCTCCACGGGCGGCATCACCTATTTCAACACCACGCCCCTGGGCCGTGCCGTGACCGGCACCATGCTGGTGGCCGCCATGAAGGAAGACGACGTCAACATCTGGGGTGACGGCTCGACCTTCAAGGGCAACGACATCGAGCGCTTCTACCGCTACGGCCTGCTGACCAACCCCGCTCTGAAGATCTACAAGCCCTGGCTGGACCAGACCTTCATCGACGAGCTGGGCGGCCGCGCCGAGATGTCGGCCTTCATGACCAAGGAAGGCTTCGGCTACAAGATGAGCGCCGAGAAGGCCTACTCGACCGACAGCAACATGCTGGGCGCCACGCACGAAGCCAAGGACCTGGAGTTCCTGAACAGCGGCATCCGCATCGTCAACCCCATCATGGGCGTGGCGTTCTGGAAGCCCGAGGTCGAGGTCAAGGCCGAGGAAGTGTCGGTGACCTTCGAAGAAGGCCGCCCCGTGGCCCTCAATGGCAAGGAAATCGCCGATCCCGTGGAGCTGTTCCTGGAAGCCAACCGCATCGGTGGCCGCCACGGCCTGGGCATGAGCGACCAGATCGAGAACCGCATCATCGAAGCCAAGAGCCGCGGCATCTACGAAGCCCCCGGCATGGCCCTGCTGCACATCGCCTACGAGCGCCTGGTGACCGGCATCCACAACGAGGACACCATCGAGCAGTACCGCATCAACGGCCTGCGCCTGGGCCGCCTGCTGTACCAGGGCCGCTGGTTCGACCCGCAGGCCATCATGCTGCGCGAAACCGCCCAACGCTGGGTGGCCCGCGCCGTGACCGGCACCGTGACGCTGGAGCTGCGCCGCGGCAATGACTACTCCATCCTGAACACCGAATCGCCCAACCTGACCTATGCGCCCGAGCGCCTGTCGATGGAAAAGGTCGAGGACGCGCCCTTCAGCCCCGCCGACCGCATCGGCCAGCTGACCATGCGCAACCTGGACCTGATGGACACCCGCGACAAGCTGGCCATCTACGCCAAGGCCGGCCTGCTGTCCCTGGGCACCAGCACCGCCCTGCCCCAATTGGGCGGCAAGGAATGACCTACACCCCCTGAGCGGCTGACGCCGCTTCCCCCCGTTGCACGGCGCCTCTCTACTCGCTTCGCGAGGGAGGGGGACGACGCCCTCGCTGCGGGGCGGCCCTTGCTCGGCGTCCCTGGCATGGGACGCGCCCGCCAAGCACGCGACGCCATGGGCCAGAAAATCGCACACTTGCATCCCACAAGCCGCCGCAAGGCGGCTTTTTTACGCCCCTGCTACCAGTGCGCGCCCTCGAAACGCTGCACGAGAAAATCCAGCAGCGCACGCACGGCCACCGGCAGATGGCGGCGCGAGCTGTACAGCGCATGCACGGTCAGCGGCTGCGGGCGCCAGTCGGGCAGCACCAGCTCCAACTGGCCGTTTTGCAGCATGGGCTGGACCAGGTAGGTTGGCTGCAAGGCAATGCCGGCGCCTTCGACGGCAGCGGCGGCCAGCACGGTGGCTTCGTTGGCGTTGAACCAGGTGGTGACGGCGATCTGCTGCTCATCGCCTTCATCGTCACGGCGAGTCAATTGCCAGACATTGCGCCCCACGCGCATGTGTCCCAGGCAGCGGTGCGCCTGCAGCTGGGCCGGTGCCTGCGGCCGGCCAGCCGCATCCAGATAGGCGGTCGAGGCCACCAGCACCGATTCGCACACGGCCAGCGGCCGGGCGATGAGTGCGGCGCCCGGATCAGCGCTGATGCGTATGGCCAGGTCGATGCGCTGCTGCACCAGGTCCAGCGCGCCGTCGTCCACCAGCAGGTCGATCTTGAGGTGCGGGTGCAGCCGCATGAACTGCGCAATGGCCGGCGCCATCTGCGCATGGCCGAAGGACATGCTGCAGGTCACGCGCAGCAGGCCGCGCAACTGGCTGTCGCCGGCGCGCATCTCGCCTTGCACCTCATCGGCCAGGGCCAGCATCTGCTGGCTGTAGCGCAGGCACTGCGCACCGGCATCGGTGAGCGAGACACGGCGCGTGGTGCGGTGCAGCAGGCGCGCGCCCAGCCACTGCTCCAGCGACTCCACATGGCGCGTGGCCATGGCGCGCGACAGGTCCAGCCGCTCGGCCGCCGCCGTGAAGCTGCCGCATTCGGCCACCGTGGCAAACACCTGCATCGCCAGCAATCGGTCCATGGATATGCTCGATTTCTGCAACAAACAAGCGCATATTTTGCCGTTTATCTGCTCGATTTCAAAAACTAAAGTACCACCCATGGCAGCACGGCGCTGCCACCCGTTTCTGTCTTGTGCTTTTTTCAAAGGAAATCGACATGCTTCGCACCACCTTGCTTTCGCTCACCCTGGCCCTGTCGGCCGGCCTGTCCCACGCCCAGGCGCCCGCCCCGCTGCAGATGAAGGTCTACCAGGCCGACGAACACAGCTTTGCCGTGACCTCCACCCTGATCACCGGCGCCAAGGAGGCCGTGGTCGTGGACAGCGGCTTCACCCGCGCCGACGGCCTGCGCATTGCCGCCAATGTGCTGGACAGCGGCAAGCAGCTGACCACCATCCTCATCAGCAATGCCGACCCCGACTACTACTTCGGCGCCGAAGTGCTCAAGAGCCTGTTCCCGCAGGCCAAGGTGGTGGCCACGCCGGCCGTGCGCGAGAAGATCGAGTCCAAGCTGCAGGGCAAGCTGGCCTTCTGGGGCCCCAAGATGGGCGCCAACGCCCCCAGCCATCCCGTGCTGCCCGAGGCCCTGCAAGGCAATACGGTGATGGTGGACGGCCAGGCGCTGGAGCTGCGCGGCACCACCGGCCCGCTGGCCCACCGCCCCTATGTCTGGGTGCCTGCGCTGCAGGCCATCGTCGGCAACGTGGGCGTGTTCGGCAACCTGCATGTCTGGACAGCGGACACGCAAAAGAGCGCCGAGCGCAAGGCCTGGCTGGCGCAGCTGGACGAGATGCAGGCCCTCAAGCCCGCTGTCGTCGTGCCCGGCCACATGCAGGCCGGCACGGCCATGGACGCCAGCGCCATCGCCTATACACGCGACTATCTCCAGCGTTTCGAGGCCGCCGCCGCCAAGGCGGGCAACAGCGCCGAGCTGATCGGTGCCATGAAGCAGGCCTACCCGCAGGCCGGCATGGCGCTGTCGCTGGACATCGGCGCCAAGGTGAACAAGGGCGAGATGCCATGGTAAGCATGCACTTTCGCAAAAATCCTCATGGAACCTGCATGCTGCGCCCTTGATCCAACCAGCTGCCGCCCTCATTCGTCGTGGCGGCAGGAGGTGCAGCCATGAAATACATGAAGCATTGGCAGGACCCGCTCAACGTCCTGCTGGGAGTCTGGTTGGCAGTCTCGCCCTGGGTGCTGGGGTTCCAGGACCAGATGGCGCCCACGGCCAACGGCGTGGTCATCGGACTGGCGCTGATTGCCGCTGCGCTGGGAGCCATCTTCATGCCCCGCGCGTGGGAGGAATGGACCGAAGGCCTGCTGGGTCTGTGGATGGTGATCTCGCCCTGGGTGCTGGGCTTTGCCGGCCAGATGGACGCCATGCGCAATGCCGTGGTGTCGGGCATCGTGGTGCTGGTGCTCGCGCTGTGGGTGCTGATGACCGACAAGGACTATATGGACTGGCGCAGTCGCTCCGCCCACTGAGGCGCTGATGCGCAGCGGCCCGCAGGCGGCAATGCCCTGCGGGCCGCTGTTTTTTTGCCGCCGTGCCCCTCAAGAACCGCCCAAGGACCGCCCAAGGCCGCTCAGACCACGACGGGCTCGGGCTCCAGGCGGATGCCGAATCGCTCGTAGACGCTGGTCTGTATCGCTCCGGCCAGCGTCATGACCTCGCCGCCCGTGACGCTGCTGTCCACGCTGTGCCGGTCGCCCCGGTTGACCAGCACCAGGGCCTGCTTGTCATACACCCCGGCGCGGCCCATGGACTTGCCCTTCCAGCCGCAGGCATCGATCAGCCAGCCGGCGGCCAGCTTGATGGAGCCGTCGTCCATGGGGTAGTGCACGATGCGGGGCTCGCGCGCAATGATGTCGGCGCACTGCTCGGGCGTCACCGTCGGGTTCTTGAAGAAGCTGCCCGCGTTGCCGATGTGCTCCGGATCGGGCAGCTTGGCGCGGCGGATCTCGCAGACCCAGTCGAAGATCTGGCGGGCCGTGGGCTCGGCCACGCCCGCCTCGGCCTGGCGGCGCTGCAGGTCCAGGTAGCCCAGGCCGGGCTTCCAGTCCTTGGGCAGGGCCAGGCGCACGCGCGTGATCACGGCGCGGCCCTTGAGGCCCATGCCGCGCGGCGGCACGCCCTTCATGCGCGCACGCGCCACGGGCGTGGGCTCGGCCGGCGCATGCTTGAACACCGAGTCGCGGTAGCCGAAGGCGCATTGCGCGGCATCCAGCGTGAAGGACTCCCCCGTGGCCAGGTCGATGGCATCCAGCGACTCGAACCGGTCCTGCAGCTCCAATCCGTAGGCGCCGATGTTCTGCACCGGCGACGCGCCCACGGTGCCGGGAATCAGCGCCATGTTCTCCAGGCCGCCGTAGCCCTGCGACAGGGTCCAGGCCACCAGGTCGTGCCAGCGCTCGCCGGCACCGGCCTCGACGATCCAGTGGCGATCGGTCTCGCGCAGCAGGCGCATGCCCGCTATCTCCATCTTGAGGACCACGGGATCGACGTCGCCCGTGATCACCACATTGCTGCCGCCGCCCAGCACGAACACGGGCTGGCGGCCCCACAGCGGATCGGCCAGGAAATGGCGCACGTCCTCGTCGCTGCGCACGCGCACCAGGGTGTGGGCACGGGCGGCGATACCGAAGCTGTTGCAATGCTGCAGCGGAACATTTTTCTCGACTAACATCGACCGGATTGTCGCACCGCCTCCCTGCGCCGCCGGCCCCGCGCCCGCATCGCCCGGCCGCGCGCTGCGGTACTTTTTCAGAACATTTACAGGAAATATTTGCCATGCCTTCTTTTGACACCGTGTGCGAAGCCGACTTCGTCGAAGTGAAGAACGCCGTGGAGAACACCGCCAAGGAAATCGGCACACGCTTCGACTTCAAGGGCACCTCGGCCGCCATCGAGCTCAAGGACAAGGAAATCACGCTGTTCGGCGATGCCGACTTCCAGCTGCAGCAGGTCGAGGACATCCTGCGCAACAAGCTGACCAAGCGCAGCGTGGACGTGCGCTTCCTGGACATCCAGAAGGCCCAGAAGATCGGCGGCGACAAGCTCAAGCAGACCATCAAGGTCAAGAACGGCATCGAGGCCGAGCTGGGCAAGAAGCTGCAAAAGCTGATCAAGGACAGCAAGCTCAAGGTGCAGGCCGCCATCCAGGGCGACGCCGTGCGCGTCACCGGCGCCAAGCGCGACGACCTGCAGGCCGCCATGGCCCTGATCCGCAAGGACCTGGCCGACCATCCCCTGTCCTTCAACAACTTCCGCGACTGATCGCCTGGCACCCGCCTCTGCGCCACAAGCCACCCCATGCGCCACCTACGTGCCGTACTTCTGAGCCTGGCCGCAGCGGCCGCGCTGGCTCCACCATCGGCGACGGCGCAGTCCGTGGCGCTCAGCGGCGTGCTGGGCAGCAAGGCCTTGCTGGTCATAGACGGCGGCACGCCGCGCGCGCTGGCGGCGGGCGAAAGCCTGCAGGACGTGCGCGTGCTGCAGGTATCGGGTGACACGGCCGAGGTGGAAATCAAGGGCCGCCGCCAGACATTGCGCCTGGGCGAGGCGCCCATCAGCCTGGGCGGCCGGGGCGCGGCGGCGGGCGATCCCGCGCTCGGCCGGCGCGTGGTGCTCAAGGCCGACAACCGGGGGCACTTCATCGAACGCGGCCAGATCAATGGCAAGACCATGGTCTACATGGTGGACACGGGCGCCAGCTCGGTCGCCATCGGCCGGTCCGACGCCGAACGCATGGGCCTGCCCTTTCTCAAGGGCCAGCCGGTGATGATGCGCACCGCCAACGGCGATGCCCAGGGCTGGCGCCTGCGGCTGGATTCGGTGCGCGTGGGCGATGTCGAGGTCTTCGGTGTGGACGCCGTGGTCGCCCCTCTTCCCATGCCCTATGTGCTGCTGGGCAACAGCTTTCTTGCCCACGTCCAGATGACCCGCCAGGGCAGCGAGATGGTGCTGGAGCGGCGCTGATGCGGCCTGCATGCGCCCCGCTTCCCGCACCCCGCCAACGATGAGCCGACGCCCCGACGATTCCTACGAAGACCTGCTGGGCCTGTGGTCCGACCTGGAGGCCGCACTGTCCGTGCTGCTGTCCGCGCCGCTGCAGGTGCAGGGCTTCCTGGTCAAGCTGCAGCAGATCGACCTGTGGCTGCAGGAGCTGATCGCCCACGACAGCGATGCCGCGCTGTACCTGATGTTCCAGCGCGCCTGCTCGTCCACCGTGGGCTACAGCGCCTCCCATGCCCTGGTCTGCGCCTGCCTGTGCCATGTGCTGGCGCGCGAGCTGCGCCTGGACGAGTCCGAACACCGCACCCTGGTGTATGGCGCACTGACCATGAACATCGGCATGAACGCGCTGCAGGACGAACTGGCGCTGCAGCGCGAGCCGCTGACCCCCGCCCAGCAGCAGGCCGTGCAGCGCCACCCGCTGCACAGCCAGGCCCTGCTGGCGCGGCTGTTCGTCAACGATGCGCTGTGGCTGGAGCTGGTGGGCCACCACCACGAGGCCGTGCCGCAGCAGCCGCTGTCCACGCTGGCGCCCGTGCAGCGGCTGGTCCGCATCCTGGGCACGGTGGACCGCTACGCCGCCCTGATCAGCCCGCGCAAGTCACGCGAAGGCCGCAGCGCCGCCGAGTCGCTGCGCGCGCTCACCCAGCAGCAGCGCTACTCCGACGAGGTGGGCTTCGCGCTGGTGCGCGCCGTGGGCCTGTGCCCGCCGGGCACCTATGTGCGGCTGGACAACGGTGACATCGCCGTGGTGCTGCGCCGTGGCGAGCCGCCGCAGCCGCCGCTGGTGGCCAGCGTGATCGGCGCCGACGGCGCGAGCCTGTATCCGCCCGTCATCCATGAAGGCGAGGACGGCCCCCGCATCCGCTCGGCACTGGCGCGCGCCGCCATCACGCTGGAGCTGGACCCGCGCACGTTGGCCCAGCTGGGCGTGCTGGCCGCACGCGGCAGCCAGTCGCTGTACCGCATGGTGCAGATGCCCGGGCCTGTCTGAACGATCTGGCGCCTGAAGCGCGCGACACCGGCGCCGCGGCCCGTGTCAGGTCCGCGCGCCAGCCCACAGGCCCGCATGGTGGCCACGCGTGAAGGCCTCCTCCAGCACCGAATAGCCGGCCCAGTCGGAATGCGCGAACCACAGGCGGCGCGTGCCCGGCGTGGGCAGCAGGGCCACGCGCTCGCCGGCGCACAGCGCGCTGCGCCCCCGGTGCAGCGACTGCAGCGCTACCTGGCTGAGCAGCTGCTGGTCACCGGGCCGGGGTATGGCCATGGCGTGGCCGTAGCGCGTGATCTCCATGCGCGTGGCCTTGTGCAGCAGGTCGGGATGGGGAACGAGCAGGCTGCCGACGATGCGGTCCCGCCAGAAGCCGAAGGGCTGGCCCAGCAGTTGGGCGCGCCCGTCAGGCCAGTCGCCCAGCGCCTGGTAGTAGCTGAGCACCGTGGGCCGGGGCGTGAGCCGGTCCAGGCCCTGGTGGCCCGCGTCCACGTAGCCCAGGCCGCCCGCATTCGGATCGGCAAACAGCACGTTGTCCCAGGCCGGATCGGCGCCGGGCCGGTCGGCCAGCGGCCGCTGCAGATGGATGTTGGCCACCAGCCAGGGCGCCCAGTCCAGCCGGCCCGCCACCGCGCGCAGGAAGTCCGGCGCATCGCGCACCACGCGTGCCGCGATGAAGCTGGGCAGGGCCACGATGCAGCGCGCGGCCAGCCAGCGCTCGTGCTGCTGGCGACCGTGGTGGTAGACGTCGATCTCCACGCCATCGGCACTCTCGGCAATGGATAGCACGCTGCAATCGGTCTGCAGGTCGGTGGAGCCCAGCCCGGCCACCAGTTGCTGCGACAGCCAGCCATTGCCCTGGGGCCAGGTCAGCACGGCATCACCCGCGTCTTCGGGCGTGCGCTCATCCTGGCGGCGCGGGGCCGAGAAGCCGTGGCGGCTGGCGAAATAGTGCAGGCCCGCCCAGGCCGACACCCGCGCCAGGCCCGCGCCGAAATCGTCGCGGCAGCAGTACTCCAGATACCAGATCAGCTGCGCATCATCGATGCCCTGCTGGACCAGCCAGGCCTGCATGGTCTGGCCGTCCAGCGCGGCATGGGCGGCGGGCAGCCGGCCCTCGCGCTGCCAGACACGGATGGACGGCATGGCAAAGGGCGACCTGTCCATCTCCTGGGCCACGCTGCGCGCACAGAGTTCGTACTGCTCCAGCGTGCGCGGCGCCACGCCATCGACGGGCAGCAGGCCCTCATGCCAGGCGCCCTGCCAGAACAGGCGCTCCTGCGGGCTGTGGCACAGATGGCGCTCGTCGTACTGCCAGCGGCCTGCGCGGCGCTGGCGCAGGCCCAGGGCCTCGAGCCAGTCCTGGACCTCGGATGCATCGTCGCCAGGCAAGGGCAGATAGTGGGCGCCCAAAGGACAGGCCAGCCCGGACATGCTGCCGCCCTGGCTGTTTCCGCCCATGGCCGGCTGCGTGTCCAGCAGTGCCACACCCTGCACCCCAGACAGCTCCAGCGCCCGCGCAGCCGCCAGGCCCGCCATGCCGCCACCGGCAATCACCACGTTGGCACGGTGCACCACGGCCGGCGCCGGCAGCGCCAGGCCCTGGCCCAATCGCTGCCAGAACGCGCGCAAGGCATGGCCGCGCTCCAGCGCCACGCCGCTGAAGCCACCAGGCAGGTCTTCCAGACGAGGCGGCGTTGGCGTGCAGCCGGCCAGGCCTGCGGCCGCACCGCCGGCCAGGCCCTGCAGCCATTGGCGCCGGCTCCACAAAGACGGGCGGTCGGGGCTCAACGCTCCACCCTGCCCCATTCGCGTTCGTAGGTATTGACCAGCACCTGGTTGGACAGGCGGTTGACCTCGGCCGGCACACGCGCCATGTCCAGCGGAAAGTCGAACATCAGCGCCATGGTCTGCGCGCTCAGAAAGCGCAGGCCCGCAGGCAGCGCATCGGGCTCGCGCCAGGGCCGGTGGCTGGCGATGACGAAGCCCCACTCGCCAAAGCTGGGCACATGGGCGTGGTAGGGCGTGGCCTGCAGGCCGATGGATTCGATGGTCTGCACCACGGTCCAGTAGCTCTTGCGCGCGATCAGGGGCGACGTGGTCTGCACCACGGCATAGCCGCTGGCGGCCAGGCGCTTGTCCAGCAAGGCATAGAA
Organism: Delftia sp. WSY_7; assembly: GCF_043104845.1. Classification (NCBI taxonomy): domain Bacteria; kingdom Pseudomonadati; phylum Pseudomonadota; class Betaproteobacteria; order Burkholderiales; family Comamonadaceae; genus Delftia; species Delftia sp. WSY_7. Next base: position 190,376 of record NZ_JBICLB010000040.1, on the reverse strand, counting down.
GCTGTTGGTGAACAGCTTGCCGATGGCGAAATTGGTCGGGTCGGGGAAATCGACGATGACGACGTCGAAGGTGTCCTGGTCCTGCTGCAGCCAGTGGAAGGCATCGGTGTTGACGATGCGCACGCGCGCATCGCTGAGCGCATCGCCGTTGAGCCGGCGCAGCATGGCGTTGTCCTTGAACAGGTCGGTCATGGCCGGGTCCAGTTCCACCAGCGTGACCGACTCCACCGAGGGGTACTTGAGCACCTCGCGCACAGCCATGCCGTCGCCGCCGCCCAGCACGGCCACGCGCTTGGGCGCGCCATGCGCGGCCATCACGGGGTGGACCAGGGCCTCGTGGTAGCGGTACTCGTCGCCTTGCGCGAACTGCAGGTTGCCATTGAGGTACAGCCGCGCGCCCTGGCGTCCCTGCGTCACCACGATGCGCTGGTAGGGCGAGCTGCTGGAGAGCACGATGCGGTCCTGGTAGAAATGGTCGTCGGCCAGGCGCGTCAGATGGTCGGCTCCCCAGATGCCCGTGCCCAGCAGGGCCAGCACGGCCGCGCAGGCCAGGGCATGGGCGCGCGGGCGCCGCAGTTCATGCCGAAACAGCAGCAGCGCCCACACCGCCACCGCCGCATTCATGAAGCCGAACAGCAGCCCCGTGCGCACCAGGCCCAGCTTGGGCACCAGCAGCAGCGGAAATGCCAGCGACACGGCCAGCGCCCCCAGGTAGTCGAAGGTCAGCACCTGGGACACCAGGTCCTTGAGCGTCACATTGCGCTTGAGGATGCGCATCACCAGCGGAATCTCCAGCCCCACCAGCGTGCCCACCACCAGCACCATGCCGTACAGCAGGAACCGGAACGCGCCGGGCGCGTAGGCATTGGCAATGAACAGCGTGGCCGGCAACGCACCGCCGATCAGGGCCACCATCAGCTCGATGCGCAGAAAGTGCGCAGGCAGGTGGTCCTCGAAATAGCGCGACAGCCAGGAGCCTATGCCCATGGCGAACAGGTAGCTGCCGATGATGGTGGAGAACTGCAGGACGGAATCGCCCAGCAGATAGGAAGCCAGCGCGCCCGCAGCCAACTCATAGAGCAGGCCGCAAGCCGCGATCACGAAAACGCTGACCAGCAGGGCAATGTCGATGGGGCGCGCCGGCTGCGCGCCGGCAAGAGGGGCTGAGGTTTGCACGGCCGGTATTGTGCGCGATGCGCCCCCCGTGTGCGCGAGAGGCGCCGTGCAACGGGAGAAGGCGCCGCGCGCCTCCTGGGGGTTCCGTCAGAACTGGTAGTTGGCGCTGACCAGCACGCTGCGCGGTGCGCCCGGCATGGAGCTGGAGCGCCAGTACTGCTTGTCGAACAGGTTGGACAGGGCCACGGTCACGGTCCAGGCGTCCTGGCGCCAGCCCACCAGCGCATCCCAGCGCGAGTAGCCGGGCAGGATGGCCGTGTTGGCGGCGTTGGTAAAGCGGCTGCCCGTGTAGGTCACGCCGACTTCGCCATACCAGGGTCCCTTGGGCGCATAGCGCAGGAACAGGTTGCCGTTGCGCTTGGCCGTGTCACGCAGGTACAGGCCCACGTTGGCGGGGTTTTGCGCGTCTTCAGCCACCTTGGCCTGCATGAAGGCCACGCCGCCGCGCACATACCAGGAACCGGCCACGCGGCCGGCCGCGCTGAACTCAATGCCGCGCGAACGGTCCTTGCCCCGGATGGCCCAGGTGTAGGGATCATTCTCGGGATCGGGGCGGTAGCGGATGTTGTACTTCTCCAGCTGGTAGACGGAGACCTGGGTGGACAGCGCACCGCCCAGCCAGTCGCTCTTGACGCCGACCTCGGACTGGCGCGAGTACTGGGGCTCGTCGTCCGGCACCGCGCCCACGGCGGTTTCCACGGTCAGGATGCCGCGCCCGCCATAGGGCGAATAGCTCTTGTTCCAGGACGCATAGAAGCTGTGCTCGCGCACCGGCTGCCACACCACGCCCACGCGCGGGCTGAAGCCGTTGCCGTCGGTCTTGCGCGTGAGGTTGGCGATCTTGTTGGTGCTCTGGAAGTCATAGCTGTCGTAGCGCAGGCCCAGCAGCAGCTTCCACTGCTCGGTCAGGCTGACCAGGTCCTGCATGTACAGCGCCTGGCCCTTGCCCTTGTGATAGTTGTCCTGGGTCGGCTTGCCCTGCGCCGGACGGCTGGGCCAGACGATGGGCTGCAACGGGTCATAGGCGAAGGTGCTGCCGGGCTGGCCGACGCGTGGCGCGCGCTCTTCCTCGCTGGCCTCCAGGCCCACCAGCAGATCGTGCCGGATGCTGCCCGTGCTGAACTTGCCCGTCAGGTCCAGCGTGTTGGACAGCGTGGTGTTGCGGGTCTGCTGCCAGGCGTAGTTGGGCGTGATCTTGCCGGTCGCGGCACGGTAGGTGCCGGCGAAGTAGTGGTCGAAATCCTGGCTGGCCTCGCGCTTGCTAGCCACCCAGCGCAGACTCCAGCGGTTGTTGAAGTCGTAGGACAGGTCGGAGCGCAGCACGCGCAGGCGGTCTTCCACATAGTCGCCCGGCGCCGCAAAGCCCTTGCGGATGGAGACACCGGCCGGCAGCTGGTCATAGACCGGACCGCGATCGGGCACGCGCCAGACGTTGTCATAGGTGTACTGGCCGGTCCAGCGCCAGCCCGTGCGCGAGTCCACCAGGATGCTGGGCGAGACCATCTCGTTGCGGTTGCGTATGCCTTCGCGGAAGCTGTGGGCCTGCTCGCGGTCGGCCGTCAGTCGCACGGCCACGTTCTCGTTGAGCACGCGGTTGATGTCGATGGTGCCGCCCACGTTGTCCCAGGAGCCGCCGCGCAGCGTGATGCTGCTCTTGGCGTCGAAGCGCGCCTGCTTGCTCACCATGTTGACCACGCCGCCGCCCGCGCTGCGGCCATAGAGCACCGAGGCCGGGCCCTTGAGGATCTCGATGCGCTCCACATTGGCGGTGCTGCGGCGCACCTGGCCGCTCTCGCGCACGCCGTCGCGGTAGATGTCGCTCTCGTCGGCCTTGAAGCCTCGGATGTACACGCCTTCGCCGCGCATGTCGTAGCTGGTGTTCACGCCGGGAACGCCGTCCAGCATGGTGGCCAGGTCGTTGATGCCGTAGCTCTTGTACTTGTTGACCTCCAGCGTGTCGATGGTCTGCGGGATGTCCTTGGGCGCCAGGTAGGTCTTGGTCGCCGTGGTCACGCCTTCGGGCCGCACGTCGTCAGGGTCGTACTGGGAGGCGTTGACCTGCAGCGTGGGCAGGGTGTGGGCCTGTTGAGGCTGCGTCTGCGTCTGTGCCTGGGCCGGATCGGCTGAAACGGCTGGGGCGGCCTCCTGGGCATGGACCGCCCCCGCCAGCGCGGTGGTGATGATGCCAGCGGTCACACCCACTGAAAGCCTTGCCCTGCGGGCAGCTTGATGGTCTGTCATGGAAACCCTCTCTTCGAATGAAGGGGGCGATTTTATTTAGAATGCAAACGAATATCATTTGCAAACTCACTATCGACAAGGAATTTGTTGCGACGCAGCAACGCCGCCATGCGCAGCGCAGCCGCACCTTTTCAGGCGGGCTGCGTGTCGGCAGGAGATGGGGAATGCGGGGGCCAGGCGGCCCCGTTCAGTGGATGGCGGCAGCGACGATGATGCTGATGCCCAGGCACATGGCGGCCACCACCATGGCCAGCGCCTTGTTGTGCTTCTCGACGATCTCGGCCCACATGTCCACGGGTGTGATCTTGTCGATGATGAAGAAGCACAGCCAGAACACCACCACGCCCACCAGCGCATAGAGGATCGAGCCGAAGAAGGCGGCGGGGTTGAGCCAGTCGAAGTTCATGATCAGTTTCTCCGTTGTTTACTTGTGGCTGCCGCCCGAGGTGTAGCCACCCCAGGAGCCGCCGCTGCTGCGGGTGTAGCTGTTGCAGTTGGCGTCGGTATTGGGGTCGCAGTTGGGGCGCGATGCGCAGCCGCGCAAGGTGACGAACACCAGCCAGAGGATGAGCAGCCCGATGATGATGGTCCACAGCCCGAAGCGGCTGCCCGACATCACACCGACCTGCGAGCGGTCACGCAACTGCTTGAGGCCGAAGGCCATTGCCAGCGTGGTGGCCGAGACGGCGCTGCCATGCGACCAGGTGGTCTCGCCGCTCTCGGTCTCGCTGGCCAGGAAGGCCTTGTTCTGCGCGCCTGCGCTCACATAGTCCACATTGCGCGTGGTCTGGCCGCGCTGCACGGGCCAGTAGAACTCGCCCAGGGCGTAGGTGGTCTCGGCCGTGTAGCGCGATTCAAGCTGGTACTGCCGGCCCATGTACTTGGCCGTGCTGCGGTTCTTGGAGAGCCTGGGCACGCCCGTGGTCACGCGGGCCATGCTCCAGCCATCGGAGGAATCGACCAGGAATGCGAAGCCGGCCTTCTGGTTGAACAGCAGGTACTCCTCCCAGCCAAAGCTCTCGTCGTCGCCAGGCTCCTGGCCCATGCGGTGCTGAAAGCCCACCACCTGCCATTGCTGGCCTTCCAGCACACCCTTGCTGCCCAGCGGGATGGCCGGGCGCACGGGCTCGTTCTGTTCCGCATAGGCCAATTCCTTGCCAATGCCCTGGCTCAGGTCCACCAGCGACCCGCAGCTGGGGCAGCTCAGGCTCTTGGTGGTGGAAAAGCGCACGGGCACCACAGCGCCGCACTTGGGGCAGTTGAAGTGCCGGCCCTGCTCACCCTTGAGCGAGGCGCCGTCGCGCAGCCCCTGCATCCTGAGGTCGTCCAGCACCACGCGCTCGCCCAGGCTCAGCGCGGGCGGCTGGACGGAGAAGTCCACGGACAGCACCTGGCCCTGCTCGCTGCGCAGCTCCACCAGCCGGTACGGTGTGCCGGGCTCGGGCAGCTGCGCCAGCTCGCCCTGGGCCGATACCAGCCGCGCGTTCTGCACGCTGCTGACCGTGAAGCTCTTGCCGCCCAGCACACGCTGCGAACCCAGCAGCCAGTCGGAGGCCTTGAACGGCCCGTTGCGCAGGGCCTCGGCCTCCCAGGGCCAGGACCAGACGAACTGGCCGTTGTCCTCGCTCAGGAAGCCCAGCGCGCCATCGCTGAACGCGGCCACCCATTCGCTCCAGGCGCCCGCCTCGCTCTTGAGCTGCAGCCGCCCGACCAGGGTGAAGTGCTCGGGCTTGCCGTTGCGCAGCATCTGGCCCGTGGCGCCGATGCGCAGGGGGCTGTAGTCCTCGAAGACCTCGGCCATGGAGCCACGGCGCTGCAGCACATCGCCCTGGCGCACCACGGTGCTGCGGCAGAACTCGCAGACGGCATAGCTGGCCTGGGCGCTGGCAAATTCCACGGGCGCGCCGCAGCCGGGGCATGGTGCGCGGTATACGCGCTGCGATGGACTGGATGCCATGTGTGAAGGTCGTCAGTGAAGAGAGGGCCTGGAGCGTGACCGGCCGGCCACGCCCCGCACGCAAGCTGCGCCCGTGGTGCGCAGCGCGGCGGCGACGGTCAATGCGGCTTGCCTTTGGCCGTGCCGGGCTTGGCCGCGGCGGCTGCCGGGTCGGCCTTCTTGCTGCCCAGCCTGGATTCCTTGCCGGCCATCAGGCGCTGGATGTTCTCGCGGTGGCGCCAGATCAGCAGGGCCGCCATGGCGACGATGGCGGCGGCAATCGGTGTCTCGGCATACCAGACCACGCCGCTGCACAGCAGGTAGTAGACGGGAGCGAACACGGAGGCCACCAGGGCCGCCAGCGAGGAATAGCGGAAGAACACGGCAATGATCAGCCAGGTCAGCGCCACCGCCAGGCCCAGCCAGACGCTGATGCCCAGCAGCACGCCCAGGGCCGTGGCCACGCCCTTGCCGCCCTTGAAGCGGAAGAACACCGGGTACAGGTGGCCCAGGAAGGCAGCCAGCGCCACCATGGCCACCGTGCCATCTCCCATGCCGAAGCGGCTGCCGAACCATTGCACCAGGGCCACGGGCAGCCAGCCCTTGGCGGCGTCCAGCAGCAGGGTGACGGCCGCTGCCGCCTTGCTGCCGGAGCGCAGCACATTGGTGGCGCCGGGGTTGCCGCTGCCATAGGTGCGCGGATCATTCAGGCCCATGGCCCGGCTGACGATGACGGCGAACGACAGCGAGCCGATCAGGTAGGCCGCCACGGTGGCGAGAAGGGGGTAGAGCGCGTTCAATTGAAGTCCTTGGCCGGTCTGTGGAGCGCCGGCGCGCGATCCGGCCGGCCCTGATGGCCCGCCCTCCCTGATCGCCGACACATGTTTTTCATCAGGACCTGCGCGAACCCGGTGGAGGCGGCGGCCGCCTTCCCGTGTGCGCAAGTCGTGTTCATTTCTTCAGGGCATCTATTCTGCCAGCGCGCAGTGCACGGGCCGTGCATCCAGCAGCCGCACGCAGACCTGCGGGTCCAGCTGCACCAGAAAGCCCCGGCGCCCGCCGTTGATGGCGATGCGCGGCAGCGCCAGGATGCTCTCTTCGATATAGACCGGCATGTCGCGGCGCGTGCCGAAGGGCGAGGTGCCGCCGACCAGGTAGCCGCTGTGGCGGTTGGCGACTTCGGGCTTGCAGGGCTCCACGCTCTTGGCCCCGATCTGCCGCGCCAGGTTCTTGGTGGAGACCTTGCAGTCGCCATGCATGAGCACGATCAGCGGCCTGGCGTCCTGATCCTGCATCACCAGGGTCTTGACCACCATGTGCTCGTCCAGGCCCAGGCTGGCCGCGCTGTGCTCGGTGCCGCCGTGTTCCAGGTACTCATAGGGATGCTCGGTGAACTCCACCTTGTGGGCGCGCAGCAGTTGGGTGGCCGGTGTCTCGCTGACATGAGAGTTTTTCTTGGGCATGAATTTTTTATCGTTTTACAATAATTTTTTATCGATTCATCAATACAAGGCTGTGCCATGAACTATACGCCCCACGCCGCAGGCAACGCCCTGAGGCGCCACTCCCAGGCGGCGCGCATCCTGATTGCCCTCGGTGCCGTCGTGCTGCTGGCCCTGCCGGCAGCCGCCCTGCTGTCGCCGCAAGATCTTTCGGGCCAGGCGCAAGGCCTGCTGGGCATGCCGCCCGGCCAGCCGCTGGACATGGCTGCGCGCTGGCGCACCGCACTGGTCAGCCTGCTGCCCGTGGGCTGCGGCCTGTATGCGCTGCGCCAGCTGTGGACACTGTTCGGCGAGTACCTGCAGGGCCGTGTCTTCGGCCAGCAGGCGCAGCACGCCCTGATGCGCTTTGCCTGGACGGTGCTGGCGGGCGCGCTGGCCCTGCCCTTCACGCGCGCGCTGATGTCGGTGGCCGCCAGCATGGGCAATCCGCCAGGGCAGCGCTTCGTCACGCTGGGCCTGTACTGGCACGATGGCCTGCTGGTCCTGCTCGGCGTGGTGCTGGTCTCCATCGCCCATGTAATGCTGCAGGCGCGGCGCATCGCCGACGAGAACGCGGGCTTCGTCTGAGCATGCCCATCATCGTCCACCTCGATGTGATGCTGGCGCGCCGCAAGATGCGTTCGCGCGAACTGGCCGAGATGGTCGGCATCACCGAACAGAATATTTCCCTGCTCAAGAGCGGCAAGGTGCGCGGCGTGCGCTTCGACACGCTGGAGCGCATCTGCGAGGCGCTCCAGTGCCAGCCCGGCGACCTGCTGGAATGGGTGGCAGGGCCCGAGGCTTGAGCAGCGGGCGGCTGCGGCTGATCGCGGGCCTGCTGCTGTCGCTGCTGCTGCATGGGGCGCTGCTGTGGCAGGGTCTGGCCCCGGACATTGCGCGGCCCGGCACCGGGCAGGCCGAGGCGCACCGCCTTCAGGTGGTCTGGGTCGAGACGCCGACTTCGACGCCGACGCCGGCGCCGGCGCCATCTCCTGCTGCAGCGGCTGCCCGGCCCGGACCGGCGCCCGCGCCCGCGCCTACGCGACGGCCGGACACCGCCGCCGTCGCACCGCCTTCAATGCAAAGCGCAGGGGCTGCAAAGGCCACGGAGCAGGCCGCGACAGCCGCCGCGCAAGCGCCTGTGCTCGCCGACACCGAGGCCGCTCCGGACGCCGCGCGCAGCGCCAGGGCCATGGGCCGCCTGCTGGACTCGGCCGCAGGCCGCGAGGCCGTGCAGTCGGCGGCCCGGCAGGGCCTGGTCAGGCCCCAGATTCATGCGCAGCGCGAGGACCCGCTGGCCAGCGGCATGCGCGAGGCCGCCCAGGGCGACTGCATGAAGGGCGAGTTCAAGGGCGGCGGCATGGGCCTGCTGAGTCTGCCCATGCTGGCGGCCGCTGCGCTCAAGGGCGAGTGCAGCCGCTGAAGGCGCAGGGCCTAGGCCTATTGCGCAGGGCTGAGGCCTATTGCGCGGGGTCGCGCACTTCCCAGCGGATGGCGTCGATGGCCGACAGCAGTTCGGGCGACAGTTGCGTACCCCAGGCGTTCAGGTCCTCATCGAGCTGGGCCACCGAGGTCACGCCGATGATGGTGCTGGCCACCTGCCACTTGGTGTAGCAAAACGCCAGCGCCAGCTGCGTGGGCGTCATGCCGTGCTCGCGCGCCAGCGCGTTGTAGCGGCGCGCGGCGGCCAGGGCTTCAGGCCGGCCCCAGCGCTGCTTGCGCACGGACTCGTAGCGCGCAATGCGTGCGGCCTGCGGCGCAGCGGGATCGGTGGGCGCATGCACGTCGAACTTGCCCGTGAGCAGGCCGAAGGCCAGCGGCGAATAGGCCAGCAGCGAGACACCCAGGCGGTGGCAGCTTTCATCCATGCCGTTTTCCCAGCTGCGGTTGAGCAGGCAGTAGGCGTTCTGCACCGAGGCCACGCGCGGCAGGCCGTGCTGCTCGGCCAGGCGCACGAATTCGTGCACGCCCCAGGGCGTTTCGTTGGACAGGCCGATGTGGCGCACCTTGCCTTCCCGGACCAGGCGGCCGAGCGCCTCGAGCTGCTCGTGGATGCCGGTCTGCGAGCTTTCCTTGGACGGGTCGTAGTACAGCTGGCCGAAGGCCGGCACGTTGCGCTCGGGCCAGTGGATCTGGTAGAGGTCGATCACGTCCGTGCCCAGGCGGCGCAGGCTGCCTTCGCAGGAGGCGGCGATGTCGGCCGCCGTCATGCCCTTGCCCTCGCGCACCCAGGGCATGCCCCGCGAAGGACCGGCCACCTTGGTGGCCAGCACGACCCTGGCGCGCGCGCCAGGGCGCTGGGCGAACCAGCGGCCGATGATGGTTTCGGTGGCGCCGCAGGTTTCGGCGCGTGCGGGCACGGCATACATCTCGGCCGTGTCGAAGAAGTCCACGCCGCGCTCCAGCGCGCGGTCCATGATGGCAAAGGCCTCGGCCTCGCCGACCTGCTCGCCGAACGTCATGGTGCCCAGGCAGATGGGGCTGACTTGCAATGCGCTTTGACCGAGCGCCACCGGTTGCATCGAGGGGGAATTCATGGGCACCGAGTGTAGGGCCGCCCGTGTTTACCCTGACGACAGCGCGCCCACCCGGCCAGGGCCGGGCGGGCGCGTTGCGTCCGTCGGGATCAGGCGCCCTGCGGTGCCTCGGTCTGCAGCACGCCGCGGTTGATCTGGTCGCGCTCCATGGACTCGAACAGGGCCTTGAAATTGCCTTCGCCGAAGCCCTCGCGGTAGTTGCCCTTGCGCTCGATGAACTCGAAGAACACGGGGCCCAGCATGGGCTGGGAGAAGATCTGCAGCAGCAGGCGCGGCTGGCCGCCCTCTGTCGTGCCGTCCAGCAGGATGCCGCGCGCCTGCAGCTCGCCCACGGGCTGGCCGTGGCCGGGCAGGCGGCCTTCCAGGTTCTGGTAGTAGATGTCGTTGGGCGCGGTCAGCAGCGGAATGCCGGCCATCTGCAGCTGGTCGATGGAGTCCAGCAGGTTATCCGTCAGCAGCGCGATGTGCTGGATGCCCTCGCCGTTGAACTGCATGAGGAACTCCTCGATCTGGCCGCCGCCCTGGCGCGATTCCTCGTTCAGCGGAATGCGGATCAGGCCGTCGGGCGCCGTCATGGCCTTGGAGGCCAGGCCGGTGTACTCGCCCGAGATGTCGAAGTAGCGGATCTCGCGGAAATTGAACAGCTTGCTGTAGAAGTCCGCCCAGTAGGTCATGCGGCCGCGGTAGACGTTGTGCGTCAGGTGGTCCACCACCTGGAAGCCGTGGCCCTTGGGGTTGCGGTCCACGCCGGGCAGGAACTCGAAGTCGATGTCGTAGATGGACTTGCCTTCATCGAAGCGGTCGATCAGGTACAGCGGCGCGCCGCCGATGCCCTTGATGGCCGGCAGGCGCAGCTCCATGGGACCCGTGGGGATCTCCACCGGCTGCGCGCCCAGCTCCAGCGCGCGCTTGTAGGCCTGGTGCGCATCCTTGACGCGGAAGGCCAGGCCGCAGGCCGAGGCGCCGTGCTCGGCCGCGAAATAGGCGGCCTGTCCCGGCTCATTGTTGATGATGAAGTTGATGCCTCCCTGGCGGTACAGCAGCACGTTCTTGGAACGGTGCCTGGCCACCAGCGTGAAGCCCAGCTTCTCGAACAGCGGCTCCAGCACGCCGGGCGTGGGCGATGCGAATTCCACGAATTCGAAGCCCATCAGGCCCATCGGGTTGTCGAACAGGTCTGCCATGGTTGGTTCTCCTTGAAGGTTTCAACGGGGGATGTGCGCGGGTTCCAGTACGGATTCCAGCACAGGCGTGGGACGTTGGCGGAACACGAGGCGATAGGCCCCGTAGACCACCAGGACCCAGATCGGAATGGCCAGCGCGGAGGACCGCACCGACGGTGTCAGCAGCATCACGCCCACCACCAGGGCCATGGCGGCCAGGCAGATGGCATTGGTCAGCGGCGCGGCCGGTGCGGGAAAGCCCAGCACGGTCCCGCGTGCCGCATGGGCCCGGCGAAAGCGCCAGTGCGCCACGATGATGATGGTCCAGGTGATCACCAGGGCCGCCACGATCAGCGACATCAGCAGCTCCAGCACGCCGGCCGGCGCCACATAGTTCAGCACGATGGCCAGCGCCGTGAAGATGGCCGGATAGACGATGGCCCGCACCGGCACGCCGCGGCGGTTGACCTGCATCAGCGAGCGCGGTGCATTGCCTTCGCTGGCCATGCCGTACAGCAGGCGGCTGTTGCTGTAGACCATGCTGTTGTAGACCGACAGCGTGGCCGTGAGAATCACGAAGTTCAGCAGATGGGCGGCCACGTTCTCGCCCAGGCCCGAGAACACCAGCACGAAGGGGCTGCTGCTGTAGGTGTCGCCGCCGGCCTTGAGCTGGCCCAGCAGGTCGGTCCAGGGCATCAGCGACATCAGCACGGCCATGGAGCCGATGTAGAACACCAGCACGCGGTAGATCAGCTGGTTCACGGCCTTGGGGATGACGGTGCGCGGCTGGTCGGTCTCGGCCGCCGCGAAACCCAGCATCTCCACGCCGCCGAAGGCGAACATGATGAAGGCGAAGGCCATCACCAGGCCTGAGAAGCCGTTGGGGAAGAAGCCGCCGTGCGTCCACAGGTTGCGCACGGTCTGCTCGGGCCGGTCGGCGCTGAACAGCAAATACAGGCCTGCGCCGATCATGGCCATCACGGCCACGATCTTGATCAGCGCGAACCAGAACTCGAACTCGCCATAGGCCTTGACGTTGATGAAGTTCACGCCGTTGATCAGCACGAAGAACACCGCCGCCGTCACCCAGGTGGGTATGCCGGGCCACCAGAACTGGATGAACTTGCCTGCGGCCGTCAGCTCCAGCATGCCCACGAGCACATACAGCGCCACACAGTTCCAGCCCGCCAGAAAGCCCGCGAAGCGGCCCAGGTAGCGGTTGGCGAAATAGCTGAACGAGCCCGCGTTGGGCTCCTCGACCAGCATCTCGCCCAGGAAACGCATGATGAAAAAGATGATCAGCCCGCCAATGGCGTAGCCGAGCAGCACGGACGGGCCGGCCAGCTCGATGATGCCGGCCGAGCCCAGGAACAGGCCCGTGCCGATGGTGCCGCCCAGCGCGATGAGCTGGATGTGGCGGTTCTTGAGCCTGCGCTCCAGATGGCCCTGCGAAGAAGAACTGTGCATCAAGGGGGTGCTCCGGCTCTCAGCAAGGCGCGCGGCGGCGCAGGGGTTGGAACACTTCGGTGGTCTTCACGGCAATGTCTCCTCGTGGGGTGCCTGTTGGAATGCGGGGCCTTGTGCGCCCCTTGTTGATGGGTATCAACTATAAAAAACAATAAATTATTATTTCTTGTAATTTATCCCTATGGACAAGCCCAAAAAGAAGGAGTAGCGAAGGCGATCGACGCATTGCCGCCCGCCATGCCGCACTGCGGCAACGGTTGAACGCCCGCAACAAACAAAAACAATCTACTATTATTTTTTTGCCCTCTGGAGCCCAGAACATGACGACGTCCGCCACGCAGCGGCGCGCACGCACGCCGCAGACCGAGCGTGTGGAGACAACGCAACGCAAGATCATCGACTCCGCCCTGGCGCTGCTGCGCGAGGGCGGCTTCAAGAGCGCCACGCTGCAGGCCATCGCGCGCGGCGCCGATGTGTCGCTGGGCGCGCTGCAGCACCACTTCGAGAGCCGCGATGCGCTGATGGAGCGGCTGGTCATCGAGGTCATGGAGCCGCTGAGCGACCAGGGCACGGTCTGGCCCGACAAGGCCCTGCCCCTGCGCGAGCGTGCCGAGGCCTTCGTCACCCTGGCCTGGGACAACATCTTCGGCGCGGCCAACTACCAGGCGGCCTGGAGCATGTTCTTCGGCTGCAAGGCCTCCCCCTCGCTGTTCGACCGCGTGGACGCGCGCCGGGTACATGTGGACAGCGTGTTCTACACCCGCTTCCTGGACGTCTTCCCCGAGATCGCGGCCCACCATCCCCGCCCCCAGGGCTTTGCGGCCATGGCCTTCGCCATCCTGCGCGGCACCGGCGTGCTGGAGCTGTTCGAGGTGGGCGAGCAGGAACGCCAGGGCAGCCTCGATGCGCTGGTCGAGGCCATCGTCCAGGCAGGCACCCCTCAGGCCGGCGGCGGCGCCGCCGCCTGAACCTCGGTCAGCCCCCAGACCCTGCGCAGCTGCGACAGCGTGGCCACCAGGGCCGGGTCGTGCTCGGCCTCGCGCGGATGGATGAAGCCCAGCTGCGCCGACACGCGCGCATGCGGCCAGATGGCCACGCAGCCATGCTCGGCCGCGGCCAGGGCGCGGTCCTCGCGCAGCAGCGCCAGGCCCAGGCCGGCGCGCACCAGGCTCTCGGGCGCGGCGGCGGCATCGCTTTCCACGATCTGATTGGGGCTCAGCCCCTGGCGGGCGAACAGCGCCAGCAGCAGGGCCTGCTCATGGTGCTGCGCTGGCGCGCCGATCCAGGGCAGTTGCGCCAGGTCCTTCCAGCCCGATTGCAGGACGCGCTCGCGCAGCGCGGGCGGCGCCGCCACGCGGTAGTGCAGTGTCTGCAGCACCAGCGCGCCCAGGTCGCGCGGCATGTGGGCGCCGATGTAGAACGCGCCCTGCAGGCCGCCGGCCGCGACCTGCGCGCGCAGCTCCTCGGCCCAGCCCTGGCGTGTCTTGATGTCCAGCAGCGGCAGCGCCTCCACCAGGCCATGCAGCAGCGAGCCCAGGCGCAGCGCCTCGGGGTCGGCCACCGTGCCCAGCAGCAGCTGGCCGGTGACCTCGCCCTGCAGCTCGCGGGCCTGGCCCTGCAGCCGACCCGCTGCATCCAGCACCTGCCGGGCGGGCTCCATCAGGGCCTCGCCGGCCCGCGTGAGGCTGATGCGGCCCGGGCGCCGGTCGAACAGCGCCACGCCCAGCTCTTCCTCCAGCGCCTTGATCTGGGCCGTGATGGCGGGCTGCGTCAGGTGCAGGGCCTCGGCCGTGCGCGTGACGCTGCCCAGCGTGGCCGCCGTGACGTAGGCGCGCAGCTGATACATCTCCATGGGCGGCCAGCCTAGCGCAGGCGCCAGGGCCTGCGGCCCGGGCAGGCCCGGGTTTCAGGGAACATCCCTAGCCGTCTCATCGTTCACTCATCGAGGTAGCGCAGCTGCGTGGGCTCGATGCCCAGGCGCACCGGCATGCCCATGGGGAACATGGCAATGCCCGCGTAGTGCGCCTGGTCGGCGACCACGGCCACCTCTCCCACGCGCACGCGGTAGCGCGAGAACTCGCCCAGGAATTCGGCGCTCTCGATCTGCCCTTCCACCCACACACGCGAGGCATCGCCCGCATCGTCGCGCACCGCAATCTGCACCTGGTGCGGCCGGAAGGCCAGCGCCGCACGCCCCGGCACGGGCGGCTGGGCCGGGCGCGGCAGGGTCAGCGTGCCCAGGCCCGGCACCTTGAAGACCAGCGACTCGCCTGTCGTCGGCAGCACCTCGCCCTCCAGCACATTGGCCGTGCCGACAAAGCCCGCCACGAAGCGGTTGGCCGGATAGTCGTACAGCCCCGCCGCCGAGCCCACCTGCTGCAGCACGCCCTTGTCGAGCACGGCCATGCGGTCGGCCGTGGTCATGGCCTCTTCCTGGTCGTGGGTGACGAAGATGGTGGTCAGGCCCAGCTTGCGCTGCAGGCTGCGCAGTTCCTCGCGCATCTGCACGCGCAGCTGCTTGTCGAGGTTGGACAGCGGCTCGTCCAGCAGCAGCAGCTTGGGCGCGATCACCACGGTGCGCGCCAGCGCCACGCGCTGCTGCTGCCCGCCCGACAGCTGGCCCGGGCGGCGCTGCGCGTACTGCGACAGGCCCACCAGCTCCAGCACTTCGCCCACCTTGCGGCGGATGGTGTCGCGGCTTTCGCGGCGCTCGACCAGGCCGAAGGCCACGTTGTCGTACACCGTCATGTGCGGCCACAGCGCGTAGTTCTGGAACACCATGCCGATGTTGCGCGCATGCGGCGGCACGCCCGTGATGTCCTGCCCGCCCACCAGCAGCTCGCCGCGCTGGTGCCGGTTGAAGCCCGCGATCAGCCGCAGCAGCGTGGACTTGCCCGAGCCCGAAGGCCCCAGCAGCGCGAAGAACTCACCGGGCTCGATCTTGAGGTTGACGTCGCGCAGCACTTCGTTGCTGCCGTAGCTCAGGCTGATGTGCCTGCATTCGAGGGAGACAGGGTCCAGGTGCATGGCGGTTCACTCCGAAGTCGA
Source organism: Delftia sp. WSY_7 (assembly GCF_043104845.1). NCBI lineage: Bacteria > Pseudomonadati > Pseudomonadota > Betaproteobacteria > Burkholderiales > Comamonadaceae > Delftia > Delftia sp. WSY_7. The sequence goes on along the minus strand of NZ_JBICLB010000040.1, from coordinate 175,327 downwards.
TTGCACGGTGGCGCGCGAGCGCTCCACGAAGCGGTGCGAGAAATACGTGCCCAGGCCGACCACGACCACGGCCAGCACGCCCAATGCCGCACCGGGCCCGCGCCCCGAGATGCTTTGCATGTACAGGTAGATGCCGTAGCTCATGGGCGCCTGGCTCTGGGCCGAGGCCAGCATGATGGTGGCCGACAGCTCCACCGCCGCCGTGATGAAGCTGGTGACGAAGCCGGCCAGGATGCCGCCGGCCATCAGCGGCACCATCACGCGCCGTATCACGCTGGTGCGGCCCGCGCCCAGGCTTTGCGCGGCCTCCTCCAGCGAGATGTGCACCTGCTGCAGCGCCGCCATGCACGAGCGCAGCGCATACGGCAGCCGCCGCACCGCATAGGCCAGCATGATCAGCACCCAGGTCGTGACGATGGGCGTATCGGTGAAGGGCAGGTTCACGCCCTTGAACAGCCGCAGGTAGCCGATGGCCAGCACCAGCCCCGGAATCGCCAGCGCCACCGAGGCCAGGTAGTCCAGCCACTGCCGGGCAGGCAGCCGGGTGCGCAGGATCAGGTAGGCGATGGCGGTGCCGATCACCACGTCGATGCCCGCCGCCATCAGGCAGTACAGCAGCGTGTTGCCGATCATGTAGCCCGAGTCGGTGAACACCGTGGCGTAGTGCTCCAGCGTGTAGCTGTCGGGCAGCACCGAGAAGCTCCAGACCTTGGAGAACGACATCAGCAAAATGCCGATGTGCGGCGCCAGCACCACCAGCAGCACCAGGGCGATCCAGCCATAGGCCAGCAGCGCCTCCCAGGCCGACAGCCGGCGCTTTTGCAGCGCGCTGCCGCCCTTTTGCAGCGTGGCGTAGTCCTTGCCCTTCATCACCCGCGCAGCCAGCCACAGGGCGACGATGGAGAACGCGATCATGATCACGCTGATCACATAGCCCAGCGGATCATCGAGCCCCACCGAGGTGATGCGCAGATAGGCCTGGGGCGCCAGCATATTGGTCACGCCCATCACCAGCGGCGTGCCCAGGTCGTCGAACACCTTGACGAACACCAGGGCCGCGCCCGCCAGATAGCCGGGCATGGCCAGCGGAAAGATCACGCGCCGGAACAGCCGGAAACCGCGCGAGCCCAGGTTCAGCGCCGACTCCTCCATGGCCCCGTCGATATTGCGCATGGCCGCCACGAGGTTGAGCAAGATGAACGGGAAGTAGTGGATGCTCTCCACGAAGATCACGCCCGTCAGCCCCTCCATGATGGGCACGGTGAAGCCGAACCAGTCGTCCAGCAGCAGGTTGACCGAGCCGCTGCGCCCGAAGATCAGCTGCAGCGCCACCGCCCCCACGAAGGGCGGCATGATCAGCGGCAGCACGCCCAGCGTCTGTATCAGCAGCGCGCCCCGGAACTCGAAGCGCACGGTCAGGTAGGCCAGCGGCACGGCGATCAGGCTGGCGAAGAATACGCTGGCCAGGGACACGCCCAGGCTGTTGAAGAACGACTCGCGGAAGACGGTCTGGCCGAAGAAATTGCCGAAGTGCCCCAGCGTGAGCCCGCCGCCTTCATTGATGAAGGCGGTGTAGACCACCATGCCCACGGGCACGATGAGAAAGGCCAGCAAAAAGGCCAGGATCAGCGCGAAGGCCAGCCACGGCCCCCAGCCCGACGGAATGCGCCGTGCGCGCGCAGCAAGGGGGGCGGCGCCGGGCGCCGCCATGGAATCGATGCTCATGCGAATGCTCCGCAGCGAAAGAGACTGTCAAGGGGAGTGCATGCAGGCGCCCGGTGCCGGGCCCCTGCGCCACCTACCACGCCACCTACTGCACCACCTACCGGGCCAGGCCGCGCGCCTCGGCCGCCAGCTTGGCCGCGCGCTCGTAGTTGGCAAGCGCCTTGTCGGCCCACATCTGCTCCAGGCCCGTCAGCTCCTTGGACACGGCCACATCGCGCCGGCTCTTGCGGAACAGCTCCAGGAACTGCTCGTCCTTCACATTGGCTTCGCCCACCAGCGGCGAGTAGGCGATGTCGCGCGCCTGCGCCAGCAGCTCCTGCCCCCTGGCATTGGGCTTGGCCTGCAGGGCCTTGTGCGCCTCCTGGATGGCGCGCGTGGCCGCCTGCAGCTCCTTGAGGCGGAAGGTCACCATCTGGTCGAACAGGCTGATCACCACGGCATAGCGCGACTCGGACAGATTGGCATCGAACTGCACCTTGGCGCGCTGCGCCACCTCCTGCGGCACGGGGTAGCCGGCCGGCGCCTTCAGCTGGCTGTAGGGCAGGATGGGCAGGCGGCTGATCTTGGGGTCGAACAGCAGCTGCTGGCCGGGCACCGACATGGTGAAGGCCATGAACTTGCGCGCCTCGTCGGCATTCTTGGCGCCCGCGATCAGCGCGATGTTGGCCGGCACCACGGCCGTCATCGCCGGATAGGCGAAGTCCACCGGGAAGCCCGAGTACTTGCCCGCCAGCCCGAAGAAATCGATCACGATGCCTATGCCGTACTGGCCGTTGTTCACGCCATCGGGCACGGCAAAGCTGCGGTCGGTCACGGCAGCGGCATTGCCCATCATGGACAGCAGCTGGCGCCAGCCCTTGTCCCAGCCCTCGCCCTGCAGGATGGTCTCCACCGTCAGCTGCGTGGTGCCCGAACGCGAGGGCGAGGAGATGGCGATGTGGCCGAAGTACTCGGGCCGCGTCAGGTCGCTCCACTCCTTGGGCGCCGCCAGCTTGTGCGCCTTCAGGTAGCGCGTGTTCCACATGATTCCGTAGCCGGCCAGCGCCTGGCCGTAGTACAGGCCCTGCGGGTCGTTGAGCGGGTAGTTGCCGATCTTGGCGGGCGCGGCCGGATTGCGCGTCTCGGGCGCGGCGGTCAGCAGCTTGTTGCGCGCCAGCACCTCGAAGGCATCAGGGGCGCTGGCCCACATGATGTCGGGCCGCTGGCCCTCGGGCAGCTCGCGCACATAGGCCACGGCGGCCGTGGTGTTCTTGTTCAGGATCTCGATCTTGATCCCCGGATTGGCCGCCTCGAAGGCCTTCTGGTAGGCCGTGGTCAGCTCCTTGGGAAACGAGGTCAGCACCGTCACCGTGCCGGCCTGGGCCGCCATGGCGGCGCCCCACAATCCTGCGGCCATGGCGGCCGTCAGCCATCTGCGTTGCTGCATTGCTGTCTCCTTCGGGTTGTTGTGCGGTCGATCTGCAACCCACTGTAGGCAGCGCCGGCCCGGCCGGCCAATCATTGTTTCTGATGCCGTGCATCAGCGGCGGCGGCGCTCGGGTTACTACCTGCGGGTCTGCCGCCACAGGGAAATCCCGCGCCACCGCTGTCCCGCCCCTGACTGCTGCACAGCAGCAAACCGGAATAATCGGCGGGATGCTGCAAGCCCCCTCTTCCCTCCCCGCCACGGCCGCTGAAGAAGCGCCCATCTACGCTCCCACACGCCCCTGGCGCTCGCGCATGGTGCCGGTGCGCACCATGGAGTACCACGTGCGCGAGTGGGGACCCGTAGATGGCGATCCCGCGCTGGCGCCGCTGGTGCTGGTCCACGGCTGGATGGATGTGGCGGCCTCCTACCAGTTCGTGGTCGATGCCTTTGGCGAGGCCTTCATGGCGGGGCGCCGCATCATTGCGCCGGACTGGCGCGGCTTCGGCCTGAGCCGGCCGGCCTGGCCTGCCGACCGGCATGACTTTGCCGACTACCTGGGCGACCTGGACCATCTGCTGGACACCCTGGCGGGCGATACGCCCGTGGACCTGGTGGGCCACAGCATGGGCGGCAACGTGTCCATGATGTATGCGGGCGCGCGGCCTGCGCGCATACGCCGGCTGGTCAACCTCGAAGGCTTCGGCATGCCGGCCACCCGGCCAGACCAGGCGCCTGCGCGCTATGCGCAGTGGATGGACGAGCTGCGCCAGCTGCGCAGCGGCGGCATGGAACTCAAGAGCTATGACAGCGTGCAGGACGTGGCCCGCCGGCTGATGAAGACCAACCGCCGCCTGCCCGAGGACAAGGCGCTGTGGCTGGCCCACCACTGGGCGGCGCCCAATGCGCAGGGCCGCTGGGAAATCCTGGGCGACACGGCGCACAAGCTCATCAGCGCGCAGCTGTTCCGCGTGGAAGAAATCCTGGCCCTGTACCGTGCCATCACCGCGCCCGTTCTGGCCATCGAAGCCAGCGACGACAGCCTGGGCATGTGGTGGAAGGACCGCTACACGCTGGCCGAGTACCACGAGCGCATCGGGCAGATTGCCGACTGCCGCACGGCCGTGGTCCAGGACGCCGGCCACATGCTGCACCACGACCAGCCGGCGGCCGTGGCCGGGCTGATCGAGCAATTCCTCGACACCTGAGGCCTGCGCGCGCCGCTACTGCAGCCTAATGCAACCTACTGCAACCTACTGCGGCCGCAGCATCATGGAATGGCGCCAGCGCGCGGGCGCCATCTGCAGCGGCCGGTAGCGGCCGTCGGCCCATTCGGCAGACATGTCCGCATAGCGGCTGGACAGGGCCACGCCGCTTTGGCCGGTCTGGTAGATGAACAGCGAGCGCTCGGGCTCGGCCAGGTCGTAGATGGCGCGCAGCGATGCCGCATGGCGGTTGGCGAACGGCGCCCTGGCATCGCCGGGCAGGTACTGGCCCACGTTGACGGTGTAGCTGTCGCCGCCCGAAGGCACGCTGACATTGAAGATGCCCGCCAGCAGCCCCACGCTGCCCAGCGGCCGGTGGCTGCTCAGGGCCGCATGCACCGCGCCCCAGCGCCAGCGGCCCAGGTCGCTGCCCTGCGTGGCCTGCAGGCGCGCCAGCGCCCGGTCCAGCGCCTGGCTGACCTGGGCGCTGCAGCCCGCCGCTGCGCACCACCAGCCATCGCGGCGCTCCAGCATGCCTTCGATGCCCGCGCGGTAATCGCGCTTGCCATAGGTGGCCGCAAAGGTCTGCGCACCAATGCGCGGGATCACCAGGCCGCGCGTGAGTTCGTCCACCCAGGCGGCAAAGATCAGGGGCGCGGCCTGCGCGGCATCCATGCGGCCGTCGAACTGCGCCATCACCCGGCGCGCCTGCCCGGCCAGCGGATGTGTGGCCGGCGCTTCGTCCAGGGCCTTGAGCATTTGCGGCAGCAGGGCGCGGGCGGCCAGCGAGGTCTGATCGTTCTGGATGGAGGCCATGCTGACCATGTCGTGCCTGTCCTTCGCATCGATGAGTTCGGTGATGCGCTGGTGCCGGTACGGCAGGCTCCAGTCCTGGGTGAGGAAGTGGGCATAGCCCTCGCGCGTGATGCGCTGGTTGGCGGTGGCCAGATAGCCCTGCGCCGTTCCATCGTCCTGTGGGGCCTGGTCGTAGGGCAGCCAGCCCTGCCAGTCGTAGCGTGCCTCCCAGCCCGGCGCGGGCGCCACGCCGCGCAGGTCGTTGTCGGCCGCGCGCAGCGGCACCCGGCCTGCGGCCTTGAAGCCGATGTCGCCATGGACATCGGCCGCGACGATGCTCTGCATGGGCGAGTGGTAGTCGGCAAAGGCCTCGAACAGCTGGGCCACGCTGCGCGCCTCGTTGGCGCGCAGGCCGGCCTGCACGGTGAGGTTGTCGGTGTCCAGCGCCGCCCAGCGCAGGGCCACGGCGTAGCGGCGCTTGTCGAGCACGGCCTCGTACTGGGGCTGCACATCGCTGATCACGGGACCGTGGCGCGTGCTGCGCAGCGTGAGCTGCACATCGGCCCGGCCCTTGACCCTGATGCGCTCGCTGCGCTCGGTGAAAGGCGCCCAGCCGTCCGGCGTGCGGTAGCGGCCCGGGTTGCCTGGATCGATCTGCTCCAGGTACAGATCCTGCACATCGGGATTGGTGTTGGTAAAGCCCCAGGCCACCTCGCGCGTGCGCCCCAGCACCACGAAGGGCAGGCCCGGCAGGGTGGCCCCCACCACGTCGATGGGCGACAGCGGCGTGCCGTCCTGCGCCTGGCCGGCAGGCGACTGCAGGCGTGCGTAGTACCAGATGGCGGGCGCGCTCAGGCCCAGATGGGGATCGTTGGCCAGCAGCGGCTTGCCGCTGGCCGTGCGGCTGCCCGACAGCACCCAGTTGTTGCTGCCCTTGCCGTCGTTGGTGCCCGCATCGCGCACCATGTCGCGGGACCAGCGGGCCCAGGCATCGCTCGCCTCGCCGGCGGCAGCCACCTTGGGCGCAGACGCCGCCTGTGCCTCCTGGCGGTACACGCCCAGCCCCCGGTAAAGCGCGGCCAGATCGGTGGCGGTGGCCGGCGCCTCGCCCGGATAGGGCGGCATCAGCTGCCACAGCTGCTGTGTGTCCAGTTGCGAGAGCGCGGCCAGCCGCGCGAATTCGTTGCCCCAGTTGCCGCCCAGGTCCAGCGCCATCATCAGCGCCCAGCCCACGCTGTCCTCGGGCGCCCAGGCCGAGTTGTCGCCGCCGCCCGGCGTGGTGCCCAGCAGCATGAATTCGGGCACCTGCGGATGCTGGCGCATGGGCAGGGCCGCATAGAAGGCCGCGATGCCCTCGCTGTAGGCCTGCAGCGCCTCGCGCGCGTTGGCGGGCAGGGATGCGTACTGGCGCCGCGCCGCGCCGCGTATGTCCAGCGCACGCATGAGCTTGTCGGTGTCCAGCGTGGCCGGCCCGAGGATCTCGGACAGCGTGCCGTGCATCAGGCGGCGGTTGAACTCCAGCTGCCAGCCGCGCTCCTGCGCATGCACATGGCCCAGCGCGCGCCACAGGTCCTGCGGCGTGAAGGCGCTGATGTGGGTGATGTCGGCCTCGTCGCGCCGCACGCGCACGGGCTGCTCCAGGCCGGCCAGCGTGAGCTGTCCGTCGAGCACCGGCTGCACGCGCACGGCATAGATGGCCACCGCGCTGCCGGCCAGCAAGGCCGAGCCGACCAACGCCACGGCGCCCACGCTCCACCATCGCGAGTTCAGGATTCGCATGATTCCCATTCTTCTCCCTTCCCCCTGCTTTTTTTCATATCGTAGTGTTGCAGTTTGTAGCATATGAACTGGTCCATTGCTCACATTGCTCACGACGAATCGTCAGCAAGTCTGGCCCCGCCTTCAGGCGACAATCAGCGCCCGCCCTGCGCAAATGGATGCAGGGCGCCAGACAGAAACAGGAAGTACCAGGAATGTGGCCTTTCAGCCTCTTGAAGAAGCTCAGCCAGGACCCGCCCGTGGGCCAGCCCCGTGGTGACTACATAGGCTGCTACCTGCTGGGAACCGAGGCGCCGGGCCAGGCCGGCGTCAGCTACGTCTCGCTGGCCACCACGCGCGAGCAGCTGCAGGCCGATGCCCGCGCCTACCTTGAAGGCTTCGTGCGCGACCACCCCGAAGCGGCCGACACCGACCTGTCCGCCATCCGCTCCCTGCTGGAGAACCTGCCCCAGCGCCTGGACGCCCACCTGTCCGGCGACACGCGCGCGCCGCTGGCCGAGCAAGGCGGCACCGTGCTCTTCCTGCGCACCGGCATGCGCGCCCGCCGCAAGGAAAACGGCCGGTATCTCGAATAGCAGTCAGCCCCCACCGCCACCGTACAGAGCCTCAAAAACTGGCGCGGCCAAGAACAAGGGACAGCGAGCAAGGGCCTACGCCGGCCGCGCCGCCCCCCCGCGAAGCGAGAGGGGGAAGGCGCGCAGCGCCTCAGGGGGAGTTCTGCTTGTGCACGTCTTGCCAGCGCAGCATGTCGGTCACGCGCTCGGCCTTGTCGGCATCAAAGCCCAGGCGCTCCACCCGCTCGGCCGGATTGGCCCAGGTGCCGAACAGCAGATCCCAGACGGGCAGGCCGTAGTTCTGCGCATGGTGGCCGTACTGGTGGTGCACGGTGTGCATCTCGGGCCGCTGCACGATGTATCCCAGCCAGCGCGGCGTGCGGATGTCGGCATGCAGGAACAGGTCGAACGCCCCCGTGAGGCCGATGGCAAAGGCGGCAGCCAGCGGGCTGGCCCCCAGCACCCAGTAGCTGGACAGCGCGCTCAGCAGCACGGCGGCGGCCGTGTCCATGGGATGGGCGAAAAACGCCGTGAGCGCCTCCACGCGCGGCGCGCTGTGGTGCAGCTGGTGGAACAGGCGCCACAGCGTGTCCGACCGGTGCGTGGCGCGGTGCCACCAGTAAAAGACAAAGCTGGTGAGCACAAAGCTCAGTGCGCCCACGGCCCAGGCCGGCCATTGCCGGCCCACGTCCAGCAGCGCATGGCGGCGGATGCCGTCCGAGAACAGATGGCCTACCGCCAAGGTGGTGGCCAGCGTGCCCAGGCCCAGCAGCGTGGACAGGATCAGCCAGCGCCGGTCGCAGTGGTTGCGCGAGGCCGGCGCGATCACCTCGCGCGTGAAGATGCCGACGAACATCAGCGCCAGCAGCGGGTAGGCCGCGAACTCCCACATCTGCAGCATGCCGTCTGCTCCTTGCCGCTCAGTGCACGTGGCCCCAGTAGATCAGCGCATCGCGCCCTTCGACCGACAGCGACACGGGCGCGCCCACGGGCAGCATCACCTTGGTCGGCACATGGCCGTAGGGCAGGCCCTGCAGCACGGGGCACTTGACCTGGCTGCGCAGCCAGTCGATCACGGTCTGCAGCTTGAAGCCCTTGTCATGCGAGCTGAGCTTGAACTCGCTGAACTGGCCGAACACGACGGCCTTTTGCTGGGCCAGCACGCCGGCATGCAGCAGCTGGGTCAGCATGCGTTCCACGCGGTAGGGATGCTCGCCCACGTCTTCCAGGAACAGGATGCCGCCCTTGATCTGCGGGAAGTACGGCGTGCCTAGCAGGGACACCAGCACGGCCAGGTTGCCGCCCCACAGCGTGGCGCCGCCGCTGATGTAGAAGTCCTTGACGGCAGGCTTGCCGTCTTCGCGCAGGCCGATCTTCGGCATCTGCCAGCCTGCGCCCTCGCCCTGGCCGCTGAGCAGGTCGTTGAAGCAGTCCAGCATGATGTCGTCCACGCCGCCCTCGTCGTCGGGGCGGCCGAAGTCGTGCACCAGCAGCGGGCCGGCCCAGGTGGTGGCGCCGGTCCTGGCCAGCAGGGCCAGCGACAGCGCCGTGAAGTCGCTCAGGCCCACGAAACGCGTGCCGCCTGCGATGGCCTTGGCCACGGCCTTGTACTTGATGCCCGGCAGGATGCGCGTGAGGCCGTAGCCGCCGCGCGTGGGCAGCGCCAGGTCGGCACCGCTGGCCGCTGCGCGCTCGATGGCCGCCAGGCGCGTGGCGTCGTCGCCTGCAAAGCGCTGGTGGCTGCTCAGTGCATCGGCATCGATCTCCACCTGATGGCCCATGGCCTCCAGGCGGCGCACGCCGCGCTTGAAGCCGGCCTTGTCGCGCACGGCACCGGCGGGCGAATAGATATAGATGTGGCGCGGACCCTGGTCAGGCGCATGGCCGCAGCAGCTGCCGTCGGCGGCATGCACATGGCCGTGATCGTGGCTGTGGGCAGCGCCATGGTCATGCGCCGCAGCATGCGAATGCTCCTGTGCACGGTCATGGCCATGTGGATGTTCGTGCCCGTGGGCACAGCAGGTGCCGTCGGCGGAATGCACATGTTCGTGCGCATGATCAACGGGTGCAGGCGCGGCAGCGGCTGCCTTTTTGCGGGGCGTGCCGGATGTGCTGGGCGTGCCGGGCGTGCTGGAAGAGCGGGAACTGCGCGAAGTGGCCAAGGTGGTTCCATGCCGGCCCTGGCCGGCATGCTCCATATTGCAAGGGGAGTGAAGACGGGGACCTGCCGCTGCGCAGCCCCGGCAAGGGGCCGGCGGCGCTGGCCTATGGGCGGAAGTATTCCACAGCGTCGGCCACCATGCCGGCTGCGCACAGGGGAACCCAATGGCCGCACGGGGATAGGCGCAGCTGCGCCGGCGGCAGCTGTGGCAGCGCCTGCAGCCAGGCATGGCGCCATACGTGCGCGGGCATCAGCGCATCGTGCTCGCCGCCCTGCACCCACAGGCGCTGCTGCTGGCTCCACGGCACCAGCAACGCCATCGGCAGCGCAGGCATTTCGGCCCGCACGCGGGGCCAGGCCTGCAGGGCGGCGCGGTGGCCGGGTTGGGAAAACGGCAGGTTCCAGGCCTGCGGCTGTGCGCCGGCCTCCTCGCCCACCTCGCGCATGGCGCGGCCCACGGGCCATGACGGCTTGCGCGCCGCCTGCGCAAACCATTGCATGCAGGCATCGGGCGCCGGGCCTGCGGGCCAGGCATTCATGAGCCAGGCGCCGCAAAAACGGGCGGGCTCGGCCTGCGCCACGGCCAGGCCCAGGTGCGCGCCATCGTCATGGCCGACCAGCACGATGTTCCGCAGGTCCAGCGCCAGCACCAGCTCGCGCAGCACTTGCACATGCCAGGCCGCGCTGTGCGCCTTCTCCTTCTTGGGCTGGTCGCTGCGGCCAAAGCCCGGCAGGTCGGGAACGACCACGCGATGGCCGGCCTGGAGCCACCCGGGCAGCATGGGCTGGAACAGCTGGCCCCATGCCGGGCTGCCGTGCAGGCACAGCCAGGTCAGCGGTGCATCGCGCGGTCCTTCATCGACCACGGCCAGGCGCAGGCCTGCCAGCGCCGGCAGGTCGCTGCGCCACTGCGGCTGGGCAAAGCCGCCAAAGGTGGAATCCGCATGGCGCAGCGCCGTGTCCTTGAGCGGATGCGGCTGGGCCGCGCGCTGCTCGGCGCGGCGCATGCGAAAGAAGTCCGACATCAGGGCCGCGCATTCGCCGGCCAGCACGCCGCGCGTCACCTGCGTGTGGTGGTTGATCTGCGGCAGCGCAAACACGTCCAGCACCGATCCGGCCGCGCCCGTGCGCGGCTCGGCCGCGCCATAGACCACGCGGCCCAGGCGCGCATGCAGCATGGCGCCGCTGCACATGGTGCAAGGCTCCAGGGTCACGTAGAGCGTGCAATCGTCCAGCCGGTAGTTGCCCAGGTGCGCGGCCGCATCGCGCAGCGCCAGCACCTCGGCATGGGCCGTGGGATCGCCGTGGGCCACGGGCGCGTTGCGGCCCCGGCCGATGATGGCGCCGTCCTTGACGATGACGGCGCCCACGGGCACCTCGCCCGCCCCGGCAGCGGCGCGTGCCAGCTCCAGGGCGGCGCGCATCCAGGCCTCGTCGTCGGCCTGCGGCAAGAAAGGGTGTTCGGCAGCCACGTTGTCAGCGCGTCAGGGCAGCGCCTTGCGCACGCCCTGCGCGTAGTGGTACAGCGTGACCACCGGCGCCTGCAGCTCGCCCTGGGGCGTGAAGGCAATCGGCGCCGTCACGCCCTCATACCGGGTCTGGCGCAGATAGGGGATATAGGCATCGGGCCGGATGGAGTCGGCCCGCACCATGGCCTGGGCCAGCACCATGGTGGCATCGTAGGCGTAGGGGCTGAAGACCTGGTACTGGTCGGCAAAGCGCTGGTCATAGCGCTGCTTCCAGGCGGTGCCGCCCGGCATGCGCTCCAGCGGGCTGCCGCCGACGGCGCAGGTTACGTTGCGCAGCGGCGCCGCGTTGCCGGCCAGCTCGGGCAGGCGCAGCGTGCACTGGCCGTCGCCGCCCAGAAAGCGCACCTTGTCCATGGCCAGCTGGGCCATCTGCCTGAGCATGGGGCCGGCCTGGGCATCCAGGCCGCCGAAGAAGATGGCGTCGGGCTTCTTGCCCTTGATGGCCGTGAGGATGGGGACGAAGTCCGTGGACTTGTCGCCGGTGTACTGCTTGTCCACGATTTCGATGCCCTGCTCGCGCGCCTGGGCCTCGAACAGCGCCACGATGCCCTGGCCGTAGGCCGAGCGGTCATCGATGATGGCCACGCGCTTGACGCCCAGCTTGCCCACGGCGTGGGACACCAGCGCATCGACCATGGCGCGGTCGTCGGCGATCACGCGGTACGTGGTGTCATAGCCCGACTGGGTGATGGCCGGGTTGCTGGCCGCCGGCGTGACCATGACGATGCCGCAGTCCTGATAGATGGACGTGGCCGGCAGCGTGGTGCCCGACTGCAGGTGGCCGACCACGGCCGCCACCTTCTTGTCGCACAGGCGCCGGGCCAGGGCCACGGCCTGGCCGGGGTCGCCGCCGTCGTCGCCGGCCTCCAGCTTCCAGTGCAGCTTGCGCCCGCCGATCTCCAGGCCCTTGGCATTGAGATCGTCCAGGGCCATGCGCACGCCGTTTTCCTCATCCTTGCCCAGGCTGGCAATGGGGCCGGACACCGGCCCGGCATGGGCAATGCGCACCACCAGGGGCGCATCGGCTGCACCCGGTGCAGCGGCCGTACCGGGTGCAGCCGCCGCAGCGGAAGCCCCTGCCGCCTGCCCGTTGGCCGGGCCGCTTCCCGGCAGCGCCCAGGCCAGGCCGCCGCTGCCCAGCATGGCGCACAGCAGGGCCGGGCCGGCCCACGGGAAATGGCGAATCGAGGCGTGCATGGCAACTCCTGGAAAAAACGGTCAATCAGTGAAACGGCGCCTTGGCCAGCGAAATCCGCTGCGGCGTGGCCAGTCTGGCGCTGCCCGGCCGGTCAAGGACTGGCGCAGCGAAAGCGCACCAGGCAGAGGGCGGAGCAGGCACGGGCCAGGGTGTCCGGCATGGCGGCCCGGCCCGTGCAGTGCGCATCCTAAAGGATAGGCAAAAACCGGCGCTGCGCGTCCGGGCATCGGGCGCATACCCCCTGGCGCGCGTTTTTTCGGGGCTGCGGCGATAATGCTGCGCCTCACCGCAAGCGGGCTGCGAGGTTTTCGTCGCCGGACCGCCCCAAGACAAAAAGCGGCCCCTTGGGGGGCAGCGGACCTTGCGCAGCAAGGGTAGCGTGGGGGCCAGTTTCCCCCGCATTGCGCCCGACGCCCGGCCCCCACGCCGGTGCGGGTACGAACACAGAACACCACAAAGCCCCATGTCCCTCCTGCCCCACCAGCTCGAACTCCTGTCTCCCGCGCGCGATGCCGACATCGGCATCGAGGCCGTGAACCATGGCGCCGACGCCGTCTACATCGGCGGCCCGGCCTTCGGCGCGCGCGCCACGGCGGGCAACGACATCCGCGACCTGCAGCGCCTGATCAACCACGCGCACCGCTTCGGCAGCCGCATCTTCATCACGCTCAACACCATCCTGCGCGACGATGAACTGGAGGCCGCGCGCAAGATGGCCTGGCAGATCTACGAGGCCGGTGCCGACGCGCTGATCATCCAGGACATGGGCCTGCTGGAGCTGGACCTGCCGCCCATCCAGCTGCACGCCAGCACCCAGACCGACATCCGCACCCCCGAGAAGGCCCGCTTCCTGCAGGATGCCGGCCTGTCGCAGATCGTCGTTGCGCGCGAGCTGGACCTGCAGCAGATCGCCGCCGTGCGTGCGGCCACCGACCCGGCGCGCACCACCATCGAATTCTTCGTGCACGGCGCGCTGTGCGTGGCCTACTCGGGCCAGTGCTACATCACCCACGCCCACACGGGCCGCAGCGCCAACCGCGGCGACTGCAACCAGGCCTGCCGCCTGCCCTACGAGGTGCTGGACGCCAGCGGCCGCATCATTGCCCACGAAAAGCACGTGCTGTCCATGAAGGACAACAACCAGAGCGACAACCTGCGCGCCCTGATCGACGCCGGCGTGCGCAGCTTCAAGATCGAGGGCCGCTACAAGGACATGGGCTATGTGAAGAACATCACGGCCCACTACCGCAAGCTGCTGGACGAAATCATCGAGGAGCGCGAATTCTCCGACACGCCCCTGGCGCGCTCATCCTCGGGCAGCACCACGTTCAGCTTCACGCCCGACCCCGACCAGAACTTCAACCGCGAGTTCACCGACTACTTCGTCAACGGCCGCAAGGACGACATCGGCGCCTTCGACACGCCCAAGACACCGGGCCGCGCCATCGGCTGGGTCACCAAGGTGGGCGAGAACTTCGTGGAGATCGAGACCTCGAGCCGCGACACCGAACTGCACAACGGCGACGGCCTGTGCTACTACGACCTGCAAAAGGAACTGGTGGGCCTGCAGATCAACCGCGCCGAGTCGGTGGATGCGAAGAAGTCGCTGTGGCGCCTGTTCCCCAAGGACCCCATCGCCGGCTTCAAGGATCTGCGCAAGGGCCTGGAAGTCAACCGCAACCGCGACATGGCCTGGGTGCGCACGCTGGACAAGAAGTCCAGCGACCGCCGCATCGGCCTGTGGGCCGAACTCAAGGAAACGCCCGACGGCTTTGCGCTCACGCTGACCGACGAGGACGGCTTCACCGCCACCGCCGCCATCGTGCAGGAACACCAGGCCGCCACCGACGCAGCCCGTGCCGAGGCCACGCTGCGCGAGCAGCTGGGCCGCTTCGGCGCCACCATTTTTTCCGTGCATGACATCGGCCTGCAACTGAGCCAGCCCTGGTTCGTGCCGGCCTCGGCCCTGAACCAGCTGCGCCGCGACGCCGTCGCCGCGCTGGAGGCCGCGCGCCAGGCCGGCTTCGTGCGCCTGCCGCGCGCCCTGCCCGTGGAGCCGCCCGTGCCCTTCCCCGAGGACACGCTGACCTACCTGGCCAACGTCTACAACCAGAAGGCGCACGATTTCTACATCAAGCACGGCGTCAAGGTCATCGACGCGGCCTACGAGAGCAAGGAAGAAGAAGGCGAAGTCAGCCTGATGATCACCAAGCATTGCGTGCGCTTTTCCATGAGCCTGTGCCCCAAGCAGGCCAAGGGCGTGATCGGCGTCAAGGGCACGATCAAGGCCGAGCCGCTGCAGCTGATCAACGGCAAGGAAAAACTCACGCTGCGCTTCGACTGCAAGCCCTGCGAGATGCACGTGGTGGGCAAGATGAAGCGCGCGGTGATCAACCAGCACGCCAAGGAAATGCAGGAGTTTCCGATGCAGTTCTACCGCACGCGTCCCGTTCCCTCGGCCAGCGCCTGACAGGCCTCGGCCTCCACCCACAAGCGCCCGCGCTCCGTCAGGGCCGCCAGCCACCGCCCCTCTTCCTGCTCCAGCCTGACCCAGCCCGGCCCCGGTGTGCCGGCAATGGGTGCATCGCCCATCAGCGCCAGGCAGCGCATGAGCACGCTGGCGCCCTGCCCCAGTCGCTTGCCCAGCCTGGGCAGGGACATGGGTGCGGGCTCGGTGGCCAATTCGCGCAGGATGGCGGCGGCCAGTTCTTCCATGCCTTGCACTTCAGGCCGCCATTTCTTCCAGCGCGGGAGACGGCACGGCAGGCAGCCGGTGCGCCACCAGCTGCACGGGAATGGACTTGGAGCTGGGCGTGCCCGCCACGATGGCCGTGGCCGACAGCGGCACCAGCGGATTGGTCTCGGGATAGTAGGCAGCGATGCAGCCGCGCGGAATGTCGTAGGCCACGAGCCTGAAACGCTCGGCGCTGCGCTGCTGGCCGTCATCCCACACCGTCTGCAGGTCCACCCAGTCGCCATCCTTCATGCCCAGGGCGCGGATGTCCTCGGCATGGATGAAGACCACGCGGCGCTGTCCGAAGACGCCGCGATAGCGGTCGTCCATGCCGTAGATGGTGGTGTTGTACTGGTCGTGCGAGCGCGTGGTGAACAGCGTGAACACCGGCGATGCGCCGGGGCTGCGCGCGGCGCGCGCGCGGTGCACGGGCGTGTCGCGCGGCACGGCGTGCACGAAGAAGCCGGCCTTGCCCCGGGGCGTCTCCCAGATGCGCTCGCTCGCCGCATTGCGCAGCTTGAAGCCGCCCGGCACGGCCACGCGCGCGTTGAAGTCGTGGAAGTCGTCGAAGACCTGCTCGATCAGCTCGCGTATGCGTGCATAGTCGCCAGCCAGCTCCAGCCAGGGCACGGGCCGCTGCGCGCCCAGCGTGGCGGCAGCCAGGCGCGCGACGATGGCGATCTCGCTGAGCAGGTGCTCGGACGCAGGCGGGTTGATGCCGCTGGAGATATGGACCATGCCCATGGAGTCCTCCACCGTCACGCCCTGCGGGCCGCCGGCCTGCATGTCGATCTCGGTGCGGCCCAGGCAGGGCAGGATCAGCGCCTCGCGGCCGTGCACCAGGTGGCTGCGGTTGAGCTTGGTGGTCACATGCACGGTCAGGTCGCAGCGGCGCAGCGCCTGCCAGGTGGCATGCGTGTCGGGCGTGGCCGCCGCGAAGTTGCCGCCCAGCGCGAAGAAGATCTTGCCCCTGCCTTCGAGCATGAGGCGGATGGACTCGACCACGTCCACGCCGTGGGCGCGCGGCGGCTCGAAGCCGAAGACCTGCTGCAGCCGGTCCAGCAGCGCGGCCGGCGGCTTTTCCCAGATGCCCATGCTGCGGTCGCCCTGCACATTGCTGTGGCCGCGCACCGGGCAGGCGCCCGCACCCGGGCGGCCGATGTTGCCGCGCAGCAGCAGCAGGTTGACCAGCATCTGCACGGCGGCCAACGAATGCATGTGCTGCGTGATGCCCATGCCCCAGCAGACGATGGTGCTGCGGGCGGCGATGTAGACCTCGGCCGCCGTCTGCATCTGCGCGCGGCTCAGGCCGGACTCGGCCTCCAGCAGGCCCCAGTCCTCGGCCCGCAGGTCCTCGGCCAGGGCCTCGAAGCCGGTCGTGTGTTCGGCGATGAAGGCATGGTCGAGCACGCCGCCGCCCCCTTGCCCCAGTGCATCGTCCTGCGCGATCACATGCTTCATGATGCCCTTGACGGCCGCGATGTCGCCGCCCACGCGCAGCTGGAAGTAGTGCGTGCTGATGGGCGTGGCGCCCAGGGTGGCCATCTCCAGCTTGCTTTGCGGGTCCTGGAAGCGCTCCAGCCCGCGCTCGCGCAGCGGGTTGAAGCTCAGGATGCGCGCGCCGCGCTTGTGGGCTGCGCGCAGCTCCCCCAGCATGCGCGGGTGGTTGGTGCCGGGGTTCTGGCCGAAGATGAAGATGGCATCGGCCTGCTCGAAATCGGCCAGCTGCACCGTGCCCTTGCCCACGCCGATCTGCGGCTTCATGCCGCTGCCGCTGGGCTCGTGGCACATGTTGGAGCAGTCGGGGAAATTGTTGGTGCCGTAGGCGCGCACGAACAGCTGGTACAGGAAGGCCGCCTCGTTGCTGGCGCGGCCCGAGGTGTAGAAGATGGCGTGGTTCGGGTCGGGCAGCGCGTTCAGGTGGCGGGCAATCAGCGCAAAGGCGTCGTCCCAGGCGATGGGCCGGTAGCGGTCGCTGGCCGCGTCGTACACCATGGGCTCGGTGAGCCGGCCCTGGTCCTCCAGCCAGAAATCGCTTTGCGCCATGAGCTCGGCCACCGTGTGCCGGGCAAAGAATTCGGGCGTCACGCGGCGCGCCGTGGCCTCGGCCGCCACGGCCTTGGCGCCGTTCTCGCAGAACTCGAAGGTGGAATGGTGGTTGCGGTCGGGCCAGGCGCAGCCCGGGCAGTCGAAGCCGTCGGGCTGGTTGGCCGACAGCAGCGTCTTGGCGCCCTTGACGGCGATATCCTGGCGCATCAGGGCCTGGCTCACGCTGCGCAATGCGCCCCAGCCGCCAGCGGCGCCCTTGTAGAACTCGATCTTTTGTTCGGACATGGGCCGGGAGTGTTCCGCCTGTCCATGATCCAGGTCAAATCACATCTCCAAATGGAGAGATTCAGCAAAGATATGAGCACGGCATCCTTGCCCTGCGCCATGCTGGCAACCTCCGCCCCGGACCACCGATGAACTCCACAGCCATACACACCGCCATCCCCGAAGACGCCGCGCTGATCGCGCCGCTGTTCGATGCCTACCGCCAGTTCTACGAGCAACCTGCGGATGCCGACGCGGCGCTGGCCTTCATCACGGCGCGGCTGGAGCGCGGCGAATCCGTGATCCTGCTGGCCCGCCGACCGGACGGCAGCGCCCTGGGCTTTTGCCAGCTCTATCCCTCGTTCTGCTCGGTGCTGGCCGCGCCCATCTACGTGCTCTACGACCTCTTCGTGGTGCCCGAGGCGCGCCGCCTGGGCGTGGGCCGCGCCCTGCTGCTGGCGGCCGAAGCCCATGCCCGCGCCACGGGCCATGCACGCATGGACCTGACCACGGCCCGCAACAACCTGCGCGCCCAGGCGCTGTACGAGTCGCTGGGCTGGGTGCGTGACGAAGTGTTCCTGACCTATGCGCGCCATCTGCAGGCTTGAGCCGCCAGCGGCCTAGCGCAGAACCCGCAGCTCCCGCGCCAGCGCCACGGCCTGGGTGCGGCTGCGCGCGCCCAGCTTGAGGTTGATGCTGCGCAGGTGGGTGCGCACCGTGCTGTCGGAGACGAAGAGCTTCTCGGCCATGGCCGCATTGGAGTAGCCCGAGGCCAGCAATTCCAGCACGCGCAGCTCCTTGCGGGTCAGGGGCTCGGCAAGCGCCGTGGCCGGCGCCGGGCCCTGGGGCGCATCCGCTGCCTGCAGCTCGGGGGGCTCGGCGGGCTCGCCCAGGGCAGACAGCAGCCGCTGCGCATGGGCGGCCGCCTCCGGCTCCGCCGGTTCCGTGCGGCGCGTCAGTGAAGGCGTCAGTGAAGGCGTCTGTGAAAGCGACAGTGAGGGCGACAGCACGCGCTGCAGCACGGGCGCGAGCAGCGGCCCCTCATCGAGCATCAGGCGCACAAAGCCTTCGCTGGCACCGTGGCGCAGCGGCTGGGCCAGCATGGCGGCGGCGGCGTCCAGGTCGCCGCAGCCCGCCTCGGCCAGCGCGCACAGCACCTGCAGCTTGAGGCTGCGGTGGCGGCGCCCGCGCAGTTGCGCATCGGCCAGCAAGGGGGCGATGGCATCGCGCACGGCACGGCAGTCGCCAAAGTGCAGACCCCAGCGCAGCCGGGCGATGGCGATGTCCTCCACCTCGTGCGGCGGCAGGCGCAGGCGTTCCACGCGCGGCCATACGCCAGGGTCGTCGGCACGCTCCAGCGCCTCGGACGCGGCCGCCCGGTTGCCCTGCAGCACGAAGATGCGCGCATGTTCCAGCCGCGCGCTGGCCGTCACGCGCGGCAGCTGGCGCTCGTGCCCCAGGTATTCCAGTTCGGTGAGCAGGCCCACGGCGGCATCCACGTCGCCGCGCAGGAAGGCGATGCGCGCGCGCATGCGGTAGCTGGCGATCACGTGGTCGGGCAGGCCCACATCGCGTGCCAGCGGCAGGTAGACCTGCAGCAGGTGATCGGCGCCGTCGATGTCATTGCCCTCGTAGAGCACCCCCGCGTACAGGACGCCTGCCCAGGCATTGCCGTTGGTGGGGTTGTAGGCCGCGCTGCGCGGCGTGGCAGCCAGCGCCACCCTGAAACGCGCTGCCGCCTGGCGCAGCCGGCCGGCGGACAGGTCCAGCACGCCTTCCATGGCCTCGGTGTACATGCGGCTGAACAGGCTGCCGGCCTGGGTGCTGCGTGCCGCATCCAGCAGGCGGCGGGCCTCGTCGGTATCGCCCAGCACCGATGCCACGTAGGCCATGGCATTGGTCAGCGAGCTGTCCGCAAAGGGCCGGCAGCTGGGCAGGCGCGCCAGCGCCTCGCGGCCCAGTGGCGCAGCCTCTTCCACGCGGTCCATCATGGCCAGCAGCAGCGGCCGCAGGGCGATGACCAGGGCCTGCGCGGCAGGGTCGGCGGCCATGCCGGGCTCCAGCGCATCCAGCCACAGCTGTGCCTGCACGGGACCACGGGTGAAGCAGTCGGCATAGGCGGCCACGGCCTGCAGCAGCGGCTCGCGCGCCAGCAGCGGCGCCGGCAGGGCCGTGAACCAGCGCGACAGCAGGCGCATGCGGCCCTGCTCCATCAGCGCCTCGGCATGGCGCGCCAGCAGGGACAGGGCATGCGGCAGGTCGCCGCCTTCCAGCGCATGCTCGATGGCGGGCACGGGCCGGCCGCAGGATTCGTACCAGCCGCTGGCCGCCAGATGCAGGCGCTGCACCTCGCCGGGGCGCTCGCGCTGCAGCTGGGCGCGAAGGAAGTCGGCAAACATGCTGTGGTAGCGCCAGCTGCGCCTGCCCTGCCCTTCGTCGGCCAGCGGCAGCAAGAACAGATGGGCCTGCTCCAGCGCCTGCAGCATGGCGGCGCCATCGGCGCGCGGCACCAGGGCCTGGCAGACCTGGGCATCCAGCGTGCGCAGGATGCTGGTGCGCAGCAAAAAATCGCGCACGGGCGCGGCCTGCTGTGCCAGCACGTCCTCGGCCAGGTAGTCGGCCACGGCACGCTCCGAGCCCGAGAAGCGCTCGATGAAATCGCTGTGCGCCCCATGCCGCTCCAGCGCCAGCGAGGCCAGCCACAGCGCGCCTATCCAGCCTTCGGTCTTGTCCACCAGGCGCGCCACGGCCTCGCGCGGCAGCGCGCAGCCGCGCAGGCGAAAGAACTCCTCGGCCTCGGCCGCTGAAAAGCGCAGCAGCGCCGCATCGATCTCCAACAGCTGGCCGCTGGTGCGCAGCCGCCCCAGCCCCAGGGCCGGCAACGCGCGCGAGCCTATGACCAGCCGGCCGTGCACGGGCAACTGCTCCATCAGCTGGCGCACCAGGCCCAGCACGGCATCGTTGTGCAGCACCTCGAAATCGTCGATGAACAGCGCAAACGACCGGCCTTCGCCGGCCAGCGACTGCAGCGCCCGGGACAGCTCGCCCGGCCCGTCCGCCTCGCGCTCGGCCATGCCGCCCAGGCCGCGCACGGCCGCGCCCAGGCATTGCAGAAAGCGCGAGACATCGTTGTCGGCGGCATCCAGCGTGAGCCAGGCCGTGGCCTGCCCTTCGGCCTGCAGGCGCTCGCGCATCTGGCGCATGGCCGTGGTCTTGCCGAAGCCGGCCGGCGCACGCACCAGCACCACACGGGCGCGCAGCGCCTCGGGCCAGCGCGCGGCCACCGCCAGGCGCGCCACCTGGGCTGCGGCCGCGCGCGGCGGGCTCAGCTTGGCCTGGGGCACATAGCCGGAACCGGGAGCAGGAATGGGCACTGGGGACGGCATGCGGGCGAGGAGCACATGGCAGGAGTGAAGGAGCGGGCACTTTCGTCGGTTTCGACGATGGCGGCAATGCGGGGTGATTCCTAGACTGGCCTGCAGATCATAGGCAGCGCAGCGCGCCCTGTCGCGAGCCAAGGCGACAGGGCGCGCGGCAAAGACTCTCTCAAAGGAGACCCACACATGAAGCTTGACGCAAGCATCAGCGCCGTCGTCACGGGCGGGGCATCGGGCCTGGGCGCGGCCACCGCGCGCCGCCTGGCCGCCAGGGGCGTGCGCGTCGCCCTGTTCGACCTCAACGAGACGGCCGGGCAGGCGCTGGCGCGCGAGACAGGCGGCCTGTTCTGCCGCGTGGACGTGACCGACGAGGCCAGCGTGGACGCGGGCTTTGCCCAGGCCCGCGCGGCCCATGGGCAGGAGCGCATCCTGGTCAACTGCGCGGGCACGGGCAATGCCGTCAAGACGGCCAGCCGCGACAAGGCCACGGGCGAGATCCGGCACCTGCCCGTGGCCAATTTCGACCGCATCATCCAGATCAACCTGGTGGGCACCTTCCGCTGCATCGCCAAGTCGGCGGCGGGCATGCTCACGCTGGAGCCGCTGGCCGACGGCGAGCGCGGCGCCATCGTCAACACGGCCTCGGTGGCGGCGCAGGACGGGCAGATGGGCCAGGCCAGCTACTCGGCCAGCAAGGCCGGCATCACGGGCATGACCCTGCCCATCGCGCGCGACCTCATGGGCGAGGGCATCCGCGTGAACACCATCCTGCCCGGCATCTTCGACACCCCGCTGCTGCAGGGCGCGCCCGACAACGTGAAGGCGGCGCTGGCCGCCTCCGTGCCCTTCCCCAAGCGGCTGGGCCAGCCCGACGAATACGCCCACCTGGCCGAGACCATGATCACCAACGGCTACTTCAACGGCGAGTGCGTGCGCCTGGACGGCGCCATCCGCATGGCGCCGCGCTAGGCGCACCGCCCAGTCACCACGGCAGGCACCGTCCCCGCGTTTTCCCTGGCCGGAATCGTCGATTGCGACGATGCCCGGCCCGCGCCGGCCGGGCCACCATCCCCCCCAGGAAT
This sequence comes from Delftia sp. WSY_7, assembly GCF_043104845.1. Classification (NCBI taxonomy): domain Bacteria; kingdom Pseudomonadati; phylum Pseudomonadota; class Betaproteobacteria; order Burkholderiales; family Comamonadaceae; genus Delftia; species Delftia sp. WSY_7. The sequence goes on along the minus strand of NZ_JBICLB010000040.1, from coordinate 153,470 downwards.
ACAGGAACAGGAGACATATCCATGGCACAGGCATACATCGTCGCCGCCACGCGCACGGCGGGCGGCAAGCGCGGCGGAAAGCTCTCGGGCTGGCATCCGGCCGATCTCGCGGCCCAGGTGCTGGACGAGCTGGTGCGCCGCAGCCAGGCCGACCCGGCCCAGGTCGAGGACGTGATCATGGGCTGCGTCAGCCAGGTCGGCCAGCAGGCGACGAACGTGGCGCGCAACGCGGTGCTGGCCTCGTCCCTGCCCGAGTCCGTGCCGGGCACCACGGTGGACCGGCAGTGCGGGTCGTCCCAGCAGGCCCTGCATTTCGCGGCCCAGGCCGTGATGTCGGGCAGCATGGACATGGTGATCGCCGCAGGCGTGGAGAGCATGTCGCGCGTGCCCATGGGCACGCCCAACGCCCTGCCCGCCAAGTCCGGCCTGGGCGTGTACATGAGCCCGGCCATGCAGCAGCGCTATCCGGGCGTGGAGTTCAGCCAGTTCATGGGCGCCGAGATGATGGCCGGCAAGTACGGCCTGGCCAAGGACCAGCTGGACGCCTATGCGCTGCAAAGCCATGAGCGCGCCGTGCAGGCCGCGCGCGAGGGCCGCTTCGACCGCGAGATCCTGGCCGTGCAGGCGCGCAGCGCCGAAGGCGGTGCCGAGGGCGAAGGCCAGCCGCACACGGTGGACGAAGGCATACGCTTCAACGCCACGCTGGAAGGCATTGCCGGCGTCAAGACCATCCGCGAGGGCGGCTGCGTGACCGCCGCCACGGCCAGCCAGATCTGCGATGGCGCCAGCGGCGTCATGGTGGTCAGCGAGCGCGGCCTCAAGGCCCTGGGCGTGCAGCCGCTGGCGCGCATCCACCACATGAGCCTGCTCGGGCATGACCCCGTGATCATGCTGGAGGCCCCCATCCCCGCCACCCAGGCCGCGCTGAAGAAGGCCGGCATGCGCATCTCCGACATCGACCTGTACGAAGTCAATGAGGCCTTTGCCCCCGTGCCCCTGGCCTGGCTGCAGGCCACGGGCGCCGATCCGGCGCGGCTCAACGTCAACGGCGGCGCCATTGCGCTGGGCCATCCGCTGGGCGCCTCGGGCACCAAGCTCATGGCCACGCTGGTTCACGCCCTGCATGCACGCGGCGGGCGCTACGGCCTGCAGACCATGTGCGAGGGCGGCGGCATGGCCAACGTCACCATCATCGAGCGCCTGTAGGCGCCGCCATGCCACCGTGCGGCCGGCGCGGCCCGCGCCGGCCGCCCACCATCGGGGGGGAGGGAAAGCCATGAGCCAGGACTCGCAGCCCCTGCTGCGCATCGAAGGCGTTTCGCTGCGCTTTGGCGGCATCGTCGCGCTGGACGGCGTGAGTTTCGATGTTGCGGCAGGCCAGATCTGCGGCCTCATCGGCCCCAACGGCGCAGGCAAGAGCAGCCTGTTCAACTGCCTGTCGCGGCTGTATGCCTGGCAGGCCGGCCACATCCGCTTTCGCGGCCAGCCGCTGGCCACGCTGGCGCGCCACCGCATGGCCGCGCTGGGCATGGGCCGCACCTTCCAGAACCTGGCCCTGTTTTCCAGCATGACGGTGGCCGACAACGTGCGCCTGGGCACGCACAGCCACCAGCACGCAGGCTTTGTGCGCGACGCCCTGCGCCTGCCCGGCGTGCGCCGGCGCGAGGCAGAAGCCCGCGCCCAGGCGCAATCGCTGATGGCCCTGCTGGAGCTGACGGGCGTGGCAGAGCGCCGCGTGGCCGACCTGCCCTTCGGCACGCAAAAGCGCGTGGAGCTGGCGCGCGCCCTGGCCTGCCGCCCGCAGTTGCTGCTGCTGGACGAGCCGGCCTGCGGCCTCAACCATGAGGAGCTGGCCGGCCTGGGCGACCTGATCCTGTCGCTGCGCGACCGGCTGGGGCTGACCGTGCTGCTGGTGGAGCACCACATGGGCCTGGTCATGCGCGTGAGCGACAAGGTCGTGGCGCTGAACTTCGGCCGCAAGATCGCCGAGGGCACGCCGGGCGAGGTTCGCGCCCATGCCGAAGTCATCCGCGCCTACCTGGGCTCGGACATGCAGCCGCAGGATCAGGACAGGGAGGTGGCGCATGGCGGCACTGCTTGAAATCCGCGGACTGCATGCGGCCTACGGGTCGGTGCGCGTGCTGGACGGCATCGACATGGACCTGGCCGAAGGCCGCGTCACGGCCCTGCTGGGCGCCAATGGCGCGGGCAAGACCACCACGCTGCGCGCCATCTGCCGCCACCTGGTGGACACACGCGGCGAGGTGCGCCTGGCCGGCGAACGCATAGACCGGCACAGCACCGAGCGCATCGCGCGCCAGGGCGTGGGCCATGTGCCCGACGGGCGCGGCACCTTCGCCCAGCTCAGCGCCGAGGACAACCTGCGCCTGGGCGCGCAGGCCCGGCCCACGCGCGCTGCCCGTGCCGACGTGGGCGGCGACATGGAGCGCATGTTCGGCTACTTCCCCCGCCTGCGCGAGCGCCGCACTCAGCAGGCCGGCACGCTGTCTGGCGGCGAGCAGCAGATGCTGGCCATTGCCCGCGCCCTCATGGGCCGCCCGCGCCTGCTGCTGCTGGACGAGCCCTCCTTCGGCCTGGCGCCGCTGGTGGTGCGCGACATCTTCGGCATCCTGCAGCGCATCAACGCCGAGCAGGGCACGACCATCCTGCTGGTGGAGCAGAACGCGCGCCTGGCGCTGGAGCTGGCGCACAGCGCCTACCTGCTGGAGACCGGCCGCATCGTGCTGCACGGCCCCAGCGAAGCCATGCGCCGCAACGATGCGGTACGCCAGGCCTATCTCGGGGAGTAGCTGCCATGGACGCCTTCATCCACCAATTGCTGGCCGGCCTGGCCACGGGCGGCATCTACGCCACCGTGGCGCTGGCCCTGGTCATGATCTACCAGGCCACGCACCACATCAATTTCGCGCAGGGCGAGATGGCCATGTTCTCCACCTTCATCGCCTGGGCGCTGCTGCAGGCGGGGCTGCCGTACTGGTGGGCCTTCCTGGCCACGGTGGCGCTGTCCTTCGTGCTGGGCGCGGCCGCGGAGTTCGCCATCATCCGCCCCATGCACAAGGCAGCGGACCTGGCCCAGGTGGTGGTCTTCATCGGCCTGCTGATCGTCTTCCACAGCCTGGCCGGCTGGATCTTCGGCTACACCATCAAGGAGTTCCCAAGCCCGTTCCCGGCCGACGCCTGGTACGGCAGCGCCCTGATGTCGGCCCATGAGGTGGGCACCATCTTCGTGGCGCTGTCCATCGTGGCCCTGCTGTTTGCCTTCTTCCGGCTCACGCCGCTGGGGCTGGCCATGCGCGCGGCCGCGCAGAACCCGGCCTCCTCGCGCCTGGTGGGCATCTCCGTGGGGCGCATGCTGATGCTGGGCTGGGGCCTGGCCGGCGCCATCGGCGCGGTGGCCGGGATGATGGTGGCGCCCGTGGTTTTCCTTGATCCGCACATGATGAGCGGCGTGCTGCTGTATGCCTTTGCGGGCGCGCTGCTGGGCGGCATCGACAGCCCCGCGGGCGCCGTGCTGGGCGGCTTCATCGTGGGCGTGCTTGAAAACCTGGTGGGCAGCTACGTGGTCGGCACCGAACTCAAGCTCTCGGTGGCCCTGGTGCTGATCGTGGGCGTGCTCATCGTGCGGCCGGCCGGGCTGATGGGCCGCAAGGTCGTCAGGAGGGTTTGAACAATGTCCCCCCTGAGCGGCTACGCCGCTTCCCGTTGCACGGCGCCCCCTCTCTCGCTACGCGGGAGGGGGACGACACCCTCGCTTTTGGGCCACGCCAGTTTTGTGCCCAACGCCCTGGAGAACAATGATGTCCACACGATCCGCCTCCTCGTCTGACGCGCTGGTCGCCTCCACCAGCGCGCGCCGCCCCCTGCCCCTGGGCACGGTACTGATCGCGGCGCTGGCGCTGGCGGCCTGCTCGCTGGTCTTCGTGGCCAAGGGCTACCAGCTGTTCCAGGCCACCATGGTGCTGGCCTATGCCGTGGCCCTGGTGGGGCTGAACATCCTCACGGGCTACAGCGGCCAGATCTCGCTGGGCCATGGCGCCTTCTTCGCCATAGGCGCCTATGCGGCCGGCATCCTGATGGACCGCGCGGGCCTGGCCTACTGGCTGGCCGTGCCTGCAGCGGGCCTGGTGAGCCTGGCGGCGGGCTACCTGTTCGGGCGGCCCGCGCTCAGGCTGGAAGGGCTGTACCTGGCGCTGGCCACCTTTGCGCTGGGCGTGGCCATGCCCCAGCTGCTCAAGTACCGCCACCTGGAGGCATGGACCGGCGGCGTGGGCGGCATCGTGCTGACCAAGCCCGAGGCGCCCTGGGGCCTGCCGCTGGATGCCGACCAGTGGTTCTACCTCTATGCATTGGCCGTGGCGGCCCTGCTGTTCTGGATGGCGCGCAACCTCATAGACAGCGGCAGCGGCCTGGCGCTGCGCGCCATCCGCGACCACGCCATGGCGGCCGAGGCCATGGGCGTGGACAACGCGCACTGCAAGTCCATGGCCTTTGCGATTTCGGCCGGCTACACGGGCGTGGGCGGCGCGCTGTCGGCCATTGCCGTGCAGTTCGTGGCGCCTGACTCCTTCACCATGTTCCTGTCCATTTCGCTGCTGGTGGGCGTGGTGGTGGGCGGCGTGGGAACGCTGTGGGGCGCGCTGTTCGGCGCCCTGTTCATCATGTTCATCCCGGGGCTGGCCGAGCAGGTGTCCAAGGCCGCGCCCTGGGCCGTCTACGGCACCGTGCTCATCGTCTTCATGTTCGCCATGCCCGGCGGCGTGATGGGCCTGCTGCACCGACTGGGCCGACCGGGCCGGCCGGGCCTGCACCTGCCCCGGCAGCGGCCGCGCACCTGACTTTCCATCCCCACCCACAGGAGTCCCCCATGAATTCCAGTCAGGCCGTCCGCATGGAACGCCACGGCAACAACGGCGACAGCGGCAACAACGGCGAGATCGCACTCATCGTCCTCCAGGACAGCGCCCGCATGAATCCGCTGGGCAGGCCCTTGCAGCTGCGGCTGCGCGAACTGCTGGCCGAGGTGCGCGAGGACACCTCCCTCCGCGCCCTGGTGCTCACCGCCGAGGGCCGGGGCTTTTGCGTGGGCGCGGACCTGTCGTCCATGGGCGGGGCACAAGGTGGGGCACAAGGCGGGGCCCAGGCCGATGGCCGCACGCTGGGCGCGCAGACGGCCGACAACATGCAGCAGCTGTCCAACCGCCTCATCCTGGACCTGCAGCAGTTGCCCGTGCCCGTGGTCTGCGCCATCAACGGCGCGGCAGCCGGGGCCGGCGTGGGCCTGGCCCTGGCCGGCGACGTGGCGCTGGCGGCGCGCTCGGCCTACTTCTACCTGCCTTTCCTGCCGCGCCTGGGCATCGTGCCGGACCTGGGCACCACTTGGTTCATCGAGCGCCGGCTGGGCCGTGCGCGCGCCCTGGGCCTGTCCCTGCTGGGCGACAGGCTGGGCGCGCAGCAGGCCGCCGACTGGGGCCTGGTCTGGGCCTGCGTGGACGACGAGGCCCTGCGCGAGCAGGCCCTGGCCACGGCCGCCCGCCTGGCGCGGCTGCCGGCCGGTGCCGTGCTGGAAGCCCGCCGCGCGCTGGACCACGCAGCCGCTTCCACGCTGGAGCAGCAGCTTCACTACGAGGCTGAACGCCAGCGCGAGCTGGTGGGCGCGCCGGCCTTCATGGAGGGCGTGCAGGCCTTCATGCAAAAGCGCGAGCCCGTGTTCGCGCCACGCCAGCCGGGCTGACCGCCGCGCCTTCCCGCCACGCCTTCCCGACGCACCTTGCTGCGCCCGCACATGCATTCGTCGGAATCGACGATGGGCGCGCGCCGGGCCGGTTCCTACCATGGACCGGCCACCACAAGAAAAGCGGGCACGGCGCCCGCAAGCCAGGAGACCACCATGCGCAACCCCTTCGCCCGCGGCCCCCGGGCCCTGATCGCCTGCCTGGCGCTGGTCCTGCCGGCCATCACCCAGGTGCCAGCCCAGGCCCAGACCCAGACCCAGACCCAGACCCAGAAGAAGTACGACACCGGCGCCAGCGACACCGAGATCCGCATCGGCAACTTCGTGCCCTACTCAGGTCCCGTGTCGGCCTACGGAACCATCGGCAAGGCCCATGCGGCCTACTTCGCCAAGATCAATGCCGAGGGCGGCATCAACGGCCGCAAGATCACCTACCTCTCCGCCGACGACGCCTACAACCCCGCCCAGAGCGTGGAGCAGACGCGCAAGCTGGTCGAGCGCGACGGCGTGCTGCTGATGTTCGGCGCGCTGGGCACCTCGCACAACCAGGCCGTGCATCGCTACATGAACCAGCGCAAGGTGCCCCAGCTGTTCGTCTCCACGGGCGCCACGCGCTGGGGCGATCCGAAGAACTTCCCCTGGACCATGGGCTGGCAGCCCACCTACCAGCTCGAAGGCCGCACCTTCGCCCAGCACATCCTGGCCACGCGGCCCCAGGCCAAGGTGGCCGTCCTGATGCAGAACGACGACTTCGGCAAGGACTACCTCAAGGGCGTGCTCGACGGCTTCGGCGAGCAGGCCAAGCAGCGCATCGTCGTGCAGCAGACCTACGAGGTAGGCGACCCCACGGTGGACAGCCAGATGGTGGCGCTCAAGGGCTCGGGGGCGGACACCTTCATCAACATCAGCACGCCCAAGTTCGCGGCCCAGTCCATACGCAAGGCCGCCGACATCGGCTGGAAGCCTGCGCACTACCTGGTCAGCGTCTCGCTGTCCATCAGCTCGGTGCTCAAGCCTGCGGGCCTGGACAACGCGCGCGGCGTGATGACGGCCAGCTACCTGCGCGAGCCCTCGGACCCCACCAACCAGGGCACACCCGAGCTGGCCGGCTACCTGGCCTTCATGAAGCAGTTCTACCCGGCCGGCGACCCCAACGATTCGCTCAACGTCATCGGCTACTCCCAGGCCCAGACCCTGGTGCAGGTGCTCAGGCAGGCCGGCGACGAGCTCACGCGCGCCAACATCATGAAGCAGGCCGCCAGCCTGAAGATGGACCTGCCCATGCTCTACCCGGGCATCAGCCTGCAGACCGGTGGGGACGATTTCTTCCCCATCAAGAAGATGCAGCTCGTGCGCTTCGACGGCAGCCGCTACGCGCCCGTGCAATGACCCCGGCCTTCAGGACAACGACAGGAGACACCCCATGCCCGCCTTGCAAGGACTGATGCAGGACCGCCCGCTCATGATTTCGTCGCTGATCGAGCATGCGGCGCGCTTTCACCCGCACACCGAAATCGTCTCGCGCCTGCCGGAAACCCGGGACGGTGGCCTGCACCGCACCGACTGGGCCGGCATGCGCCGCGCCTCCTGCCAGGTGGCCAACGCCCTGCAGTCGCTGGGCGTGCAGCCTGGCGAACGCGTGGGCACGCTGGCCTGGAACAGCTGGCGCCACCTGGCGCTGTACTTCGGCGTCTCGGGCAGCGGCGCGGTGCTGCACACCATCAACCCGCGCCTGTTTCCCGAGCAGATCGAATACATCGCCAACCATGCCGAGGACCGGGTGCTGTTCTTCGACGTGACTTTTGCGCCGCTGGTGGAAAAGCTCGCACCGCATCTGAAGACCGTCACCACGTATGTCTGCATGAGTTCGCGCGAGCACATGCCCGCGCTGGACCTTCCCGGCCTGCACTGCTGGGACGAGCTGGTGGGCAACCAGAGCGAGGACTTCGAGTGGCCCGAGTTCGACGAGCGCACGGCCTCGTCGCTGTGCTACACCTCGGGCACCACGGGCTACCCCAAGGGCGTGCTGTACTCGCACCGCTCCACCGTGCTGCACACGCTGATGGAGCTGGCGCCCGACACCTTCGGCCTGAACGCGCGCGAGACCGTGATGCTCATCGTGCCCATGTTCCATGCCAACGCCTGGGGCACGCCCTATGCGGCGGCCATGGCCGGCGCACGGCTGGTGCTGCCCGGCCCCCACCTGGACGGCCAGAGCGTCTACGAGCTCATGCGCGACGAGAAGGTCACCTTCTCGCAGGGCGTGCCCACCGTGTGGCTGATGCTGTTCCAGTACCTGGATGCGCATCCCGACATCGACCCGCGCGCGCTGGGCGTCAAGAGCATAGGCATCGGCGGCGCGGCCGTGCCGCGCGCCATGCTGGAGCGCTTCGAGAACCAGTTCGGCGCCCAGGTCGTGCAGGGCTGGGGCATGACCGAGACCAGCCCCATCGGCGTGGTCAGCAAGCTGCTGCCCCGGCACGACGCGCTGTCGGGCGAGGAACTGGTCAAGGTCAAGCTCAAGCAGGGACGCGGCGTCTGGGGCGTGGACCTCAAGATCGTGGACGACGACGGCCGGCCCCAGCCCTGGGACGGCCAGGCCCGGGGACACCTGCGCGTGCGCGGCCCCTGGATCGCCAGCGGCTACTTCAAGGGCGAAGGCGGCTCGCCCGTCGATGAGGAAGGCTTCTTCACCACGGGTGACGTGGCCACCATCGATGCCGACGGCTTCCTGCAGTTGGTGGACCGCGCCAAGGACGTGATCAAGTCGGGCGGCGAGTGGATTTCCTCCATCGACGTGGAGAACGCCGCCATGGGCCATCCCGGCGTGGCCGAGGCCGCCATCATCGGCGTGGCCCATCCCAAGTGGCAGGAGCGGCCGCTGCTGCTGGTGGTGCCGCGCGCAGGCCACAGCGTCAGCCGCGAGTCCATGCTCGATTTCCTGTCCACGCGCATCGCCAAATGGTGGCTGCCCGACGATGTGCTGCAGGTGGCCGAGCTGCCGCACACGGCCACGGGAAAACTGCTAAAGACCAAGCTGCGCGAGCAGTACAAGAACCATCCACTGCCCACGGCCTGAAAGGAGACCTCCATGCCAGGACCGCTTGAAGGCGTGCGCGTGGTCGAGTTCGCGGGCCTGGGCCCGGGGCCGTTCTGCGCCATGCTGCTGGCCGACATGGGTGCCGAGGTGCTGCGCATCGCGCGGCCCGGCACGCCGGTCGATGCACAGGACATCACCACGCGCAGCCGCAGCCAGGTCGAGATCGACCTGCGCGGCGAGGAAGGCCAGGCCTCGGCCCTGGCGCTGATCGCACGCGCCGACCTGCTGGTCGAGGGCTTTCGGCCCGGCGTGATGGAGCGCCTGGGCCTGGGGCCCGAACCCTGCCTGGCGCGCAACCCGCGCCTGGTCTACGGCCGCATGACGGGCTGGGGCCAGCACGGGCCGCTGGCGCATGCGGCGGGGCATGACATCAACTACATCGCCATCTCCGGCGCGCTGCACGCCATCGGCCGCGCGGGCGAGGCGCCCGTGCCGCCGCTCAACTACGTGGGCGACTTCGGCGGCGGCGGCATGCTGCTGGCCGTGGGCCTGCTGGCCGCCCTGCACGAGGCCGGGCGCAGCGGCCGGGGCCAGGTCATCGACGCGGCCATGACCGATGGCACGGCCCTGCTGTCGGCCTTCATGTACGGTTTCAAGGCCAAGGGCCAGTGGAGCAACCAGCGCGGAGAGAACCTGCTGGACGGCGGCGCGCACTTCTATGACACCTATGCCTGCGCCGACGGCAAATATATCGCCATAGGCGCCATCGAGCCGCAGTTCTACGCCGAGCTGCGCCAGCGCTGCGGCATACAGGACCCGCTGTTCGACGCGCAACTGGACGCCGCACGCTGGCCCCTGCTCAAGCTGCGTCTGGCCGATGTGTTCCGCACGCGCACGCGCCAGCAATGGTGCGAGCTGCTGGAAGGCAGCGATGCCTGCTTCGCCCCCGTGCTCGACTGGGACGAGGCGCCCCAGCATGCCCACAACCGCGCGCGCGCCACGTTCACCGAGGCCGGCGGCGTGCTCCAGCCCGCGCCGGCGCCGCGCTTTTCGCGCAGCGTGCCCGAGCAGCCCCGCCCCCCGCGCGCCGCCAGCCTGCAGGACACGCTGGCCGCCTGGAATGCCCGCTCCTGAGGAAACCCCATGCCCATGTATCTCACCCAGGCCATCCACAAGGGCCGCCGCGAAAGGGCCGGCGCCACGGCAGCCATCTGCGGCGCAGAGCAGGCCAGCTGGTCGCAGCTTGCGCAGCGCATCGAACGCTGCGCCGGCCTGCTGCGGGCGCTGGACGTGGCGCCCGGCGACCGCGTCGGCATGATGGGCCTGAACTCCATCCGCTACCTTGAATACTTCTATGGCTGCTGGTGGGCAGGCGCCGCGGTCAACCCCGTCAACATCCGCTGGAGCGCGCACGAGGTGGCCTACTCGCTGGACGACTGCGACACGCGCGTGCTCTTCGTGGACGATGCCTTCGCGCCCCTGGTGCCCCGGCTGCGCGAGCTGTCCTCCAGCCTGCGCACCGTGGTGTTCTGCGGCACGGGCGCCGCGCCCGAAGGCGCGCTGCACTACGAGCAATTGCTGGCCGCCGCCACGCCCTGCGCCGACGCGCTGCGCAGCGGCAACGACCTGGCCGCCGTGATGTATACGGGCGGCACCACGGGCCGGCCCAAGGGGGTGATGCTCAGCCACGACAACCTGTTCATCAACGCCCTGTCCAATGCCAGCAACGTGCCGCGCCAGCATGTGAAGGTGGGCATGGTGGTCACGCCCATGTTCCATGTGGCCGGCTGCGGCCTGGCCCTGCTCATGGCCCAGCGCCTGGTACCCCAGGTCATCGTGCCGGCCTTCGACGAGCTGGCCATCCTGGACGGCATCCAGCAGCACGGCGTGAACGAGCTGTTCCTGGTGCCCACCATGATCCGCCGGCTGATCGAGCATCCGCGCATGGCCGAATTCGACCTGTCCAGCCTGCGCCTCATGCTCTATGGCGCGGCGCCCATAGACGCCAGCCTGCTGGAGCGCGCCATGCAGGCGCTGCCCGGCGCCGACTTCGCCCAGGCCTACGGCATGACCGAGCTGTCGCCCACCATCGTGTCCATGGGCCCGGCCGAGCACCGCCCCGGCCCGCAGCGCGAGCGCCTGCTGCGCGCGGCCGGCCGGCCCGTGACCATTGCCGAGGTGCGCATCGTCGATGGCGAGGGCCGCGAGCTGCCGCCCGGCGAGGTGGGCGAGATCACGGCACGCGGCCCCATGGTCATGCAGGGCTACTGGAACAGGCCCGCCGAGACGGCCGCCGCGCTCAAGGACGGCTGGATGCACACGGGCGACATGGGCCGGCTGGATGCCGACGGCTACCTCTTCGTCGTGGACCGGCTCAAGGACATGATCGTCAGCGGCGGCGAGAACGTGTATTCGGCCGAGGTCGAGAACGCCATCGCCCAGCTGCCCCAGGTCGCCATGTGCGCCGTCATCGGCGTGCCCGACGAACGCTGGGGCGAGCGCGTGCACGCCGTGATCGTCGCGCGCGAGGGCCAGCCGCTGACCGAGGCCGAGGTCATCGCCCACTGCCGCGAACGCATCGCGGGCTACAAGTGCCCACGCTCGGTGGAGTTCCGCAGCGAGCTGCCGCTGTCGGCCGCGGGCAAGCTGCAGAAATTCCAGCTGCGCGAGCCCTACTGGCAGGGCCGCGAACGCCGCATCAACTGAACCCCTCAATCCACCGGTCCAAGCCATGCCACTGCAACTGACACGCTCCTGGAGCACCCCCGAACTGGAAAGCCTGCGCGCCACCGCCGTGCGCTTTCTGGAAACCGAAATGCAGCCGCAGGACGAAGCCGCACGCCAGCGCGGCAACGTGGGCCATGCCATCTGGCGCCGCGCCGGCGAGCTGGGCCTGCTGTGCACCGACATCCCCGAGGACTACGGCGGCGGCGGCGGCGACTTCCGCCACGAGGCCGTGATCCACGAGGAGATGGCGCGCCGCGCCCTCTCGGGCATGAGCAACTCCGTGCATTCCATCGTGGCCCACTACCTGCTCAACCACGGCACCGAGGCGCAAAAGCGCAAGTACCTGCCCGCCATGGCGCGCGGCGAACTGGTGGGCGCCATCGCCATGACCGAGCCCGGCGCGGGCTCGGACCTGCAGGGCGTGCGCACGCGCGCAGAACTCAGGGACGGCCGCTACCGCATCAACGGCAGCAAGACCTTCATCACCAACGGCCTGCTGGCCGGCCTGATCCTCGTGGTCTGCAAGACCGACCCGGCCCAGGGCGCGCGCGGCACCTCCATCCTCATCGTGGAGACCCGGGACTGCGCGGGCTTTCGCGTGGGCCGCGTGCTCGACAAGATGGGCATGAAGGCCCAGGACACCTCGGAGCTTTTCTTCGACGACGTGACCGTGCCGCAGGACGCGCTGCTAGGCGGGCGCGAAGGCCAGGGCTTCTACCAGCTCATGGGCGACCTGCCCTACGAGCGGCTGATCATCGGCCTGGCCGCCCTGGCCTGCATGGAAGGCGCCTATGAGGCCACGCTGGCCTATGTGCGCGAGCGCCGCGCCTTCGGCCAGGCCATTGCCGACATGCAGAACACCCGGTTCAAGCTCGCCGAGGTGGCCACCACCCTCACCGTGGGCCGCGCCTTCATCGACCGCTGCGTGGAGCAGCTGGTGGCCGGCACGCTGGACACGGCCACGGCCTCCATGGCCAAGCTGTGGGGCTCGGAAGCGCAGGGCCGCGTGCTCGACGAACTCGTGCAACTGCATGGCGGCTACGGCTACATGAACGAATACATGGTCACCCGCATGTACGCCGATGCGCGCGTGCAGCGCATCTACGGCGGCACCAGCGAAATCATGAAGGAAGTGATCTCGCGCGCGCTCTGACGCTCCGATCCCCTGGCGGCGCCAAGCGCTGCCGCAGTCCCCCTATCCCTTCCCCGGCAGCACAGGAGACAGCAGCCATGACCCTCGACGACCTCATCTACAAGCCCGGCCTGCTCCAGGGCGAACGCATCCTCGTCACCGGCGGCGGCACCGGCCTGGGCCGGGTCATGGCCGAGGCGTTTCTCATGCTGGGCGCCGACATCCACCTGTGCGGCCGGCGCGGCGCCGTGGTCGAGCAGACAGCGCAGGAGCTGATGCAGCAGCACGGCGGCCGGGCCACAGGCCATGCCTGCGACGTGCGCCAGCCCGAGGCCGTGGAGCAGATGATCGAGGCCATCTGGGCCGACGGCGGCGCGCTCACGGGCCTGGTCAACAACGCGGCCGGCAACTTCGTGAGCCGCACCGAGGACCTGTCCATGCGCGCCTTCGACGCCGTGGCCAACATCGTCATGCGCGGCAGCTTCAACCTCACGCTGGAGTGCGGCCGCCGCTGGCTGGCCGAGGGCCGCAAGGCCAGCGTGCTGTCCATCCTCACCACCTGGGTCTGGAACGGCTCGGCCTTCACCGTGCCCTCGGCCATGGCCAAGTCGGGCGTGCATGCCATGACGCAGTCGCTGGCCGTGGAATGGGGCAACCGGGGCATACGCTTCAACGCCATCGCGCCGGGCCTGTTTCCCACCGAAGGCATGAGCGCGCGGCTGAACCCGCAGGGCGGCGAGCATGTGCGCGCCGACAACCCCATGGGCCGCAACGGCCGCATGCCCGAGCTGGCCAACCTGGCCGTCTTCCTCATGAGCCGCCAGGCCGAGTACCTGACGGGACAGACCATCGCCATAGACGGCGGACAATACCAGGCGACGGGCGGCAACTTCGCCGGGCTGGCCAGCTGGAGCGACCAGGACTGGGCGAATGCGCGCAGCGCCATCGAATCGCGCAACGCGGCCGACCGCCAGCAAAGAACCGCATAGACACAAGGAGACAAGCCATGAGCCAAGAACGCGTGCGCATATCGGTGGACCACGGCGTGGCCGAGGTGACCCTGGCCCGGCCCGACAAGATGAATGCGCTGGACCCCGCCATGTTCGACGCCCTGATCGACGCATTGGCGCGTCTGCGGGACACGTCCGGGTTGCGCGCCGTGGTGCTGCATGGCGAGGGGCGCGCCTTCTGCGCGGGCCTGGACATGGGCAGCATGGCCGGCATTGCCGACGGCCAGCAGACGGCAGACATGACGGACCTGGCCGCGCGCACGCACGGCATTGCCAACCGCTTCCAGCAGATCTGCTGGGGCTGGCGCGAACTGCCCGTGCCCGTGATCGCCGCCGTGCACGGCGTGGCCTACGGCGGCGGCCTGCAGCTGGCCCTGGGCGCGGACATCCGCCTGGTGGCCGAGGATGCGCGGCTGTCCATCATGGAAATCAAGTGGGGATTGGTGCCCGACATGGCCGGCTGCGCGCTGGCCGCGCCGCTGGTGCGCGGCGATGTGCTGCGCGAGCTGGTCTACACGGGCCGCATCGTGCCCGGCCCCGAGGCCGTGGCCCTGGGCCTGGCCACGCGCGTGAGTTCCGCGCCGCTGGAGGAAGCGCGCCATCTGGCCCGCCAGATCGCGGCCAGCAGCCCGCACGCCATGCGCGCGTCCAAGCGCCTGATGCAGCTCAGCGAAACGGCATCGCCCCAGGACATCCTGCTGGCCGAGGCGCGCGAGCAGCAGGCCCTGCTGGGCAGTGCCAACCAGGCCGAAGCCGTGCGCGCAGGCCTGGAAAAACGGGCCCCGGTGTTCAGCGACCAAGGCCTTTAGACACCTCTTGAAACAACCACCGGACCCTGCCCACGGGTCCGCCGCAGCCATCCGTAATTACCCTTAATCGACGCCCTTTCGCCACTGCGCTGATTTTTTAGGCATTCCGTGGAAAGCCTTGCAGGGCGCGGATTCGGCAAGTTACACCCGGAGTTTTCCACAACTCCGTCCACATGCATCGGGGATAAAAACCCGGGGCCGAAGGGACATGCAGGAGCAGGCATACTTGACGGCTCGCCTCGGCCTCCCCCCCTTTCCCATGCCCCGCCTGCACGCCCCCAGCAAGGAAGACAGCCGCCTGCTGCCGCCTTTTTCCGCCCTGCCGGAACGCTGCATCCACGTGCCCGCCACCGACGCCGAATTCGCGGCCGCCCGCGCCGCGCTGATGGCCGCGCCCGTGCTCGGTTTCGATACCGAGAGCAAGCCTCTTTTCCACGCCAGCCAGACCGACACCGGCCCCCATGTGGTGCAGTTGGCCACCTGCGACCAGGCCTGGCTGCTGCAGCTGCACCATGCGCAGGCACGCGCGCTTGCGGCCGACGTGATGGCCAGCGAGGCCATCTGCAAGGCCGGCTTCGGGCTGGACCATGACCGCAGCGCGCTGCCCGCGCGCCTGGGCGTGGCGCTGAACAACGTGATCGACCTGGACCGCGTGTTCAAGCGCCATGGCTACGCCAGCTCGGTAGGCGTGCGCGCGGCCGTGGCCCTGGTGCTGGGGCAGAACTTCCAAAAGTCCAAGAAGATCTCCACCTCCAACTGGGCTGCACCGCAGCTGAGCCTGGCCCAGCGCCACTATGCGGCCAACGACGCCCACGGCGCCGCCATGGTGCATGCCGCGCTGCCGGGCTGGGAGCTGCGCCAGCCGGCAGCGGCCCAGCGGCCTTCCAGGCCTGCGCTTGAACCGCGCGGGCCGCGCGATTCCAGCGCCCCGCAGACGCCCCAGACAACGCGTCCGCCCCGCACCGCTCGCCTGCTGCAGGCTGCGGTAGCGCCGGCCAAGTCCTAGAGCGTTTCCTCTTCCTTCACCAGCCGCACCCGGTCCCGGCCTGCGCGCTTGGCCTCGTAGAGCATGGCGTCGGCACGCGCGAGCGCCTGCTCCAGCGTCTGGCCCGGCGCCATCCAGGCCACGCCGAAGCTGGCGGTGATGCGCACCTCGTCGGGCAGTCCGCTGAAGCCCATCAGGCGCAGCTGGGTCTGTATGCGCCGGGTGATCGACTGCACGGCCAGAGGGTCCGCACGCGGCAGCAAGGCCACGAACTCTTCCCCGCCAAAGCGGGCCACCAGGTCCTGCTGGCGCGTGCTGCGCAGCAGCAGTCGCGCAAAGCGCTGCAGCACTTCGTCCCCGGCCGCGTGGCCCCAGCCGTCGTTGACCCGCTTGAAATGGTCCAGATCACAGACCAGCACGGCGGCTGAAAGCTGAGGGTGCTCGGCCCGCCGGCGCTGCACCTCCTCCTTGAAGGCGCGCCGGTTCAGAAGCCCTGTCAGCGGATCGCGGTCGCGCTCCTCATGCAGCTCCTGCACGGTGTCGCGCACCGCCGCCGCCAGGAACACCATGGCGAACAGCAGGCCGAACACCAGCAGGCTCAGCTGCTTCGCCAGGCACGCGGAAGAAACGCCCAGCCATTCACTGGCCGCGTCGGCCGGTGGCGAGGCGCCAGGCGGTGTCAGCCACAGCGCACGAACGAAAAAGCTCAGCGCAAAGACCACGAACACCCCCAGCAGCAGCCGGTCCCAGTCCGTACCGGGATGCCTACGCGGCAAACGCCACAGCGGCAGGGCCAGTTGCAGTCCCAGGCCGAAATTGAGCACATGCTGGCGCGCCTGCGCATCGGGAACGACCCAGGCGTAGTAGCCCAGCACCGCCAGCACTGCGCTGCCAAAGACAGCCGCCAGCGGCGCATCCGGTCGCACGCCCTGGCGCATGGCCATGGCCTCGGTGATGAACCAGGCCGCACCCAGCTGCAGCGCGGCCGTGACCAGCGCATTGACGGGCACGGCCGCAGGCCGCTCCAGGACCTGCAGCAGCAGCGCCAGGCTGAATCCGGTGAAGGCGAGGGACATGCTGCGCAACTCGCGCCGGGCACGCAGATGCCGCCAGCAGACATAGAAACAGCCGGCCAGCAGCGAGGTGCACAAGGGCACCGCCAGCGCCAGAAAATGTCTTGCTGTCAACGTCACCATCAACTCCCGAATGGAGTCTAGCGATCAGGTCACGTTACAACACGTTGTTAACAAAAATACACATTCACTCACGATCCTGGCAAAGCCAGGCCGGACATATCTGTGCGCGGCAGAGGAGCAACCGGTCTGCGGCGTATATGTTCGTAACCAACGCATCGTTGGGCACCGGAGGCCGGCACGCCACAATGCCAACCGTCCTCCGCTTGTAAAACCTCAGGACTTACGCAAACAGGATGCGGGAACGCGCCGCGGCCCATGGCAAATGGCCCGCCCTGCCCTTCTTGCGTAAGCCGTCACCAGAAAGGCAATCTTCCATGCGCATCGAAACCCTGGCCGTCCACGCCGGCTACTCGCCCGACCCCACCACCAAGTCGGCCGCCGTGCCCATCTACCAGACCGTGGCCTATGCCTTCGACAGTGCCCAGCATGGCGCCGACCTGTTCGACCTCAAGGTGGCCGGCAACATCTACACGCGCATCATGAACCCCACCACCGACGTGCTGGAAAAGCGCGTCGCGGCGCTGGAAGGCGGCATTGCCGCCGTGGCCGTGGCCTCGGGCATGGCCGCCATCACCTATGCCATCCAGGCCATCGCGGAGGCAGGCGACAACATCGTCTCGGCCAGCACGCTCTACGGCGGCACCTACAACCTGTTCGCCCACACCTTCCCGCAGCAGGGCATCACGGTGCGCTTTGCCGATCCGCGCGACCCGGCCAGCTTCGCCCAGCACATCGACGAGAAGACCAAGGCCATCTTCATCGAGTCCATCGGCAACCCGCTGGGCAATGTCACCGACATCCGCGCCCTGGCCGACGTGGCCCACGCCCACGGCGTGCCGCTGATCGTGGACAACACCGTGCCCAGCCCCTACCTGCTGCGCCCCATCGAGCATGGCGCCGACATCGTCGTGCACTCGCTGACCAAGTACCTGGGCGGCCACGGCAACAGCGTGGGCGGCGCCGTCGTGGACAGCGGCAAGTTCCCCTGGGCCGAGCACAAGGCCCGCTTCAAGCGCCTGAACGAGCCCGATGTCAGCTACCACGGCGTGGTCTACACCGAGGCCCTGGGTGAGGCAGCCTACATCGGCCGCGTGCGCGTGGTGCCGCTGCGCAATACCGGCGCCGCACTGTCGCCGCACAACGCCTTCCTGATCCTGCAGGGCATCGAGACGCTGGCCCTGCGCATGGACCGCATCTGCGAGAACACCCAGAAGATCGCCGAGACGCTGCAAAGGCATCCCAAGATCGAATGGGTGCGCTACGCCGGCCTGCAGGACCATCCCGACCACGCCCTGGTGAAGAAGCAGCTGGGCGGCCGCGCCTCGGGCATCCTGTCGTTCAGCCTCAGGAACGGCAGCGGCGGCAGCGGCGACAGCGACACCCGCGCCGCCGGTGCGCGCTTCCTGGATGCGCTGCAGCTGTTCACGCGCCTGGTCAACATCGGCGACGCCAAGTCCCTGGCCACGCACCCGGCATCGACCACGCACCGCCAGCTCGACGCCGAGGAACTGGCCAAGGCCGGCGTCACCGAAGGCATGGTGCGCCTGTCCGTGGGCATTGAGCACATCAGCGACCTGCTGGCCGACCTGGAGCAGGCGCTGGACAAGGTCTGAGACGTCCTCAGGGCCTGCGCGAGCGCTCGCGCAGTTCCTGCGAGGAATAGAAGATCAGCGGGTCCGGCGTGCGCTGCGGATTGGCGCAGGGCTCGATGGCATGGCCGCGCGGCGGGGCGCAGCGGGCCAGGTCACGCAGCTGGGCCTGGGTTCGTTCGGCGTGGCGCGCGGCGGTCTCTCCTTCGGAGGGGCGGCTGCCGGGCACGATCAGGCGCAGCTCCATCTTGCGGATGGCCGGCTCCACGGCGTAGGTGCCCTGGAACTGCAGCACCACGCGGCGCTCGGGCAGGTCCACCGTGGCCAGCACGGCACGCATGGGCACGGGAATCATCGCTCCCGACTGGTAGCGCACCAGCACGAAGGGCGCAAAGGGCTTGGGCAGCTTCAGCGCCAGCGTCTGGCCCTTGCCGTTTCCATTGCCGTTACGCGCATCGGCACGCACGCGCAGCTGTCCGCCATCGGGCAGATAGCGGTCCAGCCGCCAGCCGGTGGCCACGCGCTGCGCGCCCACACAGGGCGCGTAGTAGTACTCGGTGGGGTCGGCATCCTTGCCCGTGTACAGCATCTGGGCGCCTTCATGCTCGGTCAGCGTCTTGATGGCCGCATCGGCGCCATCCGCCTGGGCGCCGACCAGCGTGCCGCCGCGCACGAACACGCCCGTATACGGGAACCAGGTGGTGCGCTGGTTGGCCACGGCGCCATAGGGCTTGCATTCGGTGGACATGCTCTGGTCCTGCATGTCGGCATGCGGGGCGACGGGCTCGCCGCCCTGGCCGCCGCCCTGGTCGGCCAGGGTCAGGCGGCCATCGGACTCGATGGTGAAGGTGGCCTTGGCCACCATGGAGTAGTAGCGGCCGGCTGCGTCTTCGCCGATCAGCAGCAGGCTGGGCAGGGGCGTGAGATTGGCCACCTCGGGCTCGGCGCGCGGCGTGTCGGCCGGGGCCTGGGCAGGCACCTGGGGCCGGGGCTGCTCCTGTGGCTGGCTGGGCGCCGGAGCCTGGGGCGGCGCAGTGGCGCAGCCGGCAAGGACCAGGAACAGCGGCATGGCAAGAACAAGCGAACGCAACAACATGGAACTCCCTCGGATCATTGAGGCCGACGATGCTACTGCATGCACCGGCGGGCGGCGCAATGCATGGAGATGCGGCAGGGGCAGGCTCAAGCCGGATCCCGCGCCAGCCGCAGGCCGGTCATCTGCCAGCGCGCCTGCGTGGGAAAGAAATTGCGGTAGCTGGCGCGCGCATGGCCTGGCGGCGTGAGGCAGGAGCCGCCCCGCAGCACATACTGGTTGACCATGAACTTGCCGTTGTATTCACCCACGGCGCCCTCCGCGATCTGGAAGCCCGGGTAGGCGCCGTAGGCGGACTGGGTCCATTCCCAGACCTCGCCCAGCGCAAGGCTGCCGGGCTGCATGGCGCGCGGGTGCACGGGGCCGGGCGGCTCGTCGTGCTCGGGGCGCTGCGCCATGGGCGCGGCAAAGGCCGCCTCCCATTCCGCCTCGGTAGGCAAGCGCGCGCCGGCCCAGCGCGCATAGGCGTCGGCCTCGAAATACGAGATGTGGCAAACGGGGCGGCGCCCGTCCAGCGCCAGCGCGCCATGCAGGCTGAACTCCTGCCACGTGCCGTCCGATGCGCCATCCAACGCGCCGCCTGCATTGCGCCGCCAGTACCAGGGATGCTCCAGTTGCTGCGCGCAGCGCCAGTCCCAGCCTTCGGCCAGCCACCACTGCGGCTGGGCATAGCCGCCGTCCTCGACGAAGCGCAGGAACTCGGCATTGCTCACGGGCCGCTGCGCGATCTCGCAGCCTTGCACAAACACCTCGTGGCGCGGGCGCTCGTTGTCGAACGCAAAGCCCTCGCCGCCATGGCCCACGGCATGCATGCCACGCGGCACGGTCTGCCACTGCAGCGGGGCAGGCGTTCCATCTGCCGGCCCAGGCGCAGGCATGCCCTCTTCCTGCTCTCGATAGGCAGGCCACAGCGGGTGGCACGACAGCAGGTGCTTGATGTCGGTCAGCAGCAGTTCCTGGTGCTGCTGCTCATGCTGCAGGCCCAGCTCCAGCAACGCGGCCAGACGCGCAGGCGGCTGCGTGCCCCAGTCCTCGAACATCTGCAGCATGCGCTGGTCCACGGCTTCGCGGTAGGCCAGCACCCGCGCCATCGAGGGCCGGGTCAGCAGCCCGCGCTGGGCACGCGGATGCCGCGCACCCACCTGCTGGTAGTAGGAGTTGAACAGCACGCGGAAGTCGGGATCGAAGGGCGGCACGCCGGGCGCGTGCTCGGCCAGGACAAAGGTCTCGAAGAACCAGGTGGTATGCGCCAGATGCCATTTGGCAGGGCTGGCATCGGGCATGGACTGTACGCAGGCATCCTCGGCGGACAAGGGGGCGGCCAGCAGCACGGTGGTCTGGCGCACGGCCTCGTAGCGCTGCACCCAGCGGAAGACGGCGGGCATTTCACGCATGGGCATGGATCACGGCAAACCACTGGCGCTCATCGGTCCAGACCTGGCAGGCCCCGAAGCCCGCACAGGCCAGCATGTCCAGGAAGTCGGGCAGCGGGTATTTGTAGCTGTTCTCGGTGTGTATGGTCTCGCCGGCCGCGAAGTGCCGCAGCCCCTGGGGCCAGCCAACGATCAGCGGGCGCCGCGCGCGCAGGTGCATTTCGATGCGCGAGTGCTCGGTGTTGAAGAAGGCCACATGTTCCCAGTCGCCCTCGTTGAAGTCGCTGCCCAGCAGGTGGTTCACATGGCTGAGCAGGTTGAGGTTGAAGCGCGCCGTCACGCCCTGGGCATCGTCATAGGCAGGCTCCAGCCACTGTATGGGTTTGGGCAGGTCTATGCCGATCAGCAGCCCACCGTCGTCGCTGAGCAGGGCCCGCATCTGGCCCAGCATGCGCTGGGCCTGTTCAGGGTCGAAGTTGCCTATGGACGAGCCCGGGTAGAACAGCAGCCGGCCGGCCTGCGGGATATAGGGCGGCAGGGCCAGCGGCTCGGTGATGTCGGCCGTGACGGCATGGGCCTGCAGCTGCGGAAACTCCTCGGCCAGGCGCCGCACGGACTGGCGCAGGAAGGCGCCCGCAATGTCCACGCCCACGAAGTGCCGTGGACGCAGGCTGCGGCACAGGCCGCGCACCTTTTCGCAGTTGCCGGCACCCAGCTCGATCAGCACCTCGCTGCCGCGCAGGGCCTCGGCCATGGCCGGACCGGAGTCGGCCAGGATGGCGGCCTCGGTGCGCGTGGGGTAGTACTCGGGCAGCCGCGTGATCTGTTCGAACAGGTCGCAGCCGCGTGAGTCATAGAGAAACTTGGGCGAGACCCGCGCCTGCGGCTGCATCAGCCCGTGCTGCAATTCGGCCAGGGTTGCTCGCAGGGCGCTGTCTGCCAGCTCCGGCGCAGCCTCTCTCCTGCCACCTTCGGCCGGTGTGCGCGGGGCCGAAGGCAGGGGCAGGGGCACGCGCTGGGCGCGCGACGCCAATGGAGGGGAAGACACGGAATGATCGTGGGCATACAGCATGGTGGGGGCCTCGCGTTGTGCGCCGACCGCCTCAGCATGGTGAATGCCGCGCCCCCGCCTTGTAGCGGGGAGCGGTCGCCAAGGGGGCGGGCAGCCAGAATGAAGCCTGCAAACTGGCGTCCCGCCTCGCAAGGCGCGCGCCGACAGGCCGAGGCACCAGCCTAGGCGCCCGCCCCGGGCACGCGGGTAGGACAGTTTCCAGCGAGCGTGTCTTTTTCATGACCTGCAGATCTGGTGCGCTGCAGCATGCCGGACGAAAAAAATCCGGTATGCCGCGAACGGCATACCGGACCAAGTACCCATCCTTGCCTCACTACGCGCTGCCGGATGAAGCAGCGCGTGCCTCGCTCATGATCCGAAGATCAGAAGCGATAGCCCAGTCCCACGCCAACCAGCACGGGGTTCACCTTGAAGGTGCCCACCTTGGTGCCGCCAGCGCGCACGTCCGTCTCGATGAAGACCTTCTTCACGTCGAAATTCAGCGACCAGTTCTTGTCCAGCGCATAGTCGAAGCCGATCTGCAGCGCGCCGCCGAAACTGTTCTTCTTGATGGAGGGGTTCAGCGCGGCCTGCACGGCGGGATCGAAGTTCACGCTGGAAAAGCGCGTGAAGTTGACACCGGCGCCCACGTAGGGCTTGAACGCGCCGAAATTGGTGAAGTGGTATTGCGCCAGCAGCGTGGGCGGCAGGTGCTTGAGGCTGCCGATCTGACCCAGGCCGTTGGCACGCAGGTCATGCTTTTGCGGGTAGGTCAGCACCAGCTCGGCCGCGATGTTGGGCGTGAAGAAGTAGGACACGTCCAGCTCGGGCATCCACTTGTCATTGATCGACAGGCCCAGGCCCGTGCTGTCCTTGTTGACGCTGTCCAGGTGGACGGCGCGCACGCGCACCATCCAGGGGCCTTCGGCCTGCTGCGCAAAGGCGGCACCCGACGACAGGGCGCAAACGGCAGCAACGGCGAGCAGAGTTCTTTTCATGATGGAGAGTCTTGGAGTAGCCCGGGGCAAATCCCGTAGCTGTATTGCAGCAGGGGCGGGCAAGGCCGGTCTTGTCCTAGCTCAAATCCGAAGGTGGGCGCCGTCGCATGGCCGGATCGCGTTGGATGCATGCAACGCCATGCGCGGCAGGCCAGTTGCGGCCAGGCTGCAGCCATTGCTCAAATAGAATGCGAATCATTATCAAATCCGCTCCCCCAGGAACCCGCTCCATGGCCGCCGCGCCTTCGCACCCCGATATCGCCCTGCTCTACAGCGACCACCACGGCTGGCTGGTGGGCTGGCTCAGGCGCAGGCTGGGCAATCCCTGCGATGCGGCCGACCTGGCCCAGGACACCTTCATTCGCGTGCTGGGCAAGCCCCAGTCCCTGCATGGCGTGCGCGAGCCGCGCGCCTGGCTCACCACCATCGCCCACGGCCTGGTCGTGGACCACACACGCCGCGCCGCGCTGGAGCGCGCCTGCCTGGACGCCATCGCCAGCCTGCCCGAGCCGCTGGCACCCTCGGCCGAGGAGCGCCATCTGCTGATCGAATCCCTGGTGCGCATGGACAACCTGCTGGCCGGCCTGCCGCCCAAGGCCCGCAGCGCCTTTCTGCTCTCCCGCCTGGAAGGCCTGAGCTACCCGGAAATCGCCCTGCAGCTGGGCGTGTGCCTGAGCTCCGTCGAGAAATACATGGCCACCGCCATACGCCACTGCCTTGCCCTGCGCAGGGAACTGACGGCGTGAGCACAGACCAGGCCCCCCAGGCGCTGGAACAGGCCATTGCCTGGGCCGTGCGGCTGGCCTCCGGCACGGCCACCGATGCCGACCGCGCCGCCTGCCAGGCATGGCGCAGCAGCCACGCCGCGCACGAACAGGCCTGGCAACAGGTCCAGGCTGTGGAGGCCCAGTTCGCCCTGCCCGCCGGCCAGGCGGGCCTGGCCCACGGCGTGCTGCGGTCCGCCGGCCCAGGGCCGGCGCGAGGCCGGCGCGCAAGCCTGCAGCGGCTGCTGTTCCTGGGCCCCGCGGCCCTGCTGCTGGGATCCATGGCATGGCGCTGGGCTGCACCGCGCGAGCAGATCGCGCTGGACACGGCCATCGGTGAGCGCCGCAGCACGCTGCTGGCCGACGGCAGCCGCCTGCACCTGGCACCGGACACGCTGGTGCAGGTGGATTTCACCTTGCTGCGCCGCGTGGTCCGCCTGGCACGCGGCGAGATCTTCATCGACACCGGCAGCGACCCGCGCTCCCTCGCGGGCCGACGCTCCTTCTGGGTGGAAACGCCGCTGGCCCGCTTCGAGGCCCTGGGCACCAGCTTCGGCGTGCGCCACGAAAAACACCCGGACACGGCCACGCGCCTGTACGTCACCGAGGGCCGCGTGGCCATCCATGTCAGGGCGCTGGACGGCACTGCGCCAGGCACCCTGGACGCCATCGTCGCCACCTCCGGCGAAACCCATGTGCTGCACGCCGGCCAGCACCGCCCTGTGCGCCTGCCCGACGAAGGCCTGGTGCCCGACGCATGGACCGACGGCGTACTGGTCGCCCGCCGCATGCGCCTGGACGCCTTCGTGACCGAGCTGTCACGCCAGACCGGCATGCCCATGGAATGCGCCGACGACGTGGCTGCCCTGCGTGTTTCAGGCGTATTCCAGCTGGACGGGCCGGATCCGGCGGGTCGTGCGCTGGCCGCCATTGCCCGCACGCTGCCTGTGCGTGTGGAGCGCGGACAAGGTGCAGCCAGCGGTGCCCGCAGCGCCATGCGCCTGGTCAAAGCCTGAGCCGGAATTTTTTCAGGCAGTCATTACGGGTTTCACACCGCCCGTTCGGCATAGGAGCAAAGACATCGCTTTTTCCTTTGCCGCTTCTCAAGGACTGCCTCCATGCCCAGCCTGCCCAGCACCCGCCGCGCCGCCCATCCACCCTCGTGCACACGCCCCACGGCGCTGGCTGCACAGGCCTTGATGCTGGGCCTGTTGATCTCGCTGGGCCTGCCCATGACCGCTGTGGCCCAGAGCCCGAGCTCCGCCCCGGATGCCAGATCCATCCGGTTCGACCTGCCGGCCGGTGATCTGGAGACCAGCCTGCACAGCCTCGCGCGCCAGGCAGGCATCACCCTCTCGTTCGATCCAGCCCTGGTCCAGGGCCGACAGTCGGCGGCGCTGAGCGGTACGCGCGGCGTGCACGAAGGGCTTGCCGCCCTGCTCGCCCCGCACCAGCTGCAGGCCACGCGCACGGCCGAAGGCGGCTGGGCCGTGCACCGTGCGCGGCCCGGGGCCGCGGCCGAGCATGCGCTGCCCACCGTGAACGTGCTGGCCGATGCCGAGCATGAAAGCGCCTGGGGCGCCGTGCCCGGCTACGCGCCGCGCCGCAGCGCCTCGGCCATGAAGATGGATGTGCCGCTGCTGGAGACGCCGCAGCAGGTCAGCATCATCGGCGAGGCCCAGATCCGCGACCAGGCCATCTCCAGCGTGGCCGAAGCCGTGCGCTACAGCGCGGGCGTGCGTCCCATGGACTACGGCATCACCGATGACGACGTGGCCGTGCGCGGTTTCTATCTGACGGGCACGGGCCTGTACCGGGACGGCATGCGCATGGTCCACAACGGCTTCATGACCAACCTGGAGCCGTATGGACTGGAGCGGCTGGAAGTCGTGCACGGCCCGGCCTCGGTGCTGTACGGCCAGTCCGCGCCCGGCGGCCTGATCAATGCCGTCACCAAGCGCCCGCGCGCCGGCATGCAGCGCGAAGTGGGCGTGGAATTCGGCAGCCACGACCGGCGCCAGCTCACGGCCGACATCGGTGGCGCCATCAATGAACAGGGCACGGCGCTGGCACGGCTGACCGTGCTCAAGCGCGAATCGGGCACGCAGTGGAACGGCCTGCGCGCCGATCGCAGCTACATCGCCCCCTCCTTCACACTGCTGGGCGAGCGCACCAGCCTCACCCTGCTGGCGCAGTACCAGGAGGACGAAACCGGCTTCGTCATCCCCTACTACCGCCAGACGCCTGCGGGCTGGTCGGCCACGGACATCAACGTCAGCGGACCGGGATCTGGCCACCACAAGCGCAACGCCAGCGTGGGCTGGCTGCTGGAGCACCGGCTGAACGACCAGCTCACGCTGCGCAACAACCTGCGCTACCTGGACGGCCGCAACGACCGGCGCGAGATGCGCAACCGGGGCCTGACGGCCGACCAGCGCGGCATGGCACGCCTGGCCATGGTGCGGCCCGACGCCGAACAGACCTGGGTCATGGACACGCAGATCGAAGGCCGCCACCGGACGGGTGCCGTCTCGCACCAGTGGGCCGTGGGCTTCGACTACTACCGCTCCAGGCTCGACTGGCGCATCTACTCGCTCAACGGCGCCGTGGCGCCGCTGGACCTGGTCAACCCCATCCACATCGCGCCGAACTGGGATGACAACTACCTCAGCGACCGCGCGCTGGCACGCACGCACCAGGCGGGTCTGTACGTGCAGGACCAGATCAAGTTCGGCGAGCGCTGGGTGCTCAGCGCCGGCCTGCGCCGCGACAGCGCACGCATAGACACCGACTACGACGCGCGCGCCGCAGCCACCGCGCCCTTCGCCATCACCACCGTGCGCCGCACCGACAGCGCCGTCACCGGGCGGCTGGGCCTGATCTACCTGGCGCCCAGCGGCCTGGCGCCCTATGTGTCCTTCAACAACTCCTTCCAGCCGCCGCTGACCACGGTCACGGCCACCGACGCCAACGGCAGGCCCTACGAGCCCGAGACCGCGCGCCAGTTCGAGGCCGGCCTGCGCTACGCGCCGCCGTCGGCCGGCTACACACTCAGCGCCGCAGTGTTCGACCTGCGCAAGCGCAATGTGCGCACGCCATCCACACTCAACCCGCGCTTCGACGTGCAGACCGGCGAAGTGCGCAACCGGGGGCTGGAGCTGCAGGCCCAGGGCGAGATCGGCGGCGGCTTCTCGGCCATTGCGGCCTATACCTACCTCGACTCCAGGGTCACGCGCAGCAACAACGCCATCGAGATCGGCGCGCGCCCCGGCGCCACGCCGCGCCATGCCGCATCGCTGTGGGGCAAGTACCAGCGCGGCGCCCTGGAGCTGGGCCTGGGCCTGCGCCACATCAGCGCCACGCCTGGCGAGCTGCCCATGGACGGCGTGAAGACCCCCATGAACGACGCCTACACGCTGTGGGACGCCATGGCCGCCTACACCACCGGCCCGTGGCGCTTCTCGGTCAACCTAAGCAACCTCACCGACAGCCAGTACCGCACGCAATGCAACACCTTCCGTGGCGGCGCGCAATTCTGCGCGCTGGGCTTCGGGCGCGAGGTGCGTTTGGCGGCGGCCTATCGGTTCTGAGTGCCGCCATTGCTGCCCGCCAGGGGGAGCAATGCAGGCCCCCGCTCTTGGAACAACGCCCGGCGGAGAGCAACAGACAGCCCACTCGGCATGCATCTGCAGCACGCTCGGTGCAGCTTGCATCCAGCACAGCGCATCGCGGACCTGCTCGTCTGGATCGGATGGCGTTGGATGCATGCAACGCATTGCGCAGCAGGCCAGCGGCCACCGATGTGTGATGCCGGGTTCTAGGTGCGAGGCCGTGGCTGCGGCTTACTGGTTCTCGGCGCGGCCATTGCTGCCGGCCAGGAGGGCCTCCGTGCAGGCCCCGCCCTCGGCAAAACGCCTGGCGGACAGCAACAGATAGCTCACCGCGTAGAGGATGGGATCGTCGTTGTCGTCGCCATGGAGCCGCCCGACCAGGGCGATGATCCGCCGCAGGTTCAGAGACAGATCGTTCAGCAGGCAGACCACCGGCGCGGCCATGTGCACCAGGCCCGCCGCATGGTGGGCCTCTTCGTGGTAGCGGTGCAGCAGATCACGGACAGCAGAGATTTCCGGGCTTTGCACGCGCTCGGCATGCATCTCCAGCACGCTCAGTGCAGCGCCCATCTGGCACAGCGCATCGTTGACCTGCTCTTCGCAATCGCATGGCATTGCGCCGTCGCAGTTGCATTGGTGCATTGACTACGTCCTCCCCCTGATTTGCGTGAACTCTTGCCAAGGCTTTTTTGGCGCGCGCCAACATATTTGGCTCAATCTATCGAAGCCAATGATTTTGCTGAATATATTCAACAAATCACCAATTGCCTAGAGCGAACCTTGCTGAATATTTTGAGCAAGCAACGTGGAACCAGATCAGGCATTCGGACAGGCGCTGCGCAGCCTGAGAACAAAGCGCAATTGGTCGCAGACAGACTTGGCTCTGCGCGCAGACATGGACCGTTCTTATGTGTCGTTGATAGAGTTGGGCCGCAACAGCCCAAGCATCCGCATGCTGTTTCAGCTTTGCGATGCCCTGGACATCACGCCGTCTGCATTGATCAAGGATGTGGAGAAGCGCATGAAGGTGATCGGTCAGGGCAGTGACCCGGCCGGCGATTGACGGCTCCTTTCGACAGGACAGGAAGCCGGGCGCTGTAACACCCCGGACCGGCATAAGCAAAGACGCAGATGCCGCTTGCACGCCCCTGCAATACGCACTAACTTGGAGGGCCGGCCCGGCCATCGGCGTCGACGGCAGAATCTGCCCGTATCCCACCCCTACCCGTCTCTTTCATGACCACCCTCAAGCTCTACTACGCTCCCGGCACCTGCGCCCTGGCCGCCCGCATCGCCCTGATCGAGGCCAATGCGCCCCATGAAGTCGTCAAGCTCGATTTCTCCAAGGGCGAGCAGCGCAGCCCCGAATACCTGGCCATCAATCCCAAGGGCCGCGTGCCCGCCCTGGTGACCGAGCGCGGCGTGCTCACCGAAACGCCGGCCCTGCTCGCCTATATTGCCCGGCGCTTTCCCGAAGCCCGGCTTGCCCCGCTGGACGATGCCTATGCCTTCGCCCACATGCAGGAGTTCCACGGCTACCTGTCCTCCACCGTGCACGTGGCCCACGCCCATGGCCGGCGCGCAGGCCGCTGGGCCGATGACGAGGCGGCCATTGCCTCCATGCAGCGCAAGGTGGCAGCCAACATGGCCGAATGCTTTGGCGTGATAGAGCGCCACTACCTGGGCGACGCGCCCTGGGTGCTGGGCTCCGACTATTCCGTGGCCGACGCCTATCTGTTCACCATTGCCGGCTGGCTGGAGGGCGACGGCGTGGACATCGCCGGCTTCCCCAAGGTGCAGGCGCACTTCAAGCGCATGGGCGAGCGCGCTGCCGTGCGCGGGGCGCTGGGGAGCTGAGGGGGGAGGCTGCCCGCGGCCTGCGATGGCCGCGCTCAGCCAAACAGATCGCTGTGGGTTCCAAGGCGCTTGAAGATGACGATCTCCATGTCCTTGGCTTCGGGATGCGGATCAATGCGATAGATCAGCAGGAAGTCCCCTCCCAGATGGATGTCCCGGTCGCCCGCGTCCCATTCATCGTCGGCGATCAAGGCGTGATCGCTCCACTGCGCCGCCAGCACCTGCTGCGCCGTGTGGGCAATGAGCAGGCCGCCGACCTGGTTCACCAGTGTCATGTCGTAGCGGCCTGATGCCGCCATGCGCTGGTAGTCCTTCTTGAAGGTCTTGGTGTACGCGATGGTGCGCAGCCTGTAGCCCTTCTTGCCGGCCATCAGGCTTCATCCCTTTCCATGGCCTGCAGCATGGCTTCAACAGAGGCATGTCCAGGTTCACCGCCTCTGGCGATTTCTCTCGCCTCCAAAGTGGCCTGCCGGTTTGTCTCGCGACGCAGCCGCATCGCCTGCACCTGCTCCGCCGTCAGCCGCAGGTCAAAGGGAATGCCGTTGTGCAGCACAACGCCCTGCAGAAACATGCGCACGGCGGCGTTCACATCCATGCCCAGCGTAGAAAGTATGTCGGCAGCGCTGTCGTAGATCTTGTCATCCACAGTAGTACGGATGATGGTCATCTTTTGCTCCTTTGAGGTCACTTGCCGACATATTCTAGGCAATCTCAAATCAACTGTTGCTGCGACCTTCCACACGCATTCACTTGCAAAAACAAAAAACCAGACAGTCATTCGTAAATTTCCCTTGGCAGTCCTCCAAGCCCCAGACCTCTACCGCCGCCCCCAAGCCTTGCCTACAGTCGCCAGGACAGGCAGGGGCGTTGCACAAGGCGGCGCCTTTTCGCCATTCCAGAAACGACGGATTCAGACGACAGGGTGGAGCATGCAAAGACAAGCCAGGGTGATTGCCATCAACAACCAGACAGGGCTCATCGGCCTGCAGCCGGAGGGAGAGGACAGCTGCGTGCTGGCGCAGCAGCTCGATACCCGCCCCGTGAATACGGGCCAGATGCTGTCAGGGGAGATGGACAGCGTGGGCATGGAGACGTTTGTGAACGCGCAGACGCAGGACCGCATCGAGGTCTTTGTCGAGGCCTACGGGCTGTCTGCGGAGGCCGTGGAGCTGGCGATGCGCTGAGTGGGCCGGCCAGCGAAGGCGCGGGTGCCGGTCTCAAGGCCGCGCCCACTGCGCCAGCGTGTGCCGCGCCAGCGCCTCGACATCCAGCGGAGACCGGGGGTCCACCGCCAGCTCTCCCAGCATCACCATGGCCTCGGGAATCTGGTTGCGCTCGCGCAGCAGCAGGGCCTTGTTCAGCAGCAGAAAGCCGCGGGTCTGGGCATCGGGGCCGGCCTTCAGGCCGCTGTCCAGCAGGGCAAGGCATTGGTCGGGGTCGTCTTCCATCAGGGCGGCTGTCTTCCAGGCGGGGGCGAAGCCAGGGGTTTCGCGGGTCATGGCCAGGGCGGCCTGGCGCACCTTGCTCCTGTCGGTCTCCCACTCCAGGGCGAGGTAGCGCAGATAGGTGCCTTGCGGGAGCTTGCCATCGCGCTCCATGCGCAGGCTGTGCACGGCCGTCTTGGCCGTGAAGAAACCCCTGGGAGCCATTGCATCCACGCGCCGGTAGTGGCGATAGGCCGCATCGAAGTCCTTTTGCAGCAGGTAGGTGAATGCGGCGTCGTAGACGGGATAAGGCCAGTCCGGCGCCAGCTTCGAGGCGGTCTCGAAATGCGCCAGCGCAGCCCGGTTGTCACCGCGCTGCCCTGCGGCGCGGCCCAGGGCATGGGCATCGCGCGCCGCCTGGCTGACGGGTGTGGCGCGGGGCAGTTCCCAGCTGAAACGGCCATCGGCCTTGTCCAGGTCACTGCGCTTGAGCACGCGGCCGGCGCTGTCCTTGAAGACGATGTCGTCGGCTGCCATGGCGGGCCCTGGCGCCAGCAGCTGCAGTGCCAGGGCCATGGCGGCAAGCAAGGGGAGCTTCATGGTGTGCTGAGCTTGGTTCGGGAAAGCCGATATTAGGGCGCAGACGCAGACGCAGACGCAGGAGCGGAGCCGGCAGAAGGGGATTCGCCTGCAGGCCTGCCAGTTGAGGGGGCCGTGGCGGCGGCACGCCTTCCCCTGCCCCTGGCGCGCGGGCGGGCAAGGTGATTCATTTGCCACTCCAGCGATTCGGTATCGAAGTCGAAGGCATCCAGCAGGGCAATGGCTTTCCTGGCCTCCCTGAAGTCCACTTCCGTGACGGGCGGACTGTGCCGCAGCGACAGATCGTGCTTGAGCAGCCATTGCTGCAGATCGGCCAGCGCGACGATGGAGATGCCCTGGTTGATGAGCTGTGACGCGGTGACTTGCGCCAGCATGGCCGGCGTCAGTTGCCTGCAGGAGCGCAGGCCCAGGACCTGCCTGAGTTTGGCCACCAGGGGAGTGCGCAGCTCGAACTGGGGCAGGCTCTCGAAATGGGCCAGGGATTCGAGGTACAGGTCCGGCTCCGCATGTATGGCGTCCAGGTCGTTGGGCAGATTCAGCAGTTCGCAGATGCGATTGAGGGCGGTGCGTGCGCGTTCGGTGCCGAGTTTCTCGGCCTTGCCCGCTTGCGCGACCGAGCAGCCGGCGATGACGGAGCGCAGCACATTGGCCTTGGTGAGATTGGAAATCATGGAATCCCCCTGATGAAAATCCAGGGACCCGCGCGGAATCAGCTTCAGCCGCCCGGTCCCGACAATGGCTCTGGCGCGGCGATGGGCCGTTCACGGAACCTCGGAGGCCGGCAGGCGCAAGTGCATTGCGCCGCCGCCAAGGGACAGGAGGACGCCAGGCCTTGCAGAGTTCCAGGGGAAATGCACGTGCTTGCGCCCACAGTCAAATGCAATGCGCTGAGGTGCAAATTCCATGCAGATTCCATCGAAAAGGGGGCCTGACGGCCCCCCTGGTGTGCTCTGCCGGCTGCAGCCCCGGCAGGCCTTGCTTGCGGCGACTCAGCGGCGGCGCAGGCGCTTGATGCCTTCGACAGCCGCCAGCACGATGGCGCCGGCCACGATGCCGGCCACCGCGTTGAGCACATTCACCGCCAGCACGCGCCACAGGCCGCCCAGCGCGCCCTGGGCCACGGCATCGCCCAGGCCCTCCACGGCGTGGTGCAGCGCAGGCACGCCGTGTACGAGGATGCCGCCACCCACCAGGAACATGGCGGCCGTGCCCGCAACGGACAGCCCCTTCATCAGCCAGGGCGCGGCGGCGACGATGCCCCGGCCCAGCGCGCGGGCCGCAGCGCTGGCACGCTGGCCCAGCCACAGTCCCAGGTCATCGAGCTTGACGATGCCGGCCACCAGGCCATAGACGCCCACGGTCATGATGAGGGCAATGCCCGCCAGCACGGCCACCTGCTGCCCGAACGGCGCCGAGGCCACGGTGCCCAGCGTGATGGCGATGATCTCGGCCGAGAGGATGAAGTCGGTGCGCACGGCGCCCTTGATCTTGTCCTTTTCCATGGCGACGAGATCGACGCCCGCATCGGCATTGGCCTGGGTGAGGCGCTCGCGCTCCACGGCATCTTCCTCGGGCGAATGCAGGAATTTGTGGGCCAGCTTCTCGCAACCCTCAAAGCACAGAAAGGCGCCGCCGACCATGAGCAGCGGCGTGACAGCCCAGGGAATGAAGGCGCTGATCAGCAGCGCCGCAGGCACCAGGATGGCCTTGTTGATCAGCGAGCCCTTGGCCACGGCCCAGACCACGGGAATCTCGCGCTCGGCACGCACGCCCGTGACCTGCTGGGCGTTGAGGGCCAGGTCATCGCCCAGCACGCCGGCCGTCTTCTGTGCAGCCACCTTGGTCATGACGGACACATCGTCGGCCATGGCCACGCTCTTGCGTGCCGCCACCTTGGTCATGAGGGCCACGTCGTCCAGGATCGCTGCAATATCGTCCAGCAGCATCAGCAAACCAGCACCAGCCATCGCATTACTCCAGTGAATTGTTCGGGGAACTTCTTTTTGCCTGGGCGCCATCATGGGGCCTGGGCATGTCCTGCCCATGTAGGAGATGCCCGGCGGCCAGCCCGGTCACGGGGCCGACCGGCCGTGCGTCACTTGCTGGTCTTGAAGCCCTGCCCTGCCGCCCAGGCCGCCACGTCGTCGCGGCGGATGGCGGCGGCCATGAGCTGCGGGAAGGCATCCGGCGTGCAGGCGAACGAGGGCACGCCCAGCGCGGCCAGCTTGGCGGCCAGTTGCGCATCGTAGGCAGGGGCGCCTTCGTCGCTGAGTGCCAGCAGGGTGATGAACTGCACGCCCGACTCCACCAGTTCGGAGGCGCGGCGCAGCAGGCCGCTTTCCACACCGCCTTCATAGAGGTCGGAGATGAGCACGACGATGGCGTTGCGCGGCTCGCTGATCAGGCCCTGGCAGTAGCCCACGGCACGGTTGATGTCGGTGCCGCCGCCCAACTGCACGCCAAAGAGCACGTCCACCGGGTCGGAGAGCTTGTCGGTCAGGTCCACCACCGCCGTGTCGAAGACCACCAGCTTGGTACTGACGGCCGGCAGGCTGGCCATGACGGCACCGAAGATGCTGGAGTAGACGACGGAGTTGGCCATGGAGCCGCTCTGGTCTATGCACAGGATGACTTCGCGCTGCGGGCGGCGCACCTTGCGGCCGTAGCCGACCAGGGTCTCGGGCACGATGGTGCGGTAGTCGGGCTGCCAGTGGCGCAGGTTGGCGCGGATGGTGCGGTTCCAGTCGATCTCGGAATGGCGCGGACGGCGGTTGCGCTGGCTGCGGTCCAGCGCGCCCGAGACGGCGCTGCGCATGGGCTCCTCCAGGCGGCTCATGAGGTCGTCCACCACCTTGCGCACGACGATGCGCGCGGTCTCCTTGGTGTTCTGCGGGATGACGGAGCCCAGGGAGATGAGGTCGGCCACCATGTGCACGTCGGGCTGCACATGCTCCAGCATTTCGGGCTGGAGCATGAGTTCGCGCAGGTTCAGGCGCTCCATGGCGTCGCGCTGCATGACCTGCACGACCTGGCTGGGAAAGTACTTGCGGATGTCGCCCAGCCAGCGCGCCACGCTGGGCGAGGAGTTGCCCCGGCCGCCCCGGCGCGAGAGGCTGCCGTCCTTGTTGTCTTCTTCGTAGAGCGCGGCCAGGGCCTTGTCCATCTCATCGAGGGAGCCGCCCTTGGCGCCCAGCCCGCCGCAGCTGCCCTCGGCCGGCTGGCCCAGCACCAGGCGCCAGCGCTGCAGCCGGTTGGTGGGCTGGACGGCGGGGTCCTGCGGATCGGCGTCGGCAAGGGATGCATCGTTCACGGTGGCAGCGGTGTTCATGGCTGGGCCTCCTGCGGGCTGGACAGCAGTTGCGCGGGCAGGTTCAGGCCCAGCAGTTGATCGAGTACGGGAAGGGCAAGCACGGCGCGCGCCTCGTTCCAGGCGCCGTCGTCACCGCCGCCTGCCGCGCCTGCGGCACCTGCGGATGCAGCCGCCACGACGGCCGCACTGCCCTGCCCTCGCCGGGCCTTTTCGCCCAGGCTCTGGCGGTCATGGTTGGAGAAGGCCGAGAAGCTGCGGCGCACCAGCGGCAGGATCTGGGTGAACTGGGTCTCGCCCAGCTGGGCCAGCCAGGCATCGACGGCGCCCCAGATGGCGTCGTCGTGCAGCAGCACCAGGGCCTGGCGGTTGAGAAAGCCGTCCAGCCAGGCGGCAGCGTCCAGCGGCGGCACGCCCAGCGAGAGATTGCGGCCCAGTTGCGTGGCCACGGCCTCGCTGTCCAGGCGGTGGGCATCCAGCAGCAGGCGGCAGGACGTGCCGCGCAGCAGGGCCGCGCCGGCGTCGCCCAGGGCAATGCTGCGCAGGGCGCCGAACCAGACCTCGCGCGGCTCCTCGGCATCGCGCAGGCGCAGGGCTTCATGGGCCTGCAGCACCGTGGCCTGCATGTGCCTTGCGGCGTCTTCATCCAGCGCCATGCAGGCCAGGGGCAGGCCGATGGCGGCACGCAGCGCCATGCTGTCGATGACCGTGGCCAGCGCCTGGGTGTCGGTCTGGCGCACGCTGCCGTAGCGCAGCACATTGGCCAGCGGCGGCAGCGCCTGCATGAGCTGGGAAACGTCGCCGGTGCTGGCAGAGCGGTCGGCCAGGTCGTGCATGAGGGCATCGACCAGGTGCGGCAGGTCGGCCAGCAGGGCGTCGTCGATGGTCTTGGCCAGCTCGGGCAGCGGTGTCTCGGGCGTCAGCGCCTGGCGCACCTTGGCGGCTGCAGCCTGCACCAGGGTGCCGCCGTAGCGGCTGGCCTCGATGACGCGCACGGCCAGCTCGGGCTCCCACTGCAGCTGCCAGCTTTCGCGGAAGGTGCCCCGGTTGCGCTGCTGGTCGGTGGTGACGCTGCCCCACTCTATGCCCAGCAGGCGCAGCCGGTGCAGGAAGTGGCTGCGGTCGCGGTCCGTGTCCTTGCGCAGGTCCAGGGCCAGGACCTTGGCGGCCGCCTCGGGCTTGAGGCGCAGGCTTTTTTGCTGCTGCTCGATGTCGCGCTGCAGCGGCACCTGGGGCACGTCGGCGGGCACGCCGCCGATGCGGTCGCCCACGCTGAGTTCGCGCTCGATCAGGCGCAGCGGAGCGCGCTCGCCCATGCTGATGACGGTGACGATGGCCTCGTCCAGCTCGGGCAGGCCCGGGCTGGCGTGGCCGCGCAGGGCGGCCAGGCTTTCGGCCAGGCGCGTGGCCTCGATGATGTGGGCGCTGGAGCAGTCCAGGTCCTTGGAACGCAGCAGATGGGCCACGCGCGCCAGCCAGCCGACGGTGCGCCGGGTGCTGGCGCGTGCCGGGTCGGCAGCAGGTGCGGACTGGAGCAAGGACTCGGGCGCAGGCTCGGAGCAGCGCCACAGGTGTTCATACCAGCCCGGCGAATCCACGCCCGCTCCATAGCCGCTGGACGAGCACAGGTTGCGGTAGGTCCAGGGCGCCCAGGTGGCCTGGACCTTGGCCTTGGGCAGGCCCTTGAGCGTGGCGGCATCGGCCTTGGCGGTGACCTGGGCCTGCAGGGCCGGCACATGCCATGCGCCGCAGACCACGGCAATGCGCTGGTGGCCGGCCTTGACGGCCTCGCGCATGCACTGGCGCATCCAGGCTTCGCGCAGCGCCTCGCGCCGGGCGTGGCGTTCTCCGCGCACTTCGTTGGGCAGCTCGGCACGCACCACGGCCATGGCTTCGGCAATGCCCTCGAACAGGGTGGCGCCGTCGCCGCGCTCCTCGACCATGCGGTTCCACCAGCTTTCGCCGTCGGGGTAGCCTGCGGCCTCGGCCAGCAGGTCCAGCGGATCGCGCCAGTCCCGCCTGCCGGGGTCCGAGGGATCGACGGCGAGGTCGGCAGCCGGCACGGACTGCGTGGTGTCGTCGCGGTCCAGGGCCTCGGCGGCATTGCTCTGGAGCTGGCCGCCGTCTGCCGCAGCGGCGCCGGAATCGGAGCCGGTGTCGGCATCCTGGCCTTCATCGCCCGCATCCTCGCCCGCATCACCTGCATCTGCTGCCGCCGCCTCGGCCCGGCGCCGCTCCTGCTCGGCCATGTCCAGCGC
This sequence comes from Delftia sp. WSY_7, assembly GCF_043104845.1. NCBI lineage: Bacteria > Pseudomonadati > Pseudomonadota > Betaproteobacteria > Burkholderiales > Comamonadaceae > Delftia > Delftia sp. WSY_7. The sequence goes on along the minus strand of NZ_JBICLB010000040.1, from coordinate 116,894 downwards.
CATGCGGTGGGTCTGGGGCAGGTCGATGAAGCGCGTGGCCACGCCCTGGCGCGCCGCCCATTGCAGGGCCTGCCATTCGGGCGAGAACTCGGCGTAGGGATAGAAGGCGGCATGGGCCGGGCTGTCCTGCACATAGACCAGCATGGCCACGGGCGGCTGCAGGTCGGCATGCTGCAGCATGGGCAGCAGGGACTCGCCCTCGGGCGGGCCTTCGACCAGCAGGCAGTCGGGCTGTAGCTGCTCCAGGGCCTGCAGCAGGCTGCGCGCGCAGCCCGGGCCATGGTGGCGGATGCCGAAGAAATGAAGCGGATTGGCAGAGGTGGCCATACGGGAAGTGCGCAGGAGATGCGCAGAAGATGCGGTCGGTCAGCGGTGCGGGAGTGCGGGCTTCAGAGCTGCTCGCGGCAGGCGCGGTACAGGTCCTTCCAGTCGCTGCGCTCCTTGACCACGGTCTCCAGGTATTCCTTCCAGACCACGCTGTCCTGCACCGGGTCCTTGATCACGGCGCCCAGCAGGCCCGAGGCCACATCGCCCGCGCGCAGCACGCCGTCGCCGAAATGCCCGGCCAGCGCCATGCCGCTGTTGATGACCGAGATGGCCTCGGCCGTGGACAGCGTGCTGCTGGGCGACTTCACGCGCACGGTCTTGCCGTCCTCGGTCTGGCCGTTGCGCAGCTCGCGGAAGATCTGCACCACGCGGCGCACTTCCTGCAGGGCCGGCGGCTCGGCGGGCAGTGCCAGGGCGCGGCCCTGCTCGGCCACGCGCTTGGTGACGATCTGCACTTCCTCGTCCTGCGATGCCGGCACGGGCAGGACCACGGTGTTGAAGCGGCGCTTGAGCGCGCTGGACAGCTCGTTCACGCCCTTGTCGCGGTTGTTGGCCGTGGCGATGACCGAGAAGCCCTGCACGGCCTGCACCTCGGTGCCCAGCTCGGGCACGGGCAGGGTCTTTTCGGACAGCACGGTGATCAGCGTGTCCTGCACGTCGGCCGGGATGCGGGTCAGCTCTTCGATGCGGGCGATCTTGCCCAGCTTCATGGCGTTGACCAGGGGGCTGGGAATCAGCGCCTTCTCGGACGGGCCATGGGCCAGCAGCTGCGCGTAGTTCCAGCCGTAGCGCAGCTGCTCCTCGCTGGTGCCGGCCGTGCCCTGCACCAGCATGGTGGAGTCGCCGCTGACGGCGGCCGACAGGTGCTCGGACACCCAGGACTTGGCCGTGCCCGGCACGCCGTACAGCAGCAGGGCGCGGTCGGTGGCCAGGGTGGAGACGGCGATTTCCATCAGGCGCGGATTGCCGATGTACTTGGGGCTGACCTCGAAGCCGTTGCCGAGCTTGCCGCCCATCAGGTACTGGAGCACGGCCCAGGGCGACAGCTTCCAGTTGGGCGGACGCGGACGGTCGTCCACCTTGCGCAGGGCTTCGAGTTCTTCGGCGAATTGCTGTTCGGCATGCTGGCGCAGGACTTGGCTCATGGTGTGCTTCCGGAAAGGGATGGGAATGGGATTCGGTAGGGGGTGGGTGGCAAAGCGGGCCCGGCCTCAGGCCTGGCCGCGCAGTGCGATGAAGGCCTGGTGCAGGCCCAGGCGCAGCTCGACGATGCGCTCCAGGTGGCCGCGCATGCGCTCCTCGTCCCAGGGCCGCGCGCGGCTGCGTTCGAGGCGCGCCTGCTGCTGGGGCGTGAGGGGAATGGCCGGGGCGGCTGTTGCTGCAGATGCCGAAGCGGCTGCGGTCTCGGCAACAGGCTCGGCCGGGGGCTCCGGCGCGGGCTCGACCTGTGCATCCAGCACCGAGGGCTTGCGCCACAGCTCGGCAAAGCGCTCCAGCGCGGTCACGTCCAGCATGCGCGCGCAGGACAGCAGGGCCTGGTCGGCGCGGTAGCTGTGCCAGTTGCCCGTGATCTGCTTGCCGCCCACGGCCACATGCAGTGCCTCGGTCAGCCGCGCCGACAGCGCCGGCGAGAGCAGTTCGGCACCGCCCAGCGACTGGGACATGCCCTCGATGGCGTCGATGAGCTTGTGCCTGTCGCGCTCGAACTGGGCAATCCAGCGGGACTCGCGTTCTTCGGGGGACAGCCGGGCCATGAGGGCGGGCAGCAGCGCATCGTGGCGCATGTCGCGGCCCAGGGCCTGGGCGGCATCGATCCATTCCACGTCCAGCTGGTACTGCAAGGCCCGCACCCAGCCCTGGCGCAGCGAGGATTTCCAGTCGCTGCGCCGGCTCCACTCCATCACTTCCAGGGGCGTCAGGCCCAGGGCCCGGGTCCAGAAGGACACCGGGGTGAGCTGCACCATCTGCTCCAGCAGCCAGGCCTTCTTGCCGCCACGGAAGTAGGCATCGGGCTTGAGCGCGATGCCGTCGCGCTCCCATTCCTTGAGGCCTTCCTCGGGAGGCTCCACGATCCACTGGCCCTTGTCGTCCTGCTGCAGCATGGACTGCATCCAGCCCATGACGCGCTGGCTGTGCGCGCTGTCCGGCAGGCACGAGAGCATTTGCGCGGCGTTCTCGCGGATTTCCTTGCTGCGGTCGGACAGCAGTTTTTCGAGCAGCGGCTCGTCGTCCATGCCCAGCCCCACGGTCAGTGCCTGGACCATGGGCAGGCGCTCCTTGGCGCCCAGCTCCTTCAGGCTGCCTTCCAGCCGCGCACGGGCCTGGGCGGCATCGGCCGCGCGCTCGCTGCGCAGCAGGGCCACGCGCTGCTCGACCGAGCCCTCCTGCCAGACCAGTTCGGGGTCGGCGGTTTCCTCCACGCCGCTGGCATAGCTCCATTGCGGATTGAGCGCGCCCAGCCAGCGCCCGCGCTCGCCCAGCACCGGGGCCAGCCACTGGCGCAGCTCCACGGACTGGCGGCCCTGCTCCAGCGCAGGCACCAGCAGGTCATGGGGCAGGCGCTGGCCCGCCTGGTCCAGGGTGCGCAGCATGGAGGCCTGCAGCTCGAACGGCCCGTCCTTGAGCACGTCGCCCATCAGGGTCTGCAGGCGAGCATCGGCAGGCGCGGGGCGCGATTCTGCAGGCGCCGCGGCCGGCACGGCCAGCGGTGCCGGCAGGCGCACCTGCGCGCCGGGCTGCCAGCCTGCGCGCTCGAACACGGCCGCCACGGCGCTGGCGCGCAGCAGTTGCTGGGCGGGCGAGTCGCCGGGCAGGTCCGCCCGGGGCAGCAGCGCGGCCTGCACGGCCTGCTGCGACCACGGGGCAGACGGATCAACGCCCGAAGCCAGCGCAGGCGGCACGGCCAGCCGGTCCGAGCCGACCATGGCCGATTGCTGCAGCGCAGTCCAAAGTTGTGTGTTGCTCATACCGGTTCACCCTGGTTCTGCCAGATACATTGCCGGGCGCTTTCGCCCTCGCGGGCCTGCCAGGCGCTCAGCAGGCGCCAGCGGCCCACGGCCGGGCCGGGCTCCCATTCGCCAAACAGCTGCATGGGCGCGCCGCCGCTGAGCGCCAGCAGGCGCCAGGCTTCGGCATCGTCAATGGCCACGGGAACGGGTTGCACAGGCGCGGCAGTGCCGTCAGCAGACACGCCGGGCGCAGCCGCCGATGCGCCCGGCGCATCGGGCCAGGCCGCAAACCATTGGCCCTGGGCAGGCACCAGGCGCAACCCGTCCTGGCACAACGGCTGCGTGGCCTGCAGCGGGTTGGCGGCAATGCGCCGGCCCATCTGCTGCAGGACGTCGCCCACGGCCGAGGTGTCCAGCGGGCTGGCGCCCTCGGCAGGCAGCGCAGGCCCGTTGCCGTTGGCGGCAATGGCGCGCAGCGGCGCATGGCCCGGGTAGAAATTCAGCGCGCATCCGTAGCGATGGCCAGGCACCCAGGCCGATTCGAAGCCGCGCCCGCCCTGCGCATAGTCCAGCACCAGGGCCATGCGGCCCGTGCGCTGCCCGTGCAGCCAGACGCGGCGCTCCATGAGCCGGCCTTCGCGCTCGATCATGCGCAGGCCGGCCACCAGCCATTCGTCCTCGACCAGCTGGCCGCGGGCCTGCACCTCGGCCTTGTCCATGGGCCAGCCCAGCGCGGCCATCACGTCGGCCTTGACCTCGGGGCTGAGCGATTCACGGCGGCGCACGGCGTCGATGATCAGCTGCCAGTGGCCCAGCTGCACCAGCATGTCGCGCGGCCAGTCGCGGTGGCTGTCCACCAGATCCCGGCAGTCCTTGATGCGTGCCGCCATGCCCGTGGCCTGCGCATCGACCATGCGCGCGGCCATGGTGTTCCAGCGCTGGCGCATCTGGGAGTCGCCGGCCTGGTTGGCCAGGCCCGCGCGCACCATGTCCTGCATCCACAGCGACAGTTCCTGCAGGCCCGCCTCGACCTTGTCCCAGCGCTTGTCTTCGCGCCTGGCCTGCTGCCTGGCCGCAACCTCGGGATCGGGTGGCGGCTCGGCCGCCGCGGCGGCTGCCTTGGCCTCCTTCTTCTCGGCCTTTTCCTGGCGGCTGTCCAGCCAGGTCTGCACCCAGGCCGGTGGATCGCCACCCTCGGTGACCTGGCCGCCCGCACGCATCAGCATCAGCGCCAGCCCATGCTTGCAGGGGAACTTGCGGCTGGGGCAAGAGCATTTGAAGGAGGGGCCCGACAGGTCCACCTGGGTCTGGTAGGGCTTGCTGCCGCTGCCCTGGCACTCGCCCCACACCGCCACATCGTTGGCACCCATGGTGGGCCATTTGGCGGGCGATTGCAGCCCCTTGGCGGCCTTGCTGGAGGAAGCGTCCGGCGATAGCGCCAGCACTTCGCTCTCTGTTCCTAATACACGCGACACCGAAGCTCCCTCTCCAAGTGTTTGTCATCGCCAGGCGCATTGAATGAAGAAACGACCGCGCCCGGCAAGCCCGAAAGCCTATCAGCAATAGTTATCGGCAATTTGAAACAAATCACAACAACGTCAAACCTCTCTCCCATGAACCGGGAACCCCATGGCGCGCAGCCAGCTGCGCTATATCAGCGCATGCATTGATGGCACCAAGCCGTACCAGCCTTCATGCATTGCAAAAAGACGCAGGAAACACGCATTCACCATTTCCTGCGATGCACATCGCCACCCATTGAAAGCAAGCACTCATTCCGCACTGAAAACGGTTTCATTCCATTGCACTGGCAACCATTGCAATCCGCTGGCCATTGCGATAGCCGACAGTGCGTTCAAACCGGAGCCAGGCAAGGCCGGACCAGACCCTGGCTGGGGGATGGGCTCTCGAAAAACCGGATGTGCCAGGCAAATATACTGTATATTCATACAGCCATGGAGCTGCAACGCAAACTTTTCATCCTCGCCGACGCCGCCAAGTACGACGCCAGCTGCGCCTCCAGCGGATCGCAGGGGCGCGACTCGCTGGACGGCAAGGGCATGGGCTCGGTCACCGGCATGGGCATCTGCCACAGCTATGCGCCCGACGGGCGCTGCATCTCGCTGCTCAAGATCCTGCTGACCAATGTCTGCATCTTCGACTGCCGCTACTGCATCAACCGCAAGAGCTCCAACGTGCAGCGCGCCCGCTTCACGGTGGCCGAGGTGGTGCAGCTGACGCTGGACTTCTACCGGCGCAACTGCATCGAGGGGCTGTTCCTGTCCAGCGGCATCATCCGCTCCAGCGACTACACCATGGAGCAGTTGGTGGAAGTGGCCCGCCGCCTGCGCGAGGAGCATGACTTTCGCGGCTACATACACCTCAAGACCATCCCGGATGCCGCCCCTGAATTGCTGGCCCAGGCAGGCCGCCATGCCGACCGCCTGAGCATCAATGTGGAACTGCCCACGGCCAGCGGCCTGGCGCAGTTCGCGCCTGAAAAGGACGGCCGGCGCATACGCCAGGCCATGCAGGGCGTGGACCGGCATGTGCAGGCCTGGCGCGCGGCCACGCGCGAGCAGCGCCAGGCGCAGTCCCTGCCCGGCGCGCCCGCGCAGCGCGCCGCCGTGCCGCGCTTTGCGCCGGGCGGGCAGAGCACGCAGATGATCGTGGGCGCCGACCGCGCAACCGATGCCGACATCCTCGAATCCAGCCATACGCTGTATGCGGGCTACGGCCTGCGCCGCGTGTACTACTCGGCCTTCAGCCCCATTCCCGATGCCTCGCGCGACCTGCCGCCGCAGGCGCCGCCCCTCATGCGCGAGCACCGGCTCTACCAGGCCGACTGGCTCATGCGCTTTTACGGCTACGGGGCGGGCGAGATCGCGGCGGCCAGCCGCCACGGCATGCTGGACCTGGAGATCGACCCCAAGCTGGCCTGGGCACTGGCCAACCGCCAGCAGTTCCCCGTGGACCTCAACCGTGCTCCGCGCAGCCTGCTGCTGCGCGTGCCGGGCCTGGGCACGCAGACGGTGGAGCGCCTGCTGGCGGCGCGCCGCGTGCGCCGGCTGCGGCTGGACGACCTGCTGCGGCTGCGCGCCCCCGTGCAAAAGGCCCTGCCCTTCGTGCTGATCGACGGCCACCGCCCCCTGCTGGGCGAGACCGACTCGGCCGCGCTGCGCACGCGGCTGATCGCGCAGTCGCAGGCCAGCCAAGCCCAGGCGCGGCACAGCGGCATGCGCGTGCAAAGCGCACTGCAGGCCAGCCTGTTCTAGAACCTGGAGCACGCCATGCACGGACAGGCCCTCACCATCGAACTCGACAGCCCCGACGACTGGCCCGGCTTTCGCGCAGCCTGCCGGGCGCTGCTGGCCCACGGCGCCGACCCCGCTGCGGTGCGCTGGCGGTGGCCCGACACGCGGGGTGCGCAGCCACTCGGCGCGGGGGTGGACCTGTTTTCCAGCGCGCCGCAGCAGGCCATGCCCGCCTCGGCGCTTGCCGGGCTGGCCGGCCCCGGCGAGGCAGGGCTGTCCCTGTCTGACACCCAGATGTCCGCCCTGCGCCATGCCTGCATGCACCGCGCGGCAGGCCGCTTCGAGCTGTGCCACCGCTGGCTGGCGCGCATGCAGGCCTGGCCCGAACTGCGGCTGGATGCGCTGGATGCGGACTGGCGCGCCATCGAGGCCCTGGCCCGCCCCGTCTCGCGCGAGATCCACAAGATGCACGCCTTCGTGCGCTTTCGGACGACACAGCGGCAGAACCTGCCCGAGCTGCACATCGCCTGGTTCGAGCCCGAGCACCACATCGTGCGCGCGGCGGCGCCCTTCTTCTGCAAGCGCTTTGCCAACATGCACTGGGCCATCCTCACGCCGCAATGCAGCGCGCACTGGGACGGCCATGCGCTGCGCCTGGCGCCCGGCGCGCGCCGCAGCGATGCCCCGCCAGCCGACGCGGGCGAGGCCCTGTGGCTGACCTACTACGCCAGCACCTTCAATCCGGCACGCCTGAAGGAGCAGGCCATGCTGCGCGAGATGCCGCGCCGCTACTGGCACAACCTGCCCGAGACGGTGCTGATCTCCACCCTGGTCCAGCAGGCCCGCGCGCGCACGGCGCAGATGCTGGCGCCGTAACGGCAGCCGCCAAAAAGAAACAGAAAAAAGAAAAGGCCCCGAAGGGCCTTTGTCTGCTTTGCAGCGTCGCTCAGTGCATCAGCCCAGCCACTTGCGGGCGTTGCGCCACACGCGCATCCAGGGGCTGAATTCCGACTTGTCGCCGTTGGTCCAGCTCATCTGCACGTTGCGGAACACGCGCTCGGGGTGGGGCATCATGGCCGTGAAGCGGCCATCGGCCGTGGTCACTGCCGTCAGGCCGCCGGCCGATCCGTTGGGATTGAACGGGTACTGCTCGGTGGCCTTGCCGTGGTTGTCCACATAGCGCATGGAGGCGATGGCCTTGTCCGCATTGCCGCGGAAGCGGAAGTTGGCAAAGCCTTCGCCGTGGGCCACGGCGATGGGCAGGCGGCTGCCGGCCATGCCCTGCAGGAACAGGCTGGGCGACTCCAGCACTTCCACCATGGACAGGCGCGCCTCGAAGCGGTTGCTCTGGTTCTGCGTGAAACGCGGCCAGTCCTGGGCACCGGGAATGATGTCGGCCAGCTCGGCAAACATCTGGCAGCCGTTGCACACGCCCAGGCCGAAGGTGTCGCTGCGGCCGAAGAACTGCTGGAACTGCGCGGACAGGCTGTCGTTGAAGGTGATGGAGCGCGCCCAGCCGATGCCGGCGCCCAGCGTGTCGCCGTAGCTGAAGCCGCCGCAGGCCACCACGCCGGCGAAGTCCTGCAGCTGCGCGCGGCCGCTTTGCAGGTCGGTCATGTGCACGTCCACGGCGTCGAAGCCGGCCTCGGTGAAGGCGTAGGCCATTTCCACATGGGAGTTCACGCCCTGCTCGCGCAGCACGGCCACGCGGGGCCGCGCGCCCAGGTTCAGGAAGGGTGCGGCCGGGTTCTCGGCCGGGTCGAACGTCAGGTGCAGGTGCATGCCGGGGTCGGCAGGCTCGCCGGCTGCGGCGTGCTCGCTGTCGGCGCAGGCCGGGTTGTCGCGCTGCTGGGCGATCTTCCAGCTGACGGCATCCCAGACCTGGTGCAGGTCGCTGAGCGAGGCGCCGAAGACGGATTTGGCATCGCGCCAGACCTGCAGCTCGCCCTTGCCCGCATCGACCTTGGACGAGACGGGGCGCGTCTTGCCGATGATGTGGCTGCAGGTGGACAGGCCATGCTCGCGCAGGGTCTGCAGCACGGCGGCGCGGTCGGCCGTGCGGATCTGCAGCACGGCGCCCAGTTCTTCGTTGAACAGCGCGCGCAGCGTCATGTCGTCGCGGCGGCCGCTGATCTGGGAGGCCCAGTTCTTGCCTTCGCCCGAGTCCATGCGGCTGTCGCTGATGCCGTCGCCTTCGGTGACCAGCATGTCCACGTTGATGGCTACGCCCACATGGCCGGCAAAGGCCATCTCGGCCACGGTGGCCAGCAGGCCGCCGTCGCCCTTGTCGTGGTAGGCCAGGATCTGGCCCTTGGCGCGCAGGTCGTTGACGGCATCGACCAGGGCAATCAGGTCCTTGGCGTCATCGAGGTCGGGCGTCTCGTTGCCGGTCTGGCCCAGCACCTGGCCCAGGATGGAGCCGCCCATGCGCATCTTGCCGCGACCCAGGTCCACCAGCACCAGGGTGCTGTCGTCTTCCGAGGCGTCCAGCTGGGGCGTGAGCGTGCCGCGCACATCGTCGATGGAGGCAAAGCCCGTGATGATCAGGCTGACCGGCGAGGTCACCTTCTTGACCTGGCCGCCCTCGTTCCACTGGGTGCGCATGGACAGGCTGTCCTTGCCCACGGGGATCGAGATGTCCAGCTGCGGGCACAGCTCCATGCCCACGGCCTTGACGGTGGCGTAGAGCGCCGCGTCTTCGCCGGGCTCGCCGCAGGCCGCCATCCAGTTGGCCGACATCTTGACCCTGGACAGTTCGATGGGCGCGGCCAGCATGTTGGTGATGGCCTCGGCCACGGCCATACGGCCCGACGCCGGCGCGTTGATGGCCGCCAGCGGCGTGCGCTCGCCCATGGCCATGGCCTCGCCCTTGAAGCCCTGGAAATCGGCCAGCGTGACGGCCACGTCGGCCACGGGCACCTGCCAGGGGCCGACCATCTGGTCGCGGTGGGTCAGGCCGCCCACGGCGCGGTCGCCGATGGTGATCAGGAAGCGCTTGGAGGCCACGGTGGGGTGGGCCAGCACGTCGATCACGGCCTTTTCCAGGGGCACGCCGGTCAGGTCCATGGGGGGCAGCTCGCGCTGCACGGTGGCCACGTCGCGGTGCATCTTGGGCGGCTTGCCCAGCAGCACGTTCATGGGCATGTCCACGGGGAACTTCTGGTCGCCCGAGGCCACAGCCGTGTCCTCCAGCACCAGCTGGCGCTCCTCGGTGGCCGTGCCGATCACGGCAAACGGGCAACGCTCGCGCTCGCAGAAGGCCGTGAATTCGGCCAGCGATTCGGGCGCGATGGCCAGCACATAGCGTTCCTGGCTTTCGTTGGACCAGATTTCCTTGGGCGCCAGGCCGGATTCCTCCAGGTTGACGGCGCGCAGATCGAAGCGCGCGCCACGGCCCGCATCGTTGGTCAGCTCGGGGAAGGCATTGGACAGGCCGCCGGCACCCACGTCGTGGATGGCCAGGATGGGGTTCTTGTCACCCTGGGCCCAGCAGTGGTTGATGACTTCCTGGGCGCGGCGCTCGATCTCGGGGTTGCCGCGCTGCACGGAGTCGAAGTCCAGCTCGGCCGCGTTCGTGCCGCTGGCCATGGAGCTGGCAGCGCCGCCGCCCATGCCGATGCGCATGCCGGGGCCGCCCAGCTGGATCAGCAGGGTGCCGGCGGGGAATTCGATCTTGCGCGTCAGCTCGGAGTCGATCACGCCCAGGCCGCCCGCGATCATGATGGGCTTGTGGTAGCCGCGCATCACGGCATCGGCACCCACGCCGACCTGCTGCTCGTACTCGCGGAAATAGCCGGTCAGGTTGGGACGGCCGAACTCGTTGTTGAAGGCCGCGCCACCGAGCGGGCCCTCGATCATGATCTGCAGCGGGCTGGCGATGTGCTCGGGCTTGCCCACTTCGCTGCCCCACAGCTTGGAGACCGTGAAGCCCGACAGGCCGGCCTTGGGCTTGGAGCCGCGGCCCGTGGCGCCCTCGTCGCGGATCTCGCCGCCCGCGCCGGTCGATGCGCCGGGGAAGGGAGAGATGGCCGTGGGGTGGTTGTGCGTCTCCACCTTCATGAGGACGTGGTTGACGGCCTTCTTCTTCTGGTAGCTGGGGGCCTTGATCTTGTCCAGGGCCGCCTCGAAGGTGGCGACGAAGCGCTCGACCTCATGGCCTTCCATGATGGAGGCGTTGTCCGAGTACGCGACCACCGTGTGCTGGGGCGAGACCTGGTGCGTGTGGCGGATCATGCCGAACAGGCTCTTGTCCTGGGCCACGCCGTCGATGGTGAACTGGGCGTTGAAGATCTTGTGGCGGCAGTGCTCGCTGTTGGCCTGCGCGAACATCATCAGTTCCACGTCCGTGGGATTGCGCTGCAGGCCCTTGAAGGCGTCGACCAGGTAGTCGATCTCGTCGTCGGCCAGTGCCAGGCCCCATTGGCGGTTGGCAGTCTCCAGCGCCGCGCGGCCGCCGCCCAGCACATCGACGAACTCCATGGGAGCGGCTTCCAGGGCGGAGAACAGCTGCTCGGCCTCGGCGCGCGTGGCGAAGACCGATTCGGTCATGCGGTCGTGCAGCAGGGCCGCGATCTGCGCGGTCTGCTCGGCCGACAGCTCGGGCTTGCCACCGAGCAGGCCGCTCTTGAGGATCACGCGGTACTCGGTGATGCGCTCGACGCGGAAGACTTCAAGGCCGCAGTTGCGCGCGATATCGGTGGCCTTGGAGGCCCAGGGCGAGATCGTGCCCAGGCGCGGGGTGACCACCAGGGCGGTGCCATCGGCCGGGCCTTGCGGGCCTTCGTAGGGATCTCCATAGGTCAAGAGCGCCTGGAGGCGCTCTTGCAATGCGGGCGTGGGTGCGGCGTCCGTGGCCACCAGGTGCACGAAGCGCGCGGCAATGCCGGTGATTTTGGGATGGATGGCGACCAGGTCGGTCAGAAGCTGCTGGGCGCGGAACGAGCTGAGAGCGTTTCCACCCTCGAACTGTGTCAGATGCAAGGTCACGTGGCGGCCTGTTGGGTGAGGAGGCTTGTGAAAAGCGCCCTGCGGCCCCGCCCGGCTGGGGGCAGGCCGCAAGGCGCTGAATCGGTGAGGCCGCCATTTTACCGGGCTGCGCCGTCCCGGTGGCGACAGCCGCCCCTTACCCCTGCACGTCCAAAGGCGCAATGGGATAATTGCGGGCATGAGCATCACCATCAAGAGCGCCGAAGACATCGCAGCCATGCGCGTGGCATGCCGCCTGGCTTCGGAAGTGCTGGACTACATCACCCCCCACATCAAGCCCGGCATCACCACGGCCGAGATCGACCGGCTGGGCGCCGAATGCATGGCGCAGCAGGGCACGGTCTCCGCCACCATCGGCTACCAGCCGCCTGGATACCCGCCCTATCCCGGGCACCTGTGCACCTCGGTCAACCATGTGGTCTGCCACGGCATCCCCAATGACAAGCCGCTCAAGAAGGGCGACATCGTCAATGTGGATGTCACGGTCATCACCAAGGACGGCTGGTACGGCGACAACAGCCGCATGTTCCTGATCGGCGAGTGCTCCATCGCGGCCAAGCGCCTGTCGGCGCTGACCTTCGACGCCATGTGGCTGGGCATCCAGCAGGTCAGGCCCGGCGCCACGCTGGGCGACATCGGCAACGCCATCCAGACCTTTGCCGAAGGCCACGGCCTGTCGGTGGTGCGCGAGTTCTGCGGCCACGGCATCGGCCAGAAGTTCCACGAAGAGCCGCAGATCCTGCACTATGGCCGCCCCGGCACGGGCACCGTTCTCGAAGAGGGCATGGTCTTCACCGTCGAGCCCATGCTCAACCTGGGCAGGCGCGAGATCAAGGAACTGGGCAAGGATGGCTGGACCATCGTGACCAAGGACCACAGCCTCTCGGCCCAGTGGGAACACACCCTGGTGGTCACCAAGACGGGCTACGAAGTCATGACCCTGTCGGCCGGCTCGCCCGCGCTCCCGCCCTTCGTGACCGCCACGAGCTGCTGAGGCTCGGCATGTTTCTTGCGTGATGCGCAGGCAAAATGGCACTGCGCCCGGGGCACCCGCTCCAGGCGCCTCCCCTGCCCTGGCCGCGCATGAAACAGACCACTGACCACACTCCTTCCAACTCTGCGCCCGCAGCCCCGGATTCGCTGGAGCAGTTGCGCGCGCAGTACGCCCTCGATCGCGGACGCTGGATAGGCTCGCTGCTGGCGCCCACCATGGGCCGGCGCGGCGTGCGCCTGGTGCTGCAGCACCTGAGCGATCTGGCCGACACGCTGCTGCGCGCGCTGTGGCACCGCGCCGGCATGCCTGCCGAGGCCTGCCTGGCCGCCGTGGGAGGCTATGGCCGCGCCCAGCTGTTTCCCTACTCCGACATCGACGTGCTGGTGCTGCTGCCGGCCACCGGCACGGCAGACCCTGAGCTGACCTCGCGCATAGAAAAGTTCATCGGCAGCTGCTGGGACGCGGGCCTGGAGATCGGCTCCAGCGTGCGCACGCTGGCCGAATGCCTGCAAGAGTCCGGGCGCGACCTCACCGTGCAGACCGCCTTGCTGGAGTCGCGCCGCATCTGCGGAAACGAGCCGCTGTTCGGCGAGTTCCAGCAGCGCTACCAGGCACAGATGAATGCGCGCGCCTTTCTGTCCGGCAAGCTGCTGGAAATGCGCCAGCGCCACAACAAGTACGAGAGCACGCCCTACTCGCTGGAGCCCAACTGCAAGGAATCGCCCGGCGGCCTGCGCGATCTGCACACCATGATCTGGCTGGCCCGCGCCGCAGGCCTGGGCCACAGCTGGCAGGCCCTGGCGGAAAAGGGACTGATCACCGATTTCGAGCGCCAGCAGCTCGAAGACAACGAGGCCATGCTCAGCCTGATACGCGCGCGCCTGCACGCCGTGGCGGGCCGGCACGAGGACCGCCTGGTTTTCGACCAGCAGACCGCCGTGGCCGAGGCCTTTGGCTACCGCTCCACCTCGGCCGAGGGCCGCAAGCTGGCCATGCGCGCCAGCGAGACGCTGATGCGCCACTACTACTGGGCAGCCAAGGCCGTGACCCAGCTGTGCCAGATCCTGCGGCTGAACATCGAGGAGCGCCTGAACCCGCGCCCCACGCCGCGGATCCGGCTGAACTCGCGCTTCTACGAGAAGGCCGGCACCATCGAAGTGGCCAGCGACGATCTGTACGAGCGCGAGCCGCATGCCATCCTCGAAACCTTCCTGATGTACGAGACCCATGTGGGCCTCACCGACCTGTCGGCACGCACGCTGCGCGCGCTGTACGGCGCGCGGGACCTGATGGATGCGGCCTTCCGGCGCGACCCCGTCAACCGCGCCACGTTCATGAAGATCCTGCAGCAGCCCAGCGGCATCACGCATGCCATGCGGCTGATGAACCAGACCTCGGTGCTGGGGCGCTACCTGTGGCCCTTCCGGCGCATCGTGGGCCAGATGCAGCACGACCTGTTCCACGTCTACACGGTGGACCAGCACATTCTCATGGTGCTGCGCAATGTGCGGCGCTTTTTCATGGCCGAGCATGCGCATGAGTACCCGTTCTGCTCCCAGCTGGCCAGCGGCTGGGACAAGCCCTGGCTGCTGTACGTGGCCGCGCTGTTCCACGACATCGGCAAGGGCCGCGGCGGCGACCACTCCATCATCGGCGCCGTGGAGGCCAAGCGCTTTTGCCGTGCCCACGGCATTGCGCGCGCCGACGCCGAGCTGATCGAGTTCCTCGTGCGCGAGCACCTGACCATGAGCCAGGTCGCACAAAAGCAGGATCTGTCGGACCCCGAGGTGATCCAGGCCTTTGCCGAGCGCGTGGGCAACGAGCGCAACCTTACGGCGCTGTACCTGCTCACCGTGGCCGACATCCGTGGCACCAGCCCCAAGGTGTGGAGCGCCTGGAAGGGCAAGCTGCTGGAGGACACCTATCGCCTGACCCTGCGCGTGATGGGTGGCCGCGCGCCCGACGCGGCCGCCGAGATCGAGGCGCGCCGGCGCGAGGCGCTGGTGCAGCTGGCGCTGACGGCCCAGCCCTTCGAGTCCCACAAGAAGCTCTGGGACACGCTGGGCGTGGACTACTTCATGCGCCACGAGGCGGCCGACATCGCCTGGCACACACGCCACCTGTCGCGCCACGTGGGCACCACCCGCCCCGTGGTGCGTGCGCGCCGCTCACTGGCGGGCGAGGGACTGCAGGTGCTGGTCTACGCACCCGACCAGCCCGATCTGTTCGCGCGCATCTGCGGCTACTTCGACCGCGCAGCGTTTTCCATCCTGGATGCGCGCGTGCACACGGCCCACAACAGCTATGCGCTGGACACCTTCCAGGTGGTGGCGCCCGCCATGCAGGAGCAGTACCGCGAACTCATGCACATGGTCGAGAACGACCTGGTCGCCGCCCTGATGGAGGGCGGACCGCTGCGCGAGCCCTCGCCCCGGCGCCTGTCGCGCCGCGTCAAGAGCTTCCCCTTCGCGCCGCGCGTCACGCTGCGACCCGACGACAAGGCCCAGCACTGGCTGCTGTCCATCTCGGCCACGGACCGCGCCGGCCTGCTCTACACCGTGGCGCGCATCCTGGCCCAGCACCACCTGAGCGTGCAGTTGGCCAAGGTCAGCACGCTGGGCGAGCGCGTGGAGGACAGCTTCCTCATCGAGGGTGCCGAGCTGCAGAACAACCAGCGCCAGCTGCTCATAGAGACCGAGCTTTTGCAGGCCCTGGCAGTCTGAGCCGATTGCGAAAAAAAACCCGCCCTGTTGTGCAGGGCGGGCTCGTCGGGTTCATGCGCTGGCAGGCGGGGATACAGCCATCAGTGCATGGCGGACGCAGGCGCCGACACCGTGGCCACTTGCTTGCCCTCGCGGTCATAGAGCTTGCCATCGACCACCCGGTCGCCATCGGCCAGGGCAGACAGCACGGCCTCGCTGAGCACGCGCTCCGATCCGGCGCCGAACACCGATGGCTCTTCGGGGTTGCCCTGCTTGAAGTGGTTGAAGACCAGGTTCAGCAGCAGCACGGTCACCGCAGTGGAGCTGATGCCCGAATGGAACATGGTGGCGAACCAGTCCGGGAAGTGGTGATAGAAGTCCGGCTTGACCATGGGCAGCACGCCCATGCCGATGGACGCCGCCACGATGATCAGGTTCATGTTGTTGTGATAGTCCACCTTGGCCAGCGTGCGGATGCCGCTGGCTGCCACCGTGCCAAAGAGCACCAGGCCCGCGCCGCCCAGCACCGAGGGCGGCACGCAGGCCACGATGCGCCCCATGATGGGCAGCAGTCCGAAGGCGATCAGGATCAGCCCGCTGAAGGCCACCACATAGCGGCTCTTGATGCCCGTGACCGCGACCAGGCCCACGTTCTGGGCAAAGGCGCTCTGCGTGAACGAACCGAAGAACGGGGCCACCACGCTGGACAGCATGTCGGCACGCAGGCCGTCGGCCAGGCGGCGCGAATCCACGCGGGTGCCCACGATGTCGCCCACGGCCAGGATGTCGGCCGAGGTCTCCACCAAGGTCACCAGGATCACGATGGACATGGAAAGCGTCGCCGCCAGGCTGAAGGTCGGCCAGCCGAAGTGCAGCGGCATGGGCACGGCGAACCACGCACCGCTGCCCACCTCGGAAAAGTCGGACTTGCCGATCATGGCCGCCACCGCCGTGCCGATGACGATGGCCAGCAGGATGGACAGGCGCGAGATCATGGCGTTGCCCAGCTTGCTCAGCGCCAGCACGATGACCAGGGACAGCCCGGCCAGGCCGATGTTGCCCATGCTTCCGTAGTCGGCCGCCTGGGGATTGCCACCCATGGCCCAGTGGGCGGCCACCGGCATCAGCGACAGGCCGATGATGGTGATCACGCAGCCATTGACCAGCGGAGGAAAAAAGCGCGTGAGCTTGGAGAAGATGGGCGCAATGATCAGGCCGAACACCGAGGCAAAGAGCACGGCGCCCAGCACCCCCTGCATGCCGCCGCCCGTATGCAGGATGCTGACCATGGTGGCCACGCCCGAGAAGGACACGCCCTGCACCAGCGGCAGGCGCGAGCCGAAGAACGGAATGCCCAGCGTCTGCAGCAGCGTGGCCAGCCCGCCCATGAAAAGGCAGGCCGTGATCAGCAGGCCCGTGTCGGCCGCCGACATGCCCGCCGCATTGGCCATGACCAGGGGCACGGCCACGATGCCGCCGTACATGGTCAGCACATGCTGCAAACCATAGAGGGTGTTGGCCGTGAGGCCGAGTTGCTCGTCCTCCGGGCGGATGTCTGCGCCCAGGGCCGGCGCATTGCCAGAACTTTTTTCCATCGCTGTCTCCTTGTCCTCTTGTTCACAGAACGCCGGACAAGTACGCGGCAGCCGGATGGCGGCAGGCACGCCCCCGCGCACCCTTTGCCGCCGACCCGATAGGCCGCGCTCTCCTGCATCCTGCATCGCGAAGCCCGGTGGCTGCTTGGCAGCTCTTGGCGGGCGCACGCACACAATCCCCGCCTTCGCGGGAAGTGCCACTGTACGGCGCCAGCATGGAAAAATTGTCTACCGATTTGTATACAAAGACCTGACCGCAGATCCTGGAATTACAGCGGCAAGCAAGTCCGCTCAGTCATCCTCGGCAGCGCTGATGCCGGGGAACAGCACATCGGTGAAGCCGAACTGGCGGAAGTCGCGCATGCGCATGGGATAGAGCTTTCCCCAGAGGTGGTCGCACTCATGCTGGACCACCCGCGCATGAAAGCCATCCACCGTGCGATCGATCGCATCGCCAAAGACATCGAAGCCCGTGTAGCGGATACGGCTCCAGCGCGGCACCATGCCACGCATGCCGGGTACGGACAGGCAGCCTTCCCAATCCAGTTGCTCGTCCTCGCCCATGGGCGTGATGACCGGATTGATGAGCACGGTGCGCGGCACCACCGGTGCATCGGGGTAGCGCGGATTGGGCAGGCCGGAGCCGAACACCACCATCTGCAGGTCCACGCCAATCTGCGGCGCGGCCAGCCCCGCGCCATTGGCGGCATGCATGGTGTCCAGCAGGTCGCTGAGCAGCAGGTGCAGTTCGTCGGTGTCGAATTCGGTCACGGGCTGGGCGACGCGCAGCAGGCGCGGATCACCCATTTTCAATATGGTGCGTACAGTCATGGCAGTGCACGGTGATGCAGGAAATGCGGGTCGCCAAGCATAGCGGGCGACCGCGCACCGTGACCACACCCACCTGCTTCGCCCCCCGATCCCCCCCTCTCGCCCCCCTTGGCCGCCATGGCTACACCGCGCTGGCACAATCGCAGCATGCCCAGCACCGCCAGAGAGTCATCCGCCGCGTCCTCAGAGGACCGTGACACAGGCGCGCAGCAAACACCCGCGGCACAGGCCAGGCAGCCGGATGCCACTGCGCAGGCAGGCATGGCGCAGGCGCAGGCCTTCAATGATGATGATCCCCCTCCCCTGCACCGCATGCCGGCCGCGCCGTTGCGCTGGGCGCTGCAGCTGTTTGCCTGCCTGAGCCTGGCGACGGGCATTGCCGGCATCTTCATTCCAGGATTGCCCACCACGGTGTTCGTGCTCATGGCCGGATGGGCCGCGGCGCGCAGCTCGCATCGCATGCACACCTGGCTGTGGCGCCATCGCCTGTTCGGGCCCATGCTGCGCAATTGGGCGCGAGGTGGCTGCGTGAGCCGGCGCGCCAAATGGAGCGCCAGCGCCATGATGAGCCTGTGCGCCGTCCTCCTGCTGTGGACACGCCCGCCCGCCTGGGTACAGGCCGTGGCGCTGACGTCCATGGGCTGCGTGCTGGTGTGGCTGTGGTTCAGGCCAGAGCCCTGAGAATGAAGGCCTGCGGCAGGCCTGCTGAAAAAAATTCCCCGAGTTTTCTGTGACGTGTTTTTTACGTCATATAATCTAGGTCTTGTTCCTCAATAGCTCAGTTGGTAGAGCGCCGGACTGTTAATCCGTAGGTCCCTGGTTCGAGCCCAGGTTGAGGAGCCAAAGAATTTCAAGACCCTGCAATCGCACAGGATCTTTGTCGATAGACACGTATTCCTCAATAGCTCAGTTGGTAGAGCGCCGGACTGTTAATCCGTAGGTCCCTGGTTCGAGCCCAGGTTGAGGAGCCAAATTTCAGCGGCCTTGCAATCGCACAGGGCCCAGCACCAACATATTCCTCAATAGCTCAGTTGGTAGAGCGCCGGACTGTTAATCCGTAGGTCCCTGGTTCGAGCCCAGGTTGAGGAGCCAGATGAAAAGCCCGCATGCCAGCGCATGCGGGCTTTTTTGTTTGCTCAGGCTGCGCGCACCATGCCGACAGTCGGCGTGCTCGGCGCTGCGGCAGGGGCGGCCGACTCCACGGTGACAGGCTTGCCGTGCTTGGCATGTGCGCGACGCGCACCGTGCGCAGCGCGCGCTTGCTCCACGCCCTCTTCCCATGCACGCAGCTCTTCTTCCAGCCGCGCAGCCCGCTCCGCATACATGTCCGCAGAGGACTTGTAGTATTCGGCAGCAATGGTGTGCTCCAGCATCGCCATGCGTGCCTCCTGCAGGTAGGCCCGGGTGCGACGGATATAGCGCGGCTCGGCAAGGCTTGCGCCAAAGATTTTGCTGAAAAACATCGCTCATCCTCCTTCGATGTCTTCGCAGCGAAAGCCATGCATCCGCAAGAAGACAAGCCCAGGATAGCCAACCCGGCCTGGCGGCGCTGTCCCCTGGCGGGACAAGGCCGCGTAGGAGGTTCACTTACCCCGGCCAGGCGATGCTCTCGCATCCACGCAACCCTCTTCACCATGGTTTGTGCAAGACTGCGGCTGCAGAGAAGCACGAATCCATTATTTTTCAGTCCGCACCCGATCATGTCCCACCCCCTCCCATGGCTCATTCCCCACCAGGCCTTCCCTCCTGTGGAAACGGCATGGGGCCCCAACGACCCGATTCCGGGCCTGCTGGCCGCAGGCGGCACGCTGGATGCGGCGCACCTGCGCATCGCCTACAGCCAGGGCATTTTTCCCTGGTTCAGCGAAGGCCAGCCCACGCTATGGTGGTCGCCCGATCCACGCATGGTGCTGCAGACATCGCAGTTCCGGCTGCACCGCAGCCTGCGCAAGACATTGCAGCGCTTTCGCTCCACCGCCGGCTGCGAGATCCGCATCGACAGCGCTTTCGAGGCCGTGATGCAGCACTGCGCCCAAACGGTGCGCCGTGACCAGGATGGCACCTGGATCGTGCAGGAAATTCTTGACGCCTATACCGAACTGCACCGCCAGGGTGCAGCCCACAGCGTGGAAACCTGGATCGACGGGCGCCTGGTGGGCGGCCTGTACTGCGTGGCGCTGGGCCGCGCCGTATTCGGCGAGTCCATGTTCGCGCATGCCACAGACGCATCCAAGATCGCACTGTCGGCACTGGTGGCGCTGTGCCGGCACCAAGGCGCCGCGCAAATCGATTGCCAGCAGGCCACGCAGCACCTGGCTTCGCTGGGCGCGCGCGAGATGCCCCGCTCCCAGTTCCTGCGCACCGTGGCAGAGCAAAGCCAGCTGCCGCCCATGCACTGGCAATTCGAAAACGTATACTGGAACGAGTTGCTGCCGCCGTCCGGTGACGCCGGCAGCACATCACCGGCTGCCGCCAGCACACCATGACGCACCCGAACGATCTTCCGCTGCAGGCCCTGCAGTTCTACGCCACAGCCGCCTATCCCTGCAGCTACCTGGATGGCCGGCTGGCGCGTTCGCAAGTGGCCACGCCCAGCCACCTGATCCAGAACAGCGCCTATTCGGAGCTGGTCTCCCTGGGGTTTCGCCGCAGCGGAATGTTCACCTACCGGCCGTATTGCGATGGTTGCCGGGCCTGCGTGCCCATGCGCATCCTGGTCCACGATTTCCGCCCGGACCGCAGCCAGCGCCGTGCCGCCGTGCGCCACGCCGATCTCACGGCATCGATCCAGCGCCTGCATTACTCGAACGAGCATTACCAGCTGTACCTGCGCTACCAGCAAAGCCGTCACAGCGGCGGCGGCATGGACCACGACAGCGTGGACCAGTACACGCAGTTCCTGCTGCAAAGCCGCGTCAACTCACGGCTTGTGGAGTTCCGCGCACCGGCGGCCGACGGCGCAGTCGGCAGGCTGAAGATGGTCTCCATCCTCGATGTGCTGGAAGACGGGCTGTCCGCCGTCTACACCTTCTACGAGCCCGATGACCAGGCCAGCTACGGCACGTTCAACGTGCTGTGGCAGATCGATCAGGCACGCTCCATGAGCCTGCCCTATGTCTATCTGGGCTACTGGATCGCCGACAGCCAGAAGATGAATTACAAGGCGCGCTTTCTTCCCCATGAAGTGCGCGTGGACGAGCGCTGGCAGCGCGTGGATCAGCTCCCACGCTGATATGGCGCCACCGCGCCCTTTTCAGCGACATTTCTTATGCACATGGCCGCTGTTTGCAGGCGGCACATATGCCGCCAAGCCATGCCCGCCGCTAGAATGACCGAATCCCGAAATCCCCTTGCGCCTCATGAAAAAAGACGATAACGCGGCCTCGCCCAAGCCCAGCGTCCAGGTCCTGGAACGCATGTTCACGTTGATCGACGTGTTGGCCTCGCGTGAGGAAGCGGTATCGCTCAAGGAGATCAGCGAGCGCACCGGCCTGCACCCCTCCACCACGCACCGCATTCTCAACGACCTGGCCATCGGCCGCTTTGTCGACCGCCCCGAATCGGGCAGCTACCGGCTGGGCATGCGTTTCCTGGAGCTGGGCAACCTGGTCAAGGCCCGCCTGAGCGTGCGCGAAGCGGCCCTGATTCCCATGCGCCAGCTGCACAAGCAGATCCAGCAGCCGGTCAGCCTCAGCGTGCGCCAGGGCGATGAAATCGTCTATGTGGAACGCGCCTACAGCGAGCGCTCGGGCATGCAGGTGGTGCGCGCCATCGGCGGCCATGCGCCGCTGCACCTCACATCCAATGGCAAGCTGTTTCTGGCGGCCGATGATGCGCAGCAGGTGCGCGCCTACGCCACACGAACCGGCCTTCCCGGCAAGACGCACTTCAGCATCACGCGGCTTGCCGACATGGAAAACGAGCTGGACAAGGTACGCCACCATGGCGTCGCCCGCGACAACGAGGAGCTGGAGCTGGGCGTGCGCTGCATGGCCGCCGGCATCTATGACGACCAGGGCAAGCTGGTGGCCGGCCTGTCCATCTCCGCTCCCGCCGACCGGCTGGACGAAAGCTGGTTGTCCAAGCTCCAGGCCACCGCGCAGGAGATCTCGGGCGCCCTGGGCTTCAATGCGGTCCGCCCTGCAGCCCCGCCCCCCAATCCCTACGCGCGCAGCAGCCACTGATCTGCAAGCAGCCATCCGCAAGCAGCAAGACCGGTCATCAAAAACAACAAAGGCGCCCAGGGCGCCTTTGTTGTTGAGGGGAAGAAACTCAGCCCTTGACCTTGTGGATCATGGAATCGCCGGCCACCTGCCCCATGGATTCCACCCAGTGGCGTACGCGCTCGGCATCGCCCAGGCGGCTGAACTTTCCGGCGGAGTCCAGGAAGACCATGATGATCTTGCGGCCAGCCACCTGCGCCTGCATGACCAGGCAGCGACCCGCTTCGGAGATGTAGCCGGTCTTTTGCAGGCCGATATCCCAGGTCGGGCTCAGCACCAGGCGGTTGGTGTTGTTGTACTGCAGCGTGCGGCGGCCCACGGCCACTTCATAGCCGGGCGAAGTGGTGTACTCGCGCACCAGTGGATCACTGTGCGCCACATTCACGAGCACGGCCAGATCACGGGCGCTGGACTGGTTGCGGCTGGACAGCCCGGTGGGCTCCACGTAACGGGTATCGGTCATGCCCAGCAGGCGCGCCTTGGCATTCATCTGCTGGACGAAGGCATCCAGGCCACCTGGGAAGGTGCGACCCAGCGCATGGGCAGCACGGTTTTCGCTGGACATCAGGGCCAGGTGCAGCATTTCGGCACGGGTGAGCGTGGTGCCCACGGCCAGGCGCGAACTGCTGCCCTTTTCGGTATCCACATCATCCTGCGTGATGGTGATGGATTCATCCATGGGCAGATGGGCCTGGGAAATCAGCAGACCCGTCATCAGCTTGGTCAGCGAGGCGATGGGCAACACGGCATGGTCGTTCTTGCTGAGCAGCACTTCGTGGGTGTCCTGGTCCATGACCAGGGCCACGCTGCTCTTGAGATCAAGAGGATCGGCCACTGCATGCAGCCCGGCCATCTGCCCGAACGACAGGCGTGGCTCGTAGGCAACGGCACGAATGGGGCTGGCAGCGCTGCGGGCGGCCACGCGGCTGGGCTGGCGCGCGCTCTTGGCAACGCGCTTGCCCTGGGGAGCCGCCGTGGCGCGCTCCTTCACGGCCTTCTTCTTGACAGGGGCCACGGCCACCTGTTTCTTGGCAACTTTCTTGGCCGGTGCGGCATGCGCGCCCGGGGCAGTGAGAGCACAACTCAGGGCCAGCAACGAGAGAACCTGAGCAAATCGACCGAGGCGGGCACGGCGTAGGGTGGGCATGAGAAATGCTCCAAGCAGCAAGAATTTGTGACTAGACCTTACATTAATCGAAAAAGTCGCACTGTGACAATAACTTGTGCGACTTTTCGATAATTTAAATGAAATTATAAGGCGAGTGCTCACCCCTGCGCAGCCACGACCTCTGCATTGCTGTGTAATTTGTTCAACGCGCTCAGATAGGCCTTGGCCGAGGCCACGACGATGTCCGGGTCCGCTCCCACGCCGTTGACCACGCGCCCGCTGCGCTGCAGG
The DNA here is from genome assembly GCF_043104845.1 of Delftia sp. WSY_7. Taxonomy (NCBI): domain Bacteria; kingdom Pseudomonadati; phylum Pseudomonadota; class Betaproteobacteria; order Burkholderiales; family Comamonadaceae; genus Delftia; species Delftia sp. WSY_7. Next base: position 93,635 of record NZ_JBICLB010000040.1, on the reverse strand, counting down.
CGAACGGTCACTTCGCCCTGGCTCTCGGTGGAGCCGCTGATGGCGTTGACCGAGTACAGCAGCATCTCGGCACCGCTCTTCACCTCGGACTCGATGGCCTTGAACGAGGCATCGACCGGGCCATTGCCGTCGGACTGGGCCTTGATCTCACGGCCATCGCGGCTGAACACCACCGACGCGTGTGGGCGCTCACCCGTTTCGCTTTGCTGGGCCAGCGAGATGAACTGGAAGGAATCGGCCTGCTGATGCGCATCCTGCTCGGTCACCAGGGCCAGGATGTCCTCGTCGAAGATTTCACTCTTGCGGTCGGCCAGTTCCTTGAAGGCCGCAAAGGCAGTGTTGATCGCGGCTTCGCTGTCGAGTTCCACGCCCAGCTCCTGCAGGCGCTGCTTGAAGGCATTGCGGCCGCTGAGCTTGCCCAGCACGATCTTGTTGGCGCTCCAGCCCACATCCTCGGCACGCATGATTTCGTAGGTGTCGCGCGCCTTGAGCACGCCATCCTGATGGATGCCCGAGGCGTGGGCGAAGGCGTTGGCGCCCACGACGGCCTTGTTGGGCTGCACCACGAAGCCCGTGGTCTGGCTGACCATGCGGCTGGCGGCCACGATGTGCTGGGCGTCGATGTTGACGTCAAGGCCAAAGTAGTCCTTGCGCGTCTTGATGGCCATCACCACCTCCTCGAGCGAGCAGTTGCCCGCGCGTTCGCCCAGGCCGTTGATGGTGCACTCGATCTGGCGCGCCCCGCCAAGCTTGACGCCGGCCAGCGAGTTGGCCACGGCCATGCCCAGGTCGTTGTGGCAATGCACGCTCCAGACGGCCTTGTCGCTGTTGGGCACGCGCTCGCGCAGGTTCTTGATGAAGGCGCCGTACAGCTCCGGAATGGCGTAGCCCACGGTGTCGGGCACGTTGATGGTGGTCGCACCTTCGGCAATCACTGTCTCGATGACGCGGCACAGAAAGTCCGGGTCGCTGCGGTAGCCGTCTTCGGGGCTGAACTCGATGTCGGCGATCAGGTTGCGCGCAAATCGCACCGACTGGCGCGCCTGCTCCAGCACCTGCTCGGGCGTCATGCGCAGCTTTTTCTCCATGTGCAGCGCACTGGTGGCGATGAAGGTGTGGATGCGCGCGCGGCTGGCGTCCTTCAGAGCCTCGGCCGCACGGGCGATGTCGCGGTCATTGGCACGGGCCAGCGAGCAGATGGTGGAGTCCTTGATGGCGCGCGCAATGGCCTGCACCGACTCGAAGTCGCCATTGGAACTCGCCGCAAAACCGGCCTCGATCACATCGACCTTCAGCCGCTCGAGCTGGCGCGCGATGCGCAGCTTTTCGTCGCGGGTCATGGAGGCACCGGGCGACTGCTCGCCGTCACGCAAGGTGGTGTCGAAAATGATCAATTGGTCGGTCATGGGAGTCTCGTCTTTCTTGTGGATGCGAATCTCCTGCCCACGGGCAGGTGATGAAAAAAGCCGGTGCGCTTGTGGCTGCACCGGCTAGGCAATGGAATTTAAGCGGCAACCGCCTCCTGCACCGTCACCTTCTCGGCAGAGGGCACGCGCTGCAAGCCCGACATGATGGCCCGGAACGAAGCGGAGACGATATTCGCATCAACCCCGACGCCGTAGCACACGTGCAACTCGTCCACGCGCAGTTCCACGTAGGCAATGGCCTTGGCATTGGCCCCCTCGCCGATGGCATGCTCGTTGTAGTCCAGCACGCGCACGGCCCGGCCGCTGTGCTCGCTCAGCGCCTGCACGAAGGCATCGATGGGCCCCGTGCCTTGCGCCTCGACCGTGCGCTTGCCGCCGCCAACGGACAGATCGGCCGACAGGCTGACCACGCCGTCGTTCTCGCTCAGGCGGTAATGCGGTGCCTGCACGGATTGCAGGCCGTACTCGCGCTGGAACAGCGCCCACAGGTCGGCCGCGGCCAGCTCCTTGCCGCTGGCGTCCATCTCGCGCTGCACCACCTGGCTGAACTCGATCTGCAGGCGACGCGGCAACTGGAGGCCATACTCGCTTTCAAGCAGATAGGCGATGCCGCCCTTGCCGGACTGGCTGTTGACGCGGATCACGGCCTCGTAGCTGCGGCCCAGGTCCTTGGGGTCGATGGGCAGATAGGGCATGTCCCAGATGTCGCCGTCCTTGCGATCGGCGAAGGCCTTCTTGATGGCGTCCTGGTGCGAGCCCGAGAACGAGGTGTAGACCAGATCGCCCACATAGGGATGGCGCGGATGCACGGGCAGCTGGTTGCAATGCTCGACCGTGCTGCGGATGCCGTCGATATCGGAGAAATCCAGGCCAGGCGACACGCCCTGGATGTACATGTTCAACGCCACGTTGACCACATCGAGGTTGCCCGTGCGCTCGCCATTGCCGAACAGGCAGCCTTCAAGGCGGTCCGCACCGGCCATCAACGCCAGCTCGGCTGTGGCCGTGCCCGTGCCGCGGTCATTGTGCGGATGCACGGACAGCACGATGGAGTCGCGGCGCTGGATGTGGCGATGCGTCCACTCCACCATGTCGGCGAAGATGTTGGGCGTGGAGTGCTCCACGGTGGTGGGCAGGTTGATGATGCACTTGCGCTCGGGCGTGGGCTGCCATACATCGGTGACGGCATCGATGACGCGCTTGGAAAACTCCAGCTCGGTGTCCGAATACATCTCGGGCGAGTACTGGAAGGTCCACTGCGTCTGGGGATAGCCGGCAGCGATCTCGTTGAACATGCGGGCATTGGTGGTGGCCAGCTCGACGATCTCGTCCTCGCTCATGTTCAATACCACGCGGCGCATCACGGGCGCGGTGGCGTTGTAGAGGTGGACGATGGCCCGGGGCACGCCTTCGAGCGCCTCGAAGGTACGGCGGATGAGGTGCTCGCGCGCCTGGGTCAGCACCTGGACGGTCACGTCATCGGGAATGCGGTTTTCCTCGATGAGCTTGCGCATGAAGTCGAACTCGACCTGGGACGCGGAAGGAAAGCCGACCTCGATTTCCTTGAAGCCGATCTTCACCAGCTGCTCGAACATGCGCATCTTGCGATCGATGTCCATGGGCTCGATCAGCGCCTGGTTGCCATCGCGCAGGTCCACGCTGCACCAGACCGGGGCCTGGGTGATCACCGCATCGGGCCAGCGGCGGTCTTGCAGGCGGACCGGAGCGAACGGACGGTACTTGGTCGAAGGGTTTTGCAACATGGCTGAAGTGCTTTCTATCGTCTAGGTAAAAACAAGACCCACCTGCTCCAGCGACCCCACAAACGCAAAACGGCCCGTCGCTGGTGCAAACGGGCCGTGAAAGTAGGAATGTACGCGCGCGCTACTGTCTCTGCCCGTGGGACATCAGTAGTAGAGCTAGCGACAGGTATTGCATGCGGGTCACTTTAGCACAGGTTCTCAGGCGCTGTGAAGATGCTGCGGCGCATCATTTGTGCAGGCCGCGCTCTTCAGGCTCATCGGTCGAGGTGCTGATGACGCTGGTGCGCTGGCCCTTGGCCTTGCGCCATGCATAGACGCCGTAGCCCGAGAAACCGTAGAGCAGGAACACGCCGAACAGCACGATGGGCGGATGGATATTGATGATGGCGATGCCCAGGGCGATCAGTACGATGGCCGCAAAGGGCACGCTCTTCTTGAAATGCACGTCCTTGAAGCTGTAGAAAGGCACGTTGGTGACCATGGTCAGGCCCGCGTACAGCGTCAGGAAGAACATGATCCAGGTGATCTGCGTCCAGCTCAGCCAGGCATCCTGGCCGCGCAGCAGGCCCGCCTCGTCCAGCAGCCAGATGAAGCCGGTGACCAGCGCTGCAGCGGCGGGCGAAGGCAGGCCCTGGAACCAGCGCTTGTCCACGGTGCCGGTGTTGACGTTGAAGCGCGCCAGCCGCAGCGCAGCGCAGGCGCAATAGACGAAGGCTGCAATCCAGCCCCAGCGGCCAATGCCCTTGAGCGCCCACTCATAGGCGATCAAGGCGGGAGCGGCGCCGAAGGACACCATGTCTGACAGCGAATCCATCTGCTCCCCGAAAGCGCTCTGCGTATTGGTCATGCGCGCCACACGGCCGTCAAGGCTGTCGAGCACCATGGCGCAGAACACGCCTGCAGCAGCCAGTTCGAAGCGGCCGTTCATGGCCATCACGATGGCGTAGAAGCCACCGAACAGCGCAGCCAGCGTGAACAGGTTGGGCAGGATGTAGATACCCTTGCGGCGCTTGCGCACCACCACGCCTTCGATTTCGTTGGACTCATTGTGGTTTTGCATCAATCCGGCCTCCAGCACAGCGCACGCAAGCGTGAGCAGCTATTAAAACGATAGTATTCTAAGGGAGCGGACAGTGCCGCCCCGAAAGGGTCAGTGTACCTGCGCACCGCCCCCCTTCTCTGCACGAAAAAGGCCACCCGTCGGGGTGGCCTTGTCCTGCACCTTGCGTAGGCCGCATGCGCGACCCATGCAAGATGGAATGCAGCAATCTCAGTTGCGGCTCTGGTCAACCAGCTTGTTCTTGGAGATCCAGGGCATCATGGCGCGCAGCTGGCCGCCCACCTTTTCGATGGCGTGTTCGGCGTTCATGCGGCGGCGGGCCGTCATGCTCGGGTAGTTGGTGCGGCCTTCCTGAATGAACATCTTGGCGTATTCGCCGGTCTGGATGCGCTTGAGGGCAGCACGCATGGCTTCGCGCGACTTGTCGTTGATGACTTCTGTACCCGTCACGTACTCGCCGTATTCGGCGTTGTTCGAGATCGAGTAGTTCATGTTGGCGATGCCGCCTTCGTACATCAGGTCCACGATGAGCTTGAGCTCATGCAGGCACTCGAAGTAGGCCATTTCGGGAGCGTAGCCGGCTTCGGTCAGGGTCTCGAAGCCCATCTTCACCAGTTCCACCGCGCCGCCGCACAGAACGGCCTGCTCGCCGAACAGGTCGGTCTCGGTTTCTTCCTTGAAGTTGGTTTCGATGATGCCGCCCTTGCCGCCACCGTTGGCCATGGCATAGGACAGGGCCAGGTCACGGGCCTTGCCGGACTTGTCCTGGTACACGGCGATCAGCGAAGGCACGCCGCCGCCCTTGAGGTATTCGGAGCGCACGGTGTGGCCAGGGCCCTTGGGGGCGACCATGATCACGTCCAGATCGGCGCGCGGCACAACCTGGTTGTAGTGGATGTTGAAGCCGTGGGCAAAGGCCAGCGTGGCGCCTTGCTTGATGTTGGGGGCCACGTTGTTGTTGTAGACCTCGGGGATGTTCTCATCCGGCAGCAGGATCATGACCAGATCGGCGGCCTTCACGGCGTCGTCGACTTCAGCGACGGTCAGGCCAGCCTTGGCGACCTTGTCCCAGGAAGCGCCGCCCTTGCGCAGGCCGACCACGACCTTCACGCCGCTTTCGTTCAGGTTTTGAGCGTGTGCGTGGCCCTGGCTGCCGTAGCCGATGATGGCAACGGTCTTGCCCTTGATCAGGCTCAGGTCACAGTCCTTGTCGTAGAAAACTTTCATGTTGGCTCCAGGCTTCGTGTGTGTAGGGGTTGAAAGGGGAAGGGGACAGGTTTCAGGTTCAGACGCTTGGCAGCGCATCAAACGCGCAGGATGCGCTCACCGCGGCCGATGCCGCAGGAGCCGGTACGCACGGTTTCAAGAATGGCCGTGCGGTCCAGCGCCTGCAGGAAGGCGTCGTTCTTGGATTGGTCGCCGGTCAGCTCGACCGTGTAGCTCTTTTCGGTCACGTCGATGATGCGGCCGCGGAAGATGTCGGCCATGCGCTTCATCTCCTCGCGTTCCTTGCCCACGGCGCGGACCTTGACCATCATGAGCTCGCGCTCGGTATAGGAGCCTTCCGTCAGGTCCACGACCTTGACGACCTCGATCAGGCGGTTCAGGTGCTTGGTGATCTGCTCGATCACGTCTTCGGAGCCATTCGTCTGAATGGTCATGCGCGACAGCGATGCGTCTTCCGTGGGAGCCACGGTCAGCGATTCGATGTTGTAGCCGCGGGCCGAGAACAGGCCCACCACGCGCGACAAGGCTCCCGGCTCGTTTTCGAGCAGCACGGCAATGATGTGTTTCATGAAAGAAAGATTCCTCTTTTCGCTGCCCTCCCCCGGCGCCGGTAAACGTCGGGCTTGGCAGGCAATAGATTCGTCAAGGGGTTGCCGCCTTGAGGGCGGCTACTGAAGAAGATGCGGCAGGAACAGGCCCTGGCGAACCCAGCCAAGGGCTCGCTCAGAGGTCGTCAGCTCCCAGCAGCATCTCGGTGATCCCACGGCCGGCCTGCACCATGGGGAACACATTCTCGGTGGGATCGGTGCGGAAGTCCATGAACACCGTCCGATCCTTGAGCTTGCGGGCCTCGCGCAGGGCGGGCTCCACGTCCTCGGGGCGCTCGATCAGCATGCCCACGTGGCCATAGGCCTCGGCCAGCTTCACGAAGTTGGGCAGCGAGTCCATGTAGCTGCTGCTGTAGCGGCCCGAGTACTCGATCTCCTGCCACTGGCGCACCATGCCCAGGTAGCGGTTGTTAAGCGACACCACCTTGACCGGCGTGTTGTACTGCAGGCAGGTGGCCAGCTCCTGGATGTTCATCTGGATGGAACCTTCGCCCGTGATGCAGAACACCTCGGATTCAGGCTTGGCCAGCTTGATGCCCATGGCGTAGGGCAGGCCCACGCCCATGGTGCCCAGGCCGCCGGAGTTGATCCAGCGGCGCGGCTCGTCAAAGCGATAGTACTGCGCAGCCCACATCTGGTGCTGGCCCACGTCGGACGTGATGTAGGCATCGGCGTCGCGGGTCATGTTCCACAGCGTCTCCACCACGTACTGGGGCTTGATGACCGAGCCGTCGCCACGGCTGTACTGCAGGCAGTCGCGGCTGCGCCAGCCTTCGATGGTCTCCCACCACTGGCCCAGGGCCGCAGCGTCGGGACGGGCGCTGGCCTCGCGGATCATGGAGATCAGCTCGGTCAGCACTTCCTTGACGTCGCCGACGATGGGCACGTCCACCTTCACGCGCTTGGAGATGGAGGAGGGATCGATGTCGATATGGATGATCTTGCGCTCCACCGACATGAAATGCTTGGGGTTGCCGATCACCCGGTCGTCAAAGCGCGCACCCACGGCCAGCAGCACATCGCAGTTCTGCATGGCGTTGTTGGCTTCGATGGTGCCGTGCATGCCCAGCATGCCCAGGAACTTGCGGTCGCTGGCCGGATAGGCACCCAGGCCCAGCAGCGTATGCGTGACCGGGTAGCCCAGCATGTCGACCAGGGTGCGCAGCTCGTTGCAGGCATTGCCCAGCAGCACGCCGCCACCCGTGTAGATATAGGGACGCTTGGCAGCCAGCAGCAACTGCAGCGCCTTGCGGATCTGGCCGGCATGGCCCTTGCGCACCGGGTTGTAGGAGCGCATCTCCACCTTTTCGGGGTAACCGGTGTAGAGAGCCTTCTTGAAGGACACATCCTTGGGGATGTCCACCACCACGGGGCCGGGGCGGCCGGTGCGCGCGATGTGGAAGGCCTTCTTCATGGTGTCCGCCAGCTCGCGCACATCCTTGACCAGGAAGTTGTGCTTGACGATGGGGCGGGTGATGCCGACGGTGTCGCACTCCTGGAATGCATCGGTGCCGATGTAGGCCGTCGAGGTCTGGCCGCTGATCACGACCAGGGGAATGGAATCGGTGTAGGCGGTGGCAATGCCGGTGACGGCGTTGGTCAGGCCGGGACCCGAGGTCACCAGGGCCACGCCGACTTCACCCGTGGCACGGGCAAAACCGTCTGCCGCATGCACAGCCGCCTGCTCGTGGCGCACCAGCACATGCTGAATGGTGTCTTGCTTGTAGAGGGCGTCGTAGATGTACAGGACCGCACCGCCCGGATAGCCCCAAAGCTGCTTGACGCCTTCGGCCTGCAGGGACTTGACGAGGATCTCGGAGCCCATCAGCTCCTGGGATGCATGGGACTGCGACGCCGCTGCTGCCGCGCTGGAGTACTCGGCTTTGGAAATTTCCATGATCAACCTTTGTGAATTTCTCTAACGAAAAACCTTGGGTGCCCCTTGCCTGAAGCCCTTGTGAGGCCGGTGCGGGACTTAGGACCAACAGACATGGGCGAGTGAGTAAACGCCGGACCGTGACCCGTTTGCCTTTTTGAATTGCAGCAGACATTATCGCACTGCAACAAGCCTGTGCGCCATCGTGCGAAAAAAATTGACACTGCGGTGCGATAATCGGGTCCCGCGTCCGTTCAGCCCCCTCAACGAGCCCCTCATCCGGGCCTGCGTTCCTTTTGGCAACCGAGCAAGAACTATCCGACTTCCTCAAAAGCGTAGAAAAGCGTGCCTTCAAGCGCAGCTTTTTCCACGTCCGGGACGAGGAGGCGGCGCTGGACATCGTGCAGGACAGCATGCTCAAGCTGGCGCAGCACTATGGCGACAAGCCCATCACCGAGCTGCCCATGCTCTTCCAGCGCATCCTGTCCAACAGCACCCTGGACTGGTTTCGCAGGCAAAAGACGCAGAACGCCCTCTTCACCCGCATGAGCGATCTGGAGGCCTCGGCCGGCGACGATGCGGACTTCGACTGGCTCGAGACCTACGCCGACTCCGCACAGAACGGCGAAACCGCCCGCAGCGCCGAGGATCTGACCGAGCGGGCGCAGATTTTGCAAAGCATTGAAAAAGAGATACAGGAGCTGCCGGCGCGTCAACGCGAAGCATTCCTGATGCGTTATTGGGAAGAGATGGACGTTGCGGAGACCGCTGCCGCGATGGGGTGTTCCGAAGGAAGTGTAAAAACACATTGTTTCCGCGCCATCCAGACATTGAGCAAGGCACTGAAGGCCAAAGGAATCGAGCTATGAAGACTGCGCCCACTCTCACTCTCCACAGCGAAATGGCGGCCGACCGCATCGCACGCCGGATCACCGCGCGCCTGGGTGACGGCGAGGCGTTGCTGCCATACGACATCACCGAGCGGCTGCGCGCTGGGCGCGAGCGCGCCCTGTCCGTTCGCCGGCGCGAACTGCGCGCTGCGCCCGTGCAGGCTGCCAGCGCAACCCAGGCTCAGGGTGGCGCCATGACGCTGGGCTCTGGCGACGAGGGCGGCACCTGGTGGCGCGCGCTGATCTCGGCCGTGCCGGTGCTGGCACTCATCATTGGCCTGGTGGTCGTCAACGTGCAGACCGATCAGATTGGCCTGACCGAGGTTGCCGAGGTCGATACAGCCCTGCTGACCGATGACCTGCCCCCTGCCGCCTATGCCGACCCCGGTTTCATCCAGTACCTGAAGACTTCGGCCACCAACACGGAACGCTGATACCCGCCTTGCCTGCCTGCATGCCCACTGATTCACGCGCCGCGTTCCACCGATCACCCGCCGCCATCCTGGCGGCGGTGCTGTTGATGGCGCTGGCCTGGACCGGCTGGCGCGTCGTGCAACAGGTGCGGCTGGCGCCCAGCACGGTGTCGCCGGCCACCATTGCGGCCTCCAAGACCCTGCATGGCGACGCAGCCACGCGCCAGCGCGCCACGGCCCTGGCCTCCGGCCCGCGCTGGGCCGAGCTGACGCCTGCGCAAAGCAGGGTACTCGAGCCCCTTTCCGAGCGCTGGTCCATGATGGACGCGCTGCAAAAGCGCCGCTGGATGGCATTGGCCGAAGGCTGGGACAAGCTCAGCGAAAAGGAGCAGGAAAAGCTGCGCGACCGCATGCAGACCTGGTCCAGCCTCAGCGCCCAGCAGCGCAGCCAGGCCCGCCTGAATTTCGCCCTGACCAACCGCCTTGCCACGGACAAGCGAGCCCAGTGGGAGGCCTACCAGGCGCTCAGCGACGAAGAAAAACGCCTTCTGGCTGCACGCGCCGCGCCCAAGGTCAAGGGCGCCGCCAACGCCATACAGCCCGTGGCGCCCAAGCGTCTGGCGCGGATTCCTGCGGCCTCGGTGGCACCGGCCACCATTCCGAATCCCCCCAAGATTCCACCAGCCACCATCTACAATCCGCCGCCTCCGGTTCCACCGGTCGCGCCGCCTTCGGCCGTGGAAACCCATCCCGTGCGCCCGCCTGCGCTGGTGGAGACAGCCCCGGTGGAAGTGCCTTCGGCCACACCCATGCCCTTGCCGCCCATGGAACTGCATGACGGCGCCGAGGCCACCCCACAGCCCTCGCACGGCGAAGCAGCCCCTTCGCATTGATGCAGCGCCCCGACACGCCCGCATGACGAACGCCACCTCCCCCGCCTCCACGGCAGCCGGCTCCGCCGCCGATCCACGGATGGCCCCGCGCCTGGCCCGGCGCATGGCCTGCTGGCTATATGAGGGCATGCTGCTGTTCGGCGTGGTCTTCATCGCCGGATATCTGTTTGGCACCTTGTCTCAGACGCGCAACGCCATGGACAACCGCCATGCGCTGCAGGCCTTCATGTTCGTGGTGCTGGGCATCTATTTCGTCTGGTTCTGGTCCAAGGGGCAGACATTGGCCATGAAGACCTGGCACATCCGCCTGGTGGATGCTGCAGGCCAGCCCGTCAGCCAGCTGCGCGCCCTGCGGCGCTATGTGCTGAGCTGGATCTGGCTGCTGCCACCGCTGGCGGCCTACTCCACCGGCGTGCCGGCCTTGACCACCTTGGTGCTGCTGGTGCTGTGGGTGGCACTTTGGGCCCTGCTCAGCCGCCTTCATCCGCGCCGCCAGTTCTGGCATGACGCCTGGGCCGGCACACAGCTGATCCACCAGGCCCCGCCGCCCAGGAAAAAACGCTGAGCGGCAAAGGCAGCATCGCATCTCCTACACTCCCCAGCATGCCCGCCGCTTCACCAAAGTCCAACGACAGCACGCCTGTCAATCCCCAGAAAAGCCGCACGGGCCTGAACCGTGTCTGGCACGCTGCGGGTTATTCGCTGTCCGGCCTTCGTGCCGGATGGAATGAGAAAGCCTTCCGCCAGGAAGCGCTGGCCGCCATCGTGCTGATCCCTGCCGCTTTCTGGCTGGGACGCAGCTGGATCGAGGTCTCGCTGCTGGCGGGCACGGTCTTGCTGGTGCTGATCGTGGAATTGCTCAACAGCGGCATCGAGGCCGTGGTCGATCGCATAGGCCCCGAATGGCACGCCCTGTCCAAGCAAGCCAAGGACATGGGCAGCGCCGCCGTGCTGCTGGCGCTGCTGCTGTGCACGGGCGTCTGGCTGGCGGCTCTCTATCAACGGTTCATTGCATGACAAATCCCACGTTTTCCATTTGTGTGTATTGCGGCTCGCGCCCAGGCGACCAGCCCGGATTCATCGAGGCCGCCCGCGCCACCGGCCGCTGGATTGGCGAGCACGGCGGCCAGTTGGTCTACGGCGGCGGGCGCAGCGGCCTGATGGGCGAGGTGGCCGAGGCCACGCGGCAGGCCGGTGGCCGCGTCGTGGGAGTGATCCCGCAGGCGCTGGTGGACAAGGAGCTGGCCAACCATGCCTGCGACGAACTGCACATCGTCCAGACCATGCACGAGCGCAAGGCCATGATGGCCGAGCGCAGCGATGCCTTCGTCGCCCTGCCCGGCGGCATAGGCACCTTCGAGGAATTGTTCGAGGTCTGGACCTGGCGCCAGCTGCGCTACCACGACAAGCCCATCGGCCTGCTCAATGTGGACGGCTACTACGACAGCATGCTGCAGTTCCTGCAGACCTGCGTGGGCCATGGCTTCATGGGCGAGTGGCAGATGGGACTGATAGAAAGCGGCAGCGACATCCCCGCACTGCTGCAATCCCTGGTGCAGAACGCCGGCACGGGCCTGGAAACGGCCCCCTTGCGCGCCGTGATCTGAAACGGAAACGGCCACCCGTTCAGGGGTGGCCGCTGGAATCCGGATGTCGAGCCCAGGGCGCCGCGTGCGCCCTGCACTGCTGCCGGGTTCAGATGGCTCCGTCGTCGAGTTCGCCAGTACGGATGCGCACCACGCGCTCCACGGCGGTGACGAAGATCTTCCCGTCACCGATCTTGCCCGTGCGGGCCACGTTGACGATGGCATCCACGCAGCGGTCCACGTCTTCCGTGCGGACCACCACCTCGATCTTCACCTTGGGCAGGAAGTCCACCACGTACTCGGCGCCACGGTAGAGCTCGGTATGGCCCTTCTGGCGACCAAAGCCCTTGACCTCGGTGACGGTCAGGCCGTTGACGCCGCAGTCGGCCAGTGCCTCGCGGACCTCTTCCAGCTTGAACGGCTTGATGATGGCGGTGATCATTTTCATGGGGTGAACTCCTCAGTGCATGCAATACGGGGCAAGACGGCCGGCCAGGAAACCCCGCCGCCTCAGGTGCTTCAAGCGCGAAAGCGGTTGGTGATCGGGTAGCGCCAGTCCTTGCCGAAGCTGCGGCGCGTCAGCCGCGGCCCCACGGGCGCCTGGCGGCGTTTGTATTCGTTGATCTGGATGAGGCGCGTCACTCGCTCCACATCGGCGCCGGCATATCCGTCGGCCACGATGGAGGCGATGCTTTCGTTATTTTCCATGTATCGGCGCACGATGGCGTCGAGCACCTCATAAGCGGGCAGGCTGTCCTGGTCTTTCTGGTCCGGGCGCAGTTCGGCGCTGGGCGGGCGCGTGATGATGCGATCCGGAATGGGGTCCAGCCCCGTGCCGAACGGATCGTTGGCATTGCGCCAGCGCGCCAGCGCAAAAACCTCGGTCTTGAGCACGTCCTTGATCACGGCAAAGCCGCCGGCCATGTCGCCATAGAGCGTGCAGTAGCCGGTGGACATCTCGCTCTTGTTGCCGGTGGTCAGCACCACGGAGCCGAACTTGTTGGACAGGCCCATCAGCAAGGTGCCGCGGATGCGGGCCTGCAGGTTCTCTTCGGTCGTGTCCTCGGCGCGGCCCGCAAAGGCCGGAGCCAGGGCGGCCTTGAAGGCCTCGAACTGGGGCGCGATGGAGATTTCGTCATAGCGCACGCCCACACGCTCGGCCATGTCGCGCGCATCGATCCAGCTGATGTCCGCCGTATAGGGCGAAGGCATCATCACCGTGTGCACCTTGTCCGCGCCCAGCGCATCGACCGCAATCGCCAGCACCAGCGCAGAGTCGATCCCGCCCGACAGGCCCAGCAGCGCGCCGGGGAAACGGTTCTTGCCCACGTAGTCGCGCACGGCCAGCACCAGGGCGGACCACAGCGCCGGCAGGTGCTCCACCGGTGGCTGCACATCGGCGGCCAGCGTCAATTCCTGCGCGCCGGCACGCACTTCCACCAACGGCAGCGCCTCGGCAAAGGCCGCCGCGCGTGCGGCAATGCTGCCGTCGGCGTGTACGGCAAAGGAGCTGCCATCGAAGACAATTTCATCCTGGCCACCGACCAGATGTGCGTAGACCAGGGGCAGGCCGGTCTCACGCGCACGTGCAGCCAGCGTGGCTTCACGTTCGGCCTGCTTGCCCTCATGAAAGGGTGAAGCATTGATCACGGCCAGCAATTGCGCACCCGCCGCGGCAGCCGCGCTTGCCGGCCCGGGATGCCAGGCGTCCTCGCAGATCAGCAAGCCCACGCGAACTGCCTGGACCTCGACCACGCAAGGCGACTGGCCGGCCACAAAGTAGCGCTGCTCGTCGAACACGCCGTAGTTGGGCAGGCATTGCTTGGCGTAGCTGCATTCCACGCGCCCGTCGCGCAGCACGCTGGCTGCATTGCGCAACGCGCCACCAGCGCCGGGGTCGCGCCAGGGATGGCCCAGCACCAGCGCCAGGCCCGGCCATTGCGCGGTCTCCAGCGCCAGCTGCTGCACGGCCTGATCGCAGGCGTCCAGAAAGGCGGGACGCAGATAGAGGTCTTCGGCCGCATAGCCGCACAGGGCAAGCTCGGGAGTCAGCAGCAAGCGCGCTCCCGTGGCATAAGCTTCACGGGCTGCGGCAATGATTTTCTGGACATTGCCGGGCAGATCGCCCACGACAAAGTTGAGCTGGGCAGTGCAGATGGAGAGCGTCATGGAATGCAATGGAGCCAACAGGGCCGACAAGGCCACCCCACAGCGCAAGGCGGCAGCGCGCGTCACACGGGCCTGCAAGGAATGGCATGGCTGAAACCGCAATTATCACCCGCGTGCTGGACAGCGTGCAGCAGCTCGATGCCCAGGCCTGGAATGCGCTGCTGGCATCGCAGGCTGCGCCCACCCCCTTCATGCGCCACGAGTACCTGAGCGCGCTGGAATCCAGCGGCAGCGCCGTGCCGCAAACCGGCTGGGCCGCCCGCGTGGTCACGCTCTGGCAGGGCGGCGAGCTGGTCGCCGCCTGCCCGGTCTACGCCAAGGCGCATTCCTATGGCGAGTACGTGTTCGACTTTGCCTGGGCGCGCGCCTACGCCCAGCATGGGCTGGATTACTACCCCAAGGGCGTGCTCGCCGTGCCTTTCACGCCTGTGCCGGGCAGCCGGCTGCTGGCACGCACGCCGCTGCTGCGTGCGGCCCTGGTGCGCGCCGTGCGCGAATGGGCCCAGGCGCAGCAGCTGTCTTCCCTGCATTTGCTGTTCAGCGATGCCGAGGATCTGGCAGCCTGCGACGCCGACGGCTGGATGCAGCGCAGCACCGTGCAGTTCCACTGGAGCAACCAGAACGCCGGGGGCGCGGGCCACCGGGACTTCGACCACTTTCTGTCCACGCTGAACCAGGAAAAGCGCAAGAAGATTCGCCAGGAACGGCGCAAGGTGCACGAGGCCGGCGTGCGCTTTCGAGCAGTGCACGGCCCCGACATGAGCGCCCAGGACTGGGCCTTCTTCTATCGCTGCCACGAACGCACCTATCTGGAACACGGCAACGCCCCGTACCTCCAGCCGGCCTTCTTCGAGGCCATGGCGCACCAGATGCCCGAGAACTGGCTGATGTTCGTCGCCGAGCGCGACGGCCAACCCATGGCCTGCAGCCTGATCGCACTCGATGCGGCAGCCGCACGGCTTTCGGCCGGCAGTTGCGACCGCGACACGCCGCAGATCCCGCACATCCCGCAGGGCACGGCCTACGGCCGCTACTGGGGCGCGCTGGAGCGCGTGGACTGCCTGCATTTCGAGGCCTGCTACTACCAGCCTATCGCCTGGTGCATAGAACGCGGGATTGCGCACTTCGAGGGAGGCGCCCAGGGCGAACACAAGATGGCGCGGGCGCTGCTGCCCGTGGTGACGCCCAGCGCCCACTGGATTGCCCACCCGTCCTTCGCCGACGCCATCTCGCGCTTTCTGGACCGCGAGGGCGAAGGCATGGCCGGCTACCTGCAGGAGCTGCAGGCGCACAGCCCGCTGCGCCAGGACTGAGGCTCAGAAGGTTTCCCAGTCGTCATCGCCCTGACCGGGCTGGCGCGGAGCCGGCTTGCCTGTTGCTGCGGGCCCAGGGCGTGGCTGGATGGGAGGCGTGGCATCGCGTTCAAGCCGGCGGGCCAGTGTCTCGCCACCCGCTGCAGCACCGCCGCCCCCCAAGGCCGCAGGCCGTGCGGGGCTGGCCGGCGGGTTCGGCCGGACAGGCTGCGCTGCGGCGCGTGGCGCGGCGCCGGCCTGCGCCACCATCCTGTTGGGCACATGCGCATGGCTGTCCATGGCACCGCGCGGCAGCTGGAACACGGCCACGGCCTCGACCAGGTCCTGCGCCTGCTTGCGCAGCGAGGCAGCGGCGGCCGCGCTTTCCTCGACCAGGGCAGCGTTTTGCTGCGTGGTCTGGTCCATTTGCGTGACGGCTTCGCTGACCTGGGCGACGCCGGAGCTCTGCTCGGTACTGGCCGCGCTGATCTCGCCCATGATGTCGGTGACCTGGCCGATGGCAGCCACCACTTCGGTCATGGTCGTGCCTGCGCGGTCCACCAGTTGCGAGCCCTGCTCCACACGCTCCACGCTGGCCGTGATCAGCGCCTTGATTTCCTTGGCCGCCTCGGCGCTGCGCTGCGCCAGCGAGCGCACCTCGCCCGCGACCACGGCAAAGCCCCGGCCCTGCTCACCGGCACGCGCAGCCTCCACCGCGGCATTGAGCGCGAGGATGTTGGTCTGAAAGGCAATGCCGTCGATCACGCCGATGATGTCGCCGATGCGCCGGCTGCTGTCATTGATGCCCTTCATGGTTTCCACGGCCTCGGCCACCACGTCGCCGCCGCGGCGCGCAACGCTCGATGCATTGAGCGCCAGCTGATTGGCCTGGCGTGCGTTGTCGGCGTTCTGGCGCACGGTGGAGCCCAGCTCTTCCATGGATGCCGCCGTCTGCTCCAGCGCGCTGGCCTGCTCTTCCGTGCGGCTGGACAGGTCGGCATTGCCGGAGGCAATCTGCGCACTGGCCGAGGCCACGCCTTCGGCGTTCTGGCGCACGCTGCGCACGGTCTGCACCAGGCTCGATTGCATGCGCTGCAGCGCGCCCAGCAGCAGGCCGGTTTCGTCATGGCGGTCGATGTGAATGGTCCCGCCCAGATCGCCATTGGCCACGCGGTCTGCGGCATCGACCGCATGGGCCAGCGGCGTGCGGATGGAGCGCGTCAGCCACAGGCCGGCCAGCACGGCCAGCAGCACGGCGGCCAGCGCCGCCACGCTGAGGACGACGACCGAGCGCCCATAGACAGCCTCGGCATTGCGGCTTTCCTGCACGGCCGCATCGCTGTTGAGCTTGACCAGCAGGTCCAGCGTGTTCGACGAATCGTTGTAGAGCTTCAGCGACTCGCCGCCCAGCACGGCCTGGGCCTTTTCCTTTTCGCCCTGGCGTGACAGCGCCAGCACCTGCTGGCTCAGTTGCTGGTAGCGCTCGCGTTCCTGGAGCAGTTGGGCGTAGAGCCTTCGCTCTTCGTCGGAGGACAGCAGCGGCTCATAGACCTTCTTGCGCTCGGCCAGGCGGCGCTGCAGTTGCTCCAGCTGCTTTTCCGAATCGGTCTTGTAGGCAGCATCATCATTGTTGACGTGGCGCACCTCCAGCAAACGGGCACGCACGACATCGGTGCCTATCTGATTGATCACTTCCACGCTGGGCACGACATTGCCGGCAATGACTTCCATGCTGGTGCGCATGGAGCGCAGTTGCACCAGGGCCGCGGCCACCACGGCCAGCAGCAGCAGCACCAGCAGGCCGAAGGTGCCCAGCATGCGCGTTGAAATCTTGAGGTTTTTCACATTCATCTCTCTTGTAGAGGTCCCGTCATCTTGTTGCGTCTTGCTCTGTCTCGCGCCATGGGCAGGCTATCAGCCAGGCCCGGCGCGAACCTTGCAGAAACAGGCCAGCCGCACCGGCCGATGGCAGCTGGCAGGCAAGGCTTGGAGAGGGGGAGGACGGGACCCCGCGGGAGCGTGGTCTGCTGGATGGCCGATGGCCGCCAGGCCAGGCGGCCATGAGAACAAGGTAATCATGGGATATCCCTTCGTTCCGAGCGAACGAGGCCAGGAGCGGCCGTTCCTCAATCTGTAAGAATAGGACTACATCTATTTACATTCTGCCAGTATCCAAGAATTGTTCAGGACAAGTTCAGGTACTTGCAGTAGGCAGAAACCTTCACTGGAGGATTTGCGCCACAGCCTCCTGCCACCCGGCGTGCGCAAGCTCAACGCAGCACGCAAAAAGAAAGCGGCCCCATGCAGGGCATGGGGCCGCCAGAGGATGGGGCGCAGCTGCGGGCAAGGCCTCAGAACGCGGCCCACTCCTCGTCGTCGGCGGTCGCGGTCCTGCTGACCTGGGCTGGCGTGGCATGTTTCGCTGGCCGGGCTGCGATGGGCGCCAGGACCGGCGGTGATGCCAAAGGGGCGGCCGCCGTTGCGCGCGGCGCCGCCACGGCCGCCTTGGCGGCCTCAGCCGCCTCGGGGACCGCTGTCGAGTCTCCCGGCGCCGTGCGAAACACCGATACCGATGCCACCATGGCCCGCGCCTGCTGCTGCAGCGACTGGGCAGCGGCCGCACTTTGCTCGACCAGGGCGGCGTTCTGCTGGGTGGCCTGGTCCATTTGCGTGATGGCATCGCCCACCTGGGCCACGCCCGCGCTCTGCTCGCTGCTGGCGGCGCTGATCTCGCCCATGATGTCGGTCACGCGCCGGATGGCGGCGACGATTTCGGACATGGTCTCGCCGGCCTTGTCCACCAGCTGCGTGCCCTGCTCCACACGCTGCTCGCTGGCCTGGATCAAGGCCTTGATCTCCTTGGCCGCCTCGGCACTGCGCTGGGCCAGCGTGCGCACCTCGCCGGCCACCACGGCAAAGCCCCGGCCCTGCTCGCCAGCGCGGGCCGCCTCCACGGCGGCGTTCAGCGCCAGGATATTGGTCTGGAAGGCAATGCCGTCGATCACGCCGATGATGTCGGCGATCTGGCGGCTGCTGTCGTTGATGCCCTTCATGGTGTCCACCACCTGGGCCACAACCTCGCCGCCACGCGCGGCAATGCCCGAGGCGGAGGCTGCCATCTGGTTGGCCTGGCGCGCGTTGTCCGCGTTCTGGCGCACGGTGGCGCCCAGCTGCTCCATGGAGGCTGCGGTTTCTTCCAGAGCACTGGCCTGGCTTTCGGTGCGCGCCGACAGGTCCGCATTGCCCTGGGCGATCTCGCCAGCGGCCAGCGCCACGCCGTGCGCATTGCCGCGCACATCGCCCACCAGCTCGGCGAGCTTGCGGCGCATGTCCTCCTGTGCGTTGATGAGCTGGCCCATTTCATCCCGGCGCCGGCTGGTGACCGGCTTTTCCAGATGGCCGGCCGCCACATTGCGCGCCACGGCCACGGCCTGGGCCACCGGGCCGGTGACAGCACGCGTGATGGCCCAGCCCACCAGGGCCGCAATCGCCACCACCGCGGCCAGCGTGCCCAGCACCCAGATGCGGGCCAGGTCAAAGCCTGCCTGCGCCTGCTGCCGCGCCTGCTCGCCCGCCTCGCGCTGCAGGGTCAGCAGGCGGCCGGCGCTTTCGGCCAGCTTGCCGAACTGCGCCTCGGACTCGCCGGCGAACATCAACCCCATCTCGTCGGCCATGAAGGCCTGCTCCTCGGTGGTGGAATAGTTGCCGGCGCGCGCACGCTCCAGCAATCGCGCATGCATGGCCAGGAACTGTTGCTTGAAGCCGAGGTAGTCGTCGAAGGCCGCGCGCAGGGCCTGCTGGTCGATCAGCGAACGCAGGGCCGTCTCATGCTCGCCAATGGTCTGCAGCCGGTCCTGCACCTGCTTGGCAAAGCCATCGACCTCGGCCAGGCTGCGCGCGGAGGCAATGCCGGCCTCGTGGCGGCGCAGGCGGTTGTATTCGGATCGCATGGCGCCCGCATGGAACATGCTGGGCAGGGCCACATCCGACAAATGCAATGCGTTGCGGTGCATCTGCGCCAGTTGCAACCAGGCTACCGCCCCCAGAACCGCCGAGAACAGGACCATGACGAGGAATCCCATGCCCAGCTTCGTGCCCATGCGCCAATCTGCCACCTTCATTTGCTCGCTCCCGGGCCGATGTCCCCATCAGCGCCTGATTGATCTGTCCAAACCCTGATCCATGACAAAACAAAAAACGCACCCGGCGCCTAGGCACCGGGTGCGTTTCAAATTGTATCAACTGCGAAGCGGGCATTTACCTCAGCGCAGTTGAGACTCCCTCGACGGGAGTGAAAGGGATCAGCCCTTGTAGTTGGCGATGCCGTCCACGACTTCCTTCTTGGCCTCGTCCACGCCCTTCCAGCCCAGAACCTTGACCCACTTGCCCTTTTCCAGGTCCTTGTAGTGCTCGAAGAAATGCTGGATCTGCTTGAGGGTGATCTCGTGGATGTCTTCCAGCGTGTTGATCTTGTCGTAGGCGGGCAGCAGCTTTTGCGTGGGCACGGCCAGGACCTTGCCATCCACGCCGGACTCGTCTTCCATGAGCAGGATGCCGATGGGGCGGCAGGCCACGACCACGCCCGGGGGCAGCGGGAAGGGCGTCATCACCAGCACGTCCACCGGATCGCCGTCGCCGGACAGCGTCTGGGGCACATAGCCGTAGTTGGCCGGGTAGTGCATGGCCGTGCCCATGAAGCGGTCCACGAAGACGGCGCCGCTTTCCTTGTCCACTTCGTACTTGATGGGATCGGAGTTGGCCGAGATCTCGATCACGACGTTGAAGGATTCAGGAGCGTTCTTGCCCGGTGTGACTTTGTCGAAAGACATGATGGATAAGCAGAGTTGAAACGAAAGAGCCCCAGCAGGGGATAGCAGCGTGATTTTAGGCGCAGGCACACGCCCCCACGGATGGCTCCGCAGGAACGCCCGCCATGCTAAGGGCGCAAGCCTGCGCCAAGCTTGCAGCGCCCGGTCTCAGGCGTGTGCCCCGCCCGCGCGCCGGCGCACGGGGCCGCTGCGCTGCTCCACCGCATGCTGCACTTCGCGGCGCAGGCCCAATGCAAAGCCCAGCTCGGCCAGCACGAACAGGGGTCCGATGACCAGGCCCAGGATGTCGTCCAGGAAGGCTGGCTTGCGGCCCTCGTAGTAGTGGCCCACGAACTGGATCACCCAGCCCACGGCAAAGATGCCCAGCCCCCATCCCAGCCAAGCCCCCAATGGCAGCATGGCGATGGGCTGTGCCAAGGCCAGCATCAGGGCAAGCACCACAGCCATGGCAATGCCGTAGCGCAGGTCCAGCAAACAGTAGTAGATGCCTGCCGCCAGCGCCGCCAGCAAGGCCAGGCTCAGCGGCAGGGCAGGCAGGCCGTCGCCCAATGGCATCGCCCATTGCAGACGTGCCAGCAGGATCACCACGGCCCACATGATCAGCGGCACGCCAAAGAAGTGCGTGAGGATGTTGCGTGGATCACGGTGATAGTCCGCGTACTGGGACAGTTGGTCGATGAGGGTTTTCATAGGCTGCACCGGCAGTGGATGTTGCGCAACCATGGTGGTGTCATCAAGGATTGGCGTCTGTCATGGATCCGACACAAGCCTCATCGCACACCTCGGGCTTACCCGCACCGGCAGCTCCGGCAGCCACGGCAACTGCCGCCGCCACGCGCGGCGTACGGCGCCGCGCAGTGGCCGGTCCGCCGGGCATGGCCGATCTCTGGGCCACCGTCGAGGCAGGCCGCTGGTTCCACGCCCTGCCGCCAGAGCTGGCCGCGCAGCTCAAGGCACTGGCCCAGCCCCGCACGCTGGCCGCAGGCGACTGGCTGTTTCGCCGGGGCGACCCGCCCTGTGGCCTGTACGCGGTGGCGCGTGGCGCCCTCAGCATTTCGGGCACGGCCGCCTGCGGCGAGCAGGCCCGCACGGCGCTGCTGGCCCTGGTGGAGCCGCCGATGTGGCTGGGAGAGATTGCCCTGTTCGATGGCGCACAACGCACGCACGATGCCCAGGCCGCCACGGACTGCATCGTGCTTCACGTGCCCCAGGCACCGCTGATGGAGTGGCTGGCCGCCCACCCCGGACACTGGCAAGCGCTGGCGTTGCTGCTGACGGACAAGCTGCGCGTGTGCCTGGTGGCGCTGGAAGAGCACACGCTGCTGCCGGCCCCCCAGCGCCTGGCGCGGCGCCTGGTGCGCATGGCCGAAGGCTTTGACCAGTGGCAGCCCGACGGCCAGGGCCGCCAGCGTTGGCGGCGCGAGCTGGATGTATCCCAGGAGCAGCTGGCGCGCATGCTGGGCCTGTCACGCCAGACCACCAACCAGATCCTGCAGGAGCTGCAACTGGCCGGCTGCCTGCAGTTGCGGCGCGGCAAGATGGAGGTGCTGGACCGTCAAGGCCTGCGCGACGCGGGCTGGCCTGCGCAGTAGGCAGGCGCGCTGCAACGCCCGGGACTGGACAAGCGTCCCGGGCGCCCCACAATCGGGCTCCATGCAATACCACCACATCGGCAATGCGTCCGTGCCTACGGAATCGGGACGCACGATCCCCGTGCTGGACCCGTCGGACGGGCAGGCTTTCGACGAGCTCCAACGCGGCTCGCCCCAGGACATCGACCTGGCCGTGCGCTCTGCGCGCGAATGCCAGGACAGCGTCTGGAGCAAGCTCTCGGCCGCCGAACGCGGGCGCCTGCTGATGCGCCTGTCGGGCAGCGTGCTGCAGCATGCCGATGAACTCACGGCCATCGAGCAGCGCGACTGCGGCAAGCCCACGCGCCAGGCCCGCGCCGATGCGCTGGCGCTGGCGCGCTACTTCGAGTTCTATGCAGGCGCCTGCGACAAGCTGCACGGCGAGACCCTGCCCTACCAGCAAGGCTACAGCGCCCTGACCTGGCGCGAACCCCACGGAGTGACCGGCCATATCGTCCCCTGGAACTACCCCATGCAAATCCTGGGCCGCAGCGTGGGCGCGGCGCTGGCCGCGGGCAATACCTGCGTGGTCAAGCCCTCGGAAGACGCCTGCCTGTCCGTGCTGCGCGTGGCGCGGCTGGCCACCGAGGTCGGCTTTCCGGCAGGCGCCTTCAACGTGGTCACCGGCCTGGGGCACGAGGTGGGCGAGGCCCTGGCGCGCCATCCAGGAGTGGACCACCTGAGCTTCACGGGCAGCCCCGGCGTGGGCACGCTGATCCAGCAGGCTGCGGCCGAACGGCACTGCCCCGTCACGCTGGAGCTGGGCGGCAAGAGTCCGCAGATCGTGTTCGCGGATGCGGACCTGGACGCCGCCGTGCCGGCCATCGTCAACGCCATCGTGCAGAACGCCGGCCAGACCTGCTCGGCAGGCTCGCGCGTGCTGATCGACTCGCTGATCTACGAGCCGCTGCTCGAACGCCTGGGCCAGGCCTTCGAGGCGCTGCGCGTGGGTCCGGCCGCCATGGACCTGGACCTGGGTCCGCTGATCCGCGCCAGCCAGCAGCAGCGTGTCTGGGATTTCCTGTCCGACGCCCAGGTGGCAGGCATTGCCGTGGTGGCGCAGGGCCAGATCGTGGAGCATGCGCCCGACAGCGGCTTCTACCAGGCGCCCACCCTGCTGCGCGACGTGCCACCCGAGCACCGGCTGGCGCAGGAAGAGATCTTCGGCCCCGTGCTCTGCGCCATGCCCTTCCATGACGAGGACCATGCCGTGCAACTGGCCAACGGCACGGCCTACGGCCTGGTGGCCGGCCTGTGGACCCGTGACGGCGCGCGCCAGCTGCGCCTGGCGCGGCGCCTGCGCTGCGGCCAGGTCTTCGTCAACAACTACGGGGCGGGTGGCGGCGTGGAGCTGCCCTTCGGCGGCGTCAAGTCCAGCGGCCATGGCCGCGAAAAGGGCTTCGAGGCGCTCTATGGCTTCACCACGCTGAAGACCGTCGCCATACGGCATGGCTGATCCTGGCGCATGACGGAAAATCGCAAGGTGCCCGGCGCCAGCCGGCCGCACGCGACAGAAAGAAGAATTCCCCATGCCCTTGTCTCCCGTTCCCGACCGCACGCCCCAGCATGAACGCGACGTGCGCTACCGCAGCTACGCCCGCGCCGATGGCCTCTGGGACATCGAAGGCGAGCTGCGCGACAGCAAGACCCATGACATCGAACTGAGCGGCGGCCGCCACATGCCGGCCGGCACGGCCATACACCACATGTGGATACGCACCACGGTCGATGCCCGCCTGGCGGTGCAGGCCATCGAGGTCGTCATGGACTCCCATCCGCTGGGCCACTGCCCCGAGGCCATGCGGGCCCTGCAGAAAATGGTCGGCTGCAGCATGGCGCGCGGATGGCGCAAGGCCATCAACGAGAACCTGGGCGGCGTGGCCAGCTGCACGCATCTGCGCGAACTGCTGTTCAACATGGCCACGGCAGCCTTCCAGTCCGTGCCCGGCGTCTTTGGCGATGCCGACCCCAGCCAGCCGCCACGCCACCTGGGCCAGTGCCTGGGCTGGGACTTCAATGGCCCCGGCGTGGCGCGCTACTACCCGCAGTTCGTGAGCTGGCAGCCCGGCACAGGCGGCGTGGCCCCGACCCCGGCGACCACAGCAACCACCGAAACCCAGGGGGCCTGACCCCCGACCGAGGAGCAAAGCCCGATGCGTGTCCAGGACAAATCCATCATCGTCACAGGCGCCGGCAGCGGCATAGGAGCCGGCATCGCCATGCGGCTGGCCGCCGAAGGCGCGCATATCGTCGTCAACGACATCGACCGCGAGGCCGGCACGCGCGTGGCACAGGCCATCAACGCCGTGGGCGGCCGCGCGCTCTATGTGCAGGCGGACATGACGCAGGGCGAACAGGTCAAGGCCCTGGTGGCCGCCACACTGCAGGCCCACGGCCGGCTCGATGTCTTCGTCAACAACGCGGGCTGGACGCACCGCAACCGTCCCATGCTCGAAGTCAGCGAGGCCGAGTTCGACCGGGTCTATGCCATCAACGTCAAGAGCATTTATCTCTCGGCCATCCACGGCGTGCCGGCCATGCGCGCCAATCCGCCGATGGCCGATGGCCGCCCCGGCGGCGGCAGCTTCATCAACATCGCCTCCACGGCAGGCCTGCGCCCGCGCCCGGGGCTGACCTGGTACAACGGCTCCAAGGGCGCCGTCATCGTGACCAGCAAGTCCATGGCCGCAGAACTGGGCCCGGAGAACATCCGCGTCAACTGCATCAACCCCGTCTTCAACCCCGACACAGGCCTGGCCGCCGAGTTTGCCGGCGGCCCCGTGGACGAGGAGCGCCGCGCGCGCTTTCGCGCGACGATTCCGCTGGGCCGCTTTTCCACGGCGCTGGACGTGGCCAATGCCGCGCTGTATCTGACCAGCGACGAGGCGGCCTTCATCAGCGGCACCTGCATCGAGGTGGACGGAGCGCGCTGCGTCTAGACGCAGATCAAGATCTGCAGGCTTGCGCAGAGCCTGGACATAGGCATTCGGGCAAAATCGCGGGCATGGCAGAACGAGTGATCCCCCTGGTCGACGAGCGCGCCCCGACGCGCCCGGCCACCGTGCCAAGACTGCTGCAGGCGCCCACCGGCGATCTGCGTGACAGGCTTGGCCGGCCGCTGCGCGACCTGCGCATCAGCATCACCGACCGCTGCAATTTCCGCTGCAGCTACTGCATGCCCAAGGAAGTCTTCGACAAGAACTACCGCTACCTGCCGCACGGCTCGCTGCTGAGCTTCGAGGAGATCACGCGCACGGCCCGCCTGTTCGTGCAGCATGGCGTGCGCAAGATCCGCCTGACCGGCGGCGAGCCGCTGCTGCGCAAGAACGTGGAAACGCTGGTGGAGCAGCTGTCTGCCCTGCGCACGCCCGACGGCCATCCGCTGGACCTGACGCTGACCACCAACGGCTCGCTGCTGGCGCGCAAGGCCCGGGCGCTCAAGGCGGCCGGCCTGAACCGCGTCACCGTCAGCCTGGACGGGCTGGACGACGCGGTGTTCCGCAGCATGAACGACGTGGACTTTCCGGTCTCCGACGTGCTGGCCGGCATCGAGGCGGCCCAGGCGGCAGGCCTGGGCAACATCAAGGTCAACATGGTGGTCAAGCGCGGCACCAACGAGGACCAGATCCTGCCCATGGCGCGCCACTTCCAGGGCACGGGCGTGACCTTGCGCTTCATCGAATACATGGACGTGGGCGCGACCAACGGCTGGCGCATGAACGAGGTCCTGCCCTCCGACGAAGTCATCGCCCGGCTGCGCGCCGAGCTGCCCCTGGTGCCGCTGCAGGCCAGCAGCCTGGGCGAGACCGCCGTGCGCTGGGGATATGCCGATGCGCAGGGCCTGCACGATCCCTCGCTGGGCGAGGTCGGCGTGATCAGCAGCGTCACCCACGCCTTTTGCGGCGACTGCAACCGTGCGCGCCTGTCCACCGAGGGCCGGCTGTACCTGTGCCTGTTCGCCTCCGAAGGCTGGGACCTGCGCAGCCTGCTGCGCAGCGGCGCCAGCGACGAGGAAGTGGCAGCCGCGCTGGCCCCCATCTGGCAGCAGCGCACCGACCGCTATTCCGAACTGCGCGCCAGCCTGCCGTCCAGCACGGACACGCAGCGCAGGCGCATAGAGATGAGCTACATCGGCGGCTGAGCCCGCGCGTCGCGCGCGGCTCCCTTTCCCCTTCCCCTCGGTTTCTCCATCACAAGCCACACATGCCCGTTTCCTCCCTGCCCGACACCCTGCCCTTGAGCGACATCACGGGCTGCGTGCTGGCAGGCGGGCGCGGCATGCGCATGGGCGGCATCGACAAGGGCCTGCAGCCCTTTCTGGGCCAGCCGCTGGCAGCCCATGCGCTGGACCGCCTTGCGCCCCAGGTCGGGCATCTGATGCTCAACGCCAATCGCCATGCCGAGGCCTATGCGCAACTGGGCGCCCCCTATGGCGCCCCGGTCT
This sequence comes from Delftia sp. WSY_7, assembly GCF_043104845.1. NCBI lineage: Bacteria > Pseudomonadati > Pseudomonadota > Betaproteobacteria > Burkholderiales > Comamonadaceae > Delftia > Delftia sp. WSY_7. Next base: position 67,527 of record NZ_JBICLB010000040.1, on the reverse strand, counting down.
GGCCCGATGCCGAACCCGACTACCCCGGCCCGCTGGCCGGCTTTCTGAGCGGCCTCACCCATTGCCAGACACCCTGGCTGGTCTGCGTGCCCTGCGACACGCCGCTGTTCCCCCAGGACCTTGTACAGCGGCTCGCGCAGGCTGCGCTGGCGCAGCAGCCTGCGGCCGACATCGTCGTCGCCCATGGCTGGGAACGCTCGCTTGATACAGATCAATCCAGGCTGCGTGCCCAGCCCGTGTTCTGCCTGATGCGGTCATCGCTGCGTGATAGCCTGCAGTCCTTCATACGTTCGGGCGGCCGCAAGATCGATGCCTGGACGGGCCAGCACCGCTGCGCCACCGCCCTCTTCGATCGCGCGGACGACAGCCCGCTGGCCTTTGCCAACGCCAACACGCAGCAGGAGCTGCAGGCCCTGGCGCAGGCCGCGGCCTGTGTGCCCGTGACGCCGCCGTGACCGGCCTTGCCCCACCGGATTCCGTTCTGATGACCGCCACCTTCCAGCCCGCCTCCGCCCCCATCGCCTCCGCCCAGGACCTGAGCGTTGATCAGGCACTGTCCCAGCTGGCCAGCCTGCTGCAGCCCCTGGGCCCGGTGGCGGATGTGGAAACACTGGCGCTGGCCGACGCGCTGGACCGCATGCTGGCCGAAGACATCGTCTCCCCCATCGACGTGCCCGCACATGACAACGCCGCCATGGATGGCTATGCCTTCGACGGCAGCCAGCTGCAGGCCGGCGCCCCGCTGGTGCTGCGCGTGGTCGGCCAGGCCCTGGCCGGCAAGCCCTGGCATGGCACGGTGCGGGCGGGCGAGTGCATCAAGATCATGACGGGTGCCGTGCTGCCGCCCGGTCTGGACACGGTGATCGCGCACGAACGCACCGAGCCCGCCGATGCGGCCTCGCCCGACCATGTACGCATCCCCGCCGGCAGCGTGCGCACCGGAGACAACCGCCGCAGGCGCGGCGAGGATCTGAGCCAGGGCTGCGTGGCGCTGGCGGCGGGCCAGCGCCTGCATCCGGCAGCCCTGGGCCTGATCGCCAGCCTGGGCCAGTCTCAGGTGCATGTTCGCAGGCGGCTGCGCGTGGCCTATTTCTCCACGGGCGATGAAATCCTGCACCCCGGCACGGCGCTGCGCGAAGGGGCGGTCTACGACAGCAACCGCTTCAGCCTCATCGGCCTGCTGCAGCGCATGGGCGTCAAGGTGCTGGACCTGGGCGTGGTGGCCGACCAGCCCGAAGCCTTGCAGGAGCGCCTGCGCGAAGCCGCCTCCCTGGCCGACGTGGTGCTGACCAGCGGCGGCATCAGCGCGGGCGAGGCCGACCATACGCGCGCCATGCTGCAACGCATGGGCAGCGTTCATTTCTGGCGCCTGGCCATGCGGCCGGGCCGGCCGCTGGCCGTGGGCCTGTTGCAGCCCGATGCAGGCACGCCATTTGCCGCCAGCCGGCCACCGGCACGCACCACGGTACTGATCGGCCTGCCCGGCAATCCCGTGGCTGCCATGGTGAGCTTTCTGGTCTTTGTACGGCCGGCGCTGCTGCAGCTCATGGGCGCCGCCGCCGTGGACGGTGAATCGGCCGCCCTGCCCCAGGCTGTGGCTGCGCAGGCCCTGTCCAAGCGGCCCGGCCGCACCGAGTACCAGCGCGGCATTCTGTCCAAGGGCGCCGATGGCCGCTGCATGGTGCGCACCACGGGGCCGCAGGGCTCGGGCGTACTCAGTTCCATGGCCGAGGCCGACTGCCTCATCGTGCTCGAACATGAGCGCGCTGCCGTGCAAGCCGGCGAAACCGTGTCCATCCTGCCGCTGCAGGCCTTTCCCTGACAGGAGATTGCCCCATGCCCTTCCAGTCCAAGCACCTGACCGACGCCCCCGATCGCAGCACCGTCGATACGCTGCCCGGCGCTACCTTGCTGGAGTTCGGCACCGCCTGGTGCGGCCACTGCCAGCGCGCGCAACCGCTGATTGCCCAGGCGCTGGATGCCGCCCCGCAGGTGGCCCACATCAAGGTGGAAGACGGCCCCGGCAGGGCCCTGGGACGCAGCTACCGCGTCAAGCTCTGGCCCACCCTGGTCTTTCTGCGTGACGGGCAGGAGATGCAAAGGCTGGTGCGGCCCCAGCAGGCCCGCGAGATCGAGGACGCGCTGGCCCGCATCACCGCCCAACCCTGACACTTGCGGCGCAGCCGCTGCCTGTGTATCGCCGACAATGGCCCGCATGCCGTCCCAAAAGAAGCCTGCCGATTCCGCGCCCAAGAAGCCCCGCCGCAACAGCGGCCGCCCGCTGGCTGACGATGCCGTCGGCCGGGACATCATCCTGCAGACCACGGTCAACCTGCTCAAGACCCGCACGCCGGAGCAACTGAGCATTCTGGAAATCGCGGCGGCGGCGGGCGTCACGCGGGCGCTGGTGCGCTACTACTTCAGCAGCCTCAAGGGACTGCTGCAGGAAGTGACGGAGTCCCTGATGCAGGAGCTGCAAAACCGCATGGAAGTGGCGCTCAGGACGCAGGGCACGGTGGAAGAGCGCGTCTACCAGCGCCTGCTGCTGCGGCTGGATTTCATGCGCGAGCACCCGCAGTTCGAGCGGCTGGCGCTGTCCGAGATCTACCACTATGAAAGCGAAGAAGAGCCTCCGCCCTCGGGCACGCCGCTGCAGCGCATCACGCGGCGCGGGCTGGAGCTGACCTCGACCATGCTGATGGACGGAGCGCAGGCCAGCCACCCGGCACAGGTGGACCCGCGCTTCATCCACCTGGCCATCCTCAGCATTTCGGCCTTCCTGCCCACGGCACGGCCGCTGCTGGCCGAACTGTTCGGGGAAGGGCCGCAGGCAGACCAGCAGGTCGAGCACTATCTGCGCTTCATGTCCCACCTGCTGGCCGAGCGCATCAGGCAGGATGCGCCGGCGCAAGACCACCCACCACACCCGGGCCACCACCCGGATTGACTTGCGCCGGCGCCCGCTGCTCCCTCCTTTCGTCCGGTGCGCCGCCCTCAGTCGGACTGTATGCCCAGCTCCTTGACCAGCCGCCCGAAGCGCTCGAAGTCGCTGGCATTGGTCTTGCCCAGGCGCTGCGGCGGGCCGCCCACAGGGACGGTTCCCAGCGTGGCCATGCGTGCCACCACGTCGGGCATCCTGAGGATCTCGTTGAGCTGCGTGTTCAGCAGCTTGACCACCTCGGTGGGCATGTTCCTGGGGCCGAACAGGCCATACCAGGCGGTCAGCTCCACGTCCTTGTAGCCCAGCTCGGCCAGCGTGGGCACGTCGGGCGCCAGCGGTGAGCGCTGGGCATCGGCCACGGCCAGCGCCACCAGCTTGCCGCCGGGCAGGTAGGGAGCAATGGAGCCCAGCGTGCTGTAGGTGAAGGGCACATGGCCGCCCACCACATCGGTGACGGCCGGCGCCACGCCCTTGTAGGGAATGGACTCGAAGCGGGCGCCCGTGGCGCGCCGGACCATCTCGCCCAGAAAGTGCATGGGCGAGCCATTGCCAGGGGTGGCGTAGCCCAGCGAACGGCCCTGGCTCGCGGACACGGCCTCCTTGAGCGTGCGCACGCCCGCGCCGGGTCCGGCGACAAGGAACAGCGATGTGGAGCCGACCTCGATCACGGGCGTGAATCCGTTGAGCACGTCATATCCGTGGCCTGCGCCCAGCTTGAGCACCAGCTGGGCCATGGCAAAGGTATTGGGCGCCAGCAGCAGCGTATAGCCATCGGCCGGCGCCTTGGCCACATAGCTGCTGCCGATGGTGCCGCTGGCGCCCGCGCGGTTGTCCACAAGCACCGACTGTCCGATGCGGGCCGACAGCTTCTCGCCCAGCAGGCGCGCCAGCGCATCGGTGTCACCGCCTGCGGGATAGGCCACGACGATGGTGACGGGCTTGTGGGGATAGGCCTGCGCCTGGGCAGGACCGGCCAGCAGGGCCATGGCCAGGGCCATGCCTAGGGCAAGCGTTTTGCGTTTCGCTTTCATGGGGTGGGCTTTCATCGTGGGTTTTGTCATTTTCAGCAAAGGCCGGGGCCGGGCTCACGCCTGGCGTATCGCCACACGGTGCATGCGCCGCGCTGCGGGGTGGTAGTCGTTGACCGCGTAATGCTGCGTGGCCAGGTTGTCCCAGATGGCCACCGAGCCCTTGCGCCAGCGAAAGCGCACCTGCCATTCAGGCACCTTGGCCAGGCCGCTGAGCATGGCGATCAGGGCCGCGCTCTCGTCGCTGGTCACGCCTTCTATGTGCGTGGTGTAGAGCGAGTTCACAAAGGCCACGGGCAGCCCGGTGACCGGGTGCTCCAGGACCACGGGCTGCTCAAGCGGCGGATGCTTGAGGCGCGTGGCCCGATAGGCCTCGCCCGAGGGATTGCGGCGCATCAGGCTTTGCCTCAGGGCCGGCGCCTCCCAGTTGTGGGTGGCGCGCAGCGTGCGCAGATAGGCCTGCAGCTCGGGCGCCAGCGAGGCGAAGGCCGTGGTCATGCTGGCCCACATGGTGTCGCCGCCCGTGGGCGGCACGTCCACGGCGTAGAGGCAGGCACCGGCGGGCGGCTTGGTCTGCCAGGTCAGGTCGGCATGCCAGATGTCGGTGCCGGTGCGCGTGCCCTGGCTGATCAGCAGCTCGACATGGGGATCGTCCGGGTGCGAGGGAAAGGTGGAGGACACGGGCTCGACCTTGCCGAACACCTGGGCCACGCGCACCTGCTGCGCAGGGTCCAGCGTCTGGTCGCGGAAGAAGATGACCTGGCGCTCGGCCAGCAGCTTGCGCAGCGCGTCCGCATGGTCATGCACCTGCGCCGGGTCCGAGAGATCGATGCCGTATATCTCCGATCCTATGCACGGGGTGATGTGTTCGACTTGCATGAAATTCCTTTTCTCAAAAAAAGCCGGGGTTGGGGTGGTGATCAGGTGGACGCGATGTCCTGCGGCAGCGGCATGGAGCGGAACCGGCGGCCCGTGGCATGGAACATGGCCGTGGCCACGGCAGGCGCCGTGGGGCCCAGGGCCACTTCGCCGCAGCCCTGGGGCGGCCGGTCGCTTTCGACCAGGACCACCTCCACGCGGGGCATTTCGGACAGTTGCAGCAGCGGGTAGTCGTGGAAGTTGCTTTGCTGTACCGCGCCCTTGTCGAAGTCCAGCCGGCTCTTGAAGGTGTTGGTCAGCGCAAAGCCGATGCCGCCTTCCACATTGGCCTTGACCAGGCCCGGATTGACCACGCGGCCCGCATCAATCGCGCAGATGGCACGCTCCAGCCGCACGCGGCCTTGCACAACACGCAATTCCATGACCAGTGCGACGAAGGTCTGGAAGCTCTCGCCCCGCCCCGTGTAGACGTTGAAGGTCATGGCGCGGTGCAGGCCTGCCGGCGCGGGCTGCTCCCAGCGCGCGGCGCGCGCCGCCGCATCCAGCACGCCCAGCGCCAGCGGCTGGCCGGCCAGCAGGCGGCGCCGGTACTGGTAGTCGTCCACGCCTGCGGTGTGGGCCAGCTCGCTGATGAAGCTTTCCAGGAAGAACACGCTGGACGTGGTGCCCACGCTGCGCAGATAGCTCAGCGGTATGGGCTGCTGCACGTCCACGGCATCCACCAGCAGGTTGGGCACGCCGTAGATCAGGTCGTAGATGGACTCGACCATGGTCTCGTCCCAGCCGCCTGCATCGGCCATCTTCTTGGGGTTGATGGCCCCGTACAGCGACTGGCCCGAGATGCGTGCATGCAGCGCGGCAGGCAGGCCGTCGGCGCCCAGCACGGCACTCAGCCGCCCCGAGGCACCGGGCCGGTAGTAGGAATGCCGTATGTCGTCCTCACGCGAGCGGATGACCTTGACGGGCCGGCCCACGGCCTTGGATGCCGCTGCCGCATGCAAGGCGAAGTCGGGCATGTACTTGCGCCCGAAGCTGCCGCCCAGGAACGTGGTGTGCACGATCACCTTGTCTGCAGGCACGCCGCAGGCCTTGCCGAGTTCGCCGCGCAGGAAGTCCTGGCCCTGGTAGGGGCCCCAGGTCTCGACCTCGGCGTCGCGCACATGGACAGTGGCGGCCAGCGGCTCCATGGTGGCGTGCGTGATGTAGGGCGAGTGGTAGTCGGCCGTGATGGTCTTGCCGGCCGCCAGCACTTCACGCGGCTTGCCCAGGCTGCGGGCCACGACGGCCTTGTCGTTCGACAAGCCTGCGACGAACTGCGCATGGATGCGCTCGCTGTCCACACCGGCCGCCGCGCCGGCGTCGAATTCGATGTCCAGCGCATCGGCAGCCTGCTTGGCAATCCAGTACGAATCGGCCACCACGACCACGGTGCTGGGCTCGGGGTCGGGCCACTGCGTGGTGCGCACGACGGCATGCACGCCGGGGCGCGCGCGCACCTCTGCCTCGTTGCGGATGCGCACGATGCGCCCCGTCACGCTGGGCGCCATGCGCACGGCGCCGATCAGCATGCCGGGCACCTCGACATCGATGCCGAACACCGCGCTGCCGTCGACCTTGGAAGGCGTATCCACACGGCGCAGGTTGCGGCCGATCAGGCCCTGCTCGGAAGCCGACTTCATGCGCGGCCGCGCGGCCAGGGGCAGCCTGGAGGCATCGGCCACGATCTCGCCATACCCCACGCTGCGGCCCGTCGCGGGGTGCAGCACGCGGCCGGCACGCGTCATGCACTGGGAGGCACGCACACCCAGGCGGCTTGCGCCGGCGCGCAGCAGCACATCGCGCGCCTGGGCGCCGGCCAGGCGCATGCGTTCATAGAAATAGTTCATCGACATCGACGCACCCACGAACTGCTGGAACGGCATCTCGCCCGCATCGTTGCGGTAGGCGTCGCGCCCCGTGACGAAGCGCACGGTCACGCTGGCCCAGTCGGCATCCAGTTCATCGGCCAGCACCTGGGGCAGGCCTGTGTAGATACCCTGGCCGACCTCGCACTGCGAAACGCCGATCACCACCTGGCCCGAAGGCTCGATCCAGACCCAGTCGCCGATGGAGGAGGCCGTTGCTGCCGCTGCACCGGCCTCCGCTGGCGCGGCCTGCGCCAGCGGAATCAGCAGGCTGCCTGCAGCAGGCGCCACCAGCAGCGCAGCAGCGCTCTGGAGCAGGTGCCTGCGCCGCAGCGAGATGGCCGAATCGGCCACGCGGCCCCGTTCATTGCTTGGACGCTGCGGCATGGATGGCCTCCCGGATACGGTGGTAGGTGGCGCAGCGGCACAGATTGGTCATGGCCTCGTCGATCTGCGCATCGGTGGGCTGCGGATGGGCCTTGAGCAGTGCGGCAGCGGCCATGACCATGCCGGACTGGCAGTAGCCGCACTGCGGCACGTCCTTGTCCATCCAGGCCTTCTGGATGGGGTGGGAGCGGTTGCTGGACAGTCCTTCGATGGTCGTGACCGCCTTGCCGCCCACCGTCGAGACGGGCAGCACGCAGGAACGCACGGGCTCGCCATCGACATGGACCGTGCAGGCCCCGCACATGCTGATGCCGCAGCCGAACTTGGTGCCCGGCAGCTTGAAGTGGTCGCGCAGCACCCACAGCAAGGGGGTCTGCCCGTCGCCGTCAAAGGCCACGCTTCGGGAATTGAGGGTGAATTTCATCGTGGGGTCTCCAATGCGCCCGCATCGACCGGGCTGCATGTCTCATGCCTCTCAGAACGAGTGGTGTATGCCTGCTGCAATCACGGTCTGCGTGCGCCCGCTGGCAACGCCCACGGAATTCATCGCCGCCACGCCATCGGAGGCGCGCTGGTGCGTGACCGAGGCATGCAGCTGCGTGCGCTTGGAGAAGGCGTAGCGCGCGCCCAGGTGGACCTGGTTCCACTTCGTCTGCTCGAAACGGCTGAAGGAGTAGCCGGTGTTGATGGTCACCGCCTGGCTGGTCTGCCAGGCAAGGCCCAGGTCGAGCGCGCTCATGTGGCTGGAGGCTGCGCCATACTTGAGCGTGGAGCGCGTCAGCAGCGCGTTGAGCCGTACCGGAAGCGCATCGAGCTGGTAACCGCCGCCGATGCCCAGCACCTGGAAGGTATCGAGCACCAGCGGCCGGCCCGCCACCAGGTCCTGGCCCAGCGCGTTCGCCAGGCCCGTGCGCCCGGCGATATCGAAGGCACGGCCACGCGCATCGGTGTAGGCCACGGCCAGATTGAGCTTGGCACTGGAATAGCTGCCCATGACGCTGTAGGTGCGGTTGGCCTGCGAGCGGCCCGGCACCTCGCCAAATCCATACTGCGCGCCGAACTGCATCCCGCCCATGCGCGGCGTCAGGTAGACCACGGAGTTGTCCACGGGGAACTGGCTGGACAGGCCGTCCAGGTTGCCCGGGTGGTACAGATAGAAGTTGTAGAGCTGGTAGCCATTGCCCCATTGGCTCAGCGTGCCGGCCGTGAAATCGACCTGGCGCCCCAGCCGCAGCGTGCCCAGCGAAGCACTGTCCAGGCCCACCCAGGAAGCCCGGTTGAAGTAGCTGGTGGGCGAGATCGGCGAGCCGATGTCCGTGAGGAATCCGTTTTCCAGCTGGAACGAGGCCTTCAGGCCGCCCCCCAGGTCCTCGGAGCCGCGCAGGCCCCAGAGGTCAGGCTGGGAGATTGCCGAATCCATGCGCGTGAGCCGGCTCCCTCGCACATCGCTGATCCAGGGCATGGTCAGGTCCATGCTGCCGTACAGCGTCACCGAACTCTGGGCAAGCGCCGCTCCCGCGCCGCCCAGCATCGCCAATGCGGCAATTGCTTTGTATTATCAGTTACGTGGAATGCACTGCTGACGATCGCGTCTGATCGGAGTAGTGTGTGTATCTCGGTCAGGAGACGCACTGATGCTTTCAGTACCACCGTGGCAGGCGCTGAGCAACATCTGCAATGACGCCCATGCGCGCGCGTGGGTGTCATTGCAGGCGGACCTGTTGCTTGCTTCGAACACCGTCAATGCATACGCCCGAGGCCTCGACCACTATCTCGGTTTTTGTTGTCGCACTGACATCACTATGACGAACGCCGGCCGGGCGCAGATTGCCAGTTACACACGTGCATTGGTTCAGCCACAATCCACCGCAGCAGGCATCGCAGGCCTGTCCAACGCCTCGATACGTCATCGACTCACCATCGTCCGGTTGTTCTACGACTATCTGATCGAAGAGGGTGTTAGGACGACGAATCCGGTGGCCCGTGGACGTCGCGGTGCGGTTGTCGGCGGTCGAGGTGTCGGAGAGCGAGGGCTGATCCCCGTGCAACGCAGACTGCCCTGGATTCCGGACGATGCGCAGTGGCGCGCACTGTTGAGCGCAGCCGCCCGCGAGCCCGTACGCAACCGTTTGATGCTTGCTTTCGCATACGACTGTGCGTTGCGCCGGGAAGAACTGTGTTCGCTGGCCACCGGCGATATCGATCCAGCACGACGCCTGCTTCGGGTGCGCGCAGAGACAACCAAGACCAAGCGGGACCGTGTCGTGCCCTACTCGGTTGTGAGCTCCGATCTCTACATAGCCTACCTCGCGGAGCGCCGTCGTTTGGGCAGTGCGCGCGGACCCCTGTTCCTGTCGGAATCCACACGCAATCGCGCAGCACCGATGACCAAGTGGACTTGGTCGAAGGTTGTCCGAAGGCTGGCGTTGCGCGCAGGGGTTCCAAAGCTGACGACGCACAGCTTTCGACATCTGTGCCTCACCGATCTGGCCCGCGCCGGGTGGGACATTGAGGAGATCGCGAGCTTCGCCGGTCATCGAAGCATTCAGTCGACCCTGCTCTACATCCACTTGAGTGCTCAGGATCTCGCGGACAGGTTCGCTCGCAGCATGGCGGCTGTACATGAAGAACGATTGCATCAGCTTCGAGGAAGTGCGCCATGAGCATGGTGGCCTATACCGTCGCACCAGCGAATGCCTCACCGCTTGTACCCTTTCCGGAGTGGAATCGCGCGCCTGATCTTTCCGCAATCGAGTATGCAACGCTCCAAATCCTGGGCACGCGCTTCTCCAATCATCAGCGCCAGTGGCCGGCCGGATCTCGTGTGGCACTAGACCGTCTGATACAGCCTCTCTGCACCATGCTCGACTGGATGCATGCGGCCCATGTGCCACGCAACGCTGTCGTTCACATCGTCGTTGCCGAGATGGACCGTCTCCGCCTTGCCTACTGGGGATGGTCGAGAGATCAGTGGCTCGAGGTACTGTGCGGCAGCGAGGGCGCTTTCAAGGAGAGGTATGGCGGCAGTGGCAACTGCCGACAGTACGTCATTGCGGTGGCTTATCTCTTGTGCGGCTTTGACCGACTCGCGGAGATCGGCCGCTACTTTCAGTACCGGTTGGCCATCAAGGTGTTCGGCCGTGAGGCCGTGGACCATGCACTCAGCGTCGTTTTCGACGACATGACAAAGGTCGGCTTCAGTCTCACCGATCGGTCCGATGTCTCGAATGCGCTCTGCATGGCGCTACTAGTGCAGCGCAGCGCGCGTCTCGAAGATCTGACCCTGAACACGCTGCAGCACGTTGCCGTCAGTGGAACGGCATACGTTCGCGGCGGGGCAGCGACCTTGTCAGGCGCGCTGGTGCGGGTGGGCTTGCTCGACCATGCTCTCGATCACCGCCGTCACGGCCGTCGCCGCCCCGAGGGTGAGTATCGGGCGATTGTTGGCATTTCTGCGCATTGGCTGGACTGGTGCGAGCGCTGGAGAGCGACCTCGGTGGGCGCGGCATCATCGATCATCACAAGCTACTACGCTCTCCTGAAGTGCGGCCGCTGGCTGGCGACAATGCATCCCGAACTCGAGAGTCCCGCGGACTGGAGCCGTGCGACGGCGCTCGAATACGCTGCGGCCGTCGCCCGCATGACGATTGGCCAGTGGTCGCATCCCGGTGGTATGTACCTGGGCAAACACGGCTGTTCCCTCAAGCCTGCCTCCAAGGCGGCACACTTGCGCAGCATTCGCAGCTTCTTCCGTGACTTGCAGGAGTGGGAGTGGATTCCGCTGCGCTTCGATCCAGCGCGGGCACTCGGATTGCCTCGCACTATTGGCGCGAGCATTGGCCCCAACGCCCGGGTGGTTGCCGACGACGCTTGGGCGAAGCTGGTTTGGGCCGGTCTCAATCTGGCTGACGAGGATCTGCAACCTGCGCTTGGTCATGAGGGCTGTACCAAGCAACCTCCACGTTACCCTCTTGCCATGGTCCGGGCAGTCGCAATGCTTTGGCTGTTCGCAGGCTTGCGTCGCGACGAACTATTGCGGTTGCCGGTCGGCTGCATCCGATGGCAACCGCATGCAGGCGATGTTGCCGCCGCCCCGTCCTGCCTGCTCGACGTGCCGGTCAACAAGACATCAACGGCTTTCACCAAACCTGTTGACGCTGTGATTGGGCAGGCGGTCGAAGCTTGGGAGCGGCAACGTCTGCAGCACCCAGGTATGCCCGATACCAAGACAGGGGGCCTGGTTGATTACCTTTTTGTTCACCGCGGCCGACGTGTAGGGCTGGCCTATCTCAATAAGACCGTCATTCCGCTCCTGTGCAGGAAAGCTGGCGTGCCGCTCCAGGACGCACGTGGTCGTATCACCAGTCATCGCGCCCGTGTAACGATCGCCAGCCAGTTGTTCAACGCCAGGGAACCACTGAGCCTGTTCGAGCTTCAGGCATGGCTTGGGCATCGATCAGTTGAATCGACCCGCCACTACGTCAACGTGACGCCGACGAAGCTGGCCGGTGCGATCGAGCGGGCTGGCTACTTCGCACGCAATATGCGGACCATTGCAGTGCTCGTTGACAAAGACGCGGTGTGCGACGGGAGTGCTGCACGCGGAGAGCCCTGGCGCTACTACGACCTTGGGCATGGGCTGTGCACCTACGATTTCTTCGACCAATGCCCGCACCGCATGGCCTGCGCCAAGTGCTCGTTTTACCTGCCCAAAGAATCGTCCAAAGCTCAAGCGCTGGAGGCGAGTGCCAACCTATCCCGCATGCTTCAAGAGATCCCGTTGCAGGACGGGGAGCGGGCAGCAGTGGAGGATGGCATTGAGGCCATGGCCAAGCTGGCGAACAGCCTGCGCAATACCCCCACACCTGACGGGCGAACACCTGGAGAACTCGCTGCTGTTGGGTGGCAACGAATGCATTGCGGTGATAAATGAGCGTTGCATTTGAACTCATAACTGCCGCACGCTGCGATGGACTCTATCGGCAAGCAGTCGGCTGGCGACCCATTGCGGTCGTTCGTAGGACCTCGGTCAAGGCCCGCACTGCAGCGGTTACAGCCGGCGAACCCGGCTGGGCGAACTCACGCTGATGGCTCGAAGCGGTCGCTCGCCGCGACGGCGACACATCTGGTGCACGGTCAGCCGACTGAGGAACTCAGCCGCATTTCATCCTACGGGTCGCGATACCCTACCATCAGCACTCCGGCGGGTCTAAGCGAGATCCACCACCGGTTGCTTTACGATGCAGTGAATAGACGAAGCAGAGGGAAGACACGCGCATGAGCGAGAAGGCGAAGAAGTTTGAAGAGTTCGTTGCTTGGGTCGGCGGGCACATCAAGGGAGATGAAAAGGGCGAGGCCCAGATCTTTCTGAACTATCTCTTCCAAGCCTTTGGCCACAAGGGATTGCTGGAGGCGGGCGCGACTTGCGAAGAGCGCGTGAAGAAGAAAGACACCGGTGGTACCTCATTTGCGGATTTGGTTTGGAAGCCCCGCGTTCTCGTCGAGATGAAGAAGCGGGGTATTGACCTCAGGAAGCACTACCGACAGGCCTTTGAGTACTGGACGTACCTGGTGCCCAACCGTCCCAGATATGCGGTTTTGTGCAACTTCGACGAGTTCTGGGTCTACGACTTCGAGACCCAGATGGACACGCCGGTCGAGACGATCAAGCTCGCTGACCTCCCGTACCGCTATGGTGCACTGAACTTCCTTTTCCCGGGCGACGTCGCTCCGGTTTTCGGCAACCATCACGAAGAGGTCACTCGGGAAGCCGCCAACAAGCTCGCCAGGTGCTTCAACGCCTTGGTAAAGCGCGGCATCGAGCGTCCGCTGGCCCAGCGCTTCATCCTGCAAATCTTGATGGCCTTCTTTGCAGAAGACATTGGGCTGCTGGAGAAGTACCTGGTGAAGCGGCTGCTCGATGAGTGCAAGTCGCCTGAGGATACGTATGACATTCTGGGCGGGCTGTTCGAAGCGATGAACCGTGCATCAGGTAACCCGGGCGGCCGATACAAGGGCGTGGCCTACTTCAATGGCGGCCTGTACGCCAACCCTGCCAAAGTTGAACTGGTCGACGAGGAGCGGGTCATGCTGAAGGAGGCCTGCAACTTTGACTGGTCCAAGGTTCGTCCGGAAATCTTCGGCACCCTGTTCGAGCACTCGCTTGGCAAAGCGGAGCGACACGCTCAGGGAGCGCACTTCACGTCGCCCGTTGACATCATGAAGATTGTTGGCCCGACCATAGTTGAGCCCTGGCGAGCAGCCATTGAGGGAACCAAGAGCCTCACTGAGATGCAGGCGTTGGCGCACCGCATGCAGACCTTCAAGGTCCTGGACCCTGCGTGCGGCAGCGGCAATTTCCTCTTCACAGCATACCGCGAGCTCAAGCGCCTCGAAGCCCAGCTCTACAACCGGATGGCAGAGCGCTTTCCAAGGTCCGTAGACGTCAATCAGCGCACCCTCGGCTTCGTAACGACGACCAACTTCTACGGCATGGACGTCAATCCGTTTGCGGTGGAGATTGCTAAGGTCACGATGATGCTGGCCCACAAGCTCAGCATCGACGAGCTCCACGTCTCGGAGTCAGCCCTGCCGCTGGACAACTTGGACGGCAACTTCGTGCACCGAGATGCCTTGGTCTCCGATACTGGTGCGAGGACTGACTGGCCCACGGCTGACGTCATCATCGGCAATCCACCCTTCCTCGGGGTGAAAAAGATGAAGCCCGAGCTAGGCCAAGCCTACATCGAGCGGATCCGCAAGGCCTACCCTGAAGTGCCTGGGATGGCCGACTTTTGCGTCTACTGGATAAGGCGGGCACATGACGCACTTCCACCCTGCACGCCAGCAGAACCGCTACAGGGCCGCGCTGGTCTTGTCGGCACCCAGAACATCCGCAGCAACGAATCACGTATAGGCGGCCTCGATCACGTGACCCTCAGCGGCACCGTTATCGAGGCGGTCGACAACCAGCCCTGGTCTGGCGACGCCAACGTCCACGTCTCTATAGTCAACTGGGTAAAGTCCCAAGAAGATGCGGTGCTGCCTCCCCTCAAGCGGCTTTGGTTCAAGACAAAGAAGGCCTTGCGCAAGCCCAAGAGCGCCAAAGGAACGGTTCGGGCTGCAAAAGAGTACGACTTGGATATGCGAGCGGTGTCCTACATTAGCTCATCTCTCTCGGATAAGACCGACACGAAGACCGCAGTCACCCTTGCCTGCAACACCAAGCCCAAGCGCACCTTCCAAGGTGTAACTCCGGGTCACGAAGACTTCGTTCTCAAGCTCGACGCAGCTCAGGCGCTTGTCGCCAAGGAGGCAGACGCCGCTCAGCTCCTGACGCCGTACGTGGTCGGCAAGGAAGTGCTTGGAGGCGCCACGAAACCAAGCCGCATGATCTTGGACTTCGGCGAGCGAGACTTGCTCGCAGCACAGCAGTTTCCCAAGGCCCTCTCTCTCGTCAAAGAAAACGTTCTGCCAAAGCGGCAGCAAGCAGCCGAGAAGGGAGAGGGCGACGAGAAAGAGCGCTCCCATCATGTGCAGTTCCTGGAGAAATGGTGGCAGCTGTCCTACCGCCGCACCGACTTGCTTAAGGCCATTGCGGGTTTGCCGCGGTACCTCGCCTGCTCTCGAGTGACCTCTCGACCCATCTTGTTCTTCGTGAACTCGGGAGTGAAGCCTGGCGACGCGTTGCAGGTGTTTGCCTTTGATGACGACTACAGCTTTGGTGTATTGCAGTCGAAGGTGCACATCGAGTGGTTCATGAGCAAGCGCTCGAACATGAAGTCGGACCCTCGTTACTCCTCAACCAACGTTTTTGGCACATTCCCTTGGCCGCAGAGCCCCACGGCAGCGCAAGTCAAAGTAGTCGTCGAAGCGTCGCGCAAACTTCAAGCCGTCCGGACCACCGCTCTCAAGACGGCGAAGGCTGGACTGCGAATGCTCTATGACACCCTGGCGCTGCCAGGGAGAAACCCGCTGCGAGATGCTCACGATGCTCTCGACAAGGCTGTGATGGCGGTCTACGGGTTTGACAGCAAGAAGGACGTGGTAGCCCAGCTCCTTGCCTTAAATGCAACTGTGGCTGCCCGCATCAAGGCCGGTCTGCCCGTGACCGGTGCGGGGGTACCGGCGGTCATAGCAGACAAGCTGTCGGTGGTCTCAAGTGACTGCGCGGTTCAAGCAGCATAGCCCGAGTGGCTGCTTGCGATGGTGAATTCAAACTTTCAACGTTCACCCGCAGGGGGCGCCTTTGCAGCGGTTGCAGACCGTCGCTTTTACGAGCCGAGCTCACACTAGCTCGCGCCAAGCAGTCCTTAGCTTTCGCTGCCCTCCTCGCCAAATGTCAAGGGGAGTCACAGAACTCATGAAGATCGTTTAGGTTGGGCTCAGAGGTTTCGTGAACGATCACGGCCAAGGCAGGAGATGGTGCTCGACGCTCATGCTGTGCCCCCCGGAACCGCAATCGTGCGTGGAAGTGAATCGCGTGGGACGCCCTGCTGTCGAGAGACTATCCTGCTCAGCGGTCAGTCGCAGGGCAGCAGTGCGCAACTTCATCACCCGGCGCAGTCCTCGGCGCGCGGTGGTGTTGTCGCCGTTCATGACATAGCCGATCATCGTCGCCATCGGGAGCCCTTTGGCGTATTGACCCGATACGAAACGCATCAGGCCGTCGTCGACGTACGGCCCGCAATAGTTGCGGACTCGAGTCCCATAGGTCACGTTCAGCCGCTTGCATTCGTAGGCCAGATAGACCTCTTCATCGTCCCCCACCGTTAGCACGAAGTCGATGCTGCTCGGCGTCGTCACGTAGCCGTCGGTGTGCTCTTCCTGCAGTGAATACTGGTATTCAATGCGACCAGGCACCTTCTTAGTCCTTCTGAGGGCATTTACGAGATGCACGGTTATGTGATCCTCATGCGTCATCGCCCCCTTCCTGGATTGCAAGGGCTTGATGCAGACCGGCCATGCGTCCTCGATCGCTTCGGCCATCTGCTCGCCAAGGTCTCGGAAATGCGCGAGCCAGACTCCAGGGCTACCCGCGAGCATGAACCAACCCTTCCTGTCCATCGCGGGCAGCGGCCGCCGCCAGCTCCGCGGCGATTTGCTCTGCATCCGCCAGTGCAGTGGACCGAAGCCAGTGCCGGACCGCTGCGGGCTTCACGAGATACATGTCGCGGCCGTCGACGATGCGCAGATCAGGTATCAGTTGCACGTTGCCAGGCATCTCCATCGAAAGCTTCGCGGTGATCGGTATGAGAAATTCGTTGAACTCGCTCGAGGTGTTCTCCGCGTACGGCGTAACCGCATCACCAATCGTCAGTTTCAGTACGGCAACGTCCGTGGCGAGTGCCGCTAACGAGGCGCTGACGGGGGCGCGGAAGTGTGGTGAGAGGGCTTTGCACAGCATGGTCGCATAGGCCTCGCGCTGGACCGGGGAAGCTGCAGCCCAGATGGGTTGCAATCCGGCGCTGCGCCTGGGCTGCATGGCAGGTATGACTGCGCTGACCGTGTCCTCGACGATGGCCACGTCGCTGGCGTCGAGGCCGTAGTAATCGAACACTAGGCGGTCGACTTTGCTCAAGACGTCATCTTGGGCAACAAGCAGCTTCTGCGCGTTCGCCATCTCCCGCTTGATCAGCGCGGCGAGCTCCTTTTCCGCCTTCAGGGCTTTCTCCGGATCCGGCATGTTCTCTGGGACGTCGAATGGAAGCTTCAGCAGTTCACCCTGATGCACCTTGGCTCGATCGGCGCCGAAGTTTGCCGTGTCATGGAAATAAAACCAGGCTGCCAAACTGCTGTTCAGCACAGCAGTAAGCACCATGCCCAATCGCCGTTGCGCTGGTGGCACTGTCAGGGCCTGAAGCGAGTGCTGAAACACGAAATCCTGATCGCTGAACGCTGCGCGCACTCGACCCACGGCGCGCTCCACCCCTTGCGGAATCATGATGTGAGGTCCGCCAAACCCCTCTTCGAAGCCTGCCCGATGCACGAGAGAACTCGGCCATGGTGGGCTTTCTACCTTCGGCAGCGCGACGGACTGAAACTGGCTCGCGTGCAGATACGGCAGACGGGTCACGATCTCGGCCGTACTCGTCTGGTAGTCATCATCATCCAGGCGATCTTCCTGCGCAGGTTTAAAGCCCTGCCCGATCACCCAATGCTCGTCACGGTTGAATTCAAGCTTGGCACGTTTGAACGCCTTGAACTCGTGAACGAACGATGCCAAGGATGGGATCGTCCGAAGGTATTGCAGCAACCGCTCCTCCGGAGCCCGCGCCCACAACCGACGCTTGAACGCGGTCGGATCACTTGCGACCAGGTCGGAGCGGAACGTCAGGCGATCCGCTCGAGACAGCGTCACCAGCCGCTTGAGTCGAAGGTTGAGGTCAGCCTTGGGAACCCAGTACTCGAACCGGTAGGGGGTCTTCTGCTGTTGTGGGCTGTACAGCACAAAGGCGGTTGGTCGTGCTGCTCCATCGAAAAGCTGGAAGCACAAATCCGACAGATTGATGATCCGCCGGATCCTGGACCGCTCCAGCAGCATCTTTCGTGCGGCTTGGCTGTCGGTGTTGTGCAGAGTGCCCATGGCCGGTAGCAGGAACGCCACGAGCCCGGTGGTCTTTACGCTCGCCAGCGCTTTCCACACAAAACCCCATGCGATGTCTTTAGCCGGTAGGAGATATCCCTTGACCTTGGCCCAGTTCTGAGCGGTCGTCTCCATTCCTGCGCGCCCCTTCCAGGGAGGATTGCCAATGATCACGTCATACGTCGGCACCTCTTTGAGGCTGAAGAAGTCTGCTCCCGGCTGCAGCGTCTCGCCGTACAGCGGTGGCAGCAATTTCCCGGCCTTGATGAGCCTGGGTAGATCAGAAGGGCTGGAAAGTTCAAGAAGCGCGATGTAGAGCGAAAATGCCGCAACACGCACGGCAGATGAGTTGATGTCGCCGCCATGCAGCCGACTGGCGAAGCCCTTGAGCTCTGTCCAGGTGGCATGTCGCTTGCCCTTGACGTGACAGTGGTGCGCAACCAGGCGCTGGAACAACCGCACCAGGAAGATGCCGGAGCCGCATGCTGGATCGCAATAGATTCCGGTGGCCCTCTGATCGTCGGTCAGTTCGTCCCAGATCTGGTTGACGACGATGTCAGCCAAGAACATCGGGGTGTAGAACGCTCCATCCGCGTTCTTCTTGGCGGCCTCCTCCTTCAGGAATCGGTCGTAGACCGCACTGATCAGCCCGATCGACATGTACCGGAAGTCGTACCCCCAGAACCGAAGCTGCCGGGTGGCCATGTCCTCGCGGCCATGACGGAACCGTGCGAGTACGGCCAAGTGAGCGGGCTTCAGCTTAGGCGGGGACCCGTCCCCTGTTTCGAAGGCACACGGCGCCTTGAAGAGGTTGCCGTTGAACGCCTCATGCAGCCAAACAAACAGCTTCTCAAAAGGCGCTGGCTTTCCTGCGTCGAGCAGTTCCTGGAGATTTCCGTAGCTATCCTGCGAAGCGGCACGGAAGACCGCCTCTCCGATGATCTGCCGGTCTTCCAGGTAGGCCACGAACATCGTCTGCATCAGCAGAGCCTGGGTCGGTTCTGCACCCAGTTCGTCCTTGAGCCCTTGAAACGCTGTCAGCAGATTGACCAACAGAACGGTGTCGACCCGATTTTCTGGATTGAAGTAGCCGTCGTTCTCGAACCAGAACCGTCCAGACTCCGTGGCATCGAGCAGTTCGCGCAGCGCAAGCGCGTCGGTCAAAAGGCTGAGTGTCTTGACCAGCCGCGGATCCTTGCCCCGGCTCTCGTCGCGGTACAACGGCCGCTGGACCAGTGAATACGCCGTCAGCTCGTCATCGCGAATGACGAGCAGCAAGCTCATCAATCCCTGGTTCCAAAGGATTCGATGGAGCTCATTGACACGCTCCACGGAAACGTTCGGATCGCTTAGAAATCCAATCGTGGGAACGCCGTTGATGCAGCTAACAGCCGACAGCCCCAACTCGCCCAGCGCGAAGCGAATCGCGTCGGCATGCGCGCCTGCAGCGACGCTGCTGCCCGCCGCATAGAACTCGGGGGGCCGACGTCGGTCTAGTGCCAGGGCGCTGACCCAGCGGGATTCGATCACTGCACTCATGAGCCGTGCCGTCCTGGTTGCGCCGAGGTTTTCATGCGGCCCGGCGCGCGCGCACTTCGACGCTCATTCATTGACAACCCCCAGCGTGTTCTGCTTGTCGCTTGCAAACCGCCCTTCCACTGCAGCACCGCGTGGCCGCTTCTTTATCGGCTGTACCCGTGCCATGACGGGTTCGTAATCTATCTGACGGGTGGACATTTCAGCGAGGAGACTGGCGATCAATGCGAGATGGATGGGGACCTCGCCCCTCTTCTTGTTGTTGGAAACCGAGTTGGGCTGCATGCCGATCAAGTCAGCGAAACGCTTGACACTAAGGCCAGCCTTGTTCAGCTCACCAAGAAAATCTTCGTAGGTCATGCCGCAGTTGACTCATAATTTAATGTGATTAAAGCACATAAACATGAGCTTCAAGCCCAAACTAGCGCCGGCATCGCGTGCGGACAGGGGCTACACGAGTCTCACCGCTCAGCCGTCCAGGACGTATTGATTGACTTCAAGCCAACTTCGGCTGCATGTTCTGCTGATAGCAATGATGTGCTGTTGACGACTGACGGCATTCCACATAATTCATCGCAAGGCTCTTTCATCGTGAGATGGTTTAAAAATTCCACAAGTGGCAATTTCAAACACCACGCCACGGAAGATGCCTGGCAGGGCGCGCATTAATTTCCACTTATGGAAATATTAGCTGCACCCATCGAGTCCTGTGTCTGGGGTTTTCATCTACCGCGTTTGAGGTAGTCCTCGGGAAGAGGAGCAAGGGACAGGCATTGCACCTGTCCCGCACAAGGCGTTCAGCGTCCCAGCGCCTGATCCACGCCCATGTTGGCCAGCGCGTCGGCGCGCTCGTTGCCGGGATCGCCCGCATGGCCCTTGACCCAGCGCCAGTCGATGCGGTGCCCGCCACCCTGCACCAGGGCGTCCAGCCGCTGCCACAGCTCCACGTTCTTGACGGGCTCCTTGGAGGCCGTCTTCCAGCCCTTGGCCTTCCAGCCGTGGATCCACTCGGTGATGCCCTTGAGCACGTACTGGCTGTCGATGTAGAGCACCACGTCGCAGGGCCGCCTGAGCGCAGACAGCGCCTCGATCACGGCCATCATCTCCATGCGATTGTTGGTGGTGTTCAGCTCGCCGCCGAACAGCTCCTTCCTGGCGCTGCCAGCCTCCAGCACCACGCCCCAGCCGCCAGGACCCGGATTGCCCTTGCAGGCACCGTCCGTATAGATAACAACTTGATTCAAAAAAAATCCTTGATATGAATGGCCCGGCCGTCAGGCCGGTTGGAATGCAGATCACCGTCCGGCGCGGCCTGTGCCGGCATGCGACGGGCGACCGGCACCGTGGCGCCCGACACGACCGCGCGGCCGCGCCAGGCAGGCTCCAGCATGCGCGCACCCGGCACACGCTTGACGGCCACCACGCAGTACACGCCGCCCAGCATGGGCCAGCCCAGCCGTCCCACGCGGTCCATGAACTGCCAGCGGCGCAGCCAGCGATCCGTCTGCACGGCGGGACGATAACAGCCGAATTGCACGGCCTCGATCTCGAAGGCCAGCAATCGCAGCCAGTCGCGCAGCCGCCAGTAACCCACGCCCCAGCCCACATCGGGCAGGTACACGCCACGCTCGGCACGCCGCTGCACGCCCAGCAAACTGGCAGGGTTGAGTCCGCACACCACGATGCGGCCTTCAGGCATCAGCACCCTGGCCGCCTCGCGCAGCACGGCATGCGGGTCCGGCGAGGTCTCCAGCGTATGGGGCATCACGACCAGGTCGAGGCTGGCCTCGGGAAATGGCAGCGCGGCGGGATCGGCCAGCAGCGCCACGGGAACCTCCAGCGGGGCGGCGCCGTCCGCTGGCGCCGCATCCTGCGTGGAATCCAGCGCCAGCCAGCGGTGCGGCATGCGGTTGGCACGCAGCCCCTGGAGCATGGGCATGCCCAGCTGCAGGCTGTGATAGCCGAAAATATCGGCCACCGCCTCGTCGCAGCGCTGCTGCTCCCATTCCAGCAGGTAGTGGCCGAGGGCAGATTGCGTCCAGTGATGCATCCCTATAATTTTGCTGCTCATGAACCTGTTGCCCATTCCTGCTTTTTCCGACAACTACATCTGGCTGCTGCATGACGCCGGGCAGGCCCTGGTCGTCGATCCCGGCGATGCAGCGCCCGTGCTCGCCACGTTGCACCGGCTGGGCCTGCAGCTGCAGGGCATTTTAGTCACCCACCACCATGCCGATCATGTCGGTGGCGTGGCCCAGCTGCACCAGGCCACGGGCGCCCAGGTCTGGGGTCCTGCCTACGAGCAGTTGCCCGAACCCGTTCAGCGCGTGCAGGGAGGCGATGCCGTGCAGGCGCTGGGCGGCCCCTGGCAGGTCATCGATGTGCCAGGCCATACCAGCGGCCACATTGCCTTCTACAGCACGGCGGCACAGGCACAGCCCGTGCTGTTTTGCGGCGACACGCTGTTTTCCGGGGGATGCGGCCGCCTGTTCGAGGGCACTGCGCAGCAGATGCAGCAATCGCTGGACGATCTGGCCTCGCTGCCGGGCAATACACTGGTGTGCTGCGCACATGAGTACACAATGTCCAACCTGCGCTTTGCTCAGGCCGTGGAACCAAACAACGAAACCCTGGCTCACTACCAGCGGCATTGTCAGGCGTTGCGCGAGGCCGGTCGGCCCACGCTGCCATCCCTGATGGAGACCGAGCGCTCCATCAATCCCTTTCTGAGAACGCGCGAATCCGCGGTGGCCGCGGCCGCCGCAGGCTTCGACGCACAGGTGAGACAGCAGGACCCTGCCAGCGTGCTGGCCGGCCTGCGCCAATGGAAAAACGTCTTCTGATGAAACTGCTACACACCCTGCTGCTGGGCAGCCTGCTGGTTCTTGCCGGCTGCGCCACCACCAGCGGCCCGGACTTGGCCGGTACGACGGATCCCTCCCCCAGCCCCGCACCCCACTCCCCCATGTATCCCAAAGGGCCGCTGAGCCCGCTGGGCACAGGCAGTGCCAGCAACGGAGACGTGGCCTCGCTGGAGACCACGGGCGATCTGTGGGTACGCATCCGCCAGGGCTTTGCCATGCCCGACCTGGACCAGGATCTGGTCAAGGACCGCGAGCAGTGGTACGCCAGCCGTCCCGACTACATACAGCGCATGACCGAGCGCTCCAGCAAATACCTGTTCCACATCGTCGAGGAACTGGAGCGGCGCAACATGCCCACCGAGCTGGCGCTGCTGCCCTATATCGAGAGTGCCTTCAACCCGCAGGCCGTCTCCACCGCCAAGGCGGCCGGCATGTGGCAGTTCATGCCGGCCACCGGCACCTATTTCGACCTCAAGCAGAACGCCTTCCGCGACGACCGCCGCGACGTGCTGGCCTCCACGCGCGCCGCGCTGGACTACCTGCAAAAGCTCTATGACATGTTCGGCGACTGGCACCTGGCCCTGGCCGCCTACAACTGGGGCGAAGGCAGCGTGGGCCGCGCCATCAAGCGCAACGAGAAGCTGGGGCTGCCCACGGGCTACACCGACCTGCAGATGCCGGCCGAGACCCGCATGTACGTGCCCAAGCTGCAGGCCGTCAAGAACATCGTGGCCAACCCCGATGCGTTCAACACCGAGCTGCCGGTGATCGAAAACCACCCCTACTTCCAGACCGTCACCATCACCCGCGACATCGACGTGGAACTGGTGGCCAAGCTGGCCGACGTATCGACCGAGGACTTCAAGGCGCTGAATCCCAGCTTTCGCAAGCCGGTGATCTTTGCGGCCGGCACGCCGGAGATCCTGCTGCCCTGGGACAACGCCAAGGTGTTTCGCCGCAACATGCAGGCCTTCGACGAAGGCCAGTACGCGAGCTGGACCGTCTGGACCGTGCCCTCCACCATCAGCGTGGCCGAGGCGGCCCAGCGCGTGGGCCTGGGCGAGTCCGACCTGCGCGCCCTCAACAACATTCCGCCGCGCATGCTGATCAAGGCCGGCTCCGCACTCATGGTGCCGCGCGGCGCCAACGTGCGTGCCGACGTGGCCGGCCACGTGGCCGACAACGGCCAGATCAGCTTTGCCCCCGAGATCATCACGCGCCGCACCACCATCAAGGCACGCAAGCGCGACACGCTGATCAGCGTGGCCAACCGCTACGGCGTCAGCGTGTCCAACCTGGCGGACTGGAATGACCTGAAGTCCTCGGCCACGCTGCATGCAGGCCAGTCGCTGGTGGCCTATCTGCCGGTACGCGCCAGCAGCGGCGGCAACGCCCGCGCAGCCAAGTCCACGGGAACCGCACGCAAGGTGGCCGTTCAGCCGCAAAGCCGCAACGCCAAGACGGCCGTCACCACGGCACAGCGCGGAGGCAAGCCATCCAAGGTGAAAAAGCGCTGAGGAATCCCTCTGGCACCCGCGTCACGGAGCCCGCTTTCGCGGGCTTTTTTGCGTGCGGCCGCCGGGCTCAGGTGTGAAAGCGCTGGCGGGACTGGCGCACGAATTCGTTGGTGTACGAGCGCTCCAGGTCAATGCCGCCGCGCGCCAGCGCAGGGTCGAGCCGGACCAGCGCACGCAGGGCCGTGGCGGGGCCGTCATCGGGCATCATCCCATCGGGCGAAATCGTGGTGCGCATGTGCTCGAATGCCGACAGATAGGCGCGCCGGGAGCCCAGCAGATAGGGCGCAGGCACGGCCCGCAGCACATCCATGGGCGCGGCAGTCTGCAGCCACTTGAGCGAGCGCACCATGGCGTTGCTGAGCGCCTGCGCCTTGGCCGGGTTCCTGCGCAAGAAGGCCTGTGTCGCATACAGCGTGCCCGAGGGCATGGAGCCGCCGTACAACTGCGCGCTGCTGCGCAGATCACGCAGGTCCCGCACGATGCGCACGGCGCCCTTGTCCTCCAGCACGCTCATCAGCGGGTCCGCATGGCACAGCGCATGCACACGCCCGGTGCGCAGCGCCTCCATGGCATCGGGCCCAGAGCCCACGCCCACCAGTTGCACCGCAGCGGGATCCAGGCCATCGCCCAGCAGCATCAGCTGCATGGCCCGGGCCGTGGATGCGCCCAGCGAGGAAACACCCACGCGCCGCCCGCGCAGATCGGCCAGCGTCTGGTAGCGCGGCATCCAGCGCGCAGCCACGCCCAGCGCGATCTGGGGTGCACGCCCCTGCACGACGAAGGCCCGCAGCTGGCTGCCGCGCTGCTGGGCAAGAAGCGTGTGTTCATAGGCGCCCGCGCAGACATCGGCGGCGCCCGACTCCAGGGCCTGCAGCGACTGCGATCCGCCTGGATAGTCCTCAATGCGCACGGCCAGGCCTTCGGCCTCGAAATAACCCAGCTGCTGCGCAATCACCAGTGGCAGGTAGTACAGCAGGCCCTGGCCGCCCACGGCAATCGTCAGCAGCTCGGCCGAGCCGAGCACAGGGAGCGACCAAAGAGGAGCCAGCCCCAGAAGGCTCAACAAGGTTCGGCGATCAAGCACGTGGGAAGACATGATGGTTATTTTGCTGCAGTGCAACACGATCATGCCCAGAGCCCGCATACGCAGCATCGGTGCTTGCCCGTACGTGAAACACCGCAGGGCCTGTGGTGCAGGCCCTGCGCGG
Organism: Delftia sp. WSY_7; assembly: GCF_043104845.1. Lineage (NCBI taxonomy): Bacteria > Pseudomonadati > Pseudomonadota > Betaproteobacteria > Burkholderiales > Comamonadaceae > Delftia > Delftia sp. WSY_7. Next base: position 42,678 of record NZ_JBICLB010000040.1, on the reverse strand, counting down.
GACGAGGGCGCCGGATGCGGCCGCAGGCCTCAGCGGTAGCCTGCGAAAAACAGCAGCAGATTCACCACCAGGGCCAGGGCCCAGGCCAGACTGCGCAGCGTGGCGCGGTCCATCACATAGAAGGCGATGTAGGCGATGCGCAACACCACGAAGGCCACGGCAAGGCCATCGACCCGCGCAGCTGGCGCGCCCAGTTGCCAGGCAACCAGCAAGGCGCCAATGAAGAACGGCAGGCACTCGAAACTGTTGGCCTGCGCCGCATTCGCCCGCGCCTGGTAGCCGGTCTGCTGGGCGAGCCAGGCGCGGGGGTCGTGGTTGTCGAAGCCGCGCTGCCCCGGCCGGTGCTTCATTCCGGGCGCCTTGGCGATGTAGGCGCAGGCCAGCGGCAGCAGGGCCGCCACCAGCAGGCACCAATGGGCAAGGGAAAAACCGCCGGGCGGCAGGACGACAGAGGTCGGCATACGGGCTCCTGATGAAAAGACAAGGAATGCTGGCCGCCTCCACCACTACCGGCGATCCACCAGCGCATGGGCGATCGTACCCAGGTCCACGTACTCGAGTTCGCTGCCGATGGGCACGCCGCGCGCCAGCCGCGTCACATGGATGCCGCGCGCTTTCAGCGCCTCGCTGATCGCATGGGCCGTGGCCTCGCCCTCGGCCGTGAAACTGGTGGCCAGGATCACCTCCTGCACCTTGCCGTCGCCGGCGCGCTCCAGCAGGGATGACAGATTCAGGTCGCGCGGACCTATGCCGTCGAGCGGCGACAGCCGCCCCATCAGCACGTAGTAGTAGCCGTTGTAGGCCCCCGTGCGTTCCATGGCCCCCATGTCGGCAGGCGCCTCCACCACGCACAGCCGGGCCGAGTCGCGCCCTTCGTCCTGGCAGATGGAGCAGATGCGGCCTTCGGTGAAGGTATGGCAGCGCTCGCAATGGCTTACCGACTCCACGGCCGTGGTCAGGGCACGGGCCAGCTGCCGCGCGCCGTCCTGGTCGCGCTGCAGCAGGTGAAAGGCCATGCGCTGCGCAGACTTGATGCCCACGCCCGGGAGCCTGCGCAGGGCTTCGATCAGACCATCGAGCGATTGCACATCCGACATGGCGGCTTCCTTTCAATGAAGAAGATTCTCAGAAAAAAAGCGACCTGCAAGGGCAGATCGCTCGATGGCCGCTCAACGCAATTGAGTGGCTGGGGAAACCGTCACAGCCTCTCCTGGCTGTTCGGCACAACCTCTCGGGGCCAGCCTCAGAAAGGGAACTTCATGCCGCCCGGCAGGCCGGGCATGCCGGCCGTGAGCTTGCCCATCTTTTCGTTGGAGGTTTCTTCTGCCTTGCGCACGGCAGCGTTGAAGGCGGCAGCCACCAGGTCTTCCAGCATGTCCTTGTCTTCGGCCAGCAGGCTGGGGTCGATGGTGATGCGCTTGACGTCGTGCTTGCAGGTCATGACCACCTTCACCAGGCCCGCGCCGGACTCGCCTTCCACCTCGATGTTGCCCAGTTCATCCTGGGCCTTCTTGAGGTTGTCCTGCATGGCCTGGGCTTGCTTCATCAGGCCGGCCAGTTGTCCTTTGTTGAACATGTGAGTTCCTTCTTCTGTAGGGTAAAAACGAAACGCTCTAGAGCGTGTCAGGGCTGAATGGATACGGGCTTGATACTGCCAGGCACGATTTTCGCGCCATGGCTGCGGATCAGGGTCTGCACCAGAGAATGATTCATCACGATGTCTTCGGCAATGCGCTGGCGCTCATGGCTGGCCACCGCATTGCGCCGCGCGGGGCTGTCCACCACGGCGCCCTGCTCGACATGCAGTTGCCGGGCCAGGCCGGCAGCCTCCAGCGCCGCACGCAGGCGCTCGCGCGTGGCGGGCTGGGCCAGCGAGCTGCTTTCCACACGCAGCGTCCAAGTATCGCCCTCGCGCGCCACCAGCTGCGACTGCAGCGCCAGCTGGCGCGCCAGCGCAGTGACGGCCTCGGCCTGCACCAGTTGCTGGACGGCAGCGTGCCAGACATCGCCCTCGGCCGTGCGCTCCACGGTCGGCGCGGGAGGCGCATCCGGGGACTGGCGGCCACGTTCGGGAGCGAAGTCCTGCACATCGATCTGAGTGTCGATCTGCGGTTCGGCCTGCCGTGCCACGGCAGCGGCAGGCGGCTCCAGGGCCAGATCTCCGTCATCGCTCCAGCGGCCTTCGTCGGCCCAGCCCTCATCGGGCATCCCGGCCCAGGCACCCTCGTCCGGCGCATCGGCATCCTGCACCTGCGGCGCCTCATCGGCAGAAGAGTCTGCGTCTTCCTGCACATCGTCCACGGGCTCATCCACAGGCTCGTCCAGGGGCTCTTGGGCGACACCGGCGGCCGGCTTCACCTCTGGAGCAGCGGAAGGCCTGGCCTCTTGGACAGGCGCAAGCACAGGTTCCGGCCTGGCAACTGCGGCCACGGCCACGGGCGCCTGAACAGGCGCTGGAGCCGCAACGGCTTGCACCACGGGAGCGACCACGGCGGGCGCAGCGGTCACGGGAGATGCGACAGGCGCGACAGGAGCAGGAGGCGCGACCGGGACGGGCATGGCCGCCTTGGCTGGGACAGCGGGGGCCTCGGGCACAGCGGGCTGTGCAGGCCGCGTCTGCGCAACGGGCGCGGGAGATTCAGGCTTCGCCGTGGAGGGGGTCAGCGCTGGAGTTTTTTTTTCAGCCGCGCCCGGGGCGGGCTCTGCAGATTGCGGCTTGAACGCCAGCAGCCGCAGCAGCGCCATGGTCAGCGCCGCGTACTCGTCGGGTGCCAGGCCCAGTTCGGCCCGGCCGTGCAGGCAGATGCTGTAGAGCAGCTGGGTTTCGTCGCGCGGCATCAGCAGCGCAAGACGGGCAATTTCAGCGGCCTCCGGATCGCTGGCGTCGGCGGCCATCTGTGGCACAGCCTGCGCCACAGCCATGCGTTGCAGCACGGCGCACATTTCCTCCAGCGTGGAGGCTGCAGACAGGCCATTGCGGCGCAGCGCCTCGGAGGTTTCCACCACCACCTGGCCATCGGCCTGGGCGAGTGCCTCGATCAGGCGGAACACATGGCTGCGGTCCACGCTGCCCAGCATCTGGCGCACCATGGACTCCTGCAGCTGGCCGCTGCCAAAGGCAATGGCCTGGTCGGTCAGCGACAGCGCATCGCGCATGGAGCCGCGCGCGGCGCGAGACAGCAGGCGCAGGGCCTGGGGTTCGGAAGCCACGCCTTCCTGGCCGAGCACCTGGCCCAGATGCTCCAGCACGGTCTCGGGCGCCATGGGCCGCAGGTTGAACTGCAGGCAGCGGCTGAGCACGGTCACGGGCACCTTCTGCGGATCGGTGGTGGCCAGCACGAACTTCAGGTATTCGGGCGGCTCCTCCAGCGTCTTGAGCATGGCGTTGAAGGCCGTGTTCGTGAGCATGTGCACTTCGTCGATCATGAAGACCTTGAAGCGTCCCTGCACCGGCTTGTAGACGGCCTGCTCCAGCAGGCTTTGCACCTCGTCCACCCCGCGGTTGGAGGCGGCGTCCAGCTCGGTGTAATCGGGAAAGCGGCCGCTGTCGATTTCGGTACAGGCCGCACAGACGCCGCAGGGCGTTGCCGTGATGCCGCCCTGGCCATCGGCGCCCTGGCAGTTGAGCGACTTGGCCAGAATGCGCGAGACCGTGGTCTTGCCCACGCCGCGCGTGCCGGTGAACAGATAGGCATGGTGCAGGCGCTGCTGCGTCAGGGCATTGGTGAGCGCCTGAACGACATGCTCCTGCCCCACCATTTCGGAGAAATTGCGGGGGCGGTATTTGCGGGCCAGCACAAGATAAGACATCCCGCGATTCTACGGGGCTGAGCACCCTCGCCCGGTGCGCCCCGGGTTTGAGCGGCCTTGTCGCCCGGGCAGCCCGGTGTTTGCCCCTATAATCGAGAGTGACGGGCCTCCTCGCATGGGGAAGCGGCCAACCGGGTCAGGTGGGGAACCAAGCAGCCCTAACCGTGAAACCAGTGCCGAGGGCAAGGCTCGTCACCTTCCATTGAACAGCAGGCCCTGCGGGCGCCTGCCCCGTCCACGCCCGCAGCGGCCCCTTCTCTCCTCAACGCGTCTCGCCATCCACCTTCAGATAGCGGGCGACGCCCTGTGCCGCGTGCACGCCGCTGGCCATGCATGCCGTCAGCAGGTAGCCACCCGTGGGAGCCTCCCAGTCCAGCATTTCGCCGGCACAGAAAACGCCGGGCGCAGCCACGCACATGCCATTGGCATCCAGCGCCTGCAGCCGCACGCCACCTGCGGTGCTGATGGCCTCGTCGATGGGCCGGGACGCCACCAAGGTGATGGGCAGGGCCTTGATGGCCTGGGCCAGCCGCGCGGGATCGGCCACGCCGTCCTTGCCCAGCACCTCATGCAGCACGGCGGCCTTGATGCCGTCCAGGCCCAGGCGCCCCTTCAGATGGCTGGCCAGGCTGCGTGAGCCACGCGGATGGAGCACCTCCGCCAGCACGCGTTCGGGTGTCAACTGGGGCAGCAGGTCGAGATGGACGGTGGCATGCCCGTCGCGCGCAATGGCTTCGCGCAGCGCGGCAGAGACGGCATAGACCAGGCTGCCCTCCACGCCCGTGGTCGTGGCCACGAATTCGCCCTTGCGCGAGAAAACGTTGCCCTGGCCATCATCAAAGGACAGCGCCACCGACTTGAAAGGCTGGCCGGCAAAGCGCTCGGTGAAATAGGGGCTCCAGCCGCGCGCAGGCTGGGGGCTGGCCCCCAGCAGCTCGGCCATGAATTCCCTGCGATCGATCTGCCCGCCCGGCGCCGCACCGCCCAGGCCCACATCGAACCCGCAGTTGGAGGGCTTCAACGCAGCGACTTCCACGCCGCGCTGCTCCAGCCAGGGCATCCAGGCGCCATCCGAGCCCAGCCGCGCCCAGCTGCCGCCGCCCAGCGCCAGCACCACGGCCTTCGCGTGCACCTGCAGCCGCCCTTCGGGGGTATCAAAGCCCAGCGCATCGCCATCCTCCCAACCCAGCCAGCGGTGGCGCGTGTGCAGGACCACGCCCTGGGTCTGCAGACGCACCAGCCAGGCACGCAGCAAGGGCGCAGCCTTCATGTCCTTGGGGAATACGCGGCCCGAACTGCCCACAAAGGTTTCCACGCCCAGCTCGCCGGCCCAGGCACGCAGCTGATCCGGGGGCAGCAGCTCCAGCCAGCGCGACACCTCGGCACTGCGCTCGCCATAGCGGGAGACAAAGGCGGGCAGGTTTTCGGAATGGGTCAGGTTGAGCCCGCCCTTGCCGGCCATGAGGAACTTGCGTCCTGCGGAGGACTTGGCCTCGAACACATGGACAGTCAGCCCCTTGCCGGCCAGCCCTTCGGCCGCCATCAGGCCCGCAGGCCCGGCGCCGATCACCGCCACATCGCAGTCCATTGTGCGCGCCGCCGCGCTGTGTTCAAAAGCATCCATCACATCAGTTCCCATTCCAAGCTCGCATTCAACTTTGCGCTGCCGGCAGACTCATATGCCTGCAGCGCGGGCGCGCAGAATACCCTGCCGCAGGCCGTCCTGCGCGCAGGCGCCACTAATTCCCGATGACCCCGCAACCCTGCTGCCGCCCCGTAAACAGCTATGACAGTCATAGCATCCAGCTACCGCCCATACGGTGCAGCAGGTGATAGGTTTCTGTCACAATCATTTCGCGGTGCGGATTTTCCTGCGCCTTCCTCATTGCGAAAAATCAAGGACATCACCCATGGCCAGCGAACTGATCAAACACATCTCCGACGCAAGCTTTGAAGCTGACGTCTTGCAACCCGGCTCCACGGTGCTGGTCGATTACTGGGCCGAATGGTGCGGTCCCTGCAAGATGATCGCCCCCATCCTCGACGAAGCAGCCCAGACCTACAAGGACAAGCTGTCCATCGCCAAGATGAATGTGGACGAGAACCGCGAGATCCCGGCCAAGTTCGGCATCCGCGGCATCCCCACGCTGATGCTGTTCAAGGACGGCCAGCTGGCTGCCACCAAGGTCGGCGCCCTCAACAAGGCACAGCTGTCTGCTTTCCTGGACCAGCACCTGGCCTGATTCTCCTGGCTGCCCCCTACACCGGGGCAGCCAAACATGCGGCCCGGCGCTGACCGCTGCACCGCATCGCACTGGCGCACAAACCCTGCGCCAGCGCAAATTTCCCTATGACCTGCGGATTTTTTCCTGTCATAATGCCCTTCATCACCGGCCTTATGCATCGAAGGCCGCGCTGAGACCCTCAGGCAAGCCAGCCCACTTCCACAGTGTTTCGCTTGGCTCAACGCCTCCCCCTGGTTTCTTTCCACTCCGTTCTGGAGTCTCTCCATGCACCTTAATGAACTCAAGGCACTGCACGTGTCTGAAGTCCTGAAGCAGGCCGAAGCGCTTGAGATCGAAAACGTCGGTCGCATGCGCAAGCAAGAGTTGATGTTCGCCATCATCAAAAAGCGCGCCAAGGCCGGGGAACAAGTGTTCGCCGACGGCGTGCTGGAAATCCTGCCGGATGGTTTCGGCTTCCTGCGCAGCCCCGACACCAGCTACACGGCCAGCACCGACGACATCTACATCTCGCCCAGCCAGGTCCGCCGCTTCAACCTGCACACCGGCGACATGATTGAAGGCGAAGTGCGCACGCCCAAGGATGGCGAGCGCTACTTTGCCCTGACCAAGCTCGACTCCGTCAATGGCGGCTCGCCCGAGCAGAACAAGCACAAGGTGCTGTTCGAGAATCTGACCCCCCTGTTCCCCACCCAGCAGCTGCGCCTGGAGCGCGAGATCAAGGGCGAGGAGAACATCACCGGCCGCATCATCGACATCATCGCCCCCATCGGCCGCGGCCAGCGCGCGCTGATCGTCGCGCCGCCCAAGAGCGGCAAGACCATGATGATGCAGAGCATCGCCCACGCCATCACGGCCAACCATCCCGACGTTCACCTGATGGTGCTGCTGGTCGATGAGCGCCCCGAAGAAGTGACCGAGATGCAGCGCTCGGTCAAGGGCGAGATCATCGCCTCCACCTTCGACGAGCCCGCCACGCGCCACGTGCACGTGGCCGAGATGGTGATCGAGCGCGCCAAGCGCCTGGTCGAACTCAAGAAGGACGTGGTCATCCTGCTGGACTCCATCACCCGCCTGGCCCGCGCCTACAACAACGTCGTGCCCTCGTCGGGCAAGGTGCTGTCGGGCGGCGTGGACTCCAACGCGCTGCAGCGCCCCAAGCGCTTCTTCGGCGCGGCGCGCAATGTGGAAGAAGGCGGCTCGCTGACCATCATCGCCACGGCCCTGGTCGATACCGGCAGCCGCATGGACGAAGTGATCTTCGAAGAGTTCAAGGGCACGGGCAACAGCGAACTGGCCCTGAACCGCCGCCTCTACGAAAAGCGCGTGTTCCCCGCCATCGAACTCAACAAGAGCGGCACGCGCCGCGAAGAACTGCTGCTGGCTCCCGAGATCCTGCAGAAGACGCGCATCCTGCGCCAGTTCATGTACAACATGGACGAGATCGAGGCCATGGAGCTGATGATCAAGAACATGCGGGCCACCAAGACCAACGTGGACTTCTTCGACATGATGCGCCGCGGCGGCTGATCTCAGAGATCCAGCCCACGGCACCTGCGAACGCCTCGCTCACGCGGGGCGTTTTGCATTCAACTCACCATGCAGCGGCAGCCGTACCCAGGGCGCAAGCCGCACGCTCCCAGTGCATGGGGGCGCCCGCCACCTCCACCGGCGCCCGCAGGCGCCGCGCGGGCCCCCAGGAAGTGGCCTCGACGGCCGCGCCGAAATCCGCACAACCGTCCACCGGCGCCAGCGTGCAGGGGTCCGGATCACCGACGCCCTGCCCCGCCAGGAGATGGGCCGTGCGCGCCAGCGAGGCGCGCACCGTGCTTCCGCCCAGCCCCTGGCTGCGCCGCACCAGCGCCATCACCACGGCGGCCGCCATCAGATAACCCGTTGCATGATCCAACGCCTGCAGCGGCAACGGCATGGGCCGGTCGCGGCCCAGCCGGTGCATGCCCGCATCGGCAATGCCGGCGCTCATCTGCACCAGACTGTCGAAACCGCGCCGCTGCTGCCAGGGCCCGCTCCAGCCATAGGCATTGAGCGACACGTCGATGAGCAAAGGATTCACCTGCCGACGCCACGCGGCATCGAATCCCAGGCCTTCCAGCGCGCCGTCCCGGTAGCCATGGACCAGCGCATCGGCCCCGGCCAGCAGTTGCTCGAACACGGCACGATGCTGTGGCGCCCGCAGATCCAGCCGGGCACAGCGCTTGCCCAGCGTGACCTCGGGCACCGTGCCGGGCTCCTCCCAGCCCGGCGGATCGATGCGCAATACCTCGGCGCCGTGACCCGCCAGCCATCGCGTGGCAGCGGGGCCGGCCAGAATGCGCGTCAGGTCCAGCACGCGCAGCCCCTGCAGCGGCCGCCTGGCCGATGGCTGCCAGGCACCCGCATGCCGGCTCGATTGCGGATGCGGATGTGGATGCATCTGCCACGCCAGCAAGGGCTCCCGCTGCACTGCGCGACCCTGCGGGTGCGCGGCCCATTCAGACAGCCCGCGCATGGCTGCAGCACAGCCGCCTTGCGCCACAACGGCCGACTCCAGCTCTTGTGCTGCCCAGCGCTCGACCGCGGCAGCCACGGCCTCGCGTTCGGCGGGCGCATCCAGAACGGCCAGTGCCGCTGCACGGTGATGGGGCGCATTGGTATGCAGGCGAATCCAGCCGTCCGCCGTGCGGTAGTCGCCGGCCACGGAATCCCACAGCGCGGGCATCTCCCAGCCCTGCGGATGCAGGCTATGGCCAAACCACAAGGAGGCAAGCCTGCGATCCACCACCACACGCGGCGCTGCAGCGTCGAGCTGCGCGATCAACTCGGATAGGCAAAGGCCTGCCACCCCCAGGCTGGCGGCCGCCAGATCGGAGACCGGGAACACGGAGGCCAAGGACCCACGACCTCGCTGCTCCAGACGTTGGAGCGCCGCCGGATCACCATCCAGCGCCTCCCAGATCTGGCCGGTGCAATGGTCGAAAGCGCAGGGAAAAGGGAGACGGGACATGGAGCACTCCTGGCAGCTGAAACAAGGCTTGGAGCTCGCACCATAGGTTCCTGGTAAATATTGTCAATATTGATTCAATTAATCAACATATGATCGACCCATGCCCGACTACCTGAACTCCACCGAGGCCACCGCGCTGCTGGGCGTGAGCCGTGCCACGCTGTACGCCTATGTCAGCCGAGGCCTGCTGCAGGCCCACGCGGCAGACACGCCGCGCCAAAGCCGCTATCTGCGCGAAGAGGTCGAGCAGCTCGCACGCCAGCGCGGCCAGGGCCGCAAGCCGCGCGAAGTGGCGCAGGCCGCGCTCAGCTGGGGCCTGCCGGTGCTGGAGTCCTCGATCACATTGATAGAAAAGGGCCGCCTGTACTACCGGGGCGAGGACGCCGTGCACTGGGCGCGAACCCGCACGCTGGAGGAGACAGCCGCCCTCCTGTGGCAATGCCCGACCCAGGCAGCCTTCGCTGCAAACGCCGTGGAGGCCGCGCCTTTGCTGTCCGACCTGCAGCAGCGCATGGCAGGCCAACCGTGCGAAAACACATTGCTGCCCCTGTTCACCGTCGCCAGCGATGACACGGCCACCGCTGCCTGGCAGCAATCACCCGAACGGCTGGCGGCAGGCTGCGGTGCGCTGTTGCGCCTGCTGGCTGCCTGCCTGCTGGGCACCGTGCCGGACAAGGCCGCCATCCATCTGCAATGCGCACGGGCCTGGAAGCTGGATGCGCCAGGCGCGGACCTCGTGCGCATGGCTCTGGTGCTGTGCGCCGACCATGAACTCAACGCATCAGGCTTCACGGCGCGCTGCGTGGCCTCCACGGGCGCAAGCCTGCGCGCTGCCGTGGTGGGAGGCCTTGCCGCTTTGACAGGCGGGCGCCACGGCGGCACGACCGCGCGCGTGGAAGCGCTGTGGGACGAGGTGGGCGAGCAGCAGATCGCCACCCGCCTGCGCCAGCGTCTGGCGCGCGGCGAATCCCTGCCCGGCTTCGGCCACCACCTCTACCCTGATGGCGACGTGCGTGCCGCCCTGCTGCTTGACATGCTGCCGGCGCATGGCCCGGCAACGATGCTGGCCAAGGAGGTGATGGCGCTGACGGGGCAGGCGCCTTCGGTCGATTTCGCGCTGGTGGCCCTGCGACGGCATCTGCAGCTGCCGCCGGGCAGCGCCTTCGGCCTGTTCGCGCTGGGCCGCTGCGCCGGCTGGCTGGCGCAGGCGCTGGAGCAGCGCGCCACCCGGCAAATCATCCGTCCGCGCGCGGCGTACACGGGCCCCAGGCCTGCGGGTTTGGCACGGAACTGAGCACTATGCGATAATGCAGGGCTTTTTCTTGCGGAAAGTACGCTTGATTTGAACCGCTACAAAGGTTGCAGCGGGTCAGGCACGGCTACCGCACTTGCATCAGAAGGAAAGATCATGAAAGAAGGCATCCACCCCAACTACCGCGAAGTGCTGTTCGTGGACCTGTCCAACGGCTTCAAGTTCGTGACCCGCTCCTGCGTGAACACGAAGGAAACCGAAACCTTCGAAGGCAAGGACTACCCCCTGTTCAAGCTGGACACCTCGTCCGAGTCGCACCCCTTCTACACCGGCACGCAAAAGTCGGTGGACAACATGGGCGGCCGTGTGGAGCGCTTCCGCAACCGTTTCGGCAAGAAGTAAATCCTGCTTCTCCGGCCAGAAGGGCAGCACGGGCAACCGCGCTGCCCTTTTGTTTTTCGCAGTCCGGCCAATCCATGCCGGCCAGGCATGCCCCATTCTTTTCGAGGCCCTTGCTTCGCGTATTCTTGCGCCCTCCGTTGCAGAAAGTCCTGTGAGTGAACCAGCCCACCCCTGCCATCGTTGCCCAAAGCGCCGTGCGCCGCCTGCCGCGCTGGTCGCTGCTGCTGCTGTGCCTGGCCTATGTCGTGCCCGGATATGTGGGGCGCAGCCCCTGGCGCATGGCCGACATGGAGGCCTTCGGCTACATGCGGGAGCTGGCCCTGGGCCATACCTCCTGGCTGGCACCGCGCATGGCGGGGCTGCTGCCCGAATCCGAAGGCCTGCTCTCGTACTGGCTCGGTGCGCTGGCCATGCAGGGAGCACCTTCCTGGCTGCACCCGGAGATGGCGGCACGCCTGCCCTTCATCGCCATGCTGGTGATCACGCTGGCGGCCACCTGGTGGGGCGTGTACTACCTGGCGCGCACACCGGGCGCACGCCCCGTGGCCTTTGCCTTTGGCGGTGAGGCCCAGCCTACCGACTATGCGCGCGCCATGGCCGACGGAGGGTTGCTGGCCCTGGTGGCCTGCCTGGGCCTGGCCCAGCTCTCCCACGAAACCACCAGCTACATGACCCAGCTGGGCTGCGCGGCCCTGCTGTTCTTTGCCGCCGCCGCCATGCCCTACCACGGCCGCACGGCCACGCTGGCATTGCTGCTGGGCCTGCCCGGCCTGGCACTGAGCGGCGCGCCGACCGTGGCCACGCTGTTCGGCCTGGGCGGTACCGCCATGGCTTTCTTCTCGCGCACCTGGGGCGACGAAGCCACGCCCGCCCCACGCGCATCACGCCTGTGGACCGTGCTGTGGCTGGCGGTGACGATCTTGGCGGCCGCACTGTCCTGGTGGCTGGACCAGTGGGCCTGGCGCGTGGTGGACAGCGGCACTGCCAAGGAATGGCAAAGCCTGGTCAGGCTGCTGCTGTGGTTCAGCTGGCCCGCCTGGCCGCTGGCACTGTGGACGCTGTGGGTCTGGCGTCGCCAGATCGCCACGCCCCGGCGCTATCCCCATCTGGCGCTGCCGCTGTGGTTTGCCATCATTCCGGTGATCGCTTCGTTGAGCACGCTGCCAGCAGACCGCGCCCTGCTGCTGGGCCTGCCCGCCATCGCCACGCTGGCGGCCTTTGCCCTGCCCACGCTGCGCCGCAGCATCAGCGCCCTGATCGACTGGTTCACCCTGCTGTTCTTCAGCGCCGCGGCCATTGCCATCTGGGTGATCTGGCTTTCGCTGCAGACCGGCATTCCCGCCAAGCCCGCCGCCAATGTGGCAAGGCTGGCCCCGCAGTTCACGCCGGAATTCTCGGTGCTGTCCTTCGCCGTGGCGGTGGCCGCCACCCTGGCCTGGTGTGTGCTCGTGGCCTGGCGCACCTCGCGCAACCGTGCGGCCATCTGGAAGAGCCTGGTGCTGCCCGCCAGTGGCGCCACGCTGGCCTGGCTGCTGCTGATGACGCTGTGGCTGCCGCTGATGGACCATGCGCGCAGCTTCGAGCCACAGATGCGCCTGGTACTGGCCGAACTGCCCAGGGACGGCAGCTGCGTTCAAACCTATGGCCTGCCGCGCGCCCACATTGCCGCGCTGCGCTACTACGGTGACATCGATACCCAGCGCCTGAGCATGGCCGGTGCCGCGCGCTGCGACTGGATGGTGGCCGAGGAAGAAACCTGGCTGGATCCTCACAGCGCACGTCTGCAGGCCACCTGGGAGACCGTGGCCCGCGTGGTACGCCCCACCGACCGCAAGGACTTCCTTCTGGTCTTGAAACGCAGGCCTGAGGCGAGGCCCGTCCAGGTCAAGCCATGAACCTGCCAGCGCACGCCCCCCTGAGCGCTGAGCGACGCACCATTGCCCAGCATGCCTTGACCGTGCTGGCCGGGCAGCTGGCCGTGATGGCCTTCGGCGTGACCGACACCATCGTGGCGGGCCGCTATTCAGAAGAGGCGCTGGCGGCGCTGTCCGTGGGATCGGCCATCTTCGTGAGCGTCTACGTCTCGCTGATGGGCATCTTCCAGGCCCTGCTGCCGCTGTGGGCCGAGCACCGCGGCGCCGGACAGCCCCAGGACATAGGCCGCACGCTGCGGCAGGCCATGTACATGCTGCTGGCGGCCTGCACCGTGGGCATGGGCGTGCTGCTGTTTCCCGATGCACTGCTGCGCTGGGCCGATGTTCCGCTGCCGCTGCAGGTGCAGGTGCGGGCCTATCTCTCGGTGCTGGCCTGGAGCCTGCCGGCCGCCCTGCTGTTTCGCATCTACAGCACGCTCAACCAGGCGCTGGGCCACCCCTTGCTGGTGACCTGGCTGCAGCTGGTGTCGCTGCTGATCAAGATCCCTTTGTCCATCTGGCTGGCCTTTGGCGGAGCCGGCCTGCCGGCCTTGGGCGCCGAAGGCTGCGCCTGGGCCACGCTGATCGTGAACTACGCCATGGTCGCGCTGGCCTTGTCTTTGATGCGCAGCCAACGCCTGTACGCACCGCTGGCGCTGTGGCAGCGCATGGAGCCGCCGGACTGGCCCCAGCTGGCGCAGTTCGCGCGCCTGGGCATTCCTGCGGGACTGGCGATTCTGGTGGAGGTGACATCGTTCACGCTGATGGCCTTGTTCGTGGCGCGCCAGGGCACGCTGGCCTCGGCCAGCCACCAGATCGCCGCCAACCTTGCGGCGCTGTGCTACATGGTGCCTCTGTCACTGGCCATTGCCACCAGCGCACGGGTCAGCTACTGGCGCGGCGCCGGCGACGAGGTCACGGCGCGGCGCCTGGTCGCCATGGGCTGGCGACTGGCGGCAATGGGCGGATTGGTGCTGGCCTGTGCACTGTTTCTTTCCCGCGAGGGCCTGGCCCGCATCTACAGCGGCAACCCCGAAGTGGTGGCCATCACCGCCAGCCTGCTGGCCTGGGTGGCTGCCTACCATGTGGCGGACGCCATCCAGACTTTCTGCATCTTCGTGCTGCGCTGCTACCGCATCACCGTGGCGCCGCTGGTCATCTATTGCCTGCTGCTATGGGGTGGCGGTCTGGCCGGCGGATACTGGCTGGCCTATGGCACGGACAGCGTCCTGCCCGCCTGGCTGCACCCGGGCACGCCCGCCCCCTTCTGGGCCGGCAGCGCCTGTGCGCTGCTGGTGACCGCCGTGGTGTTCAGCGCGGTCGTACGCAAGGCCACAAACCGCTGAGCGGGTAGCGGCCACCCGTCAGAGCGCGCTATGCGGCGCGGCTGCCCCGGCTGTCGCTGCTGTCACGGGCCTCGGGCGCAGGAATGCGTACCCGGCTGGCCGGAAAGGTCACCGAAAACTCCGATCCCTGGCCCGGCGCGCTGGTGATGCCCAGCTTGGCACCATGGCGCTGCAGCACATGCTTGACGATGGCCAGGCCCAGGCCCGTGCCGCCGGTATCGCGCGAACGGCTGCGGTCCACGCGGTAAAAGCGTTCAGTCAGGCGCGCCAGGTGCTTGGGCTCGATCCCTGGCCCGGAGTCCTGCACGGCAAAGCGTGCCGATCCATCGGGCAAGGTCTCCCAGGTGACGTCGATGCGCCCGCCTGCCGGTGTGTAGCGCATGGCGTTGGCCAGCAGGTTGGAGAAGGCGCTTTGCAGCTCGGCGCTGGCGCCGGCCACCTCGCCGGCCTGCGCCAGCATCTCGGCCGACGGAAAGCTCAGCGCATGCGGCAGGGATTGCTTGCGCGTCAGCATGGACGACAGGCCGCGCGCCTCGTTTTCGCAGCGCTGCATGAGCTGGGCCACGGGCACCCATTCGTTGCTGCTGGGCAGCGGACTGCCCTCCAGGCGCGACAGCGCCAGCAGGTCTTCCACCAGATGCTGCATGCGCTCGGCCTGCTGGGCCATCAGGCCCAGGTAGCGGTTGCGTTCCTCGGGCTCCAGCGGCAGGTTCTGCAGCGTCTCGACAAAGCCCACGAGCACGGTCAGCGGCGTGCGGATTTCATGCGAGACGTTGGCCACGAAGTCACGGCGCATGGCCTCGGCCTGCTCCACCGCGGTCACATCGCGCGCCAGCAGCAGCTTGCGCCCTTCGCCATAGCCGTACAGTTGCACCGACAGCTTGACGGGGCGCGAGGCCGTGCTTTCGCGGCCCTGCATGACCAGATCGCGCGAGAAATCCTGGGTGGCGAAATAGGCGCTGAACTCGGGGTCGCGCACCAGGTTGCCAATGCTTTGCAGCAGGTCGCGTTCGGCATCGAAGCCGAACTGGCGCGCCGCGATCTGGTTGCACCATTCGATGCGGCCGTCGGCATCCAGCAGGACCACGCCGTTGGGACTGGCCTGCAGGGCAGAAAGAATGTCATTGAGCCGCTGGTCGCCCTGCTGCACCTGCTGCACGCTCTGGCGCAGCCAGCGGCGCATGCGCACGCTGGCTTCTCCCCAGATGCCGCTGAGTTCAGGCGCCTCCCGCAGCTCCGACTGGCGCAGCCAGGACAGCAGGCGCATGGCGTTCCAGCTGTCCACCAGCCACCAGATCCAGCCCGCGCACAACGCACCCGCCAGGGCCGCCACGGCCTGTGACGCCATGCCGGGGCTGGAGGCCGCCATGGCGCCCCACAGCCACCATCCCAGCAATGCGCCCGCGATCTGGGACGCCAACAAGCGAAAACCTCGCCAACCCATACTTGCGCCTTCTTTGCGTTGTATTCGCTGCCTGGGGCAGCGGCGCCCGGGCATGGCCTGCGGGGGCCATGCGTGGATTCATTGGAACGCAGGACCGCCTCAGGCCAGCGCCTGCGCGCTGAGCCGGTAGCCGGCGCCCCGCACCGTTTCGATCAATGCACCGGCCATGCCCAGCGCCTCGCGCAGCCGCTTGACGTGGACGTCCACCGTGCGCTCCTCGATGAAGACGTGATCGCCCCAGACCTTGTCCAGCAACTGGGCACGGCTGTGCACACGCTCGGGGTGCTTCATCAGATAGTGCAGCAGCTTGAACTCGGTGGGGCCCACCTTGATCATGTCGCCCTGCCAGCTCACGCGGTGCGCGGCGGCGTCGAGCACCAGCTCGCCGATGCTGACCTTGTCCTGGATCTGCTCGGGCGCGCGGCGCCGCAGCACGGCACGGATGCGTGCCAGCAGCTCCTGGGTCGAGAAGGGCTTGGTGATGTAGTCATCGGCACCCGCATCGAGCCCCGCCACCTTGTCCGGCTCATCGCCGCGCGCCGTGAGCATCAGGATGGGCACGGCCTTGGTGCGGCTGTCGGCGCGCCACTTGCGCGCCAGGGCCAGACCGCTGGCACCGGGCAGCATCCAGTCGAGCAGGATCACGTCGGGCAGCACGGCATCGAGCTCGCGCTGCGCGGTCACGCCGTCCTCGGCCCAGACCGGCTGGAAGCCGTTGTGCCGCAGGTTGACAGCGATCAGCTCCGCGATGGCGGGCTCGTCCTCGACGATAAGGACCATGGGCATCTTCTTCATCCGTTGTTCGCCTCCGGCACTTACAGCACTGCCGACTCGATGGCATCCATGGTCTGGTGGCGGACATCCTTGCCCTCCACCAGATAGATGATCAGCTCGGCCACATTCTTGGAGTGGTCACCGATGCGCTCGATGGCCTTGGCCAGGAACAGCAGGTCCAGGCTGGCCGAGATGGTGCGCGGATCTTCCATCATGTAGGTGATGAGCTTGCGCACGAAGCCGTCGAACTCCTGGTCGATCAGGTCATCTTCCTTGAGGATGGCCACGGCCGCCTTGGTGTCCAGGCGCGCAAAGGCGTCCAGCGTCTTGCGCAGCAGGCCCGAGGCCATCTCGGCCGCAGTGCGCAGGTCGCCCGTGGGCAGGGAGCGTGCGGCGCCGCTTTCGATGATGGACTTGACCATGCGCGCCATCTTGTGCGCTTCGTCGCCCATGCGCTCCAGGTTGGCCGTGGCCTTGGAGAAGGCGATCAGCAGGCGCAGATCGCGCGCCGTGGGCTGGCGCCGGGCAATGATGGACGACAGTTCGTGGTCGATCTCCACTTCCATGGCATTGACGCGCTTTTCTGCGGCATCGACCTGCTCCACGGCCTCGATGCTGAAGCGCGACAGCGCATAGACGGCCTGGCGGATCTGGGACTCGACCAGGCCGCCGAGTTCCATGACGCGCGCCGAGACGCGGTTGAGTTCGCTGTCGAACTGGCTGGAAAGGTGTTTTTCGGTCATCGATGGCTCCTGCTCAGCCGAAGCGGCCGGTGATGTAGTCTTCCGTTTCCTTGCGCTGGGGCTTGAAGAACATCTGCTCGGTGTCTCCGAATTCCACCAGGTCGCCCAGGTACATGTAGGCCGTGTAGTCGCTGCAGCGGGCCGCCTGCTGCATGTTGTGCGTGACGATGACGACGGTGTAGTCGTTCTTCAGTTCGGCAATCAGCTCCTCGATCTTGGCCGTGGAGATCGGGTCCAGGGCCGAGCAGGGCTCGTCGAGCAGCAGCACTTCGGGCTTGATGGCAATGCCGCGTGCAATGCACAGGCGCTGCTGCTGGCCGCCGGACAGGCCCGAGCCGCTTTGCTGCAGCTTGTCCTTGACCTCGCCCCACAGGGCCGCCTTGCGCAGTGCCCATTCCACACGGTCGTCCATGTCGGAGGAGCTGAGGTTTTCAAACAGCTTCACGCCGAAGGCGATGTTGTCGTAGATGGACATGGGAAACGGCGTGGGCTTCTGGAACACCATGCCGACCTTGGCACGGATCAGCGCCACGTCCTGCTTGCTGGTCAGCAGGTTCTCGCCGTCCAGCAAGATCTGGCCTTCGGCGCGCTGCTCGGGATACAGCTCGAACATGCGGTTGAAGGTGCGCAGCAGCGTGGACTTGCCGCAGCCCGACGGGCCGATGAAAGCCGTGACCTTCTTTTCGGGAATGTCCAGGTTGATGCCCTTCAAGGCGTGGAACTTGCCGTAGTAGAAGTTCAGGTCGCGCACCGTCAGCTTGGAAGAGGTCAGCGCGCTGGAAGAGGTCGCAGTCATTGCGGAATCCTTGTCCTGGTTGATTGCTTGTTGCTGCATTACTTCTGGCGTGTCAGGAAACGCGCCAGGATATTGAGACCGAGCACCGCCACGGTGATCAGGAACACACCGGCCCAGGCCAGTTGCTGCCAATTCTCGTAAGGGCTCATCGCGAACTTGAAGATGGTCACCGGCAGGCTGGCCATGGGTTTGGACAGGTCGGCATTCCAGAACTGGTTGTTCAGCGCCGTGAACAGCAGCGGGGCGGTCTCGCCGGCAATGCGGGCCACGGCCAGCAGCACGCCGGTGATCACGCCGGCGCGCGCTGCACGCAGCGTCACCATGATGATGACCTTCCACTTGGGCGTGCCCAGCGCGTAGGCGGCTTCGCGCAGGCTGGCAGGCACCAGCACCAGCATGTTCTCGGTGGTGCGGATGACCACGGGAATCACGATCAGCGCCAGCGCCACCACGCCCGCATAGCCGGAAAAGCTCTTGAAGCGCGCCACGACCACGGTGTAGACGAACAGGCCGATCACGATGGACGGCGCCGACAGCAGGATGTCGTTGACGAAGCGTGTGGTATTGGCCAGCCAGCCACGCGCATCGTATTCAGCCAGGTAGACACCGGCCATCACGCCGATGGGCGTGCCCACGAACGTGGCCAGCGCCACCATGATCAGCGAGCCGAAGATGGCGTTGGCAATGCCACCGGCCTCATTGGGCGGAGGCGTCATCTCGCTGAACAGTGCCAGGCTCAGGCCGCCGATGCCCAGGGTGATGGTCTCCCACAGAATCCAGATCAGCCAGAACACGCCGAAGGCCATGGCAGCCAGGGACAGGGTCAGCGCCACCTGGTTTACACGCTTGCGCTGGGCATACTTGGCCTGGCGCACGCGCGACAGCTCGGCGGCATTGATCATCTTGGTGGAGGTGCTGCTCACGAGCGTGCTCCTTCATTCTTTTGCAGGCGGTTGAGCAGGACCTTGGAGCAAGCCAGCACCACGAAGGTGATGAAGAACAGCACCAGACCCAGATAGATCAGCGAAGCCTGGTGCAAGCCCTCGCCCGCTTCGGCGAACTCGTTGGCCAGGGCCGAGGTGATGCTGTTGGCAGCCTCGAAGACCGACAGCGAGTTGAGCTGGTTCATGTTGCCGATCACGAAGGTCACGGCCATGGTCTCGCCCAATGCACGGCCCAGGCCCAGCATCACGCCGCCGAGCACGCCGGTCTTGGTGTAGGGCAGAACCACCTTCCAGACCACTTCCCAGGTCGTGGAACCCAGGCCATAGGCGGACTCCTTGAGCAGGGCCGGAGTGACCTCGAACACATCGCGCATCACGGAGGCGATGAAGGGAATGATCATGATGGCCAGGATGATGCCGGCCGACAGGATGCCGATGCCCACCGGCGGGCCGGACACGAAGGCCTCCAGATAGGGAACGCCCTGGAACAGCTTTTGCAGGGGCTGCTGCACATAGGTGGACAGCACGGGGCCGAACACCATCAGGCCCCACATGCCGTAGACGATGGAAGGCACGGCGGCCAGCAGCTCCACGGCCGTGCCCAGCGGGCGCTTGAGCCAGGCCGGCGACAGCTCGGTGAGGAACAGCGCGATGCCGAAGCTCACGGGCACCGCAATCAGCAATGCGATGGCCGAGGTGGCCAGCGTGCCGTAGATCATGACCAGGCCGCCGAATTCGTTGCGAACGGGGTCCCAGACACTGCGGCCGAGGAAACTCAGGCCGTATTCATAGATGGCGGGCCAGGCACCGACCAGCAGCGAGGCCAGGATGGCCAGCAGCAGGCCCAGCGTCAGCAGCGCGGCCAGACGCGCGAGAGCGCCAAACAAGCGATCCGCCACGCGCCCCGACAGCATCGGGGGGCGTAGCGGAGAAGGTGTGCGTCGCTGGGAAGCCTGTGCAGAGGCGGCCAGCGAGTTCGAGGGCGACGTTGTGGACACGTGAGGCGCCTTTATTCGCGGTTTGTGAAGGGATCAGGGGAGCCATGATGCACCTGCCGGCGGTGCGCCATGGCCCCCTTTTCAGGGTTTACTTCAGGGAAATGGCAGTGCCGGAGGTGTCCTTGATCTGGCCCCAGGATTGGAAGATCACGTTCTTGACGGCGTCAGGCATGGGCACGTAGTCCAGGTCGGTGGCGGTCTTGTCGCCGGACTTGTAGGCCCACTCGAAGAACTTCAGCGAGGCAGCGGCCTGTGCAGGCTTGTCCTGGGCCTTGTGCATGATGATGAAGGTGGCCGAGGTGATGGGCCATGCCTCCTTGCCAGGCTGGTTGGTCAGGATCTGGTAGAAGCTCTTGGCCCAGTCGGCACCGGCAGCAGCGGCCTTGAAGGTGGCGTCATCAGGGGACACGAAGGTGCCGCCTGCGGTCTGCAGCTGGGTGTAGGTCAGCTTGTTTTGCTTGACGTAGGCGTACTCGACGTAGCCGATGGAGTTGGGCAGGCGACCCACGAAGGCGGCCACGCCTTCGTTGCCCTTGCCGCCTGCGCCCGTGGGCCAGTTCACGGCCTTGCCTTCGCCAACCTTTTCCTTCCACTCGGCATTGACCTTGGACAGGTAGTTGGTGAAGCCGAAGGTGGTGCCCGAGCCGTCAGCGCGGCGCACGGGAGCGATGGTGGCATCAGGCAGGTTCACGCCCGGATTCAGGGCCTTGATGGCCTCGTCATTCCACTTGCTGATCTTGCCCAGGTAGATGTCGCCCAGCACCTGGCCGGTCAGCTTGAGCTGGCCGGGCTGGATGCCCTTGATGTTGACCACGGGCACGATGCCGCCGATCACGGTGGGAAATTGCACCAGACCCTTCTTGGCCAGTTCTTCATCCTTGAGCGGCTCGTCGGAGGCGCCGAAGTCCACGGTCTTGGCTTCGATCTGCTTGATGCCGGCGCTGGAGCCCACGGACTGGTAGTTGATCTTCACGCCGGTGGCCTTGTTGTAGTCCGCAGCCCACTTGGAGTACAGCGGAGCCGGGAAGCTGGCGCCTGCACCGGTGGCTTCCTGCTGAGCCAGGGCCTGGCCCACGCCGCCCGCAGACAGAGCACCAGCCACCAGAATGTGAATCACAGACAACTTCATGTACAGACCTCTTAGGGGTTGAAAGATGCGATGGCTGGACTGTAAGAAGGCTTTGTGACATTGATGTGACATGGAAAAAAGGCGTCACAAACAGCAGGCCTTCCCATGTAAGAACCCGGTCATCGCGATGTCACAATTCCGTCTTAGTCTTGTGTGTCGCACGAGCAGGCACCAGACAGGTGCAGCCCTGCCCCCTCGGACATCGCTGTGCAATCGTGCTCGACGAATCTTGATTGGCGTTTCTTTCATGGCACCAGAATCCCTGCTCGCTGCCGTTGACCTCGGGTCCAACAGCTTTCGCCTCGAAATAGGCCGCGTCGGCAGCCACCAGCGCATAGAGCGCGTGGAATACCTCAAGGAAACCGTGCGCCAGGGCAATGGACTCAACGAGCGCCATGAACTGACTGACGAAGCCATGCAACGCGGCTGGGACTGCCTGGCACGCTTTGGCGAACGGCTGGCCGGCTTTGCGGCCGACCAGGTCCGCGCCGTGGCCACACAGACCCTGCGCGAGGCCCGCAACCGCGATGTCTTCATCGCGCGAGGCAGCACCCTGCTGGGCTTTCCCATCGAAGTCATCTCGGGCGAGGAAGAGGCCCGGCTGATCTATCGCGGCGTCTCCAGCCTGCTGCCGCCATCGTCTCAACGGCGTCTGGTGGTGGACATTGGCGGGCGCTCCACCGAAGTCATCATCGGCCAGCATGGCGAAGCGCGCCAGGTGGCCTCCTACCCCATAGGCAGCGTGGCCTGGAGCACGCAGTTCTTTGGCGAGGGCACGCTGTCGCGCGCGCACTTCTCGGCCGCCATCAAGGCGGCGCAGGCAGCCCTCACCCAGACCGTATCGGCCTATCCAGCCACCGCCTGGGACTGCGCCTATGCATCGTCAGGCACGGCCAACGCCGTGGGCGACATCCTGGCGGCCAACGGCTACTCCGGGCGGCTGATCACGCCCGACAGCCTGCGCTGGCTGCATGAGCAGTTGATGGACGCCGGCCACGTGGACCGCATCCGCCTGGCCGGACTCAAGGAAGACCGGCGAGCCGTCATCGCCGGCGGCCTGAGCATTCTGATGGCCGCCCTGGGCCTGCTGGGCATCGACGAATTGGAGGTTGCACAGGGCGCGCTGCGCCAGGGCGTGCTGCACGATCTGCTGGAACACGAGCCGCCTGCTGACCGCGAAGCCGCCGAGATCGCGGCGCTGCAACAGGACTTCGGCATTGACGCATCCCACGCACTGCGTGTTCGCAAGGTGGCACGCTGGGCCTGGCAATCGCTGCAGGCGCAGCAGCCGCCCGATGCACTGGCCACGCACGCACTGGACACGGCTGCCAGCCTGCATGAGATCGGCATGCGCATCTCTCTGAGCGCCTACCACCGCCACGGCGCCTACATCACCGAACACTGCAGTGCCGCCACCTGGCCCGTGGAGCTGCGCGAACGCATCACCCAGCTGGTGCTTGGCCACCAGGGCAAGCTGCGCAAGCTCGAGGCTGCCATCGAGGACCGGGCCGTGGCCTGGCCATTGCTGGCGCTGCGCCTGGCCGTGCAGCTGTGCCACGCCCGGCGCGATCCCGATCTGCAGGGCATGCGCCTGCACCGCTCGGACAGCGTCTTTCACCTGACCGTGCCGGAAGGCTGGACCAGGAGCTACCCCCAGTCCGCCCAGTTGCTGCGCACCGAAGCCGTGGCCTGGCAGAAGACGCCCTGGACGCTGCAGTTGCATCTGCACTGAACACCGAACGTCTCCGGCTGCCGCAGCGACAAGCAAAAAGCCCTGCCAGCGCAATGCGTTGGCGGGGCTTTTTCGATTGCACAGGGCAGGCGCGCGGCGCCCTGACAGGATACGGCTCAGGCCCGAGAGCCGTAACGCTCCATCAAGGCGTTCTGCGCCCCCAGGCCCGTGGTCGGATAGGGTGCGCGCTGGTAGGCGCCATTGGCTTCCAGCGTCCAGGCGTCGCGGTTGTCATGCAGGCTGGCGACAAGACATTCGTCTATCACCTGCTGGCGCAACGCCGGATCGCGCACAGGCCAGGCCAGCTCCACCCGGCGCATCATGTTGCGGTTCATCCAGTCCGCACTGGACAGCAGCAACTCCTGCTGATTGCCCCAGGCGAAGTAGAAGACGCGCGAATGCTCCAGGAAGCGGCCGATGATGGAGCGCACGCGGATGTTGTCCGTCCAGCCCTTGCGCTGCGGCGGCAGCATGCAGGCGCTGCGCACGATGAGATCGATGCGTGCGCCCTGCTGACCGGCACGCACCAGGGCCTGCATGAGCAGCTCGTCAGTCAGCGCATTCATCTTCAGCACAATCCGCGCCTCTTCGCCGCGCTGTGCGGCCTCGCCCACCTGGGCAATCAGCGCCAGCATGCGATCGTGCAGCTGGAACGGCGCAATCACAAGCTGGTGCAGCTTGGGCAAGCGGTTGTGGCTGGACAGGTGGCTGAACACGGCATCCATGTCGGCCGTGATCTGCGCATCGCAGGTCAGCTGGCTGATGTCCGTGTACAGGCGCGCCGTGCGCACGTTGTAATTGCCGGTGGACAGGTGGCCGTAGCGCTTGAGCTGGCCGCTGCGCTTTTCGCGCCGGGTAATCAGCAGCATCTTGGCGTGCGTCTTCAGGCCCAGCACGCCGTAGACCACCTGGGCGCCCAAGGCCTCCAGCTTTTCGGCGGAGTTGATGTTGGCCTCTTCGTCAAAGCGGGCCTTGAGTTCCAGCACGGCCAGCACTTCCTTGCCGCGGCGAACCGCCTCGGCCAGCAACTGCATGATCTCGGAGTCCGATCCCGTGCGGTAGATGGTCTGCTTGATGGCCAGCACCTCGGGGTCGTTGACGGCCTCGCGCAGCAGCTCCAGCACGCCGTCGAAGCTCTCGAAGGGCTGGTGGATCAGCACATCACGCTTGCGGATCTGGGCCATCACCGAGCGGCCCGGCTGCAGCTGGCGCGGCCATGCCGGACGCCAAGGCGGAAACAGCAGCGCGGGGTCATCGACCAGATCCACCAGCTGCGACTGGCGCACCAGGTTCACGGGCCCCTTGACGCGGAACAGTGCCTCGGTCGGCAGGCCGAACTGGCCCAGCAGCAGGTCGGACAGCATGGGCGAGCAGGCAAAGGACACCTCCAGCCTCACCGCCTGGCCGTAGTGGCGATGGTGCAGACCCTGGCGCAGGGCCGTGCGCAGGTCGCTGACGTCTTCCTCATCCACTGCCAGGTCCGAATGGCGCGTGACACGGAATTGCGCAAACTCCGCCACCTCACGCCCCGGGAACAACTCGACGAGATGAGCACGCACGATGCTGGAGATGCTCACGAACAGGCGCTGCTTGCCCGCGATCTTCTCGGGCAGGCGCACCAGGCGCGGCAAGACACGCGGCACCTTGACGATGGCCACCTCGTTGGCACGGCCAAAGGCATCGACACCTTTGAGGCGCACGATGAAGTTCAGCGCCTTGTTGGCCACCTGGGGGAATGGATGGGATGGGTCCAGGCCCACGGGCATGAGCAGCGGCTGGACTTCGCGCAGGAAGTACTCGCGCACCCATTTGCGCTGGGCGCTGCTGCGCTCGCCATGGGATACCACGCGTATGCCCTGCCCCGCAAAGGCGGGAATCAGCGACTGGTTGTACAGCGTGTATTGGCGCAATACCAGCTCATGCGCCTTGTCCATCAGCGAGCGGAAGCTCTGCAGGGTGTACAGGCCCTTGGCGTCGCCGGCCTTGGCGGCCGTCACATGCGGGGCGCAACGCACCTCGAACCATTCGTCGAGATTCGAGGAGACGATGCACAGATAGCGCAAACGCTCCAGCAGCGGCACATCTTCACGCACGGCCCAGTCCAGCACGCGCTCATTGAAGGCCAGGATGCAATGGTCACGGTCAAGAAACTGTTGCTGCTGCTCTTGCACTTCACCGCTTTCGGCTGTGGCGTGCAGTCCAGTGTATTCGGGGGCGGGAAGCCTTGCAGAAGAAGCAGAGGCAGAAGCCGCAATGGCCTGGCCCTGCAGCTCCGACAAGGCGGTGGAGAGGCTTTTCGCCAGAGGCATCATCGGGACATTCAGGGGTGCAGAGACGGGTATGGGAGCTGTCTGGCGGGCCATGCCCAGCGAAGCCGGCCCTGCGGGCACGGCACGCGCTCCCTGTTCATGTTCTGGTTCGGCAGGTGCGGCAGAGGCGCCACCGGGAATCGGCGTGAATGTCTGGGGCATGGATGCAGGGGCCCGGCCTGGGCAGGACCCGGTAGTCACCCCGCTAGCCGGGGATTCGGGCAGTCTGCCCCGGATTTGTGACATGTTCATGACATACATTCCTCTGTTCATGACATCTGTCATACAAGCCAAGCCAGGCGCAAGCAACGGCGCAGAAACCGTCACGCAAAGGTCATGACCCAGTCACACCGGCACGAGAGCGACGCGACATCGCCGGGGTGCTAAGCTAGCCGCCTTCCCCTGGATGCCGTTGGCTGCTGCAAACCTGCCGCAGCCGTGCCGTCGTCCGCCTTTCGCGCATGTCCTCTTCCAATCCCCCCGAAAGCCGCCTGGCCGCCATCGACATTGGCTCCAACAGCTGCCTGCTGGCCATGGCCCGCAGCGACGGCGCAAAGGTACAGCTGCTCAGCCATCGCAAGGAAGCCATACGCCTGGGCAGCGCCCTCGACGCCCAGGGCGCCTTGAGCCTGGAGGCCATGCAGCGCGGCTGGGCCTGCCTGGAGCGCTATGCGCAGGTGCTGGGTGATTTGCCCCGCCACCGCGTACGTGCAGTGGCCACGCAGACGCTGAGAGAGGCATCGAATCGCCAGATCTTCCTGGACGAAGGCCAGCGCATCCTGGGCTGCCCCATCGAGGTCATTGACGGCGAGGAGGAAGCACGCCTGATCTATCGCGGCGTCGCCCAGTTGCTGCCGCCCGGCGCCCAGCGGAGGCTGGTGGTGGACATCGGCGGCCGCTCGACCGAGCTGTGCCTGGGTCAGCAGCGGCAAGTACTGCAGGCACGCTCCTTCGCCTTCGGCAGCGTGACCTGGGCCTTGCGCCACTTCCCCGATGGCGAGCTGTCGGCCCAGGCCCTGTCCCAGGCCGAAGCAGCCGTGGCCGACATCATTGCGCCCGAAGCAGGACTTTTCGCTGCCGGGCAATGGAGCCATGCCTATGGCTCCTCGGGCACGGCCGGTGCCATTGTCAAGGTCCTGGCCCATGCGCCCGGGGGCACGGCCGGCTGGATCACGCGGCAGGGACTGGACTGGCTGCATGCGCAGTTGCTGCGCGCAGGCCATGTCGACCGTGTGAACATGGACGGACTCAAGGAAGAGTTGCGCCCCATGATCGGCGGCGGTATGAGCGTGATGCGGGGCATCTTCTCCAGCCTGGGCATCGAGCGCATGCGCGTCACGCACGGCGCCCTGCGCCATGGCGTGCTCTATGAATTGGCCCACAAGCTCGATGCGCAGGCCAAGGGCCGGCAACGACAGTCCACCGGCACCTGAAAACCAAGGCCCTGCCCTCGCCAGGGAACGACAAAATGCTGTTTTGCGCGCAAGTGCTACACTTTGTAAGTTCCCCCTCATCCCTTTACCACCGCCCTAACGCTTCGCCATGTCCGCGCCGACGATTGCGTACGACCCTGTACTCGAACGTCCGTCTTCGATGATGGCGGCGTCGCTGCAGCGCAGCCTGCGCGAGCAGCAGGCACTGCTCGACAATGCCGGCGTGGGCATCGTCTTCATCCGCCAGCGCGTCATCGTCCGATGCAACCAGTGCTATGCCGACATCTTCGGCTACGCGGGCGAGCATGCGCTGGTCGGCATCAACAGCGAGCACCTGCACCCCAGCCGCGACGAGCTGCGCAGTCTGGGGCGCGAGGCCTATCGCACGCTGAGCGCGGGCCTGTCCTTTCGCACGCAGCGCCGCCTGCGCCGCAAGGATGGCAGCCTGTTCTGGGGTGAACTGACGGGCCGGCTCATCAATCCGGGCGATGCACGCGAAGGCTCCATCTGGATCGTCAGCGACATCGACGACCGTCTGCGCGCCCAGCAGGCCCTGAGCCAGGCCCACGAACTGCTGGAGCAGCAGGTGCGCGACCGTACACGCGAACTCAGCGCCACGGTGGAGAACCTGCACCGCGAGATCGCCGACCGCAAGCTGGACCAGGAACGCATCTACTGGATGGCGCACTACGACGCGCTCACCGGCCTGCCCAATCGCACGCTGCTGGCCGAGCGCAGCGCCCGCGCCATCGAGCTGGCCAAGGTCAACGACACGCCATTGGCCGTGATGTTCCTGGACCTGGACCATTTCAAGCATGTCAATGATTCGCTGGGCCATCGCGTGGGCGATGCCCTGCTGGTGGAGATTGCCCGCCGCCTGCGTGCCGTCGTGCGTGACCGCGATACGGTGGCCCGCATCGGCGGCGACGAATTCGTGCTGCTGCTGCCCGGCGCCAATGCCCAGGGTGCGGCCCGCGTGGCAGGCAAGCTGCAGGAGGCGTCGCGCCAGGCCTACCAGATCGACCGCCACGAACTGACCATTGCGCCGTCCATGGGCATCGCGCTGTACCCGCGCGACGGCCACGACATCGACTCGCTGACACAGGCCGCCGATGCGGCCATGTACCACGCCAAGCAGGCCGGCCGCAACACCTACCGCTTCTTCACTCCGCAGATGCAGGCCCAGTCCCTGCGCGCCCTGCAGCTGGAGAACGCCTTGCGGCGGGCGCTGGAGCGCAATCAGCTGTATCTGCACTACCAGCCGCAGATCACCCTGAGCACCGGGCGCGTGCGCAGCGTGGAGGCACTGCTGCGATGGGAGCACCCCGAGCTGGGCTCGGTCTCGCCCGCGGAGTTCATCCCCGTCGCCGAGGACAGCGGCCAGATCCTGCAGATCGGCGAATGGGTGCTGCGCAGCGCCATGCAGCAACTGCAGGCCTGGCGCAATGCGGGGCTGCGGGACCTGAAGGTGGCCGTGAACCTGTCGGCCATCCAGTTCCACCAGCAGCAACTGCCCGAAATCATCAACCGCATCCTGCTCGACAGCGACCTGCCGGCAGATTCTCTGGAGCTGGAGCTGACCGAGGGCGTGGCCATCCATGATCCGCGCCAGGCCACGGCCACCATGGACCGGCTGCGCGAGCATGGCGTGCGCCTGGCCATGGATGACTTCGGCACCGGCTATTCATCCCTGAGCCAGCTCAAGCGCTTTCAGATCTACAAACTCAAGATCGACCAGTCCTTCATCCAGGACCTGGACCACGACAGCAATGACCGCGCCATAGTCAGCGCCATCATCCGCATGGCCCAGGCCCTGGGCATGCAGACCACGGCCGAAGGCGTGGAAACGGAGGCACAGCTGGAGTTCCTGCGCGAGCAAGGCTGCGATGAAGCCCAGGGCTACCATTTCAGCCGCCCGCTGCCGCCCCAGGCGCTGGAGGCCTTTCTGCGCAGCCAGGGCTGAACAGCTCACCGCGCCACGGTCTGCAGACGAAAAAGCCGAAGCCTGCAGCGTCGGCTTTCCATGGCCGGGAACGTGCCGCCCGCCGCTCAGGGCATGGGTGAATTCTTCGCCACGCTGGCCAGGCGCTCGGCGCAGCGGCTGGCCTGGTCGCCATCGCGTGCCTCCACCATCACGCGCAGCAAAGGCTCGGTGCCGCTGGCGCGGATAAGCACGCGCCCCGTATCACCCAATTCGGCCTTGACGGCCTCGGTGGCTTCCTCCAGCTGGGTGTTGCGCTTCCAGTCCTGGCCCGGCTGCAGCCGCACGTTGAGCAATACCTGGGGAAACAGCTGGACCGAAGACAGCCACTGCGACAGGCTCTTGCCCGAACGCACGCAGGCCTGCAGCACCTGCAGCGCGCTGACCAGGCCATCGCCCGTGGTGTGCTTGTCCAGCGCCAGCAGATGGCCCGAGCCCTCGCCCCCCAGGGTCCAGCCCTGGCGGTGCAGCTCCTCCAGCACATAGCGGTCGCCGACCTTGGCGCGCACAAAGCCCACACCCTGGGACTTCAGCGCCACCTCCACGGCCATATTGGTCATCAGTGTGCCCACGGCGCCCGGCACGGCCTCGCCACGCGCCAGCCGATCGGCCGCCATCAGGTACAGCAGTTCGTCGCCGTTGTAGAGCCGGCCTGCCGCATCGACCAGCAGCAGCCGGTCGGCATCACCATCCAGCGCCACACCGAAGTCGGCCTTGTTCGCTCGCACGGCCAGCACCAGGGCCTCGGGATGGGTGGCACCCACGCCTTCGTTGATGTTCAGTCCATCGGGCGCACAGCCAATGGCCACCACATCGGCCCCCAGTTCATGGAAGACCTTGGGGGCGATCTGGTAGGCCGCGCCATGGGCCGCATCGACCACGATCTTCACACCCTTGAGCGTGAGCGCATGGTCGAAGGTGCTCTTGCAGAACTCGATGTAGCGCCCTGCCGCGTCTTCAAGGCGCCGGGCCTTTCCCAGAGCGG
This sequence comes from Delftia sp. WSY_7, assembly GCF_043104845.1. NCBI lineage: Bacteria > Pseudomonadati > Pseudomonadota > Betaproteobacteria > Burkholderiales > Comamonadaceae > Delftia > Delftia sp. WSY_7. Next base: position 13,440 of record NZ_JBICLB010000040.1, on the reverse strand, counting down.
CAGAGTCGACCCATACGGGATCTTCGGTCAAGGCCTGCTCGACCTCTTCCTCCCAGGCATCGGGCAGCTTGGTGCCCTGTGCGCTGAAGAACTTGATGCCGTTGTCGTAATAAGGGTTGTGGCTGGCGCTGATGACCACGCCCAGGCTGGCGCGCTGGGCTCGCGTCAGATAGGCCACGCCCGGCGTGGGCAGGGGGCCCAGCAGCATCACGTCCACGCCGGCAGAGTTGAACCCGGACTCCAGCGCGCTCTCCAGCATGTAGCCCGAGATCCGCGTGTCCTTGCCGATCAGCACCATGGGACGGGCTTCCTTGCGCCGCAGCACACGGCCCACGGCATGCGCCAGACGCAGCGCGAAGTCGGGGGTGATGGGCGAACGGCCCACCAGGCCGCGAATTCCATCGGTACCAAAATATGTGCGTGCCATAGTGCTCCTTTGTTGTTCAGTCGTTGTCGTGCATGGTCTGCCAGACCGTCAATGCCGCCACCGTATCGGCCACGTCGTGCACGCGCACCACGCGCGCGCCACGCTCCACCGCCAGCAGTGCCGCCGCCACGCTGGGCACCATGCGCTGGCCCTGTGGACGGCCACTGACCTGCCCGAGCGAGCCCTTGCGCGACCAGCCGGCCAGCAGCGGGAAGTCTAGGCCCAGCAATTCATGCTGGCGTGCAAGCAGGGAAAAATTCTGTGCCACGCTTTTGCCGAAGCCGATGCCATAGTCCCAGACGATGCGCTCCCGCGCCACGCCCCGGGCCAGCAGGGCATCGCTGTGCAACTGCAGGAAATCGCGCACGGCGGGCACGGCATCGCCTTGCATGGGCGTGGTCTGCATGTCCTGCGGCGTGCCATGCATGTGCATGAGACAGATGCCGCAGCTCGGGTGCGCGGCCACCACCTGCTGCGCGCCCGGCTGGCGCAACGCCCAGATGTCGTTGACGATGTCAGCCCCCAGATCGAGCACGGCCTGCATGACCTCGGGCTTGTAGGTATCGACGGAGACAGGCACGCCCAGTTGCACTGCGCCCTGCACAACAGGCAGCACGCGCCGCAACTCCTCATCCAGCGGAACAGCCGGTGAGCCGGGCCTGGTGGACTCGCCGCCAATATCGAGGATGTGCGTGCCCTCACTGACCAGTTGCTCTGCATGCCGCAAGGCCTGCTCCACCGTGTTGTGCCGCCCGCCGTCGGAAAACGAGTCGGGCGTCACATTGACGATGCCCATGACCAGTGGACGCTGAAGGTCTAGAACAAAGCGCGAAGTCTGCCATTGATGCGGCATGGGATTTCCTGAAGGTAGGCGCCTGCCGGACCGGGTTCATCGCTGGCCGTTGCGGGCAATTGAACACATCCTGCAAGCAAAGCAAAAGGGCCCCTCAGGGCCCTTTGCATGGGATTGACCGATTCTGCGGCAAGCAGCTCAGGCCGTGGTGGGCGCAGGGTCGGCATCCACTGCCGGCGTGCCGCCGGACGAATTGCCACCGTCGGACGACGGCGGGTTGCGCGGCACCCAGTCCTTGGGAGGACGCGGCTCACGGCCGGCCATGATGTCATCGAGCTGCTCGGCGTCGATGGTTTCCCAGTCGAGCATGGCCTTGGCCATGGCATGCATCTTGTCGGAGTTGTCCTCGATCAGCTTGCGCGCCAGTCCGTACTGCTCGTCGATGATGCGGCGAACCTCCTGGTCCACCTTCTGCATCGTCTGCTCGCTCATGCTGTTGGTCTTGCTCATCGAGCGGCCCAGGAAAGGCTCGCCTTCCTGTTCCGCATAGACCATGGGACCCAGCGCGTCGGTCATGCCGTAGCGGGTGACCATGTCGCGTGCGATCTGCGTGGCCCGCTCGAAGTCGTTGCTCGCGCCCGTGGTCATCTGGTTCATGAACACTTCTTCGGCAATGCGTCCACCGAACAGCATGGCGATCTGGTTGAGCATGAACTCCTTGTCGTAGGAGTAGCGGTCCTTCTCGGGCAGGCTCATGGTCACGCCCAGCGCACGGCCGCGCGGGATGATGGTGACCTTGTGCACGGGATCGCACTTGGGCAACAGCTTACCGATCAGCGCGTGGCCTGCCTCGTGGTAGGCCGTGTTGCGGCGCTCTTCCTCGGGCATGACCATGCTCTTGCGCTCGGGGCCCATGATGATCTTGTCCTTGGCCTTCTCGAAGTCCTGCATCTCGACGGTGCGCGCATTGCGGCGCGCGGCCATCAGGGCTGCTTCGTTGCAGAGGTTGGCCAGATCGGCGCCCGACATGCCGGGCGTGCCGCGCGCGATCACGCCCGGGTTCACGTCCTGGCCTACAGGGATCTTGCGCATGTGCACATTGAGGATCTGCTCGCGGCCACGGATGTCGGGCAGCGTCACATACACTTGGCGGTCGAAACGGCCGGGGCGCAGCAGCGCCGCATCCAGGATGTCGGGACGGTTGGTTGCAGCCACGACGATCACGCCGAGGTTGGTCTCGAAGCCGTCCATCTCGACCAGCATCTGGTTCAGGGTCTGTTCACGCTCATCGTTGCCACCGCCCAGGCCTGCGCCACGCTGGCGGCCCACGGCATCGATTTCATCGATGAAGATGATGCAGGGTGCATTCTTCTTGGCGTTCTCGAACATGTCGCGCACGCGGGCCGCGCCCACGCCGACGAACATTTCCACGAAGTCGGAGCCCGAGATGCTGAAGAACGGAACCTTGGCTTCACCAGCGATGGACTTGGCCAGCAGCGTCTTGCCGGTACCCGGAGGACCGACCAGCAGCAGGCCGCGCGGAATGCGCCCGCCGAGCTTCTGGAACTTGTTGGGGTCCTTGAGGAAGTCCACGACTTCCTTGACCTCTTCCTTGGCTTCGTCGCAGCCTGCGACGTCGGCAAAGGTCACGGTGTTGTTGTTCTCGTCCAGCATGCGGGCCTTGCTCTTGCCGAAGCTGAAGGCACCGCCCTTGCCGCCGCCCTGCATCTGGCGCATGAAGTACACCCACACGCCGATCAACAGCAGCATGGGCCCCCAGCTGACGAGCAGGGTCATGAGGACCGAGCCTTCTTCGCGGGGCTTGACGTCGAACTTGACGTTGTTGTTGATCAGGTCACCCACGAGCCCGCGATCCAGGTAGGTGGCGGTGGTGCGCACCTTGCGGTCATCGTTGGTCGTGGCCACGATCTCGGTGCCGCCGGGGCTTTCCTGGATGGTGGCGCTCTTGATGCGATTGCTTCGCACCTCTTCCAGGAACTCGGAGTAACCGACATGGGACGCGCCAGCGCCGCCACGGGTGTCAAATTGCTTGAACACCGTAAACAGCACCATGGCGATGACCAGCCAGACGGCAATTTTTGAAAACCACTGATTGTTCAAGCGGGGCTCCAATGGGGGATACAGATAAAACGACTTCCAGCGTGCTCGAAGCGTATTTGCGGTCCATTTTAGGTGTTTCAAGCTGGCTGGTCGCCTATATCCCTCTATAGCAGCCATAGCTTGAATACGGTCTTGACCCGGGTCAGGGCAGCGCCGGGCGGCTGCACAGGCCTACTTGAGCCCCATGCCCACCAAAAACGTCTCCGAAGACTTGTCACGCGAGGACTTGGGCTTGATCGGCTTGACCACCTTGAAGGTCTGCCGGAACAGCGCCACCAGGTCGTCGTAGGCCCCGCCGTGGAAGAGCTTCACGACCAAGGCCCCTTCAGGTTTCATATGGTGGATGGAAAAATCAACCGCCAGTTCGACCAGCAGCGCAATGCGCGCCGCATCCGTCGTGCCGTTGCCCGACAGGTTGGGAGCCATGTCGGAGACCACCACGTCGGCCTTGCCCCCGCCCAGGGCCTCCTGGAGCTGGGCCAGAACCGGCTCCTCGCGGAAATCGCCCTGGATGTACTGCACGCCCTCAATGGGCTCCATGGGCAGCAGATCCAGCGAGATGATGCGGCCGTTGAGAGCGCCGACGGCCGCCCCGTTGGGCGACAGGCAACGGCGCACATACTGGCTCCAAGCCCCGGGTGCGCAGCCCAGGTCCACCACCGTGGCACCCGGCCGGATGAGCTTGAGCTGCTCGTCGATCTCCTTGAGTTTGTAGGCCGCGCGCGCGCGGTAGCCGTCCTTCTGGGCGGCCTTGACGTAAGGATCGTTGACGTGGCTGTTGAGCCAAGCCTTGTTGACCTTCTTGCTTTTTGTGTTGACTTTCATTTCTTCTGATTCCGAAGTGGGGGCTTCTTCCGGCGGGAAGGCGCTCAGCATGGCCAGCATGCCCGCCTTGGCCTGAGCCTCATGGGCGAGATCATCGCTCAATGTGGAAGCCATACCTTCCAAGAGGATGCGAACGGCACGGTCTTGCAAGCCCGCTGCAGCCGCGATCTGCGCATGTTTCTGATAGCTGCACGCTCGGCCATTCTTGAAGGCGCTGATCGTTGAATCCTGCTCTCCGAGCAGTTTTGCTAGCGCTCGCTGGCTCCCCACTTGGGCTGCGGCCATTTCAATCGTTTCTTTGAGGTCGTACATCGACACGGCGCACTCCTGGTGTTGTGTTTTACATTGATGTACACTTCGCGGCATGTTTACACCGTTGTACATCTGTACATCGATGCTAATTTTCACACAGGAGCCGGCATGCCCCCCTTTTTCGAACGTCCATCCCCTGTCGCACAAACGGCGGCCAGCTTGCCGGCTCCAGCCGCCGGGCAGGGGGTGGGCACCAGTTCAAGGATCAATCTTGATTCTGGGAATCGATTTGTAGCGACGTTCTTCACGCTGCCGCTCACCCTCTTCAGGAGAGATGCCAGTGAGCGGCTGCAACGCCTTATCAACGTTGCGCCACATTTGGCGCGTCGTGGCCTCATTGCTCACGCGTTTCTGGCCACTCATGCTATGGGCCCCCTCGGTTGGCCGCACATCAACGACTGCTCCGCCCTTACAGGGCTCGTCGCTGTACGCGTTTCCGCATCGATAAACAGTTTGGGCGGATACGCCGGCTCCGACACATATGAGCACGGCCAGCACGGTTCTTTGCAGCATTGCGACTCTCCTTTCCCTATCTTGGGGAGTGTCGCATGAGGCTCGTCGCCAAACATACCCAGGTGGGCTACCAGACGCCGGGCCAGCGGCCTGGCTGCCGCAATTGCGTGCACTTCGAAGTCACGCGCCATGACTCGCCGGTGATTGCCCCCCGCACGGCATGCACGCGGCATGACCTGGAGGTCACGAGTGGCGGTATCTGCGCCGATCACATGGCCCCGTCTGGCGAGCAAGTGGCCTTCATGGAGCGTCAGATGCGTCTGAGCTTCAGTCCCCAAGTTGGGGACTCCGGCAGTCGCAATGTGCTCTTCGTCAGTCCTGAGGTGTACCGCCTTCGCTATGCACCTCATCGCATTCCCCAAGCTGGGGAGATTCCCGCATGAGCATCGCATTGATCGACTCCCCCTCATCCGCACGGGGTGTTAGCTGGCGTCTGCGCACTATTGGCGCGGCAGCGCCTTCCGCCCGTGCTGTAACACGGGTGGAAAGTTCTTCCACCACGTCCACTTCGGAATCCCCTGAGGCGCGCTCGCGCGCCGCAAAGATCGACTGGCTCAATGCCACGTTCGATCAGCCCGCAATGAGCGTTCACGGGCTCATCAGCTTTGTCGGGCAGCTCATGGGCCGGCCGCTGACGGCCCAGCTCGACGGCGGTTTGTTCGGCTTCACGGAGCGCCACAGGGTCACGGCGCGCTTGGACGATGGCGCCAAGGTAGAGATTGGCTCCATCGCCTTGGGCGGCGAGTCGCAAAAGGGCCGCTGGCTGCTGCAGCTCAACGGCAAGGGCTGCGGCCTGGTCACGGATTGGGCCAGCCTGCAGGAGCTGCTGGAGGGCCTGGACGCGACGATCAGCCGCGTGGACCTGGCCGTGGACTTCCTCGATGGCGAATACACCGTCGATGACGCATTGACGCTCTGGGATCAGGGCGCATTCATCAATCGTGGGCGAAACCCTGAGCTTGACACGCAGGGCGCTTGGCACGAATCAGGCACGAAGGGACGCACGATGTACGTGGGCAAGCTCAAGAACGGCAAGACGCTGTGCGTCTACGAGAAGGGCCGGCAGCTCAACATGCCGGACAGCGACTGGACCCGCTACGAAGTCCGCCTGGGCAACCGCGACCGCGTGATTCCGCTGGACGTGCTCACGAACCCGGACAAGTACTTCGCGGGCGCATACCCGGCCCTGGCCCACATGCTCGAAGCGGCGGCGGAGGAAATCCCGACCGTGCGCGAAGAGGTCAAGGGCAGTTTGGCCCACGGCCTGCATCACCTGCAGCGCTGCTACGGCAAATACATCCACCAGGCCATAGAGACCACCAGTTGCAGCATCGCTGACCTGGTCGAAGAGGTGCGCGTGGTGGGCATCCCCAAGAAGGTTGAACCTTCCGGCGTTGTTGCCGGACTCGCATGGCCCGAGCTGCAGGCCCAGATGGAAAGGCTGAAATCATGACGACACAGACCGCGCCAGGCGCATCCCCCGCTTCCGGAAAACTCAATGTGATGCAGGTGGTCGTGCGCGGCCGCATCGACGCATCGCGCAAGCACGACAAGACACGCTATACGCGCATCGTGACGCCCGCTCCCGACCCCTACAGCCGCCCCCAGACGGTCGAAATCCGCAGCAAGCAGTCTCTGGGTTCCCAGGGTGACGAAATCACCGTGGTGGCCCAGCTGGGCGGCTTCACGCGCAAGCCGTTCCGCAGCACGAACCAAGAGACTGGCGAGACGGTGATGGTCACACCGGTGGATCTCACGCTGGACGCGATCGAGGCCTGACATGTGGCAGCAGCTTGCAACGCAGCCTGAGCGCTTCAGCGAAACCATCGTCCTGCTGGCCATCGGCGGCGGCGTCATGGGCGCGGCGTTGTACCACGCCTTCTTCGGCGCCCTGGCCGTTGTGTTCCAGGTTGTGGGCGACTTCCTGGCCCGGCGCAACCGCATCGCCCATGCCCGCAAGCGTGCAGCGCTGTTCTCGCGCCTGGCACGTGGCGCGCAGGCCGAGCTCGACAAGCTGCAGGCAGCGCAGGAGCAAGCACAGGGCGCTCCCGCTGGCGGCGCTGTGGCGCGAGCCTGCGAGCGCGGCGGCGACGCCGGCGCAGGTGCCTGATGTACTGCATACAACCCGGTGCCCAGCAGCAAATCGAGGTGTCATGCGACACGCCCGGCGCGCTGCTGGTCATCACCAGGCTGGAACTGGCGCAGCTGTCGCCGTTCTACCTGGATCTCGAATCGGCGGTGGAAATCTCAGGGGCCATGCTGATGGCTATGGCGGTGGCGTTTGTGCTCCGCCAGGTCCGTAAATACCTGGAATCGAAGGAAGAAGAATGAACCTCATCAACGCTGTGAAGCGCCGCGCCCAAGCCGCTGGCTCCGATGTGGCAACCGCTGCAAAAGTGCTGGTCGCTGGCTCGACCTTGGCATTGGCCTCTGGTGCGCATGCCGCTGGCGTGACGATCGACACGACTGACATCGTGTCGACCATCACGGGCGGCGTGACGGCCATCTCCGCTATCGGAGTGGCCGTGATCTCGCTGGTGGTCGTGATCAAGCTCTACAAGTGGGTTCAACGCGTGCTGTAAGCGCGTGCAGCAGGCCCTGACGGCCAGCTGGTTAGGGGCGCTCATGCGGCTGTGTGAGCGCCCTTTTTTTATGCATGGATGGAGAACGCAATGAACGGTTTCTGGGTGCTTCTGACGATGCTGCTCTGTGGCGGCATCATCTTTTGGCCGTGAGGGTGCTATGGCTCATATTTACCGCGTAATTGCGCTCACATTTTTTCTTTCTTTTCTACAGTCTGCCTCTATAGCTGCGCCTTTCTGCAGCCCAGGAAACTATCCATCCACGAATCACGCTAACGAACCGCAGGTATCTAAGTCGTGGCGCTGCTTTGGCGATGCATGTGGCTGGGAATATATAGGGGGCTCCGCAGGAAGTAGTGGGTATTTCCAGCGTATGTGTTTCGCAGAGCCTCAGTGCGGCATGAACGCGGAGAGGGTTAATAACTCTTGTCAATGCAAGTTAGGTTTTAAGGAAAAAGACGGGGTTTGCCAACCTAATCCTGACGATAAATGTAGTGGGCTACCCCAATGGTGCAGCGATAAGAAAGGATTCCCCACCGAGTTCGAGGGACGCGGCCAGGGGGCAGATTTCTTCTGCCATGCCGCTGAGAAATTCATCGCGGGCGCTGGCGGTGGAGGGTCGTCGTGGGAGCCAGAGTTTCCGGGCTGCAGTAAGGGCTGCATGATCAGTTCGGGGAGCACCACAATATCGGCACAGGACAACTCGGGCCAGTGGTGGACCAAGGGCTCGGGTAAATTCGTTGGTTCGACCTGCGATCCTGACGTCATCAACAAGCTCAATGAGGGCACGCCCGAGGAAAAGGAAGTCAAGCCGCCGAGCACGAAACCACCTGGTAAGTGCAACGGGCAGCAGGGCACCTACAACGGCGTTGAGGTTTGCTTGCCATACGAGAAGGTTACCGGCGACGACAAGTCGAAAACGGAGACCGGCGCCGATGGCTCCAAGAAGGAAACCACGACGAAGACCACATGCACGTACAGCCAATGCACCACAGAGACGAAGGTGGTAGACAAGGACAAGAACGGCAACACCACGGGCACAAGCACAACCGTCGTGAACGCTCCGAAGGATGAATACTGCGCGCGCAACACGGCCAGTGCCGTGTGCAAAGGGCTCAACCCGAACGACAAGGGATCGGGTAACGGCACAGGCACAGGCGGCACGGGTGGCACGGGCGGCGGGAACGGTACTGGCGGCAATGGGAACGGCGAAGACGACGGTGACAAGAGCAGTTTTGGCGGTAGCTGCCAGGCAGGCTTTACGTGCGAGGGGGACGCACTGCAGTGCGCCATGGCGCGCGAGCAGCACAGGCGCAACTGCGAGCTGTTCGAAAAGGACACCGACGCCAACAGTCTGACCAACCGGGCCATCAACGGCAGCGATGACAAGAGCGCCGATGCCATGAGGGATCGTGCGCAGCAGGTCAGCGTAGGCACTTTCGACCAGGCCGGGCTTGGTTGGTCTAGCAGTTGCCCAGCGGACCCATCCATTCCTCTGAATTTCGGCGGCACGAGCTCCGAATTCAAGATTCCCTTCAGCCGCATCTGTGGGCCGCTGAGCATCCTGTCCTCGGCCGGCGTCGGCATCACCTTGCTCGGTTGCATGGTGTGGGTGCTGGGCGGCAAAAAGTCATCTGCATAAGGGGTCCTCATGCCATTGATCGTTTCCTATCTCCTGGGTGGCCTCCTGCAGATCGCAGGCAGCCTGGTCGGCCGCGTCCTGCTTGCCCTGGGCTTTGGCTTTGTCGAGTACGTTGGCATCAGCACATTGCTCGACAATGTGAAGCAGCAGGCCACAGGCCTGATCGGCGCCGTGGGCACATCCAGCTTGGCCGAGTGGGCCGGGTTCTTTCGCATCGACGTCCACCTGTCGATCATCCTGAGCGCCATCGGCGTCAAGGTCATGCTCAACGCGCTCGGCGGCGACAAGGTGCGCCGCCTGGTGCAGCGATAGGAGGCCGGCATGCCCATCAACTTCGTCACCGGCCTGCCGCGCCAGGGCAAGACGCTCTGGACGCTGCAGCACGTCCAGGACCGCGCCAAGGCCGAGAGCCGTACCGTCTACACATGCAACATCCCCGAGGTCACGATAGAGGGTTGGCAGGAGATCGATCACCCCGATAAGTGGATGGAGTTGCCCAACGATTCGATCATCGTCGTGGACGAGCTGCAGGACTTCTGGGGCATGGCCAGCAGCGGCGCGCGGGTGCCGCTCCCCATCCTGGAGCTGTCCAAGCACGGCAAGCGCGGCATCGACTTCTACTTCATCACGCAGGACCCGACGTTGGTGCACCAGACCCCGCGCAAGCTCTGTGAGACCCACTACCACGTCGTCCGCGCCTTCGGCAGCGAGAACGCGATGGTGCACAAGTGGCCGCGCATGCAGACCGACCCAGAGAAGGTCAAAAGCAAGTCCGAAAAGCTGCCCTGGCGTTATCCCAAACAAGCGTTCGGCAAGAAGGACAAGGCTGGCAATTGGATCACCAAGCCCTGGTACAAAAGCGCCGACGTGCACAACATCAAGCGCCAGATCCCGCTGAAGGTCTGGGCAATTCCGGGCGCTGCGCTACTGGCTGTGCTGGCGATTTGGGGCGGCATCAAGCTGTTCGGCGGCGTGCTGGACAAGGCCCGAGGCGGTGCCGCCTCCGCCTCCGCCGCGGCCACCGCGCCTGGCGCGCAGCCGCCAAGCTCCGCGGCCGCCAGCGGCGGGGCAGGTCCTGGAGGCTCGGGGGCACGGGAGCCCAAGACCCCCGCGCAGTACGTCGCAGACTACAAGCCCCGCATCCCGGGCTTCCCACACAGCGCCCCGGCCTACGACCAGGTCACGCAGCCGGTCGAAGCACCGTACCCGGCTGCGTGCGTTGCCATGGGCAAGCGCTGCGACTGCTACACCCAGCAGGCCACGCAGATGACGGTGCCTAAGGACGTCTGCCTGCAGATCGTGCGCAAAGGCTATTTCGTTGACTGGCGCATGCCGCAGCGCGAGCAGCCATCGCAGCGCCAGGCCAGGGCCGAGCAGCCAGCGCATGGCGCACAGCCGGTGCCGGCACTGCCCATGGTCCAGCTCGTGCCGGCGCCGTCGCTGCAGCACCAGGTGCAGCAGTTGGCCCAGCAGCAGCCCGAGCCCGAGGGCTACCTGCAGAGCCTGGCGCGGCGCAATGCGCAGGTGCGATCGACGCTGCTCAACTGAGCGCAGGCCAGAGGATTTGCACGGGGAAACCGCCAGGTTTTCACGGGCAAACCGCAGGGCAGGAGCGGCCTGGCCACGCTGGCTGAATGACATGACCAATGAATGCAGAGCAATTTCTATAACCCCTGGTTCTTAGCGAAGCCAGAGGATTTCGACGAGGAAAACGTAGTTTTTCACGTTGAAACCGCAGGGCGCAGCAGGGCACGGACGGCATTTTGCCGAGAGGCGGTATCACGGCATTTTTGCGGGAGCGAGAGGATTTCACAGGGGAGACTGGAACAGTCTTCACTGGGAAACCGCAGCGCGGGAGCTGGGCACTATCTCTGCACGGGTAGCACGGGGGTATCGGGGGCGAAGCCCCTGATGATCAACTTGTCCCGCGCGACGTACCCGGCGATGTGCTCACGATCTTCCCAGCGCGCCTGCGCGAGCTTCCAGCTCGACCAGGTCGAACACTGCCGCGTCGTTGCATCCACGGCCGCGCCGGCCCAGGTCCGCGAAGCGCAGCGCCTGGACTCAGCGGGCCGCAAACCGCCGCCCTAAAAGACAACGGCTGTTGCGCGTAGCGCCTCGGCTGCCGTGTGCAGCCCTGGCTCACATTGCGAACGCCCTGTGCCCTGCTCTCTCACTCAAACACACACGCACGGCCACACCCCAGCTCAATAGCATCTGGCCGGTCGCAATAACGGAAACAGAACATGCTGATTGGTTACGCTCGTGTCTCGACACGGGACCAAGAGACACACCTCCAGCTCGACGCGCTGAACCGCGCAGGCGTCACAAAGATCTATCAAGAGAAAACCAGTTCAGTGAGCGCGCGCCCGGAGTTGCAACGCTGTCTTGCAGCGCTGCAGTCGGGCGATACTCTGGTGGTCTACAAGATGGACCGCATCGCCAGATCGCTGCTCGATCTTCTGATGATCCTCGACCGGATCAAAGCCTCTGGTGCTGCAGTGCGCTCCCTCACCGAGCCGCTGGATACAACCGGGCCGCTGGGCGTCTTTATGGTTCAGATTCTCGGCGCGGTGGCCCAACTGGAGCGCGGCATCATTCGCGAACGCACGGTTGCTGGACAGGTCGCGGCGATCAAGCGCGGGCGCGTATTCGGCCGACCGAAGAAGCTGGATGATGAGCAAGAAGCGCAGGTTCTGCGCATGCTGGCCGAGGGCTGGACCAAGTCAGCAACAGCGCGCCATTTCGACGTGTCCGTGATCGTCGTTCGCCGCATCTCGGACGAAGCGAGCGGGAAAAGAAACACCGGCAAGCTGCCGGTGTTGCGCAAGTACCTCGACGAGTAGTCGCCATCTGTGACGGCTACTACTATTGACTTTCATGCTGGATTCTTTCAGCCTCGATAATACGGCCATGCCCCAAATTCAATTGACTCCCGCCGAGCGCCGGGAACACCGCGCCAACGCACACCACCTGGACCCCGTGGTCCTCATCGGGGGTGACGGCCTGACGGCTGCCGTGCAAAAGGAGGTCAACGCCGGCCTTAACGCACATGGCCTGATCAAGGTCCGTGTCTTCAACGACGACCGCGCCGCACGCGAGCAGATGTATCTGCAGCTGTGCGACGAGCTTGGCGCTGCACCCATTCAGCACATCGGCAAGCTGCTGGTGCTCTGGCGCCCCATGCCGGAAAAGGAAAAAGCCATCGACGAGAACCGCATGCCCGGCCCTCGCGATGTCAAGATGCTCAAGTTCAGCAAGCGCTCGGGCCAGAAGCCCGAGGTCAAGCAGATCCGCGTGCTGGGCAACCAGCGCCTGACGGCAGGTGGCCAGGTCAAGCGCGCCAAGCCCAAGCAGAAGTCGGTCAAGAAGCGTCAGGCAGACTGAGTCCGCCGCATCCATGACCGTAGCATCCCATGCCGCCAGCGTGGCCCAGGCCGCGCAACCGCCCTCCGCCTCCCCCTCTGCGCAGCAGCGCTTCGTGATCTGCATGAAGTGGGGCAAGAAGTACGGTCCGGAGTATGTCAACAGGCTCTACGCCATGGTGCGTCGGCATCTGAAGGGCGATTTTCGCCTTGTCTGCCTGACCGATGACGGCGTGGGGATTCGCGACGAGGTCGAATGCCTGCCGATTCCTCCGCTGAACCTGCCCGCGGGCATTCCGGAACGCGGCTGGAACAAGCTCGCCACCTTCAGTGCCGACCTGCACGGCCTGCGCGGCACGGCGCTGTTTCTTGACGTGGACGTGGTCATCACCGGGCCGCTGGACGATTTTTTCACCGAGCCCGGCGAGTTCCTGATCATCCACGACTACAAGCGTCCGTGGCGCATCACGGGCAATTCCTCGGTGTACCGCTTCGAGCTGGGTGCCCACCCCGAGGTGCTGGACTACTTCCGCACGCATTTCGAAGAGATACGCCGCAACTTTCGCAATGAGCAGGCCTATCTGTCCGACATGCTGCACAAGCAGGGCAAGCTCAAGTACTGGCCGCAGGCTTGGTGCCCCAGCTTCAAGTACCACTGCATTCCCGCATGGCCGACGAACTACTGGAAGCCGCCCTTCGTGCCGGATGGTGCGCGCGTGGTGATCTTCCACGGCGAATGCAACCCGCCTGACGCGTTGGCCGGCCGGCGCAATCGGCGCTTTCGCTATATCCGGCCTGCCACCTGGGTGGCCGAGCACTGGCACGAGTGAGCAGCTCGACCCACAAAAAAACGCCCGCGC